>CABZFN010000046.1 GCA_902525035.1 uncultured Alphaproteobacteria bacterium | reverse complement strand
AATACCGTCTTTATCAAACCAATGAGCATCATCTAGTTTAAACCCAACCTTAATTGATTGATTAGCCTGAATATCAGTTTGATAATTTAGTTTAATTGAAATTTTTTGTTCTCCTGAGGTTGTTCCATACAAAAAACTATCAGAACCTAATTGTTCAACTGTTTCTACATTTAGTGATAACGAATTTTCATCTTTAATTGATAGATGCTCAGGTCTTATTCCAAGACTTATTGAGTTAGACGGTGCTTTTTCTTTTAACAAATTTGGAAGATAGTCAAATTGTATAAAATTCATTTTTGGTGACCCAATAAAACCAGCTACAAATTTATTAGATGGTTTGTTGTATAATTCTAAAGGTGCTCCAACTTGCTCAATAATACCATCATTCATTACTACAATTTTATCAGCCATTGTCATTGCTTCTACTTGATCATGAGTTACATAAATCATAGTATTACCTAACCTTGCATGTAATGCCTTTAATTCAACTCGCGTTGCAACTCTAAGTTCAGCATCTAAATTAGAAAGTGGTTCATCAAATAAGTATATTGATGGTTCTCTTACTATTGCTCTCCCAATTGCAACTCGTTGTTTTTGTCCCCCAGATAATTGGCCAGGTTTTCTTTGTAAGTATTCCTCCATTCTAAGTAGTCTTGCAGCTTCTAAAATACGTCTATCAATTTCATCAATTTTCATTTTTAAATTTTCCAGTCCAAAAGCTAAATTTTGTCTAACACTCATATGAGGATATAAAGCATATGATTGAAAAACCATTGCTAAGCCTCTTCTTGCTGCAGAAATATTATTTACAACTTGATTATCAATCAAAATATCTCCTTTTGTAATCTGTTCAAGTCCAGCTATCATTCTTAATAATGTTGATTTACCACAACCTGATGGGCCAACTAAAACACAAAATTCTCCATTATTAATGAAAAGATCAATACCGTGAATTACTTCTAAGGTTCCATAATTTTTTCTTACTTTTTTTATTTCAAGTGTAGCCATAATTATTTAATACCCGTGTTTGCAATTCCAGTGGTTATGTATCTTTGTAAAAATACAAATACCAAAGTTGTAGGTATTAAACTGACAACAGTCATAGCTAGTCTATAGTGTTCTTGAGCAACATATTCACCTTGAAAATCAAGTAAACAAAGCTGGATAGTGTAAGCAGTTTTTGTAGTCGATACTGCGATCATTGGAAGAATTAAATCATTCCATCTCCAAATAATTGACAGTATCCCTAGAACAGCAATAGCAGGAAGAGCAAGAGGAAAAACAATTTTCCAATAAATACTCCATTCACTTGCTGCATCCATTCTGGCAGCTTCTAAAAGCTCATCTGGTATTGTTAGCATATATTGTCTAAGCATAAAAACACCTGTAGGTGTAGCAGCACCAGGTATAATAACACCCCACAAAGATCCATTTAATCCTGTCATAGAAACCATTTTAAATATACCAACTATTAATACTGAAGCAGGAACCATTAGAGTCGCCAAAATAATTATGAAGAAAATTATTTGACCATTAAATTTGTATTTTGATAATGCAAATGCTGCCATTGAATTTATCAAAACTGTTATAATTGTTGCAACTATAGTAACAAAAAGAGAGTTACTAAGACATTTGACGGCATCAAAACTCATACCTCTAACATTGTTTGTTAAGGGATCAGAATAATTAATCCATGAAGGACGAAGTTTTTTGTTAACTATTATATCTTGCGTTTGAAGTTTAACAATTCCTCCTTGGGGATTAGAAATTAATCTTGCATTTACTGTGTCTTTATTATTATTTAATCGACTCACAGAATATTCTTCAACTTTATTTGTTTCAGGATTAATTGCAGATATTAAAATTTGTGATGTAAATCCATTTGGCTTATAAGGTTTAATACCTAGAAATTCAGACATAAGTCGAATTTCTTCTTCATTTAAGTTAGTTAAAAATTCTTGAGGGTCGTATTCTTTTTTCGCATCTGGAAACATACTCGGATATTTTATAAGCCATTCAGGTAAATTTTTTTGCTTAATTAGTTTTTTAGCATGGTCAGAGACCAACCCTAGATGAGTTCTTAACGCATAATATTCTTTT
>CABZFN010000045.1 GCA_902525035.1 uncultured Alphaproteobacteria bacterium | reverse complement strand
TTCATGATTCCTCCTCTTTATCTATTTTATTCTATTGATATTGAATCACTTTGAATAGCACCATTTTCAGTTAAAAATCCTATCATTCCCTCTTCATATGGGTTCGATTTATCTTCAACTTCAATTAATAATTTATTATCAACAAAACCTTGTAATTTATTACCATCAACCTTAAATTTTAATTCATAGTCCTTAAAGAATTCAAGATCAAAATCAATTTCTTTGAGAGTTTTCAAGTCGTATTCCATTTTATTAATTTTAAGTTTGTTTTCTTTTGTAAGTTCAAGAGAATAATATCTTTTAAGTCCTTGAGATCTAAGTATCAAACCTCCGGCAGATGCAAGAGGGATAGAAATCTTTGCTGAAATTGAATAATCTTTCCATGTTTCACTTCCAGTCATTATATGACCACGACCTATACCTCTGACAACTTTAAACGACTCGTTGTGACGGTATTGCCATTTATCTACATCATTTACCCAAGCTCTTTTCCATAATTGGCCATAAACTTCCTCTTTGTAAAAAATACCTCTTTTAAATTCATCTATATGATCTGGTCTTTTGAATATCATTTTTGGGGAACCAAATATTTTTAAATAATTAATTAATAATTTTCCAGAAATATTTTCATCAGAGTTTATGCTTATCCCAATTTGGCCAATAGGGTTAGAAAATGTATCAGGAACAATCCACTCTATAACACAATTTTCATTACCTTTGAGATTATAATCTTCTGAGGAAATTTTAATTAATTTATCACCGTCACCCCAATATTTTATAAATAAATTAATTCTTAGATCTTTTTCAGATCTTGAAACAATTTCTGTTTTTATCTTTTGTCCCGTGTAAACTGTAGGACAAGCAACATAGTCATAATGAAAATATCGTTGTACTTGATAGCCTTCTAATTTAGTAAACCATTCTGGAAAAAAACTATCAACAAAAACTTCACTTGAAAGCCCAAAAGATAAATCAGTAAAGCTAACTTGTAATGCCCTTGTTCCATTATCAGATTTAAATTCAACATTAGATAAACTAGTATTTAGATTGTTATCATTCGTTTTATCAACCATCCACCCTTGGGTTGCAGTTTCCATTTCAAAGTTATATCTTGCATTATTTTTAACAACCTTACTTTCAAGGCCATTCATTCTTCTTGTTATATTAATAATGTTTTGACTTTCTAATAATGCATCAGTCATGGTTTCAGAGCCATAAGCAGTTGGTAAATAAATTATATCATTAACTGGTGTTAGATAATCTGGACCCTTCTGGATACCTTCTAATTCATTTTTAATGCCTAAAATACAGCCGACGTTTCCTGAATTGCAATCTGTATCCCAACCAGCAGTATTAACTATCATTAATGATTTTTGAAAATCATCATCTCCAAATAGTAAAGCTAAGATAATGAGTGCATGGTTAGGTACGATATGACAATTTCCTGGAAATTTACTGTATCCATACTTATCTTCAATTTTAGATCTTGCTTGCTCCCAATTTAAATTACCAGAACTCCAATCCTGAATATCTGATATGAGTTTGTAAATTGTTGAGTCAGTTGGTACAAATTTTTTACTTTCTTCGATAATTTTTTTTATATCATTTTCAATAAATGCCATAGCTTCCATTGCAGCAACAACTTGAGCACCGTAAACAGACTCGCCATCATGACTAACACTTCCTGCTCTTTTTGCTAAATCAACGGCTTGTTCTGGATCTCCAGGAGATACCATTCCCCAACCATCAATAAATATTTGTGCTCCAATTTGTTCAGCAATTACTTTACCATTTTGAGCAATTGAGCCACTTTCAGGTGCATGAATACCTTGTTTAAGATTCATGTAGGCACTTTCTTCAGTTAAGACTCCCTTTCCAGCCCAAGCAAGTACTGTCTGGTTTTCTATGCAATAATTTAACCAAGTTTGACCAATTTGTTTGGGAGAAATATTTTTATCAAAGTTAAAATGTTTTAAAGCATTTATAAATCTAAACGTACCAGTTAAATCATCATCTGTAACGTGTATTGGAAAATCAAGTTTATTGTTTACATAATAATTTATAGGACCTAGTTCTTCCATGATCCTATCATAGTACCAACCCTC
>CABZFN010000044.1 GCA_902525035.1 uncultured Alphaproteobacteria bacterium | reverse complement strand
AGTTAATTCTCAGAATTTATTTGCCAATCCTCAAATATGTGGTTGGATAATGGATGAACCATTTAAAGAATATCAAGAAGAGGCAAAAAATCAACATGCTGCATTTTATGTTGTAGTCAGCGACGGTGAATGTGAATACGGAATGACTATTGGTGAAAATTCAGAAGAGAAAGCAAAAAAAGCAGCTTTTAAAGATTGTGAGAAATGGAGAAAAGAAAATAATATTTCAGGTAAGTGTGAACCCTTTGCTGTTAACGACAAAATTATTTGGGAAAATATTGCCTTTGTTACAAATGATGAAGGAGAAAGAGAGTATGACAATTCAGTCAATATGGTTGAATATGAATATAGAATACCTGACTGGTATGGGCAGGAAAAAATTATATTTCCAAAATATAAAGGAGTCCCTGATGATCTTCACAGTTTATTTATGGAAACCCTTGAATATTCCTACCTAGAGCTTGGTCAAAAACCTATTGCGGAAACTCATGTTATTATCTGGAATGAAAAAAAATCTAATCTAAAAAAAGTTGCTCAAAATTGGTGTGAAGTAAATCGTGGGGAAAATTTCAATGAAGAATGTTTAAAAGTGGGTGGAGGTGATAACAAAAAATGGTTCAAAGAATGTGTAGCGTCTGCCTATTTTTCACCTGAAACATTAAAAGGAAGTATTGAGGGTAATAAATGTTGGTGGAAGGGTTATAAGAATGAAGCGTGGAGTGTTGCAAAAATAGTAGCACATGAATATTTTCATGTTTATCAAAATATGAAAAAAATTTTTTTTGAAGATGAAAAACGTTTTGGTGTTCCCCAGTATAAATTTAATGATGATATGCCAATGTGGATTGAAGAAGGTGGGGCAGAATATTTTGGTTATTATATTATTGGAAAAAATAATTTAGCTGATTATAAAAAAATTATGAAACAAACACTAAAGTCCTTTCGCAAATGTGCAAAAAAAGGAATTAGACTCAAAGATGTAGAAAGAGTAGAAGATGCCATAAAACTGCGCAGTAAATGTGATCAAGGCTTCGAGTATGATGGCGGTATGTGGGCAACAGCGTACCTTGCTTCTTTAAGTGGATCTAATCAAAAAGTATTCTTTGATTTTTATGAAGATATTGCTGAGCTTGAATTAGAAAAAAGGGAAGAAGGAGAAATCCACCAAGGATGGAGAGAATCTTTTAGGAAAAATTTTAATATGAGTTATGATGATTTTCTCATAGAGTTTGAAACATTTATTGGTTTAAAATCAAAGGAACAATTAAAAATTCTAGATCAAATAAATTAATACAAAAAGGAGCATACATGAAAGGTTATAGATTTATTACTGATGATGATACTGTTGATTTTTGTCAAAGAGTAACAGAGGCATTATCTAATGGTTGGAAATTACATGGAGAGCCAAAAATGACATTTGATCATAAAAGAAAAGTTATGAGGTGTGGTCAAGCAGTTGTAAAACAGGCATCAAAAAAATATAAAAAAGGAATGGATCTAGCTAAAATTTAAATATGTATGGCTCTGCCATCAACACTTAGAGCTGCTTCTTTTACTGCTTCACTAGTTGTCGGATGAGCGTGACATACTCTTGCAATATCTTCTGCACTTCCACCAAATTCGATTGTAGTAACAATTTCTGCAATCAGTTGTCCAGCATCATGACCGATTATATGAGCACCTAAAATTTCATCTGTTTTTTTATCAACTAAAATTTTAACAAATCCCTCTGATGCAGAAGTGGTTAAGGCACGACCATTTGCCATAAAAGGAAATTTTCCAACCTTGAAGTCTTTCTTTTCTTGCTTGAGTTGTTCTTCTGTTTTACCTACAGATGCAATTTCTGGATTAGTATAAACAATCGCTGGTATAGCTTCATAGTTTATATGAGGTTTTTGACCGTTTATAAATTCAACACAAGCTACTCCTTCTTCTTCAGCTTTGTGTGCTAGCATTGGACCTGGTACTACATCACCAATGGCATAGATTCCTTCTACAGAAGTTTTAAAGTTATCTTTAATTTCAATAGATTTTTTATCCGTTAATTTAATTCCAATTTTTTCGAGACCCAGTCCCTCAGTGTTTGGTTTTCTTCCTATTGACATT
>CABZFN010000043.1 GCA_902525035.1 uncultured Alphaproteobacteria bacterium | reverse complement strand
ATATTGGTAAATTTTTTTGCTTAAAAGAAATATCAGTTAAAGAAGGAAAAATTACTACTTCTTTTATTGGAGCTAAATGCGGCTCGTAAAAATTTAATTTTAATTTGGGTATTATTGTACCACCCCTGATAATTATTGGAAGTTTATTAATTGGTGCATTTATATTTACCCATCCACCATTAGAAATTAATTTTAAATTAAAATAATCAAACCAACCTTCTTCACAAAAAGGAAGGAATACTTTTACTTTATTTCTATTTTTTTCTAAAACTGGAGCCACAATAATTCTTTCGTTTACAGAAAAAATTTCTTCTTGTTGAAAATGTTCTTTCTCTGGAAAATCTAAAAATAATGGCCTTATTACTGGTTCACCTTCTTTATAAAAACGCCATATTGCTGAATAAAGAATTGGCAGAAGTTGGTATCGTAATTGAATTAATTTTGTAACTGTTGGAATAGTATCATTATATAGCCAAGGTAAATTAGTATTATTTAGATTAAGTATATTCTTATTTTTATTTTGTTTTTTGGTATTTGGCTTCCATGAATTCATATGAAACCGAGGATGAAATAACATGAGTTGAAGAGAACGTATCATTAATTCTCTAGAAGTTTTTTTTCCGGTAAATCCACCTATATCATGTCCAAAAAATCCAATTCCTGACAAGGATAAACCTAAACCTATAGATGCACTCCACTTTAATGAATGCCAAGATGTGTCGTTATCGCCTGTCCACGTTTCTACATAACGTTGAATTCCTAATGTGCCAGATCTGGTAACTCCATGATTTCTTATTCGTGGATAGTAATTTCTTGTAGCTTCAGAGCTGGCTTTAGACATTAAAATAGCTTGTAACGGAAGTAAAGAATTTGTTTTTACTTTTTTATTTAAATAAAATGAATAAGCATCTTTACCCTCTAGATCATATTCATTGTTGTCGTTCCAAATTGTATCAAAACCATTTGATAATATGTATTTTGTAACATATTTTTTCCACCAAGCAGCTCCGGTTTTTTTAGTAAAATCAATTATACTAGCAGTTTCATCCCAAAATTGAATTACAAGTGGTTTATTATTATTGTATGATATAAAAATTTTATCTTTTGCTGCTTTTTTATAAAATGGGTGTGAAGTTAATATTGCTGGTTTTAAATTAGCAGTTAGGTGTATACCGTAATGTTTAATTTTATCTAAAAATAATTTTGGTTCAGGAAATTTTTTTTTATTCCATTTAAACATATATCTTTTCTTGCCATGCAAAGTATATCCAGAACCAAAGTGCAAACTACTTAATGGAATTTTTAATTCCTTACATTTATTTAAAAATTCTAAGTATAACTTTTGTGAATTTTCATCATCTGCAATTTCCATAGAAGAAAATTGAAAACCTAAACTCCATTTTGGTGGAAAATATCTTGGACCAATAAAATTATTAAGAGAGGAAATGATTTAGAAGATAGAAACTTGAATACGGTTATTGGTCATATTTCTTTTGGATTAATTCATAGATTTAAATTAAATAAAAAAAAAATAATTATTTTGAGTTGTGATAATTTATCTGAGAATGGCAACATTCTTAAAAACTTAATATATGAATTTTTGAACAAAATATATCCAGAATGTTTAAATTGGTTTCTCTCTAATGTAGAATTTCCTTTATCAATGATTGATGGAATTGTGCCTAATAATAATAAGCATCCAAATTTTTTTAGTATTCCTTATGAAGATAACTCAATAGTTGTCACTGAACCTTATAGAGATTGGTATATACAATCTGATAATGTTGATCTTAGAAGACTTCTAAATAATAAGAAGATAAGTTTTGTTAATGATGTTAGTTTTTACGAAAATATTAAATTAAAGATTTTAAATGGAGCTCATTCTTCTTTGGCATACATAGGAACTTTATTAGGACATACCTACGTACATGAAGCAATAGAGGATAAAAATTGTTACAACTTTATATCTAATTTTTTAGACAATGAAGTTCTTTCAATTCTTGAAAAGAATGAAGATTTTGATATCTTATCTTACAAAAACGATGTTTTAAGTCGTTTTACAAACCCATATATTGAAGATAAATTAATTCGTATTGCAATGGACGGATCACTAAAAATTCCTATAAGATTATTAGATACATA
>CABZFN010000042.1 GCA_902525035.1 uncultured Alphaproteobacteria bacterium | reverse complement strand
AAAGTTTGATATTAACACTGGGAACTCAGTTAAAAAAACAAATTTAAAATCCTATTCAAATGTTTTTGGTGAAACATTATCAAAACTTGCCGAAAATGATGAAAAAATTGTAGCAATAACAGCTGCTATGATGTCTGGAACAGGATTAAAATTATTCCAAAAAAATTTTGAAAAAAGATTTTTTGATGTTGGTATTGCTGAACAACATGCTGTTACAATGGCAGCTGGATTGGCGACAGAGGGTTTCAAACCATTTGTTGCAATTTATTCAACTTTTTTACAAAGAGCTTACGATCAAATAGTGCATGATGTTGCTATTCAAAAATTACCTGTTAGATTTGCAATTGATAGAGCAGGGTTAGTAGGATCAGATGGCCCTACTCATGCTGGTTCATTTGATATTACTTATTTAGCCACATTACCAAATTTTATAGTTATGGCACCTAGCAACCAAAGAGAATTATCTAATATGATTGAATTATCTTGCAAGATTAATGACACACCATCTGCTTTTAGATTTCCAAGAGGAACAGGATCAGAAGAGTTATTATCATATGTTTTATAAGGCATATCTAATACTTTTAAACTTTTCTTAATTGTTTTATTTACAGCTGCCCCATGATTTTTCATCATATCCATAGTAACTCCTTGAGTATTATTCATCCCATAGAGTGTTGAACCTATAGAGTCTCCAACCAGTATTAAATCAATCTTTCCATCTAAAATATTTGCAATTGATGGAGAGTAGGCAGTCAAACAGCTTATCGGTTTAGAAAAACTTTTGTGTAAAATTTTAATTTTCTTCATTTTTAAATTTCAATTTAACTTTTATTAAAAATTAAAATTTTGATTTAAAATTTTTTATATCAACAATTTTATTTTCATAAAAATTATTAATTTTTCTGATTATTGATTCCGTATCCATTTTAATATCTTGATATTGTTCATCTGGTGTCATATGTTCAACAAAACGATCTGGAAAAATTAAATTTTTTATCACAACATTATCCTTTTTTGATCTTATATTATGGACATAATGTAAAACATGAGATGAAAATCCACCTATAGAACCTTCTTCTATAGTTAAAATATACTTATGATTATTTAATAAGTCATCTATTAATTGTGTGTCTAGTGGTTTTGCAAATCTTGCATCTGCAATAGTAGGATAAATATTATTTTCATTAAGAAACTTACTAGCTTCAATACATTTTTCAAGTCTTGTTCCTAAATTTAAGATTGCAACATCATTACCTTCAATTAGAATATATCCCTTACCTATGCTGATATCTGTAGGTTGATTATTAAATAGCTCTTCTGATCCTGTTCCTCTTGGAAATATAGTTGGTTTAGGTGAAAATTCCAAAGAAACACTAACCAGCGTTATAAACTTGAGATTTAATCTAATGTCTAAGTTTAAATTAAAACCAGAAAACATCATTTTTTTACGAGGAGCTCAAGAAGAAATGTTTAGTAAATTATTACAGCTTCAACTTGCTCCTAATCCAGTTGAAATTATAGAATGGATGTTTGATCATGGAGTTAATAATACAATAAAATCATATGGATTTACTGAAAGTGAAGTTACAAGTATAGCAACTTCTGGAACTCTTAATATCTCAAGATGGACTTCTAATTTAAATAAAGTTTTACAAACATATCCCGGACATACTCAATATTTTTTGAATTTAAAACACGCTGCTTATTCTTATACAAAAAAAATATTATTTGTTAATAGAGGTGTAGATATAACAAGACCACTCTCTGCTCAAAATGATTGCTTTTGGTGGGGTTTTCAAAACTTTTCTAAAATCAATGAACCATATAATACATTTAGTAGAATAGTTAGAGGATATGAATCAGATCACTCAAATAACATAGAAATTTCTAATAAGAATATTGTTTGCACTTTATTTAAACAACCTTTATCCAACAAAAGTATTTTGTGTGGAATTTTCGGAGAAAACGGGGAAATTTTTGATATTTTTCAAAATAAATGATCCAATCACAAATATGCACGTATAATATAGTATGTCTAATAACAAATACTTCTTTTCCAGCAACCTCATTGAGCTTTCAAAAAAGGCTGCAATTCTTGAGAAAGATGAAGAATTCTTTTTAATAAATGATTGGAGAGATAATAAAACTCCAAAATCACTTCAAAAAATCCTAAATTCTTATCTCCGTCTTGCTGTTTCTTATGCTAGAAAATATTCGAGTTACGGACTTCCAATTGATGATCTAATACATGAAGGTGTTTTAGGAATAATGCATGCTCTTGAGAAATTTGATACATCAAAAGACTTTAGACTTTCAACTTATGCCTCTTGGTGGATAAGAGCGTCGATACAAGATTATATTTTAAAAAATTGGTCTGTAGTAAGAACAGGTTCAACCGCATCTCAAAAAGCTCTTTTTTTTAATTTAAAAAAAATAAAACAACAAATTAACGACA
>CABZFN010000041.1 GCA_902525035.1 uncultured Alphaproteobacteria bacterium | reverse complement strand
CAATGTTCTTGTTAAGGGGGAACAAAAATAATTATCAAATTTGAGATTTTTAATTCTATTATTTAATTTTTTTGCTTGCTCAACTCCTCTTTGAGTAATTCTTGCATCATAATAATAAGTTGGATTATCTAAATCTGATGCTGAATTAGCTTCTGACTCTGCATGTCTAATAAGATACAATTTCATTTTTTAACTATAAATACGATAAACGTTCATGCATCAGTAAGTATAAAACTTAGCTTTATTTACGGGAAGAAACGGCCAATAGCAATGGTACAATCATAACTAAGGTTGTTAAGACTGATGGATTAAATAACCAATAAAGAACACCTAGAGAAAATATTAACATCCAGAATTCATTTTTATATAAAAATTTCATTATTTTTTAATTATATTAATTCAAATTATTTTCTACTAATACTTTTTTTACAGTTTCACCCATTACAGAAGGGTTTTTGGAAATTGTAACTCCACACTCTTTAAGAAGTTCTACTTTTTCTATTGCGCTTTCACCATAAGCAGAAACAATTGCGCCAGCATGCCCCATCACACGACCTTTAGGTGCTGTTAGTCCTGCTATATAGGCAATTACTGGTTTACTCATATTTTCTTTAGCAAATTGTCCAGCTTCAACTTCTTGTGGGCCACCTATTTCACCTATCATTAAAACTGCAATAGTTTCATCATCATTTTCAAACTTTTCAATTATATCTCTAAAAGAACTTCCATTTATTGGATCGCCTCCTATACCTACACTTGTTGAAACACCAATTTCCAAATCTTTAAGTTGTTGTGCAGCTTCATATCCCAAAGTGCCAGATCTACTAACTATTCCTATTTTACCTTCTTTGTAAATGTGACCAGGCATAATACCTAACATAGATTTACCAGGGCTAATTATTCCTGCACAATTCGGACCTACTAATCCCATTTTTTTATCTTTTGGATATCTTCTCATATATCTTTTTATTTTAACCATATCATGAGAAGGAATACCGTCAGTAATAGCCACACATGTTTTAATACCTGCATCAGCAGCTTCCATTGCTGAATCTGTTGCAAAGGCTGGTGGAACAAATAAAATTGATGTTGATGCACCTGTTTGATCTACAGCTTCTTTAACAGTATTAAAAACAGGAAGATTTAAATGAGTCATACCACCCTTACCAGGTGTTACCCCGCCAACAACGTTAGAACCATACTTAATCATTTCTTCAGCATGAAAACTTCCAATTTTTCCGGTGAAACCTTGTACTAAAATCTTTGTATTTTTATGAATGATTATAGACATAATTATCCAAGAGCCTTCACTGCTTTATTTGCTGCATCTTCTAAAGTTGATGCTTCAATATAATTAATATTGCTTTTTTTAAGTATTTCATTTCCCTTTTCGACGTTAGTTCCAGCTAAACGTATAACTAAAGGATGTTTAATTTCAATTTGTGATAAAGCTTGAACAATTCCTTCTGCAACCCAATCACATCTGTTAATCCCTGCAAAGATATTAACTAAAATTACCTTAACTTTTGTGTCCATAGAGATTAATTTAAAAGCTTTAACAATTTTTTCAGGTGTTGCACCTCCGCCAACATCTAAAAAATTTGCAGGTTCACCACCAGCAAGTTTTATCATATCCATTGAAGCCATTGCTAAGCCTGCACCATTAATAATATTACCAATATTCCCATCTAAGCTTACATAATTCATTCCTCTGTCAGAAGCATAAACTTCATTTGAATTTTCTTGTGTTTTATCTCTCAGTTCTGCAATTTCATCTCTTCTAAACATTGCATTATTATCAAAACTCATTTTACAATCTAATGCTAATATTTCATCTTGTTGTGATACAACTAATGGGTTGACTTCAACCATTGTTGCATCAAGCTCACTAAAAGCTTTATAACAACCAATAATTGTATTTGCAGCTCTTGATATCAATTTGGATTCAATACCTAAACCAAAAGCTATTTCTCTTGCTTGAAATTGTTGAATACCAACTGCTACTTCTATTTTAGATCGTATAATTGTTTCAGGTTTATCTTTTGAAATTTCTTCGACACTCATTCCACCTTCTGTTGAGGCCACAACCATTATACTTTCTGAAGATCTATCAAACACTAATCCTAAATATAATTCATGTTTGATATCAGTTGCTTCTTCAATATAAATTCTATTTATTATCTTACCCTCTGGACCAGTTTGGTTTGTAATTAATTTTTTACCTAACAATTTATCAGTTGCATCAGCAACTTCTAACGAAGAATTACATATTATAATTCCTCCTGCTTTACCTCTAGCACCAGAGTGAACTTGGGCTTTTACAACCCATTTTGAACCACCAATTTCTCTAGCTTTATTTTCTGCATTTTCTGGACTATAAACAATACCACCAGTCGGAATTTTAACACCAAAATCAGACAATATTTTTTTTGCTTGATATTCGTGTATATCCATTACTTGCTCTCAATTAATTTATTTATATTTACAATATTTTCAGCC
>CABZFN010000040.1 GCA_902525035.1 uncultured Alphaproteobacteria bacterium | reverse complement strand
AAAATATGAATAATAAAATTTTAATAGTTTCAGCAAATTACTATACAGAAATATCGAGAAACCTTGAATTGGGTGCAAGCAACACTCTAAAAGAAAATGGTTATGAATATGAAGTTATTAATGTCCCTGGCTGTTTTGAAATTCCCTATTTAATTAAAAAAAATATTGATAATTTTAATGGATTTATTTCTCTAGGATGTATTATTAAAGGTGATACATATCATTTTGAAGTTATTGCTAATGAAACTGCTAGAAAAATTATGGATCTATCTGTTATGTTTAATGTTCCAATTGGATTTGGTATCTTAACTTGTTACGATTTAGAGCAAGCAAAAATCAGAAGTGAAATTAATCAAAAAAATAAAGGTCAAGAAGCTGCTTTAGCCTGCATAAAGTTATTGAAATAAAAATGCAAAATTATATCAGGTCACAAACAAGACTTGCATTTGTTCAATTTATTTTTCAAAATGAATTCTTACATATTGATTCTTTTGAAAGTATTGATGATTTTCAAAAACATTTTTACGATACTAATATTGCTGTAATTGATGAGAATAAAGAAATTAAGCTTAAATTTAATAAAAATTTTTTAAATAGGCTTTTTTCTAGTCTTAAAAAAAATATTGATAAAAAAAATATTATTGATGATTTAAATGGTTTTATTGATATTAACCGTAGATTTGAAAAATGGGACAATATTTTAAAATCAATAATATTCGCAATAATTGCAGAATTATTAATTACTGAAAAAAATAAAGTTAAAATTGTTTTTAACGATTACCTAAATATTAGCAAAAGTCTTGTTTCTCAAAAAGAAACTAAATTAATTAATGCTATAATTCAAAAATACATAGATAAAAATGAAATTATTAAAAAATAAAATATCTGAAAAATTAATAATTAATAAATATTTAAAAAAATTAAATTTTAAAAACAAGGGAACATTTGATTTTGAAAATGATGGAGCATATTTAGACTTAAAGAATAAACATTATAAACTTACTGTTACTACAGATAGTATTTCTGAGGATATGGATTTTTTCTCTAATGATGATCCTAAGTCAATAGCTCAAAAGATTACAACTGTAAATTTATCTGACATTTTTTCAATGGGAGCTTTACCTCATTCTTATCTTTTGAATTTATATTTACCAAACTATATCAATGAAAAATGGTTAAAATCATTTTCAAATCAATTAATAAAAATACAACATAAGTATGGATTTTATCTTTTGGGTGGGGATTTATCAAAATCAAATAAGCTTATTGTTTCTTCAACATTTTTTGGATCTATAAAAAAAAAAATAGAGATATTTCAAAATAAATTTAATTTAAATGATGATATCATACTAACTGGAAATATTGGTGAGTCAAAGATTGGTTTAGAAATTTTAAACAAAAAAATTACATCAAATACAAATTTAAATCAATATTTTATTAAAAAATATTTATATCCTACACCTTGTAAACTTGGACCATCGATTGCAAGTTATGTAAATTCAATGAAGGATATTTCTGATGGCTTAATTGGAGATCTTACTAATATGTTAAACGGTAAATATGGTGCATTAATTAACGTAAATAAAATTCCATTAACTTTTAAGACAAAAAAAATTCTCAATTTTAAAAATAATTTTGGAATAGAAAACCTTTTAAATGCTGGTGATGATTATGAATTGATAATCATTTCAAGTCAGAAAAATAGAAATAAAATTTTGAGTATTGCAAATAAAAATAATGTTAAAATTACGTTAATAGGTAAAATCATTAGTGAAAAAGGAATTCATTTCGATTCACATTTAGACATGAAGAACTTTAAGAAATTTGATCATTTCTCCTAAAAACTTGATTTTTTCTATAGTTTCTGACATATCACCCAAAATTTTAAGGAGTTTTCAATGACAACACTGCAGATATTAATTGTTTTATGCGGTCTAGCAGCCGTTCTTTATGGTCTGGTAACATCTAGACAAATTTTATCACTTGGTTCTGGAAATGATAAAATGCAAGAAATTGCCAGTGCTATTCAAGAAGGTGCTAGGGCATATTTAAATCGTCAGTATATTACTATCGCAATTGTTGGTGTTGTGATTTTTGCTCTAATATGGATAGTTTTTGATTTAGCTTCAGGCATTGGTTTTTTAATTGGGGCATTTTTTTCTGGTGCTGCTGGTTATGTTGGTATGAATATCTCTGTAAGATCTAATGTCAGAACAACTCATGCTGCTAGTAAAAGTCTTGCGGAAGGCTTATCAGTATCTTTCAAAGCTGGAGCTGTAACTGGTATGTTAGTTGCTGGTTTTGCACTCCTTTCAATTGCAATTTTTTATTTTGTTTTGCATAACTCTGGTTCATTCCCAGGTAGAGAGATTGTAGCTCCTTTAGTTTCACTAGGATTTGGAGCATCATTAATTTCAATTTTTGCAAGACTAGGTGGAGGGATATTCACTAAAGGTGCTGATGTAGGAGCTGATCTAGTTGGTAAGGTTGAAGCAGGTATTCCAGAAGATGATCCTAGGAATCCAGCCGTTATTGCAGATAATGTTGGCGACAACGTTGGTGACTGTGCTGGAATGGCTGCAGATCTTTTTGAAACTTATGTTGTAACAGTTGTAGCAACTATGGTTTTAGCTTCTATATTTTTTACAGAGAATTCCTATACAATGATGATATTTCCTCTAACCATCGCAGGTGTTT
>CABZFN010000039.1 GCA_902525035.1 uncultured Alphaproteobacteria bacterium | reverse complement strand
ATGCGATAACTCATGGCATTGAATTAAATAGAGATATGGCTGCAAATGCTATCGCAAGAGGTTTCAATGTTGTACATGGAAATGCAGAGTTAGATTTGTCCCAATATTCAAATAATAGTTTTGATTATGTAATTTTAAGTCAAACTTTGCAAGCAATGATGAAACCCAAAGAAATTCTTTCTGAATTATTAAGAATAGGATCAAAAGCAATAGTTTCTTTTCCTAACTTTGGACATTGGAAAATAAGATTACAGCTTTTAATATCTGGAAAAATGCCAGTAACAGAAAGTTTACCTTATACATGGTATGACACACCTAACATTCATTTTTTTACAATTAAGGATTTTTTGAATTTGTGTAATGAAATGAATATTGTGATTGAAAAAAGTATTGGATTAACATCAAAAGGTAGGCAATTCGATATAAGTGAATCAGTTGCTGGAGTTAATTTTTTCACCCACGAAGCTATCTTTTTATTAAGTTATAAAAATTTTGAACCAATAAAAATTAAATCGTCAAAAAAAGTTTTTGCGAAAAATTCTGTTATTGCAAATTAGTTATTAGATGGAAGTTGAAATTATTAAACAATTAAAAGATAACTACTCTTTTGTTTTATATAATAACACGCTTAAGAGCTGTGTTATAGATCCTGCTGATAGTAATCCGATATTAAATTTTGCTCTTAAAAATAATTTAACCATAGAAGATATATTTATTACACATCATCATAAAGATCACACATCAGGTGTAAAAGGAATACTTAATGCTTTTCCAGAAGTTAATATACACTCTCCAAGTGCTCAGATTGAAAATACAAGATTTGTTTTACGTGATGGAGATGAGGTCAACTCCTGCTTAAATACATTTAGAATAATAAAAACACCCGGACATACATTAGATCATATAATTTACTATGATGAAAACAATGGTGTTTTATTTTGTGGTGATACACTGTTCAGACTTGGTTGTGGTCGTGTGTTTGAAGGAACATTAAATGAAATGTTTAACAGTTTACAAAAAATTAATGAATTAGATAAAAATACAATTATTTATTGTGGTCATGAATATACTTTAAACAATTTAAATTTTCTTGAAATAATACTTAAAAAAGAAGATATTTATTTGACAGTTAGAAATAAAATTAATAATGATTTAAATAATAAAGGAAAATCTGTACCTTTTTTGTTAGAGGATGAAAAATACTATAACTTATACCTGAATCAAAATTCAAAATTAGGTTCTATGATTAAGAAAGAGCTAGGTTTTACAGACTTTGAATTGTTTTCTTATTTGCGAAAAGCAAAGGATAGCTTTTAAGGTCTATATTCCCAGTATTTACGCCATATTTTTAATTTGACTATTCACATAGTTCACTATAAACCCCGCCATCAAAAGATATGTTAGCAATTTTCAAAACTGGTGGAAAGCAATACTCAGCAAGAGCTGGTCAGATACTTAAAGTAGAAAAAGTTGAGGGATCCAAAGGTGATAAAGTGTCAATTACTGATGTATTAGCGATCAGTGATCAAAACACAAATAGTTTGGGCGAGCCATTACTAAAAGATGCTTCAGTTGAAGCAAAAATTGTTGATCAAATCAGAGATAAAAAAATAATAGTTTTTAAAAAAAGAAAAAGACAAAATTACAGATTAACACAAGGTCATAGACAATATCTAACCGTATTAAGAATAGAATCAATTTCTTATGGTGGAAAAAAGTCTACTGCTGAACCTGAAATAAAAAAAGTTAAAAAAACTGAAACTAAAGCTACTAAAGAAAAAAGTGAGTCTAAAGAGGTAAAAGTTGCAAAAAATAAGACAGTTACAAAAAAAGCAGCAAATAAAGCTTCACCTACTAAGAAAAAATCAGTAAAGAAAAATGTTAAGAAAACAATTAAAACTAAAAAAGAAGACAAATAATGGCAACGAAAAAAGCAGGTGGTAGTTCTAGGAATGGAAGAGACTCGGCGGGTCGCAGACTTGGAGTTAAGAAATTTGGCGGTGAAAGCGTAATAGCAGGAAACATTATTATTAGGCAACGAGGCACAAAGTTTCATCCAGGTAATAATGTTGGTATAGGTAAAGATCACACAATATTTGCTACAATAAATGGAAAAGTAGCTTTTAAAAAAACAAGAGTAAGAACTTTTGTATCAGTTGTTCCCAGAGAACAATAATCCCAATTAATTAAAAATTTATTATGAAATTTTTAGATCAAGCAAAAATATATATTGCTTCAGGTAATGGTGGAGATGGCTGTGCTAGTTTTCGTAGGGAAAAATATATTGAGTTTGGTGGTCCTAATGGAGGCGATGGGGGTAAAGGTGGAAATATTATTTTTAAAGTGGATGATAATTTAAACACACTAATTGATTTTAGATACCAACAACATTTTAAAGCAAAAAAAGGTGAAAATGGAAGGGGAAAAAATCAAACAGGAGCAAATGGAAGCAACATGTTTATTAAAGTTCCACCTGGAACAGAAATTTACAATGAAGATAAAACGGTATTGCTAACTGATCTAACAAAAATTGATGAAGAATATATTTTATTAAAGGGAGGTAATGGCGGTTTAGGAAATAATCATTTTAAATCATCAGTTAACCAAGCTCCAAGAAAATTTACAAAAGGTGAATTAGGAGAAGAACGATGGATATGGTTATCGCTCAAATTATTTGCAGATATAGGAGTAATAGGCTTACCTAATGCAGGTAAATCAACTCTCTTATCAACAATTTCTAATGCTAACCCAAAAATTGGGGATTATCCATTTACAACCTTACATCCTGTACTTGGTACCGTGAAGCGCTTTGATAAAGAAATTGTATTAGCGGATATACCAGGTTTGATTGAAGGTGCGCATGAGGG
>CABZFN010000038.1 GCA_902525035.1 uncultured Alphaproteobacteria bacterium | reverse complement strand
CTGGTAAAAATATTATCAAAAAACCTAAAAGAAGATAGATATAAGAAATCCAATCAACCAAAGCAGGCCCATTTTTACCTTGAGTACGTGAAAGGAATTTTAAAACAGCACTCATAACTTGACTTGTCGTCTCGTTAAATAAAACTGAAGAAGTGATAAAAGTATTAATAATAATGCAACTAATAATGATGCCATTGCAGCAATACCTAAACCAAAAGTTGTTTTTTGTCCTCTTAGACCTGCTGTTTCAAAAATATAAGAAACTAATGATATCCATCCAACTTGTAGAGCAAATAATTCTTCAAATGCTTGAAAAGCCTTAATCAAAGATAAGACTGTTACTACAAGAAGAATTGGCATTAAGAGTGGTAAGGTGATTCTCCAAAAGACTCTCTGATCTGATGTACCATCCATTTCTGCAGCTTCATAAAGATCTTTTGGTATTGATTGTAGACCAGCTAATAAAATCAACATATAAAAACCTAAATTGGCCCAAGTATAAATTAGAACTGACCAAAACATTGTCCATGACGGATCTGTTAACCATTGTATTGGTTCATCAATCCAATTCCAACTCATTAGTGTCTGTGATAACAATCCCTGCCTTTTGAGTATTAACGTCCAGAGAAAAGCAACTACAACTGGGCTTAGCATAACAGGATAAAAATAAACTGCTCGCCAAAAAGCTCTTCCAACAATCTCTCTGTTAAGAACAATTGCAGTTATTAAAGCTATGAGGATCATTATAGGAACTTGAAATAGTACAAAGATAAAAGTATCCGCTATTGCAGCTTTAAACTTATCATCCTCCATATTTTCAACACCAGTATCTATTTGTTTTTCTAAAACAATTCTTGATAGATTATCAGAACCAGAGTAATCTCTTGAAGAAAAGTTTATACTTTCTCCATCCGTTACAGAAAAACCAAAATTCATAAACAAAGGCAAAAAAGTAAATAATCCAAAAATTAAAATATTTGGAAATAAAAATAAATAAGGTAAACTTTTTGTACCACTTAACTTTTGAGCTAATTCAATAGGCCAGCCTACTATCGACATTAATCTTGTTACACTACCTATTACACCTCTTGAAAAAAGAAACCCAACAAACAAATAAATAAATGTAATAAAATACCAATAATTAAGATTTAAAAAATTTTCAGGCATCATTTTTTTTAAGGCCGATTTTTAATCGGCCTTAATAAATTAATAATTATTTACTCAGCTATTTTTGCAGCTACATCAGCATCAATTGCTGCTAAAGCTTCTTCAAGAGACATTTCTCCTGTTATTGCTTTAGTTATGTAGTCAGGTACAATTCCATAAATTGCAAAGTTTTTATTGTAACCTTGGAACCAATATGCTTGAGGAGTTGTATCAGCAGCTTTTCCTGCATTTGCAGCAAAAATTGCAAGACCTTCTGCAACATTAGGACTTACACCAGTGTAATCTATACCTGATTTTTGAAGTCCTTGATGAGCAGTGATATTACTTGTTGATGCAGCAAATTTTTCTGCATTTTCAGTTTGCGCCATAAAATTAATAAATGAAGCAGCTGCTTCAGGATTTGCAGTAGAATTAAATGCTACTATTCCTGAACCTCCAGGCATTGCTCCACATCCACCAGGACCACATGGTATTGGTACAACTTTCCACTCAAAATCTGTAATGTTAGTATCATAGTTTCCAAGCATCCATGAACCAGACATATGCATTGCAACTGTTCCATCTAAAAATAAAGGAGCTGCATTTCTGTATGAGGTTCCAGCACCAGCTGGCCAACCTTCAGCTGGCATTAATCCTTCTTCATGCCATCCAACAAAAACTTCTGAAAATTTTCTAAAACCTTCATCAACTAGAATTGGTGTTCCATTTTCATGAAATTTTGCACCATAAGAAAAGGCTGGTCCAGCCCATCTATGTGCAGTTCTATCAAGTGCAAGTCCTGCTGTTAATCCAAGTTCAGATTTAACTTCTCTTAAAGCATCGGCCCAATCATCCCATGTAGCACCCTCTTCAGGCATGTCAACGCCAGCATCCTCAAACATTGTTACATTAACATAAGGACCAGTAACTGTTAATTGAGTTTGCCATCCGTAGATACCATCATCACCAGAAGGTTTTCTATACCAAGGAAGAGTTGCACCATAATTCTGTTCCCAATATGTAGCATCAATATAAGGTTTTAAATCTAAATAAAATTTATTTAATCCACCTAAATTAGTTACTCTAGCTAAATCTGGTGCAGCACCTGATTCTAATTGATTTTCTAACTGCTCTCTTATTACTTCATATCCAACTGTTTCAATATTTAACGTATGTCCAGAAGAAGCTTCCCATGATTTAGCCATGTCTGCAATAGTATCACATTCATTAATATCTTGATAACATATGAACTTCAATTCTGCTGAATTTACAGCAAATGATGTTGAAGTAAGAAGAAGAAAAATAGCAAATATTTTTTTCATAATTCCTCCATATAATTTAATATAATATTGATAACATGAACCCTTACGAATTCAAAAAAAAATTAATACAATTTATAAGAAAATTAGTGATTATTTATATAATTAATCTTTGAATTTTTTAATTTTCATGGTTTGAGAGAAAATTATTAACTATAGTTGAAATAATAATGATTGGATACCTAGGATTAGCACGAGAAACTTTTGATATGCCTTTTGCTATGTCTAAATTTTTAGAAGGTAAAAAAGTTCTACGGAATATATTTACTGAAATAAAAGGAATTAATTATTTAATTACTAATAATGAATTATCAGATAAAGCATTTAAATATTTTAAAGATAATAATTTTAAAAAAATTATAATTTTTCAAACTACATTTACAGATGCAAAATTTTTATTATATTTTGCCAAAAAAATAAATAAACCAATATGTATCGTTGCCTTTCCAGAGCC
>CABZFN010000037.1 GCA_902525035.1 uncultured Alphaproteobacteria bacterium | reverse complement strand
CAATATCTCTAGATTATTAATATGTAATGAGATTGTAATTTGTAGAGGTAGATTTATGCAGCAATGCGACGATTTTTTTGAGCTTCTTTTTCTTTTTTAAGCTCTTTCTCGTCAATATAAGCAACATCACAGTGACTCTGACAGTAGGGCTTTCCAGAAACTGTTGATGCTTCACAGAAATGGAAGTCTTTTTCCTGAGGGTCACCAATTGGCCATTGGCAACTTGAAAAACTGTGCATCACACTGTTTTGTTTAAAATAGTTTTTTAATATAGACATTTTTTATTTATCTTTGTTAATATTGAATTAGTTTATATTTATCAAAAGACTAGTATTCAACAGTAAATATAAAAAAGTTTATAATTATCAATATGTTAGTATCCTAATCTTTCAAACCTACTATATATTGATGCAAAACTTCTCAAAAAAACGAATCGGCTTATCTAAAAAATAAAATTGCAAATAATAGTACCGAAAAAAATAAATAGGATTTTATTGTAAAGCTTTTTGTAAGTTTTGATTTAGGGGGTTTCCTTAAAAATATAAAGAAAACAATAGTACTCCAAAATAGTAATAGTATTGCCCAGCCCGTTAAAAATGCATAGTAAAAATCAACAGACATCTATTCCTAACAAATTAGGTTATATAGCGCAGTGCAAGCCAGTTTTCTGGATATATTTTTGATGATATTCTTCAGCTTTATAAAATTCTTTGGCTTGTGATATTTCAGTAACAATATTTAATCCTGAATTTTTAGAATATTCATTTTTGGAATTAATGGATTTGGTTTTTTGATCTTCGTCATAATAATATATTGCTGATCTGTATTGTGTACCAATATCTGGACCTTGTCTATTAATAGTAGTAGGATCATGACATTTCCAAAAAACCAATAGCAGTTCTTCATAGGATATTATAGAGTTATCAAATTCAACTAAAACGACCTCTGTATGGTTTGTATTTCCAGAGCAAACACTTTCATAAGATGGGTTAATAGTATCACCTCCAGAGTAACCAACTAAGGTATTTATTACACCCGAAGTTTTACAAAAGGTTTCTTCCACACCCCAAAAACAACCTGCTCCAAATAAAGCTTTTTCCATAATTATAAATATATATGTAATATGAAATATATCAATTTTTTATGAGCTCAAAATTTAAAATTCTAGATAAAAAAAATATTCACAGTGGTTTTTTTAAGATGAATGAAGTTACTCTAAAATATCAAAAATATGATGGAAGCTGGAGTAATGAATTAAAAAGAGAGCTATTCGGGGGTGCACAAGTATCAGCAATCTTACCATATGACCCTAAAAATAAAAAAATTGTTTTAATTCAACAGTTCAGACCAGGAACAATTTCTAAAGATAGTGAAAATTATCTAGACGAAGTAGTAGCTGGTATAATTGATCCTGGTGAAACTCCTGAAGATACAGCTAAAAGAGAATGCTTAGAAGAAACAGGCTGTGAAGTAAATAATCTCAAATCAATACAAGGATACTTTCCTGCTCCAGGATCATCAGAGTCATTCTATAATCTTTTTTTAGGTGAAGTTGCTGCTCCAGATAAAGAAATTATAAGAGGTCTAGAGAATGAAAATGAAGATATACTTGTTAAAAGTTATAGTTTTGATGAAGTAAAAAAAAAGATGGAAAACAAAGAGATTTTGAATGGACTGACTTTAATCGCATTACAATGGTTTTTTTAAATATCTATAAATCTTAAGTTCCTATGCCTCTTTGATACGGTTGCACTAATTCTTTGCAAATTAAGTTCATATCTAATGTTTCAACATTTTTATCGATAGTTTGATATTCCTGACACTCATATAATTCTTGATCTTTTTGGAGAACAGTGACAAATAAAATTATTGTTAAACCATCTCCAACTTCTATATCACTTATAGCGTAGCTCTTTACTTCAAATCCTTCGTTAATAAGATCTTTATATGATTTCTCTGATTCTAACCATTGATCTATATTTGGATTAGCAGATAAGATATTGGAAAATAGTAAAAATGTTGAAAATAAAAAAATTGTTAGTTTGTTGTTAACCATTGTAAAACTTCATTTATATGTTTGTTAGGGGGAAAAATAGGGTAGAATACTTTTTTAACAATATTTTTTTCCACAATAAGAGTTGATCTTTTAAAATAAATTTTGTTTTCAATTTTAAAATGTGGCATTTTTAATGAATTGAGCAAAATATTTTGTGAATCACTTAAAACATCATAAGGAATTACTAATCTATCTGTCATTTCCTTAATATAATCTATTGTTTGAGTTGATATTCCTATAGGCAGCGCATTTAGTTTGATTAATTCTTCATAATTATCTCTAAAACTACAGTTCTCCACAGTACAGCCAATAGCTCCTGGAGTTTGATTCCAATTTTTAGGTAAACTTTCATTTGGATTACCTGTCATAGGATAAAAATATAAAATTAAACGAAAAGTGTCAGATCTTTTTATTTTTAATAGATTTCCCTGTTGATTTCTTAAAGAAATATCAGGTAAAAAATTATTTAGAAGATGATCAGCTTTTCCATCATTTTGTGGTTTGGGAAATTTGCTATAATCCATACTAATTTGTCTTGTATAATCCAACTCTATATACCATAAGATACTTTTATGACTCAAATTAAACCTCTATCTAGTATGGAAACTCCTCGCTTTGCTGATGTTGCAACTTTTTTTCGCTTACCTATAGTAAAAAATTTAAATAAATTAGATTACTGTATTTCTGGAGTACCGTGGGATGGTGGAACAACGAATAGACCAGGTGCAAGACATGGACCTAGAGAAATTAGAAATGCTTCATCACTTGTAAGGCTTTATCACCCAGTCTCGCTTAAGAGTCCTTACGATAAATTTAATATTGCAGATATTGGTGATTGTCCCGTAAACCCAGCTGATTTAAATGATAGTTTAGATAAAATAGAGACATTTTATTCAAATATTAATACTTCTAAAACAATTCCATTATCAATTGGT
>CABZFN010000036.1 GCA_902525035.1 uncultured Alphaproteobacteria bacterium | reverse complement strand
ATTAAAATATTTTTTAAATATTGATTTATTTAAGATTATTAAATATTTTCAATATTAATGAAAAAAAGAAAACTGGGAAATACAGACATAAAATTAACATCTATTGGATTTGGAGGTGCACCAATTGGCAATTTATTTGAAGAATTAACTGAACCTACTTGTTATGATATTTTACAACATTCGTATAAATCAAATATTAATATCTTTGATACTTCCCCTTTGTATGGATATGGGCTAAGCGAACATAGAATAGGAAATTTTTTAAAAACTATTGATCCAGATAGCTACTATCTTTCAACTAAGGTTGGAAGATATCTTACACCCCAGAGAAACTATTTTAAGAAAGGAAAATTTAAAGGTCATTTAAATTTTATACCACATTTTGATTATTCTTATGATGGTGTAATGAGATCATTCGATCAATCAATTCATCGATTGGCAGTATCTAAAATAGATATTTGTTTAATACATGATGTAGATAGATACAATTTTGGAACTGAAGTAGATTATTACTTCGAACAAGCAATGAATGGGGCATATAAGGCATTAAATACTCTCAAAGAGCAAAAAGTAATTAAAGCAATTGGGGTAGGATTAAACGATGCAGATATATGTGCAAGATTTGCAAACGAAGGTGATTTTGATTGTATGTTACTTGCGGGAAGATATACTTTATTGGATCAAACCGCCTTGAATGAATTTTTTCCAATTGCAAAAAAAAATAATATTGGAATAATTTTAGGAGGTGTTTTCAATTCAGGAATATTAGCTAAAGGTATTGGTGATCAAGTAACCTACAGATATGATAAAATACCTATTGATATTAAAGAAAAATATAAAAGAATTTCAAAAATTTGTCTAGAGTATGATGTTCCTGTACCTGCTGCAGCACTTCAGTTTTCATACTCAAATAAATTAATATCTTCTATGATATTAGGTATTGATAGAACTGAGCAGATTCAACAAAACTTTGAAAATTTAAATTTTTCTATACCAAAAGAATTATGGGATAACCTTATTAAAGAAAAAATTATTGACGAGAGAAGTATGATTTAATGTTTATTAAACAATTTATTTTTATTAATTTTTATTTTTTTAGTTTTATTAAATAATGAATAGTCAAAAATATACCCCTACTTGGGAGTCGATTAAAAATCATCAAATACCTAATTGGTTTAAAAAAGCTAAATTTGGTATCTATGCACATTGGGGTGTATATTCTGTGCCAGCTACAGGACCAAATGTTACCTGGTATCCTTATTGGATGTATAGAAAACCCAGCCCACAATATGAGCATCATTGTAAAGTATACGGCCATCCTTCTAAATTTGGATACAAAGATTTTATTCCAATGTTTAAAGCAAGTAATTTTGATTCTGAAGAATGGGCTGATCTCTATTATCTTTCAGGAGCTAAATTTGCAGGACCAGTAGCAGAACATCATGATGGTTTTCCTATGTGGAATTGTTCCGATACTGAATGGTGTGCATCTAAGATGGGTCCAAAAAGGGATATTGTTGGTGAATTAGAAAAATCAATCCGATCAAAAGGTATGAAATATATGGTTGCAATGCATCATGCTGAGAATTGGTTTTTCTTCCCTCATTGGAATAAAAAATTTGATACTTCAAAAAAACAATTTCAAGAACTTTATGGTGAGTTGCACAATACAGAAAATATGCAAAAGCAAGCAGTTTATCCAGAACATTGGGGAAAAAATTATGAAAAACAAGACAAGCCTAGTAAAGTTTTTCATAATCGTTGGTTAAAACGATTAAAAGAAGTAGTTGATAATTATAGACCAGATTATGTTTGGTTTGATTTTGGTTTAAGGTATATTCATGAAAAATATAGGAAAGATTTTCTCTCTTATTATTATAACAAAGAAAAAGAATGGAACAGAGAAGTAGTTGTTTCTTATAAATGGCATGATCTACCACCTGGGTCAGGGATTTTAGATCTAGAATTAGGAAGAGAATCAGAGTTAACTCATTATAATTGGATAACTGATACGACCGTTCATGATGGCAGTGCATGGGCATACATGAAAAGATCAAAATATAAATCAATCACAGATCTTGTTCATTATTTAATAGATAATGTAAGCAAAAATGGTTTAATGTTACTAAATATTGGACCAAAGCCCGATGGAACAATACCTGAAAAAGATAAAAATATATTAAAGGGAATTGGAAAATGGCTAGAGGTGAACGGGAAAGCAATTTTTGACACTGAAACATGGGATCAATACGGTGAAGGTCCAACAAAAATGAATGTATCTGGGCCTTTTTCTGACAATAAAGATAAGATAAAATACACTGCAAAAGATTTTCGATTTACTACAAAAGGAAATAAATTATTTGCAATATCATTAGGTTGGCCAAATAAAAATTTTAAAATACAAAGTATGGATAAATTATATGAAGGTGAAATTCTTGATGTTAAATTAATTGGTAGTAAAGACAAAATAGAATGGAAACTTTCTAATGAAGGTCTACATATCACAAGACCAAACAGTAAACCTTGTGACCATGCGTATTGTTTTCAAATTACTAGAAAAGAAAATTTGTAATAAAAATCTATTTATAATCTAATTAACCCTTGTCATAGTGCATAATATTTCAAATGCAATGGTTGCGCCAACAAGAGAAGTCATATTATTTACATCAAATGGTGGTGATACTTCTACAACATCACCACCTACAAAATTAATTTTATTCAGTGCTCTTATGATAATTTGTGCTTCTCTCACATTAAAGCCTCCAACCTCCGGAGTTCCAGTACCTGGTGCGAAAGTAGGATCTATTCCGTCTATATCAAATGTAAAATAAGTATCTGTTGTACCTAGAACTTCATAAATTTTTTTAATACATTTATTAAATCCCATTTCATAATAATCATCAATTGTAATTATAGTTACACCTTGTTCTCTAGCCCATTTCATATCGTTTGGATCATATAAGGATCCACGCAGACCAAGAATTACATATTTTTTTGGATCTATTAGATTTTCTTCTATAG
>CABZFN010000035.1 GCA_902525035.1 uncultured Alphaproteobacteria bacterium | reverse complement strand
GCAGTCACGTTGTTATCACAACAATTATGTTTAACTTTATTGCCGCTTCATTAATGGTTTTCTTACTTGTTGATGTTATTAGAGATACTGCACAAATGGGACCACATACTGTTGCTTTACCAAAAGAGCAATGGCTTCCAAATTTCAAAGATTTTGCTGCTTTATTTGGAATCAAGATTAGGTATTCACCATTAAACATTTCTTTTCTTTTAGCTATTGCCGCATCTGTTTTTGTTTGGTTTTTAGTTTGGAAAACCAGATGGGGTTATGAGATGAGAGCTGTTGGTCACAATACACAAGCTGCAATCTATGCAGGTATTTCTCCTTATAAAAATATAATTATAGCAATGTGTATATCTGGAGGATTGGCAGGTCTTTTGGCAGTTAATGAAGTATTGGGTGTACACCATAAAATTGTTGCAGGCTTTCCAGCCGGTTATGGATTTACTGGAATTGCAGTTGCGTTAATGGGAAGAAATCATCCTATAGGAATTTTCCCTGCTGCATTTTTGTTTGGAATTTTATATCAAGGAGGTTCAGAAGTTACATTCGATATGCCAAATATTACTAGGTACATGTTTGTTGCTGTACAAGGTGTGATTATTCTATTTAGTGGCGCTTTAGAAAACCTATTTAGACCACAAATTGAAAACTTCTTTGTTAATAGATTAAATTTAAAGGCAAAAGCGTAATGGAATTTTTGTCTGACATTGCATCTCTAATAAATTCTACCCTAAGAATTTCAACTCCGTTAGTATTTGCAGCTATGGCTGGTATATTTGCTGAAAGATCAGGAGTTATTGATTTTAGCTTAGAGGGTAAAATGCTTATGGCTGCTTTTGTAGCTGCAGTAGGTTCTTACTTTTTAGGAAATCCATGGCTTGGTTTATTGTTGGCAATTATCGCATGTGTTAGCCTTTCAATGTTGCACGGTTTTGCTTCAGTCACTTATAAAGGTGATCAAGTTGTGTCATGTGTTGCTATTAATATTTTAATAATTGGATTAACTACTGCCTTAGCAGCTGCTTGGTTTGGACAAGCTGGATTAACTCCAACACTAAATGAAGATCAGCGTTTCTTGGAAGTTACTCTACCTTTTGCTGATAGTTTAAGAGATATACCAATAGTAGGAATAATTTACAGTGATATATTAAGTGGTCATTACGTATTCGTATATTTAGCATATCTTACAGTTCCATTAGTCTTTTGGGTTGTGTTTAAAACTAGTTTTGGTTTGAGGCTTAGAGCAGTTGGCGAAAACCCAAGTGCTGTTGATACTGCAGGAATTAACGTATTTTCAATGAGATACAAAGCTTTGGCAATCAACGGTGTCTTAATTGCTTTTGCTGGAGCTCACTTATCAACTGCAGTTAATGCTAATTTCTTTAGAGAAATGTCTGCTGGCAGGGGTTACTTAGCACTAGCAGCAATGATTTTTGGAAAGTGGCATCCCAAAACAGCTTTGATTGCATGTTTATTGTTTGGCTTTACGGATGCACTTCAAATAAGATTACAAGGTGTTGAACTACCGGCTATAGGAGAAATACCTGTTCAGTTAATACAAGCATTACCTTATGTACTAACCGTTGTGTTACTTGCTGGTTTTGTTGGTAAGGCAATTGCCCCTAACGCAATTGGTCAACCCTATATCAAAGAAAGATAATTAAATACTAATTTCAGAAAAACACTTATATAGAAATTAAAATACTAGGAGAAAATATGTCTATATTAGAAAAATACATGAGGGTGTTTAATGAAAAAGACGAAGCAGGAATGAATGAAATTATTCACGATGACTTCAAATTTACAATGCACTCTTCAGGTAATCAACTCTCAAAATCAGACGTTATTGGTTGGGCTATGAGTGATGATATAAATGAAGATAAGTCTAGGATTGTGTATGAAAATGATGAAATTGGAGTACACCATTCTTTTGTTACTTTCAAAGATGGAAACACTCAGGCTGTTATGGCCATATATAAATTTAAAGATGGCAAGATAATTTCTTTAGAAACTGGTGCAACAAATATGCCAAAATAAAGAAAGTGGAACTTAAAGTTCCACTTTTAAACTAATTAAAACTAATTTTATTGTTCTAGATCGAAACGATCAGCATTCATCACTTTATTCCAAGCTTTAATGAAGTCCTTTTTCATTTTTTCTTCACTGTCATCACTTGCATAAAGTTCTGCTATAGCTCTTAATTGTGAGTTCGATCCAAAAACAAGATCTACTCTAGATGCAGTTCTTACTTTTTCACCTGTAATTTTATCAGTTGCTTCGTAAGAGTTACTTCCAGTTGGTTTCCAGCTTACACTCATATCTAAGAGTTTTTCAAAGAAATCGTTAGTTAGTTTACCACCAGTTTCTGCGAATAAACCTCGTTGGTCTGAACTGATACCCATTGATCTCATTCCTCCAACGAGTACAGTCATTTCAGGAGCTGTTAGCCCAAGAAGTTGTGCTTTATCTAGCATTAGTTCCTCTGCTGTAACATCATAATTCATTTTTAAATAATTACGAAATGCATCTGCCTCAGGCTCAAGAACACCAAAAGAATCAATATCAGTTTTGTCTTGAGTAGTGTCACCTCTACCAGGTGTGAATGGAACTTCCATTCCTGACGCTTGTTCGACACCAATGTTGCCCGCAAGCACAATCACATCAGCTATTGATGCCCCTGTATCTTTTGCAATTGGTTCAAGGATACTAAGTACCTTTTTTAATTGCTCAGGTTTGTTAACTTCCCAATCTTTTTGAGGGGCAAGTCTAATTCTTGCACCATTTGCTCCACCTCTCATATCTGATCCTCTAAATGTAGAAGCACTTGCCCAAGCAGTTTCAACCATCTCTTGAGTTGTTAAACCGCTTTGTAAAATTTTAGCTTTAACGGCTTCGACATCATAATTTGAGTGACCTTTAGGTACAGGATCTTGCCAAATTAATTCTTCTTCTGGAACTTCAGGCCCCATGTATCTTGTTTTTGGTCCCATATCTCTATGAAGAAGTTTAAACCAAGCTCTTGCAAATTGATCAGCAAAATATTCTGGATCTTTGTGAAACTTTTCAGAAACTT
>CABZFN010000034.1 GCA_902525035.1 uncultured Alphaproteobacteria bacterium | reverse complement strand
TTTTGGTGGCGGATCATCGATGGATGTTGCTAAGCTAGTATCTTTACTTCTAGGATCTAATCAAGATATTGAAACAATATGGGGAGTTAATAATGCTAGGGGTCCAAGACTACCACTTGTGCTTATACCAACAACATCAGGAACTGGTTCTGAAGTTACACCATTATCAATTATCACAATGGATGATAAAGAAAAAAAAGGTGTTTCTTCAAAATACATTTTACCTGACCTTGCTATTTTAGACCCACAATTAACTATTGATTTACCAGCCAATATAACTGCATCTACTGGAATAGATGCAATGGTTCATGCAATCGAGGCTTACACTTCTATAAATCCTAATAACAATCCTATTTCAAAAATATTATCTATAGAAGCACTCAAGTTCCTCGGATCATCAATTAAAACTGCTGTATTTGAAGGCGATAATATTAATGCCAGATCAAATATGCTATTTGGATCAATGTTAGCAGGTAAAGCTTTTGCAAATTCCCCAGTAGCAGCAGTACATGCTTTGGCATATCCTATAGGAGGTCTATTTAATATTTCTCATGGACTTTCAAACTCTTTAGTTCTTCCAAGTGTTATGAGATTCAATTCCATAAATGAAGAAACAAAAAAAAATTACGCTAATCTTGCATCATACGTATTTAAAGATTTAGATAATAGCAAAAGTGATGAGATTGTGTGTAACAATTTTATAGATAGTTTAGAAAGTTTGTCTAAGGAACTTAAATTACCTTATAGGCTAAGAGATTTAGAAATTCCTGAGGAAGCTTGCCAGTTGATGGCTAGTGAAGCAATGAAACAAACTAGATTATTAGTAAATAATCCACGTAAAATTGAAGAATCTGACGCCTTTAATATATACAAATCTGTTTGGTAGATTTTGTTTACTTATAACTTAATTTACCTATTTAAATAAAATAGATCTTAATGATAAAATCAACAGTTAATCAATTTGCAAATTCTCTAGGATTAAATAAAGATGAATATATTCCAGAGGGTAGAGCTTCCTTTTCACTGTTTAAAATTGAAATTCTATCTGGATTAACTGTTGCAATCGCACTTGTACCAGAAGCAATTGCATTCGCTTTTGTAGCAGGTGTAACACCTCTTTCAGGCTTGTACGCAGCATTTATTGTAGGATTAGTAACTGCAATTTTTGGAGGAAGGCCTGGAATGATTTCAGGAGCAACAGGAGCATTGGCTGTTGTTATGGTGTCATTAGTATCGGAACATGGAGTTCAATATTTGTTTGCCACTGTAATACTTATGGGAATTTTACAATTTCTTGCAGGAATATTTAAATTAGGAAAATTTATGCGAATGGTTCCTCAACCTGTAATGCTAGGTTTTGTAAACGGTTTAGCTATCGTAATTGGTTTATCTCAATTACATCAATTTCAAATATATAACTTTGATGGAACATTTACATGGATGTCAGGGGAAGTGCTTACATATTCATTAGTATTAGTTTTCTTAACTATGTTAATCATATGGTACTTACCAAGGGTTACTAAATTCATACCATCTACATTAGCTGCAATTCTTCTTGTTACTTTTCTAGTTTTACTTTTAGATTTACCTGTTCCAAGAGTAGGGGATTTAGCAAGTGTAGCAGGAGGGCTTCCAAATTTTTCTATTCCAACAGTTCCACTTAATTTAGATACTTTTTTTATTATTTTTCCTTATGCAATTATTTTGGCAGCTATTGGATTAATTGAAAGTCTCTTAACTCTTAATCTAGTAGGAGAAATAACAAACAAAAAAGGTGGAACAAGACAAGAATGTTTAGCACAAGGTGTCGCTAATGGTATCACAGGCTTTTTTGGGGGTATGGGTGGACAATCAATGATAAATGTAAAATCAGGAGGCAGAACAAGAATTGCTGGCATATCAGCAGCAATTTTTTTACTAATTTTTATTCTTTATATTTCAAATTTAATTGAACTTATTCCTATTGCATCATTAGTAGGGGTTATGTTTATGGTCGTAATTGGAACATTTGCTTGGAATTCTTTAAAATTATTATTTGTTGTTCCTCGTTCGGATGCATTGGTAATAGTTTTAGTTACTTTAATAACTGTATTAGAAGATTTAGCTGTTGCTGTAGTTGCTGGCGTTATTATTAATGCATTAGTATTTGCTTGGAAATCCGCTTCAAGAATTAGAGCAATTGAGAGACAATCAAGAACAGAAAAGGCTGCTAAAGTTTATGAAATTGAAGGACCTCTTTTTTTTAGTTCAACTAATAGTTTTTTAGAAATTTTTAAGCCTGCCGAAGATCCTAATTTAGTAATAATAGATTTTGCAAATTCAAAAGTTATTGATCAATCTGCTTTAAAGGCAATTGAAGATATTGCAGAAAGATATTCCAAATTAGGCAAACAAGTAAAGTTAAGACGTCTTACGAAGGACTGCCACAGCCTTTTAAGAAAAACAGGCCAATTGATAGTTGATAGTGATGATGATCCAGATTACGGTATAGCTGTAGATTATGGTGTTAAGCTTGGCATATTTGGTAAATAATTAATTCTTGCTTTTTAAATTCCAAAATATAACATTTATTAGAAATGATTCTTATTGGAAAATGCGCGTGCGGTTCAGTAAATTACAAAATAAAAGATAAACCATTGTTCACTCAAGCTTGTCATTGTAATAACTGTAAAATTTCTACAGGCTCTTCTTTTGTTATACATACAATGATTTTTGAAGATGATTTTGAATTAAATGGTAATGTTGAATCTACACTACTTCCTACTGGCAGTGGAAAAGGTTACCGAGCATATTTTTGTAATAATTGTGGTGTTTATTTATATTGTAAATACAATATTGCAAAATCTCGAATTGCAATTAGAACAGCTACACTCGACAAACCATTAACACCGCAAGCACATATTTTTGTGAAAGATAAAGATCCTTGGATTGAAATTATTAACAAAGATATTTGCCATGAAGCCATGTATGATCGAGAAACAACTTGGCCAAAAGAGAGCTTAAGAAGACTGTCAGAAAAAGAAAATAATTAATTTATATTTTGCCTTGTAAAGTATATTGTAAAATTTTTACAATTTCATCGGTATTTTTTGTTATAGCATGAGCTGCTGCATCAACTTCTTTTAAAGCATGTTGATGTGCATCATTATGCAGTATTATAAGAGATTTATTCAAGGCTGATGCATATCCTGCATCAAAAGCAGCATTCCATTGTTTATATTTTTCACCAAAACGTACTACTACTACATCTGCTTTTTCTATTGAATTTCTAGTTCGTATGGCATTTATTTTTGCTCCTTTGTTATCGTGCCAAAATTTTTTTTCCTCATTGCCAAGTATTTTAACACCAACATCATCTGATAATTCATGATTAGTTGTTGGGCTCGAAAATTCTATTTCTAAATTTTTAGATTTACATTTATCAATT
>CABZFN010000033.1 GCA_902525035.1 uncultured Alphaproteobacteria bacterium | reverse complement strand
TCTTCACCTGTCATTCCAAGGATTCTTTTTGGATCTGGTTCTACTTTATTTTTTTCACAATCCTTAATATAGTTATCTGATGAGTTGCTAATTAAACATTTAAACAGAGTTGTGACAGGGAATTTTCTTTTTCTATCAATTCTTGCGTGAATATTATTTTTTGCATCATGCTCAAAATCTAACCATGAACCTCTGTATGGAATTATTCTAGCATTAAAAAGATATTTACCACTTGTATGCGTTTTACCAAAATCATGATCAAAAAAGACACCTGGAGATCTATGCATTTGACTCACTACTACTCTTTCTGTTCCGTTTACAACAAACGTAGCATTTTTTGTCATTAGAGGAATATCACCCATGTAAACCTCTTGTTCTTTAATATCTCTTACTGATTTTGTACCTGCAATTTCATCTATATCCCAAATTATCAATCTAAAATTAACTAATAGTGGAGCACCATATGTCATACCTCTCTGCGAACATTCTTCAACATCATATTTTGGAATACCAATGTCGTAACTAACATAATCAACTGTTGCTCTCTCTGCGTAATCATGGATTGGAAAAACAGATTTAAAAATTGAATGAAGACCAATGTTATGTCTTTTTTCAGGATCAATTTTTAATTGAAGAAAGTTATCAAATGATCTCTTTTGAACCTCAACTAAATTGGGAAGAGATGTTACTAGTGGAATTTTACCAAAAGATTTTCTTATCTTTTTAATATTTATATGGTCTAGACTCACTTTAACTCCTTTTTTCATTTATTTGTAGGCCTAAATTAGGCCTACAATTTACTTAAGTGCAACTTTTGCGCCAGCTGCCTCTAATGCTTTTTTCATTTCTTCAGCTTCTTCTTTTTTAACTCCTTGTTTAAGTGGTTTTGGCGCACCTTCGACTAGATCTTTAGCTTCTTTTAAGCCAAGTCCAGTAATGGTGCGAACCTCTTTAATAACAGCAATTTTGTTTGATCCAGCTTCAGATAATTCAATATCAAATTCTGTCTTCTCTTCTGCTGCTGCTTCTCCACTTCCTGCGGCTGGAGCTGCAGCTACTGCTACTGGAGCAGCAGCGGATACACCCCATTTTTCTTCAAGTAATTTACTTAATTCAGCTGCCTCAAGCACGGTTAAAGAAGAGAGATCTTCCACTATTTTATTTAAATCAGCCATTTATTTCTCCTTATTACCTAGTTCGACTCTTGTTTATTGCTACTGTTAGAACTAATTAATCTTGCAATTTGTGCCCCTGGTTCAATTGTAATTGAAGCTATTTTTTGAGCAGGTGCAGATATTAATCCTATTAATTTTCCTTTTAACTCATCTAAAGAAGGTAATTTTGCAAGAAAATCGATCTTTTCTCTATCAATTTTCTCACCATTATAACCTCCTCCAATAATTTTAAAATTTTCAAATTTTTTCTCAAAACTAACTGCTACTTTTGCTGGCGCTACTGCATCATCAGAATAAGCAATTGCTGTTGGACCTTTAAAAAATTCAGAAATATCATTGAATTGAGTTTCAGATATAGCAAGTTTAGTGAGTCTGTTCTTAGTGACTTTAAATTTTGCACCATTCTCTCTCATCTCTTTTCTTAGTTGCTCTGTTTCATTAACTGTCAGCCCAGAATATTCAGCCACAATTACAGAAGTAGCATTTGAAAAGTCTTTTTTGAGATTACTTACAAAATCTTTTTTTTCAGAACGTTTCACGTCAACCTCGGTTTTAATTGGATCCAAAAGATCCAATATTAGCTAAAATTAGTTTGCCCACCAAACTAATTTAAAGCCTGTCAAGAAGCAAATCAATGACTCGCTTCAGTCTATGCAGGGAATTAAGCTCAAAGCTCCTGCAGTCTTTGACAGGTGATGATCTTAGATCATCTTTTGGATTAATCAACGCAAGCTAGCTTGGTTAATAATTAATCCAACTCCCATAGTTGAAGCTATGGTAACCTTTCTTATAAAAGAACCCTTAACAGCATCGGGTTTACTTTTACTAATTGAAGAATAAAATGTTTTAATATTTTCTAACAAATTTTCTTCACTAAAATCAAGTTTGCCAATACCAGCATGAACGATACCAGATTTATCATTTTTGAATTTAACTTGACCTGATTTAGCATCTTTTACTGATTTAGAAATTTCATTAGTTACTGTACCAAGTTTTGGGTTTGGCATTAATCCTTTTGGACCTAATATTTTTGCTACTTTACCTAATTTAGGCATCATGTCTGGAGTAGCAATAAGAACATCGAATTCTATTTTAGATTTAGAAATTGTTTCGATCAAATCATCACTTCCTACCAAGTCAGCACTATTAGTTTTTGCATCTTTTTGTTTTTCTTCATTTGCAATTACTGCGACCTTTACAGTTTTTCCTGTTCCATTAGGAAGATTTACAACACCTTTAATGTTTTGGTCGGTTTTGTTACTATCAATTCCAAGATTAATTGAAATATCAATTGTTTCATTAAACTTCACAAAAGATTTTTCTTTTAAAATTTTGATTGCTTCAAGTGGCTCGTAAACCTTTGTAGTGTCAAAGTTATTTAACATTTGTTTTCTATTTTTTGTTATTTTCATTAACCCAATACCTCCATACCCATTGAAATGGCAGATCCTTTAACCATATTCATTGCTCCATTTAGGTCAATAGCATTTAAATCTTGCATTTTTTCTTTGGCAATTTTTTCAATATCTTGCATTGAGACTTTACCTACTAATGATCTTCCGGGTGTTGAGTTACCTTTTTTTATTTTTGCTGCTTTTTTAAGGTAATAACTAACAGGAGGTAATTTTGTAGTAAATTCAAAACTTCTGTCTTTGTATGCTGTAATGATAACTGGAATTGGAGCTCCTTTTTCTAATTCTTTAGTTTTATCATTAAAAGCTTTACAAAAATCCATGATGTTAAGACCTCTTTGACCAAGTGCTGGTCCAACAGGTGGTGATGGATTTGCTCCACCTGCAGGGATTTGTAATTTAATTAAACCTAAAATTTCTTTAGCCATTTTATACCTTTTCTACCTGTGAATATTCAAGGTCAACAGGTGTTGATCGACCAAATATAGATACAGCAACTCTTAATCTTGCTTTATCCTCATCTATTTGTTCTATCTCTCCATTAAAAGAAGCGAAAGGTCCATCGATAACTTTTACTTGCTCTCCAATGTCATACATTATTGCAGGTCTTGATTTTTCTACTCCATCAATAACTTGCTCCGATATTCTTTTTGCCTCAGCATTACTTATTGGAATAGGCTGACCTTTGTTACCTAGAAAACCACTTAACTTTGGCGTTGTTTTAATTATGTGCCAGGTATCGTCGTTCAAGTCCATTTTAATAAGAATATATCCAGGAAAAATTTTTCTTTCTGTATTAACTCTAACTCCACGTTTTACCTCGACAACATTTTGCACGGGTACAGAAATTTCCTCAATATGATCTTTGATACCAAGTTTTGTAGCTTGATCTAAAATACTATCTGCAACTTTTTTTTCATAGCCTGAGTAGGCATGTAGAACGTACCATCTTGCTT
>CABZFN010000032.1 GCA_902525035.1 uncultured Alphaproteobacteria bacterium | reverse complement strand
AATTAACTAAACACCAATAAATTGGTATTTTTAAGATAACTGATGCTATTGATCCTAATAAATCTGAGTGATACATCCAAGACTGAATTAAGTTAGGCTTTTCAATTTTTAAAAATTTTATAAGTTTTAAAAATTTTAGAAATATATTTAATTTATTTGAATTAATATTTAATTCATAACATGTAATATTTTTTTTCTTTAAAATTTTGCCATAATGAGAAAGATCTTTTAATGATAGGACTATATGTGTTATGTTAGATGAGTTCTGATTTAATACAATTTTAGTTAAAATTTCTTGTGCTCCGCCATAAGATAGACTTGTAATAATATGAAAGATTTTCATTTTATCATACAATTTTTTTTAAACCTTTATTTAAATTTATCTTCGGTTTCCATTTAAATGTTTTTGATATTTTGATTATATTTGCTTTAGTATAAACAATTTGATTTTTATCTATATCATTTATAGATTTAATCGGTGATGAAGAATTAATATATTTTTTCAATAAACATGCTATTTTATATAAATTAAAAGCTTTACCATAACCAACATTATATATTTTAAAGCCAATTATTTTTTTATAATTTTTAATTATATTTGAAAGTAATTTATTTAAATCATCTATATGTAAATAATCCCTATAAATACTCTTGTTAATTAAGATTTTTTGATTTTTTTTTAATTTAGATATTACTGATGGAATATAAAATTTAGTTTTTTGTTTTTTTCCATAAATATTAAATAATCTAAGAATACAAATATCTAAATTATAATTCTGAGAATAAAAATTGCACCATTCTTCCGAATTTTTTTTTGTAAGGGCATATGGATTAAATGTGTATATTTTATCTAATTCTTTTGATTTTATAATTTTTTTTCCTTTATACAAATAAGAGCTAAATAAAATTAATTTTGCTTTATGCAATTTACAATATTCTAAAACATTTATAGTACCAATTAAATTACTATTTATATAATCAGTTGGATTGATCCAACTTTCTCTAACATTTGATCTTGAAGCCAAATGAATTACCAAATCTACTTTTGGCATATTAGCCCAAAAAATTTTTGTGGATACGTCTTTATTTTTTGTAATAATTTTAAGTTCTTTTTTTTTATATTTTATTTTTAAAAAACTAATAAGATTTTTTCCAATAAATCCAGAAGATCCCGTAACTAGTATTTTCATTTTAATTTCTTTTTGAATTTGTTAAATTCTTTATTTGCTCTCTCATAATCATCAGGACGACCAATATCTAACCAATAACCTTTATGTATCTCTACATTAATTTTTTGTTTTTCCTTTAACAAGTCAAAAACTAGATTATCAAAACCATAGAATTTATTTTTAGAAATATATTTTAGAATTTTTTTATTTATAATATAAATACCCATGCTTACCAAATAATTGTTTTTTGGTTTTTCAAGAAAATTTTTCACAATTTTATTTTTATTTATTTGTATTACTCCAAAATCTACACGCTCTGATCTTTCAAAAGAATTAATTGTGAATATATTTTTATTACTTATGTGTTTATTAAAAATTCTACTAAAATTTAAGTCTGTAAGTATATCACCATTCATAAGTAAAAAATCTTCTGGTAAATCATTTATCAATTTTAAGGGGCCAATGGTTCCCAAAGGTTTTTTTTCAAAAGTAAAATCTATTTTTATTTTAAATTTTTTCTTATCAAAAAATTCTTTTATAATATGTGATTGATGACCTAAACAAATAGTAATATGTTGAAATCGATGCCTTATTAATTGATTTATTAATATTTCAATTATAGGCTTATTTTGAATAGGTACCATTGGTTTAGGTACTTTAAAAGTGTAAGGCAGTAATCTTCTTCCTAAACCACCTGCCAAGATGATTGCTCTATTTTTTGCATTCATGTTAGTACCAACTTATTTACTTAGTGTAAATTTCTTTCAAATTATAAATATTTTTATTTCTTTCAAACCATTTAATTGTTTTAATTAGACCTCTTTCAAAGCCTTTAGAGCCAGTAAATTTTGGTTTCCATTTAAGAATTTTTAGTGCTTTATTATTATTTGATAAAAGTTTATTTACTTCGCTCTTTACGGGTCTTTTTCTAATTTTTTCTGGTTTCAACTTTAAATCATAATTCATTAATTTTGAAATTAATTTTATCGTTTCAAATATACTAAAATCTTTAGATATTCCTAAATTAAATTGTTCGCCATAAATATTTTTATTATTTAACGCACAAATAAATGCCTCTACTGTATCTTCAACAAATGTAAAATCCCTGGTAGGAAAAACAGATCCTATTTTTAATTGTTTATTTTTATTTAAAATCTGATTAATTATTGTAGGAATAATAGCTCTATTTGATTGTCTTGGTCCATATGTATTAAATGGTCTTAATATTATAATAGGTGCATTATATGAATGGAAGTAAGACATACAAGCTTGATCAGCAGCGATTTTTGATGCTGCATATGGTGATTGTGCCTGTAGGGGGTGCTTTTCGTCCATTGGTGTGTATACTGCACTACCAAATACTTCACTAGTTGAAGTATGAATTAAAATTTTTTTTCTATCTGATTTAATAATCTCAAGTAAATTTAGTACTCCGTTAAAATTAGTATAAAAATTACTAACAGGTGCATCATAAGAATATGGTATAGAAATTAAAGCTGCTAAGTTAATAATATGACTACAATCTTTTGAAATATTCTCAATTAATTTGTAATCATTTATATCACCAGAGATTATTTCAAGATATTTATTTTTAACCAGCTTCATATCATCAAGCCAACCCCAATCATTCTTAAAGTTGTACTTAATAAGAGCTTTTACAAATATTTTTTTTTCAATGAGTCTTTCTACTAAATGAGAGCCAATAAATCCTTCTGCACCAGTGACCAAAATTTTCACGTTATTTCTTATCTTAGCTATTTAATAATTCAATATACATATTTGATATATTATCAACTGAAAAAAAATTTGATCTATTTTTTAAATCTTTTTTATTGTATTCTTTATCTAAAGCTTTTTTTATTGCATTTGAAATTGAAACAATATCACCAACTTTAGCTAGCTCACCATATTTATTACTAGAAATAATTTCTGAAGGACCACAGTAACAATCTGTTGCTACTATTGGAATTCCCAGCATTAATGATTCAACTATAACTACACCAAAAGCCTCATATTTAGATGTTATTAAAAATAAATCTGATTGTAAAATATACTTATATGGATTGGATTTAAAACCTAGAAAAAAAACATTATTTTGTAAATTTAGTTTATTTACAAGTTTTTTTAGCTTTTTCTCTAACGAACCCTTCCCTAATATAAAATATTTAAGTTTGTAATTTTGATCAATTAAATTTTTAATTGATAAAATAGCACTATAATAATCTTTTTGATCCTCAAGTCTAGCAACTGATACTATTATTTTATAGTTATTTTTTAAATTAATAAAATTAATTTCTTCAATTTTTTCTTTTGATAAATCAATATATTCATCACTAACTACAGGGCAGTAAAATGTTTTAATTTTATCTTTGGAAATTAATAAATATTTTTCTAAATCTTGATTAAGTTGTTTGCATGAAGAAATAACATAATCACTAAATTTATAAGCAAAAATTGCTAAAATATATACAATTAAATTAAACCATTTCTGCTTTATATGAGAAATGACAGGAATATGCTCTAAAACTACAACTTTATGTTTCATAAATACAGATGATAAGCAAACTAAAACATTTATATGTGTTAAAGCAGAAATTA
>CABZFN010000031.1 GCA_902525035.1 uncultured Alphaproteobacteria bacterium | reverse complement strand
CTAAAACCTAACTCTTTAGATGTATATTTTCTATCAATAGGAAAAGAGGTGCCTGCAAGCGCAGCTGCTCCTAATGGGTTTTCATTAAGACGATATAAACAATCTTCAAGTCTTGTTCTGTCTCTACCAATCATTTCAACATAAGCTAAAACATGATGAGCCAATGTTATTGGTTGAGCAATCTGTAAGTGAGTGTAACCTGGCATAATTGTTTCAGTATTTTTTTTTGCAATATTAATCAAAGTTTTCTGAAATTTTTTTAGTTCACTATCTAAAATTTTAGATTCTTTTTTAATCCATAATTTTAAATCAGTTACTACCTGATCATTTCTAGATCTGGCGGTATGAAGCTTTCCCGCAACTTTTCCAATTTTCTTAAATAATAAACTTTCAATATTCATATGAATATCTTCAAGTTTTTTTGAAAATACTACCTTGTTTTTTTCAATATCCCTTTCAATTGCTTTAAGTCCAGAGACTATTGCACTTTGTTCTTTTTTATTTATTATTTTTTGTTTACCTAGCATTCTAGCATGCGCTATTGACCCAGTTATATCTTCTTTATACAGACGTTGATCAATATCTATAGACGAATTAATTGCATCTAAAATCTTACTAGGTCCTTTTGTAAAATGGACATTTCTTGAAGGATTTTTTTTCATTTTGCGCGCCTATAAGAGATATTTATATTAATTTCCACCCTTATGCTTAAATTATTTTCATACGGCAAATTTTTCTTATATAAGCTCAGCTTTATAGAAATAACATGAATATTAAAAAAGTAGTAGTAATAGGATCTGGCACTATGGGCAGTGGAATTGCAGCTCAGATAGCAAATGCAAGTATTGATGTAACACTTCTAGACTTACCTTCGAAAGAGGGATCTAGAAACCAAATTACAGAAAACGCTAAAGAAAGAATTAAAAAATCACGACCTCCACTTTTAGTAGAAAAAAACAAAGCAGAATTAATTAAGGTTGGAAATATTGAGGATGACTTTAATGAAGTCGCAGAAGCTGATTGGGTTGTGGAGGCTGTTGTTGAGAGAATAGATATTAAACATAACATTTATGATAAAATTCAGACTACAAGAAAGAACAATTCTATAATTTCATCTAATACATCTACAATTCCATTAAAAATTTTATCAGCAAATATGTCAGATGAAATGAAAAAAAATTTTTGCATTACCCATTTTTTTAACCCAGTTCGTTATATGGCATTACTTGAGATAGTAACTGAAGAAGTTAATGACATTGAAAAAATAAATATATTAAAACAATTTTGTGATGAAAAACTTGGTAAAGGTGTAATTATTTGTAACGACACTCCAGGATTTATCGGGAACAGAATTGGAGTTTATGCAATGCAAGTTGCTATGACTGCAGCTTTTAAGATGAAGATATCAATTGAAGAAGCTGATGCAGTATTTGGAAGACCTATGGGTATACCAAAGACTGGAATTTTCGGGCTATACGATTTAATCGGTATTGATTTGATGGCTGATGTTTTAAAAAGTTTTATTAAAGAACTACCAAAAGAAGATCCTTTCCACGAGGTTGCACAAGAAATTCCATTGGTCACAAAACTTATTGAAACTGGGTATACAGGAAGAAAAGGTAAGGGTGGTTTTTATAGAATGAATAAATCTGATGGTAAGAAAATTCTTGAAGCTATTAATTTAGAAACTGGCGAGTATCACCCAAGTCAGAAAATTAATTTAGGTATTGGAGATAAAATTGACATAAACAAACTTATTCAAAGAAAAGACAAATACGGTGAATATGCAAAATCAATTCTGACAAAAGTAATTAGGTATGCTGCATATTTAATTCCTGATGTATCATCAAAATATATAGACATAGATGATGCGCTTAGATTAGGCTTTAATTGGACTGTTGGACCTTTTGAAATGCTTTCAAATATTGATACAAAAAATTTTATTGATCAAAATACTGATATTAACTTCTTTAAAGATTTAAAGGGATTTTTTGAATTTAATAAAAGACCTGGATATTTAGATTCAAGTATTGATAATTTAAGATCGTTAAATTTACAAAAAACTTTTGAGAACCCTTCTGCTAATGTTAAAAATGCTGCATCTTATCAGGTTGTTGAGTTTACTACTAAGGCAAACGCTTTAGATACTGACTCTATGTTAGCTTTAAAAGAAGCTGCTCAAAATAATAAAAGCACAATTGTGATTAATGATGCAATGCAATTTTCTGCTGGTGTAAATTTAAATTATGTCATGGAATTTACTAAAAATAATGAATGGTCTAAAATTGAAAAATTTATAATTGATTTCCAACAAACGTGTAAAACAATAAAATATGCAGATAAGCCTTTTATTGCTGCGCCATCAGGGCTTGCTATTGGCGGCGGTTTTGAAGTGGTATTGCATTGTGATTATAACGTTGCTCATACAAATGTTGTTCTTGGACTAGTTGAATCTTTAGTTGGACTCATTCCTGCTGGTGGGGGTTGTAAGGAAATGCTGTGGCGTTGGTTACAAACTCCAGAAGGTAAAGAAAATTCTGAACATGCGTCTATGAAAGTTTTTGATCTCATTGGTTATGCTATTACTGCTACCTCACCAAATGAAGCGCTGCCAAATCAATTCTTTTTAGAAAAGGATAAGTTGGTAATAAATAGAGACAGACAATTATCAACGGCTATCGATTTATTAAATAATATTGAGGGAGGTTATGAAAAACCATCTCAACCTAAATTCAATTTAGGCGGAAGCGCTGTCAGAGATAAAATGTTTGAAAAACTTGAAGCACTATATAATGAAAATAAAATTTTAGACCACGGATTAGAAGTAGGTAAGCAAATTGCTTTTGTACTTACTGGTGGAAATACAAATATTGATAATGAATTAAGTGAAGATGATCTTTATAATCTTGAGTTAGAAGCTTTCATGAGACTTATCCAGATGCCTAAAACTCAAGAGCGAATAAAACATACACTTGAAACTGGAAAACCATTAGTAAATTAAATTAATTTCTTGTAATATTTGATCCTTTTAGGAAACAGATGAGTAATTTTGATACAAACCTAGTTAAAAATTCAGCCAATTTTGTTCCACTATCACCATTAAGTTTTATAACTCGCGTGAAAGATATTTATCCAAACTATGACTCTTTAGTTTATGGAAAAAGGAGTTACACTTGGCTTGAAACTTATAATCGATGTACTAAGTTTGCTAGTGCTTTAGCAAAAAAAGGAATTACAAAAGGAAGTACCGTTTCAATTATAGCGGCAAATACCCCGGAATTATTTGAAGCACATTACTCTATCCCAATGACTGGCGGCGTTATTAATACGATCAACACCAGACTAGACGCAGAAACAATTGCATATATTTTAGATCATAGTGATGCAAAACTTCTAATAACTGATACTCAATTTTCACCTACAATGAAGAAAGCTTTACAAATATATGGAAAAAACATTTCTATAATCGATATTCATGATGATCAGGCAGTTTTTAAGGATGGTGAGGGTGAACAAATTGGAGAAATGACATATGAAGAATTTTTGCAAACGGGTGATGACAATTATGATTGGTCTTTACCAGAAGATGAATGGCAAGCAATCTCACTAAGCTATACATCAGGCACAACTGGTAAACCAAAAGGTGTTGTCTATCATCACCGTGGATCATATTTAATGTCCACAGGAAGTGTTACGGCATGGAACATGCCTAATAAATTAACATTTCTTTATACCGTTCCAATGTTCCACTGTAACGGATGGGGTTACCCTTGGACAGCTGCTTTAATACATGCAAAGATTATTTG
>CABZFN010000030.1 GCA_902525035.1 uncultured Alphaproteobacteria bacterium | reverse complement strand
AATAGAGAAAATTAACTAAATACAAATTGGGGCGAACGATGGGATTCGAACCCACGGCATCAGGCACCACAAGCCTGCGCTCTAACCAACTGAGCTACGTTCGCCATATAAATTAATTAAAAGTTTAATTTTTATATTAAATCGCTATATCAAAAATATGGAAGTTTCAAAAAGAATATTTAATTTAGAAACAGAAACAGCGTTCTCTATTCTTGCTAAAGCCAATGATCTAATAGCCAAAGGTAAAGATATTATCAATTTGGGAATTGGACAACCTGACTTTCCAACACCAATTAATATTCAAGAAGCTGCTATTAAGGCAATTAAAGATGGTTATCATGGATATACTCCATCAAATGGTATACCTGAATTACGAGAAGCAGTTTCAGAGTTTGTATTTAACAAATACAAATCAAATATTAAAACAGAAAATGTTTTAATTACCCCTGGAGGTAAGCCAGTAATTTTCATTTCAGCATTATTATTAGGAAGTGAAGACAGAGAAATAATTTTTCCCGATCCTGGTTTCCCAATATACAGATCTATGATTAAATACAGTGGTGCAAAAGCTGTACCATTACAACTTTCCGAAAAAGATAATTTCGAAATTAATACTGAACAATTAAAAGGGTTAATTTCTGATAAAACAAGTTTGATAATAATAAATAATCCAAATAACCCAACAGGGTCATATATGAACAAGAAAAAGATTATTGATCTTGTCAATTTGTTAGAACAGTACCCAAACGTCTATATTTTAAGCGATGAAATTTATAGTAACATCATTTTTAATAATGAGCAAATGCCATCATTGTTAGAATACGAAAGTATAAGAGATAGATTAATAGTTCTTGAGGGATGGAGTAAAACATATTGTATGACTGGTTGGAGATTAGGTTGGAGTATATGGCCAGAAAATTTAATTGAACATGCTAACAAAATATGTGTAAATTATAATTCCTGCGCTTCTTCAATTTCGCAATATGCAGGATTAGAAGCAATAAAAGGTTCTCAGAAGGAAATAACAAAAATTGTTAGTGAATTTCAAAAAAGAAAAGAGTACGTTTTTAATGAACTGAATAAATTAAAAAAAATTTCTTGTTTTGAACCAGGTGGTGCTTTTTATGCATTCCCAAACATCTCAAAAACTGGATTAAGTGGAAATAAATTTTCAGAAGTAGCACTTCAAGAAAAAGGTGTTGCTTTAGTTCCAGGTTCAAGTTTTGGTGATAATGCTAGTGAATTTGTTAGAATAAGTTTTGCTAATTCTCTAGAAAACATTAAAGAAGCAATTAAGAGATTATCTACAATATGAAAAAAATAGAAGCAATCATTAAACCCTTTAAGCTATCTCAAGTAAAAGAAGCGCTCCATGAAATTGGAATATCTGGAATGACTTTAATTGATGTCAAGGGTTTTGGAAGACAACGGGGGTCGACTGGAGGTATGGATGCTAATGACGCTTATGATGATGAATTTTTAGCTAAAATGAAACTAGAGGTAATAGTCGAAGATAATCAAGTCGATCAAGTTATAGAATCAATAAAATCTAGTGCATACTCTGGAAAAATTGGGGATGGTAAGATTTTTGTATCAAATATAGAGCAAGTAATAAGAATAAGAACTGGTGAAAAAGACAGTGATGCTGTCTAATTTTTCTTTACTTTTGTTTAAAAGCAAGTAATTATTCTATAATCGTTCAACTCTTTTAGAGTCGGAAGTAGGCATTGTGCCGAAGGAACGCATGCAAAAGTTATAAATCGTTCAACCTATTATTTTAGGTCGGAAGTAAGTCATAAACTGAAGGAACGCGCATTAAAAGCAGATTTCATAACTAGAGCATGATTTTAACCGGGTAACGCTGGATGGCATACCCTTTTGTTGATGTAAGGAGATAGATATGAAATTAAAAAGCTCGACTCCAAAAGATTTAATGTCTGAAATTAAAGATATGGATATTAAGATGGTTGATATGCGCTTTACTGATATACCAGGAACAACTCAACACTTTACAATACCAATTAAATTTTTAGATGAAGATATATTTTCTGACGGACTTGGTTTTGATGGATCTTCAGTAAGAGGTTTCCAAGAGATTCAAGACAGTGATATGATTGTTTTGCCAGATGCAACAACAGCTTATATTGATCCATTTTTTTCAGAAAAAACTTTAGCATTACATTGTAATATTAAAGATCCCGTAACTTTGGTTGATTATAGTCGTGACCCTAGAAATATTGCTAAAAAAGCTGAAGCATATTTGAAATCATCTGGAGTTGGCGATACAGCATTTTTTGGACCAGAAGCAGAATTTTTTGTGTTTAATAACGTTCAGTTTGACTCAGGGTCAAACTTTGCATTTCATGAAGTTGATTCTGTTGAAGGTACTTGGAATAGTGGCGCCGATGAAAATCCAAACCTAGGTCATAAACCCAGACATAAGGAAGGTTATTTTCCTTTACCACCAGTTGATACACTTCAAGATGTTAGAACTGAAATGGTAATGACAATGCAAGACATTGGCCTAACAGTTGAGGCGCATCACCACGAAGTTGCAACAGGTGGACAATGTGAAATTGATTTAGAATTTTCACCACTCTTGAAGATGGCTGATGATATGATGAAATATAAGTATGTTGTTAAAAATGTTGCCAGACAACATGGAATGACTGCTACATTTATGCCTAAACCATTATTTGAAGATAACGGTTCAGGTATGCACGTGCATCAAAGTGTTTGGAAAGATGGAGACACACTTATGTATAAAGAAGGAAATTATGCTAACTTAAGTGATCTAGCTTTAAATTATATTGGCGGAATACTTAAACATGCTCCTGCATTGTTAGCATTTTGTGCTCCTACTACTAATTCATACAAAAGATTGGTTCCAGGTTTTGAGGCTCCAGTAAACATAGTTTACTCTCAAAGAAATAGAACTGCATCTGTGAGAATTCCTGCTTATTCCCAAAGCCCTAAGGCAAAAAGAATGGAATTTAGATGCCCAGATCCAAGTGCAAACCCATACTTAGCATTTTCAGCTATGTTAATGGCAGGATTAGATGGAATTAAAAATAAGATTGATCCCGGTGATCCAACAGATATAAATCTTTACGCTGCAAGTGATGAAGTTTTATCTAAAATTCAATCTACACCTGGATCACTAGCAGAGTCTCTTGAAGCTCTTGAAAAAGATCATGCATTTTTATTAGAGGGTGATGTATTCACCAAAGATGTTATTGAAACTTATATTAGCTACAAAAAAGACAGTGAGGTTGATCCTATTAATATTAGACCTCATCCACATGAATTTAAATTATACTACGACGTGTAGAAAATATAATTTATATTTTTTAATAAAACCGCCTTAGGGCGGTTTTTTTTATATTTTTAGTTCAACACTTTTGATAAGAATTGTTTGTGGCTAAAAAATCTACATATAATGCTAAAGATATTGAAGTACTTGAAGGTCTTGAGCCTGTTCGCAAAAGACCAGGGATGTACATTGGAAGCACAAACCAAGATGGTCTGCATCATTTAGTTAACGAAGTACTCGATAATAGCATAGATGAAGTTTTGGCAGGCCATGCATCTGAAATACGTTTTCAATATAAAGAAGATGGCACAATCAAAATCAAAGATAATGGAAGAGGCATACCTATTGATTTTCATCCAAAATATAAAAATAAAAGAGCGCTCGAAGTAGTTTTAACTACACTTCATGCGGGTGGAAAATTTAATAGTAATGCGTACAAAACTTCTGGAGGATTGCACGGGGTTGGGATTTCTGTTGTAAATGCATTAAGCTCTTTATTAAAAGTTCAAGTCTTCAAAGATGGAAAAGTTTATCGACAAG
>CABZFN010000029.1 GCA_902525035.1 uncultured Alphaproteobacteria bacterium | reverse complement strand
AATAAACCAGTTATAGCTATGGTTGATGGTATTGCTACTGCAGCAGGGTGTCAGTTAATTTCTAGCTGTGATTTAGCTTACTCAAGTAGCAGAGCAAAATATGCAACTCCTGGTGTTAATATTGGATTATTTTGTTCTACACCAATGGTTCCATTATCAAGAACTGTAGGTAAAAAGCAAGCTATGGAAATGCTTCTCACTGGAGATCTTATAGATGCAAATAAAGCATTAAGGATTGGTTTAATAAATGATATCTATGAAGAAGATAGTTTAAAAGAAAATGTATTTCAAATTGCTAAAAAAATATCGTCTAAATCTTCTAATACTATTAAAATTGGTAAAGAAGCTTTTTACAAACAAAAAGATATGAATTTAGAAGACGCATATACTTTTACTTCAAATGTAATGACAAAAAATATGCTACATGATGATTCCAAGGAAGGTATTGAGGCTTTTTTAGAAAAAAGAGAACCAAACTGGAAAGAATAATTACTTCTTAAAATGGGTTTGGTTGAGATGGATTGGTAGCTAACCATGTAGATTTAGTTTGCATGTAACTTTGCATTCCCTCCCATCCATTTTCACGACCGTATCCTGATTGCTTGAAACCTCCAACTGGAGATTGAGTAGAAGCATTAAAATAATTATTTATATAAACAGTTCCAGCCTCTATCTTATCTGCTAAACGTATAGCTTTATTAGTATCCTTAGTCCAAATACCTGCTGCAAGTCCATAAATAGTATCGTTTGCAATTTTAATTACTTCATCTTCATTATCCCAAGATTGTATTGAGGCGACAGGTCCAAATACTTCATTTTGAGCTAAATCATCTTCATTTGGAACATTATCAAAAATAGTTGGCCCAATATAGTACCCTTCAGATTTTTGTTCTTTTCTTCCATCAATTAATAATTTTAAACCTCTTTTTTCAGCCGCTTCTATCTTTGATAAAATAAAATCATATTGCTCTTTATTTGCTATAGGTCCTATTTGTGTTTCTGTATCATTTGGATGACCAACTTTAGCCTTTTTAACAACCTCTAATAAATTATGAGTAAATCTATCTTTTATATCTTTATGTACTAATATTCTTGATCCTGAAATACAGCTATGACCTGAAACTGGAAAGATTCCTGATACAACTCCATTAACTGATAAAGTTAAATCAGCATCTTTAAATATAATTTGTGGTGATTTTCCTCCTAGCTCCATAATAATAGGTTTAACATTTTTTGATGCACTTAAACTAGCTGCACTCCCCCCTTTTGTTCCACCTGTAAAACTTATCATTCTAACATCTTGGTGTTCGATAAGAGGTGCACCAGTTGTAGGACCAAAACCAGTAACAACATTAATTAAACCTTCTGGTAGATCAGCTTCTTCTAAAATTTTCATTAACTCTAATGTAGAGCATGATGCTCTTTCTGAAGGTTTAATTACAACAGTATTGCCTGCTGCTATTGCTGGTGCTAATTTCCAGATTAATGTTCCAATTGGTGAGTTCCAAGGAATAATAAGTGCAACAACTCCGAATGGTTCCCACTTTAAATAATTATGCATATTTGGAACCTCTGAAGGTATCAATCTACCTTCATACTTATCACACATGCCTGCATAGTAATAAAAACTCTCAGTCTGCCAACTGGTTAAAGAAGGAGTGATATTTTTTGGAAGTTTGCCGTTATCTTTAGTTTCTATTTTCCCAATACGTTCTGCATTTTTAGTAATAATATCTCCAATTCTAGTTAATGTTCTACCTCTTTCTGCTGGATGCATTTTACCATAAGGTCCATCATAATAAGCATGTTTAGCAGATGATACTGCAAGGCTAATATCTTTTTTATTACAATCAGGGACCTTTGCCCATACTTTTCCTATAGATGGATCCTCACTTTCAAAATATTTTTTAGAAGAAGGTTCATGCCATCTATTTCCTGCATAAAATTTGTAGGTTTGAATTTCAGACATAATTTATTTAAACTTAAATATTTTCATTGGTCAACTTATTTGTGATTTATTAATTTTTTAATATCATATCTGAAGCTTTTTCTGCTAACATAATTACAGATGCATTTATATTTCCACTTATCATATCTGGGAAAGAAGAAGCATCTACTACTCTCAGATTGTCTATTCCTCTAACTTTAAGCTGATTATCAAGTACAGCCATTTTGTTATTACTTGTACCCATTGCGCAAGTAGATGCAGGATGATGACCTGTTTGTACATGATTTCGAACTGATTCTTTTAGATCTTGATCACTTTTGATTTTTTTTCCTGGAAGTAATTCTTCCGAAACAATTTTAGCTAAACTGGGTTTTGATAATACTTCTCTTGTATGCTTCATCCCTTCTATCATATCTTCCATATCAGATGGGTCGATGAACCAATTTGGATTTATATTAAGTTCATCATTAGGATTTGAGCTTTTAAGTTTTACACTTCCTGTGCTCTTTGGTCTTAATAAATTAATTTGAAAGTGTAATCCTGGGAAAGCTTTTTTACCTCTAGAAAAAAATAATGAACCAAAATTTAATAAATTGTCCAAACTCATAGACCATTTATCTTTTTCTTCTTTAAAACACATAGGTGTCATGAACACTTGTATTTCAGGCATATCTTTTTCTCTTATTGCATGAAAAAGATTTGTTGACCAAAAAGGAGCTGCTGCTAATCCTTGTTTAAATAAAATATATTTTAATCCCACAATAATAGCTCTATCGATCCTTTGATATTTAGAGAAACTTAAATTGTTGTTTTGAAAAGCCCAATTCATTGGCATAACAGGATGATCGTGAAGGTTTTCACCTACTCCAGGTAAGTTAATTAATAATTCTATGTTTTTTTCTTTTAAATGTTCTTCTGGACCAATTCCTGATAACATCAAACATTTGGGACTACCGAATGCTCCTAAAGATAATATTACCTCTGATGATGCATAAACTTCACCATTTGATAAAAGTAATCCTTTAGCTTTATTTTTCTCAATTAAAATTTTTATTACAGATGTATTTTTATAAATTGTTAAGTTGTTAGGTTTAAATTTCAAATAAGCTTCTGCAGATGATTGTCTTTTTCCATTCCATACTTTAACATCATATCGGCCTACTCCATGTAGATCGCCATTATAAAAATCATTATTAATTTCTGCACCAGCTTCAACGCATGCATCAATAAATGCTTTATCGATAGAATTATAATTACCAGCTGGTGTAAGTTTCAAAGGACCTGAATGCGAGTGATATTCATTTTTTTCTCTATGAAAAGCTGAAGCAGATCTTTTGAAATATGGCAATACATCATTATATGACCAACCCTCTAAGCCCTTTTGTCTCCACCTATTAAAATCTCCTGGAGCACCTCTCATGTAAATCATACCGTTTAAAAGAGAGGATCCTCCAAGTCCTTTACCTCTAGGATATAAAATTTTTCTGTTATTTAGAGAAGGTTGAGGCATTGATTCAAAACCCCAATCAAATTTTGGGTTTCCAAAAATGTATCCGTTACCACCCGGCATTTGAGTGAATAAACTTTTTCCTGACCCCCCTGCTTCTATTAGTAATACCTTTATGTCTTTATTTTCAGATAATCTTGAGGCTAATGTACAGCCAGCAGATCCTCCGCCCGCAATTATATAATCAAATGTTTTTTTCATTTTTTTAAAATATAAATTATACTAATTATTAATTTATAAGTAAACTCGAGTATATTAAATATGAATAATTACAAAGATTGGATTGGAAGGAAAATTTCAAGAAGTGATATTATTACACCTCGATTAGTTGATAATTTAAAAAAAACAATAGATCAAAACTGTTTAGGTAATCAAACAGTGCCTGAAGGAATTTTTTTATGCTTAAACCCAGATGTAGCTTCAATAAATGATCTAGACAAAGATGGAAATACAAAATTAGGAATTTTCTTACCTGAGTTACCCTATAAAATTAGAATGTGGGCTGGTGGTAAAATAAAAATATTTGATGAATTTGAAAT
>CABZFN010000028.1 GCA_902525035.1 uncultured Alphaproteobacteria bacterium | reverse complement strand
AAAAATATTTCGTTGTTGTTTTTTATAAGAATATCTTGAATATTTTGAAATTTTTGTTGTCTAATAAAAAATTTAGAGGAAAAATCTATAAATTTTTTTGAAAGTTTATTATGTAATTGATCAGACAATTCATTTTCAATTTGCTGTGTTTTTTCTCTCCAATAATTTGTATTTTTAAGCCATTGATGATTATTTGAGATATAGGTCCAGGTTCTAATTTGAGAAATTTTTATTGATAGTTCAGGTATACCTCCGTCATAATTATCGAGTCTACTAACTTTTTTATAAATCCATTCTTCAGGAATTTTATAGTTGTTATTTATCAATATAATAAATATCTCTTTTAAAAGTAATAAATAATTATCATTAAATAATTTTTCAAAATCTGGTATTTGACAAATTTCCCATAATAACTTTAAGTTTTTTTTTGATATTAAAAATTTATTAACTTCATTATCGTTAATTAAGTTACGAAAGTTAATTTCATCTAATGCATTTTTTTTATGAATAAAGTAATTATGTATTGGATATTTTTTTAAAGAAGATAATAAAGTATCAATTGAGCTGAAATCTAAATCACTATTTCTCCAGTAAATTTTTTGAACATTTTCAAAATTATGATTTTCTATCTGTTGAATTACTAATTGATCTAAATTGCCAGCTTCTTTAGTATAGCTAAAAGTGCCATCTTGTTTATATCTCCCCGCTCTACCTGCAATTTGACCTAATTCATTTGGTGCAAGATTTCGATTATACCTTCCGTCAAATTTTTCTAATGATGAAAAACTTACGTGATTAATATTAAGGTTTAAACCCATTCCTATAGCATCTGTTGCCACAAGGTAATCTACATTCTTATTTTCGTAAAGTTCAACTTGTGCATTTCTAGTTCTTGGACTAAGTGATCCTAAAACAACAGCTGTTCCACCTTTATACGTTCTAATATTTTCAGCAATTTCATAAACCTTATTAACACTAAAAGCGATTATTGCAGATCTTGGTTCAAGTTTAGAAAAATTTTGTTTTCTAAGAAATGTAAGTTGGGAAAATCGAGTTTTTTTTTCAATAATGATATTAGGATACATTTTTTTTAGTATATTCTCAAAGTTCAATGATCCTAAAAAAATAGTTTGGAAATTACCTCTTAAATTTAATATTCTATCTGTAAAAATATGGCCTCTTTCATAGTCTGATGCCAGTTGTATTTCATCCGTTATTACACAATCTACAGAGATATCATTGGGCATAGATTCAACAGTACAAAAATAATATTTTGCTTCTTTGGGTAAAATTTTTTCTTCACCTGTAATTAATGCAACATTACTTAATCCAATTTTTTTTACAGCTTTATCATAATTTTCTCTCGCAAGTAACCTTAGAGGAAAACCAAAAATACCAGAAGAGTAAGAAAATAATTTTTCAAATGCGCTATAAGTTTTTCCTGTATTAGTAGGCCCAAGTATAGCTAATAAATTATCATCTTCATTGAACATGAAATTAAGCTGCTTCAGTAATTATTTCATTTAATACGTAATTTAAAATTCCTCCAGCTTTGTAATATTCGAGCTCTTTATTTGTATCTATTCTACATTTTAAATTTATGGATTTAACTTCTCCAGAATTAATTTTACAATCAAGTATTATTCCAGGTTTTAAGCTAGATAATCCCGATATAGAGATAGTTTCATGGCCTTTAATATTGAGAACTGTTTTGTTATCATTATCAACAAACTCGAGAGGTAATACGCCCATTCCAATTAAATTTGATCTATGAATTCTCTCAAAACTTTCAGCTATAACTGCTTTAACGCCTAAGAGTCTTGTTCCTTTAGCCGCCCAATCCCTTGAAGATCCTGTACCGTATTCTTTCCCAGCTATAATTATGGTATCAACATTACTTTTGATATATTCTTGAGCTGCGTCATATATTGACATCTGTTTATTAGAAATAAATGACTTGGTATAACCTCCTTCAACATTATTTAAAATTTGGTTTTTAATTCTAATATTTGCAAAAGTACCTCTCATCATAATTTCATGATTACCACGTCTTGAGCCATAAGAATTAAAATTACTAGAATTAACTTGTCTATCTGTTAAGTAAATACCTGCTGGACTCTCTTCTTTTATACTACCTGCAGGTGAAATATGATCTGTGGTAACACTATCACCTAATAATGCTAATATTCTTGCATTTTTAATATCTTTTAACTCAAATTTGTTTTGTGCATCAAAGAAAGGTGGGTGTTTAATGTAAGTGCTGCTATCGTTCCAGTCATAAGTTGTATTTTTAGAATTATTAATTGATTTCCAATTATCGTCACCCTTATAAATTTCTTTATATCTTTGTTTAAACATCTCAGGAGTTAAGCATAAGTTTAGCGTTTTATTAATTTCCTTATTTGTTGGCCATAAGTCTTTTAAAAATATTTCTTTTCCAGATTTAGATTTACCCAAGGAGTCAATTGTAAGGTTTACATTAATATTACCTGCAATAGCATATGCAACAACAAGTGGTGGGGAAGCAAGAAAATTCGCTTTAACTTCTTGATGGACTCTTCCTTCAAAGTTTCTATTACCAGATAAAACTGAGCAAACAGTTAAATTATTTGTTTTTATTTCATTAGACACCCAATCATCTAATGGGCCTGAGTTACCAATACAGGTTGTACATCCATAACCAACGGTATTAAAACCAAGTAAATCCAAATAGTATTTTAATCCGGCTTTATCAAGATAATCACTAACAACCTTACTTCCTGGTGCTAAACTTGTTTTCACCCAAGGCTTAACATCTAAACCTAATTCAATTGCTTTTTTAGCAACCAGCCCAGCTGCTATCATTACACTTGGATTCGAAGTATTTGTACAGCTGGTTATTGCAGCTATTACAATATCACCTGCATTTAATTTATTTAGATCGGTACCTAAATTATTATCTATCTTACTGAATTCAATTGGGACTTCTTTTAAAAGAATTTTATCTTGAGGTCTTTTAGGGCCAGCTAGAGATGGCTCAATTGTATCTAAGTCTAATAGTATTTTATCAGAATAGTCCGGTGAGTAATTTGCATCTGCCCAAAGAGTTTGTTTTTTGGAGTATTCTTCAACAATATTTAGATGGCTTCTATCTTTACCTGTTAGTTTAAGGTAGTTAATTGTTTCTTCATCTGTTGGAAAAAATCCACAAGTCGCGCCATACTCTGGAGCCATATTAGAAATTGTAGCTCTATCAGCTAGTGATAAATTCTTTAGACCAGATCCATAGAATTCTACAAATTTACCTACTACTCCCTTGTCTCTTAAAATTTTAGTTATTGTTAAAACTAAATCAGTAGCTGTAATTCCCTCCTTAAGTGAACCTTTAAGTTGAAATCCTATAACTTCAGGTATATTCATTGAAATTGCTTGGCCTAACATAGCAGCTTCAGCCTCAATTCCACCCACTCCCCAACCTAGGACTGAGAGAGAATTTACCATAGTTGTATGACTATCTGTTCCTACTACAGAATCTGGAAATAAATATTTATTATTTTTAATTTCTTTTAACCAAACCGTTTTGGCTATATTTTCTAAGTTTACTTGATGACAAATTCCTGCACCAGGAGGGACTAGATAAAAATTATCAAATGAATTTTGACCCCATTTTAAAAATTCGTATCTCTCTTTATTTCTATTAAATTCCCTCTTAACATTTTCTTTTAAAGCATTATTATTTTTATAACTATCAACCATTACAGAGTGGTCTATAACTAAATCAACTCTTGAGAGAGGATTTATTTTTTTTGGCTCAATTCCTCTAGACTTTAGTGCATTTCTCATTGCTGCTAAATCTGCAACTGCTGGAACACCTGTAAAATCTTGCATAAGAACACGAGTTGGAAAAAAAGCTATTTCAATTTTTTCATTTTTTTTATTATTTTTATTTAATGAAAGGAATACATTTGAAATCATTTCTTTGCTGATGTTTTCACCATCCTCATTTCTAAGTAAGTTTTCTATTATTACTTTAATTGAAATTGGAATTTTATTTAGATTGATGTTGAAGTGTTCAGCTGCTTTATTTAAATCAAAATATTTAAATTTTTCATTATTT
>CABZFN010000027.1 GCA_902525035.1 uncultured Alphaproteobacteria bacterium | reverse complement strand
AGCTTGTCCTTCGCCACCAATATTAAAAAGCCTACAATGGAATGCAACCGCAAATGCCAAACCAGTAAAAATAAAATTAGTTGTATAATAAAGTGTATAAGCAAAACCCTCGATATAACCAAAAGAACCGTAGATGATTAATCTTACTGCTTCATAAGGATTTTCTCCTGCAATAAATATAAAAATACCAGATACAAACAATGCTAAAGTCAAGTTAACAAGAGGAACAATAAGATTAGAAACCCACCATGGAACTTTAGATTTATCTACGGTTGCCATTAAATAACTCCTGCCATTAACAAGCCTAACTCACGATCAGTAACATTTTTATTTTCTTTTTCACCAACTACCTTTCCATCAAACATAACAACAATTCTATCGGACAAAGAAAGTACCTCATCCAACTCAACAGATACTAAAAGTATTGCAGCACCTCTATCTCGCATATCAATTAGCCTTTGATGAATAAATTCAATAGCACCTATATCTACACCTCTGGTTGGCTGACCAACTAGTAATACTTTTGGTTTTTCATTAAGTTCTCTACTTAAAATTATTTTTTGTTGATTACCCCCTGAGAAATTTGATGTAACTAAATTTGGAGATTGTGGTCTTACATCATACTCTTCCATAATTTTTTTAGAATGGAAAATTATATCTCTATGATTAAGAATTGATGATTTTGAAAAAGGTTGTTGATCATGGTAACCAAATATAAGATTTTCATAAGCTTTAAAATCTGTTACTAATCCCATTCTTTGTCTGTCTTCAGGAACATGAGCTAAACCTTTTTCTTTCAACTCTCTTGGGTCTAGAAAATTTTGTCTATCTGATACCTTTTTTCCATCTAAATATATTTCACCTGACTCAACTTTTCTAATTCCTGAAAGTGCCTCTAATAATTCTGTTTGACCGTTTCCAGTAACACCGGCCAAACCTAAAATCTCCCCTGAGCGAATTTCTAAATTTACATTTTTAACTCTGGTTACATCTAGATCGTCTTTGACACTAAGATTTTCAACTTTAAAAATAACATCGCCTGTTTTAACTTCTGATTTATCAAGCCTTAATAATACTGTTCTTCCAACCATCATTTCAGCCAGTTGCTCTTTGTTTGTATCTTCAGTTTTAGTATGACCAACCATTTCACCTTGGCGCATTACAGAAACTTCACTTGTTAAATCCATAATTTCTATTAATTTATGAGTGATTAAAACAATTGTTTTACCTTCTTCGTTAAGTGAACGTAATATTTTAAATAATTCATCAACTTCTTGGGGTGTTAGAACACCTGTTGGTTCATCAAGTATAAGAATTTCTGCACCTCTGTAGAGTGACTTTAATATTTCAACTCTTTGACGAAAACCTACTGACAAATCTGATATAGTTGAGTTTAAATCAATATTAAGTTTGTAGGTATCGCATAAATTTTTTAAATCTTTTTTTGCTTTTTCAAGATTTTTACCAAAGACTAACTCACCTTCAAATCCTAATATAATATTTTCTAAAACAGTAAAATTTTCCACTAGCATAAAATGCTGGTGAACCATTCCAATGCCATTAATTATTGAGTCCTTTGGTGATCTGAGATTTATCTCTTTTCCATTGATTTTTATTATTCCTGAATTTGCTTGATAAAGACCAAATACAATGCTCATTAACGTAGATTTTCCAGCACCGTTTTCTCCAATTATTCCATGGATTGTGCCTTTGTTAATTGTAAGGTTAATATTCTTATTGGCGTGAACGTGACCAAAAGATTTATTGATATTTGTTAGTTCTAGGATAGGTGAGACCATAAAATTGGTTAATCTCTTGGTCTCACCAGATTATTTGTAATAGTTCTTTTACTCTTGTGACCAGTCAGCTACTTCCATTGAGCCACTCACAATGTCTGCTGCTGCTGATTGTACAGCTGCTTCCATTGCAGAGGTTACCATGCCATCTTCAGTAGCATAACCAACCATACCTTCTGCTAAACCAAGAATATGAATTCCTGACTCGAAAGTACCAGCGTCAGTCTTTTGAGCTTGCTCAAAAATAGTTAGGTCCAAGCGCTTTAACATAGAAGTAAGCATGTTGCCTGGGTGCATCCAGTTTTGGTTTGTATCAACACCAATGCCCATAATGCCTGCATCAGCTGCTGCTTGTAAAACACCTATACCTGTTCCACCTGCTGCTTGATAAACAACATCTGCACCACCATCAATTTGTGCTTTTGTTAACTCAGCACCTTTTGTTGGATTATTCCATGCTTCTGGTGTTGAACCAGTCATGTTAGCTAAAACATTGATATCAGGATTTACATAAAGTGCACCTTGCTCATAACCTCCTTGGAACTTTCTAATTAAAGGAATATCCATTCCCCCAACAAATCCGATTGTTCCACTTTCAGAAGCCATAGCTGCGATCATACCGACTAGGAATGAACCTTCGTGTTCCTTATAACAAGCTTGATAAATATTGCTTGCTGGATCATCTACCCAGCATACATCCACTGCTACAAAGTTTGTATCAGGATAATCAGGAGCAACTGCTGCAACTGCATCAGCTTGAGCAAAGCCCATTGCTACGATTAATGATGCGCCTCTATCTGCGATCTTACGCATACCTTGTTCAATTTGAGTGTTATTAGAAGCTTCAAATTCAACCATGTCCCATCCAAGTTCATTTTGAACTCTTAATGCGCTTTCATAAGCTAGTTCATTAAATGATTTATCGAACTTGCCTCCAGAGTCATATACAACTCCAATTTTGTTTGCAAACGCACTTGAAGAGAAGACAAGAGCGAAAGAAACTGTAAAAATACTTAAAATTTTCTTCATACCAAAAATCCCCCTTAAATATGAATTATAGATATCTCATTGATAACATTTTATTGTAAAAAAAATGCATTAAAAAATGAGATAATGAATAAATAATAGGATTTTTTATGGATAACTTCAAGTGCCCATATACCTATCGCCTGCGTCACCTAAGCCCGGTACAATAAACTTATTTTTATTCAACTTAGCATCAATATTACACGTAAATATATGAATACCTTTTTGTTTTTTTTGGATATTTTTTATACCTTCGGGAGCAGCAAGTAAAGACACCAAAAAAATATCTTTAATATTCACACCTTTATTTTTTATTAAATTGATTGCTGCAATTGATGAGTTACCTGTCGCTAACATTGGATCTAAGATCAACACTGTTTTATTTTTAACTCTTGGAAGCTTAAGGAGGTATTCTACAGGTTCATAAGTTTGTTCATCACGGTATAAACCTATATGGCCTTTTTCAGCTTCAGGTAAGAACTTTGCAAAACCCTCAAGCAATCCCAAACCAGCACGAAGTATTGGCACTAAAATAATTGGTCGACCCAAGACTGTTCCACTCATTTTTTTTAAAGGAGTTTCAATAGTTTGTTTTTTAAAGGTCACATATTGTAGAACATCAGATGCAATGAGGTAGCTTATTTCATTCATAGTTTGTCTAAAAACAGTATTTGATGTTTTTTTATTTCGCAAAATTGTTAATTTGTATTGAACGAATGGTGATTTAATTACTGTAATCATATGCGATTACATATATAGAAATCCCACTAAGAGCAATGCGGTTATCAGTTTATTTTTTAACATTAGTGTTTTTATCTAGCTGTACGACAATTGAAGTGGGAAGAGAAGTTGTTAAGGTTGGCACGGTTGTAAAAGACAAAGTTGAGGAAACTATTATAAAAAAAGAGCCAGAAATTATTGAAGATAAAACTATTGTTGAAGAGCAACAGATTATCACTGAAGAAAAAGAGGAAGAAGAAACTATTGTTAAAGAGCAACAGAAAATCTCAGAAATAAATTTTATGGGAATACAACTTACCGAGATAAAACAAAAACTAGGTCAACCTAATCTAGCCCGCTCTGATGGATCAATTCATATGATGCGATATGATAGTAGTTCATGCAGATTATTTATCTTCTTCAATTTAAATTCAAATACTAAAAGAGTAGAATATTTGTTCATCTCTATTTCTTTTTGAAAGAATTCCATAATTATCAAAACTAGGTACATGAAATAAAACATGACCCTCTTTTTCATAAGCTTTATTTTCCTCAATTAATTTTTTTATTAACTCTATCATTTCTTTAATATGATCAGTTGCTCTTGGTTGAATATCAGGAAGACTAACACCAAGTGCACTCATGTCATTATTGTAAATCTCTGTATATTTATTTGTGATAACACTGATGTCCTCACCAGTTTCTTTAGATGCATCTATAATTTTATCATCAATATCAGTAATGTTAGATACATATGTTACTTTCCTATATTGGGTTTTTAAAACACGAACTAATAGATCGTTTACCACTGCCATTCTTGCATTTCCATTATGTGCAAAATTATAAACAGTTGGGCCACATGCATAAATTCTTACATGATCAGGATTAACTGGTTTAAAAAATTCTTTTTTACCACTTAGTGTGTTCTGTAATTGTAATGACATCAATTTTTTTTTAATAATTAAGTTCTATTACCACGGGTTCGCCATGAACTAAAA
>CABZFN010000026.1 GCA_902525035.1 uncultured Alphaproteobacteria bacterium | reverse complement strand
CTGATGGAGTACTAGAAGATGATTTTAATCAAATTTGGAATCGTTTAGACCAAGCTAAAAAAGAAGGTAGTTTAGATGAAGATGATAAGTTATTAAAAGATGACGATCTTAAAATAAGATATAAAAAAATTTCAGAAAGAAGAGTTAAGCTTGGTTTATTAATGCAACATATTGCTTCAGAAGAAAAAGTTGTTATTTCTGAAGAAGAAATTAACAAAGGGATTTTAGAATACACCAGGCAATATCCTGGTCAAGAAAAGCAGATTATGGAATATTTTGAGAAAAACCCATCATCACTGGATACGATTCGAGCACCTCTTATCGAGCAAAAAGTAATTGATTCAATTATTTCCAAATCAAAAACAAATGTTATAAAATTAACCGAGGATGATTATAAAAAACTTGAAGTTAAAACATTTGATATTAAAGATACAAAGAAATGAAAGATCCGATAGATAATATTACAAATAATCTTATCCCAATGGTTGTTGAGCAATCATCTAGAGGTGAAAGATCTTATGACATCTATTCCAGGTTATTAAAAGAAAGAATAATTTTCCTTACTGGACCAATAGATGATAATGTTGCAAGCCTAATATGTGCCCAAATATTATTTTTAGAATCTGAAAATCCAAAAAAAGAAATTTCTTTCTATATCAACTCACCTGGGGGCATCGTTTGGTCCGGATTAGCGATTTATGATACAATGCAATACGTATCATCAAAGATAATGACTATCTGTATAGGTCAAGCAGCTTCTGCTGGCTCACTTCTTTTAACTGCTGGAGAAAAAGGCATGAGGTTCTCTTTACCTAATTCGCGAATTATGGTTCATCAACCAAGTGGAGGCTACCAAGGTCAGGTAACTGATATTGAAATTCAAACTAATGAAATAAAGAGAGCAAAGTTAAAATTAAATGAAATTTATTCAAAGCATACAGGAAAAAAAATATCAGAAATATCAAGTATCATGGAAAGAGATAAGTATTTCTCTGCAGATGAAGCTATTAAGTTCGGTCTTATAGACAAAGTTGTTAAGGGTAGGAAATAATGAATAAAAAAAATGATAAAGATTCTTTATTTTGCTCTTTTTGTGGCAAGAATCAAAAAGAAGTTAAAAAGTTAATAGCCGGTCCAACTGTTTTTGTATGTGATGAATGCGTTGAACTATGCATGGATATTATAAAAGAAGATAATAAAAATAATAAATTTAAAATTAAAAAAGATATACCTAAACCTTCAGAAATAAATAAATTTTTGAATGATTACGTAATAGGTCAAAAAGAGTCAAAAAAAATACTTTCAGTCGCAGTGTATAATCATTATAAAAGACTCTCATCTAATTTAGATAACGATAATATTGAAATCTCAAAATCAAACATTCTTTTAGTTGGTCCCACAGGAACAGGTAAAACATTATTAGCCCAAACTTTAGCAAAAATTTTAGATGTTCCTTTTACAGTTGCTGATGCAACAAGTTTAACTGAAGCAGGGTATGTTGGAGAGGATGTTGAAAACATAATCCTTAAATTATTACAAGCATCCGATTATAATGTTGAGCGTGCTCAAAAAGGGATAGTTTATATTGACGAAATTGATAAAATTGGAAGAAAAAGTGACAACCCTTCTATTACCAGAGATGTATCTGGTGAAGGTGTTCAGCAAGCTCTGCTTAAAATCATGGAGGGAACTATAGCAAGTGTACCTCCCCAGGGTGGAAGAAAACATCCACAGCAAGAATTTTTACAAATAGATACTTCAAATATTCTTTTTATATGTGGAGGAGCATTTTCTGGTTTAGAAGAGATTATTAATTATAGATTAAAAGGTACGGCTATAGGATTTAATTCTAAATTAGATCTAGAGCCAAAAAAAACTGTTGGTTCTTCACTTAAAAAATTAGAGAATCAAGACTTACTTAAATTTGGAATGATACCAGAATTTATTGGGAGGCTTCCAGTAATAACCACTTTAAGAGAACTAGATGAGGAAATGTTAATTCAAATAATGACACAGCCAAAAAATGCTATTGTAAAGCAATTTGAATCTCTTATGAAAATGGATGGAGTGAAATTAGAAATCAAAGATGATGCTTTGAAGGAAATTGCAAAGTTAGCAGTTTCTCAAAATACAGGAGCCAGAGGTTTAAGATCAATAATAGAGGATGCATTAATGGATCTTATGTATAATGTTCCAGATCAAAAAGATTTATATAAAGTTGTGATTAATAAAGATGTAATAGCAAATAACTCTGATCCAATTTTAATTTATTCAAATAAAGAAAATAATCAAAAATTAATGTCCAATAACTCTTGAATTTAATTAATATATAGACATTTATATATATTATATGGTTAATAATCTGCTCCCTGTCCTTCCGCTAAGAGACATTGTTGTATTTCCAAACATGGTGGCACCATTATTTGTTGGAAGAGAGCAATCAGTAAATGCACTTAATTATGTTATGACAGGTGATAAGAGGATTTTTTTATTATCTCAAAGGAATTCAAAAGTTGATAATCCTAATAAAGAAAACCTTTATTCATTCGGAACAGTTGCAAAAATAATTCAACTTTTAAAACTTCCTGACGGCACTCTCAAGGTATTGGTCGAAGGTATACAAAGAGCAAAAGTATCTAAAATAAATTTTAATAAAGAATTTATTACTGCTTCAATAATAGAAGTAAATCAAAAAACTAAAAAAAATTCAAATATAAGAGCTCTACAAAAATTAATAATTGAACAATTTATAGAGTTTCAAAAAATTAATAAAAAAGTTTCACTCGATGTCATTAATAATGTAAAAACTTTAAATGATCCTGATAAAATAGTTGATATAATTGTATCAAACATTTCCATATCTTTATCTCAAAAACAAGAAATTTTGGAAATCACAAATACAGAAGATAGGCTCAATAAAATTTATGGCTATTTAGTCTCTGAAATTGATTCTTTTCAAGTTGAGAAAAAAATCAAAGGTCGTGTAAAAAGACAAATGGAGAAAACACAGAAAGAGTATTATCTGAATGAACAAATGAAGGCCATACAAAAAGAATTAGGGGAAAATGAAGATTTAGATGAAATTGCTGAACTTGAAAATAAATTAACTCAATATTCGTTAACTAAAGAAGCAAAAGATAAATGCACTTCTGAAATTAAAAAATTAAAAAATATGAGTCCTATGTCAGCTGAAGCAACTGTAATCAGAAATTATTTAGACTGGGTTATGTCCATTCCATGGAATAATCCAAATCAAATTTCTAAAAATATTAACAAAGCATCATCTATTTTAGAAAATGATCATTATGGTTTAGAAAAAGTTAAGGAAAGAATTCTCGAATACCTAGCTGTTCAAAAAAGAACAGATAAACTCAAAGGACCCATATTATGCCTGGTAGGTCCTCCTGGTGTTGGTAAGACTTCTCTTGGAAAATCTATTGCAAATTCTACAGGAAGAAGTTTTGTTAGAATGTCTCTTGGAGGTGTTAGAGATGAGGCTGAGATTAGAGGTCATAGAAAGACCTATATTGGATCAATGCCTGGCAGATTTATTCAGGCAATGAAGAAATCGAAGACTTCAAACCCACTAATTTTATTAGATGAGATTGATAAACTTGGTTCAGACTGGAGGGGAGATCCATCTTCAGCACTATTAGAAGTTCTTGACCCTGAACAGAATAGTAAATTCAATGATCATTATTTAGAACTTGATTACGATCTTTCTGACGTAATGTTTGTGTGTACTGCTAATACACTTAATATACCTCCTGCTCTTCTTGACAGAATGGAGGTGATAAGAATACCAGGTTACACAGAGAAAGAAAAAAATCAAATTGCTAAAAGATATTTAGTTCCAAAACAAATAAAAAATCATGGAATAAAAAAAACTGAGATTTCATTCACTTCTAAAGTTTTAAGTTCAATAATAAGAAACTATACAAAAGAAGCAGGTGTAAGAAATCTCGAAAAAGAAATTTCTAAAGTCTGTAGAAAAACTGTCAAAAAACTTGAAACTTCAAAGTTGAAAAAAGTCAATTTAAATGACAAATCTTTGCAAGATCTCCTAGGCATTGCAAAATATAGGTCTAGTGAGATTGAAAAAAAGAATTTGGTTGGCGTAACTAATGGTTTGGCATGGACTGAAGTTGGTGGAGAAATTTTATCAGTTGAAGTTATTTTATCAATAGGCAAGGGTAAACTAACAATTACTGGCAAACTAGGTGAAGTTATGAGAGAGTCAATACAAGCTGCAACTTCTTACGTAAAATCAAAATCGTTAAGTTTAGGTATTAATCCAAAAGATTTTGAAAATTATGATATTCATATACATGTGCCTGAAGGAGCTACTCCTAAGGATGGTCCAAGTGCAGGTATAGCTATCTTCAATTCATTAGTATCATCATTGACTAATAATAAAATTAAAAGAGATGTTGCAATGACTGGCGAAATTACTCTCAGAGGGCGTGTTTTGCCAATTGGCGGTTTAAAAGAAAAGATATATGCAGCAAGTAGAGCAGGCATTAAAAAAGTTCTTATACCTCAAGAAAATTTCAGAGAAGTCTCTGAGTTTGATAAAGAAGTTATTAGAGGAATTAAAATAATCCCTGTTTCCGAT
>CABZFN010000025.1 GCA_902525035.1 uncultured Alphaproteobacteria bacterium | reverse complement strand
ATATCGGTAAACTTACCCGATAGGAATACAGTATTTTCTTTACCTCTTTTTGTAATTTCTTTTTTTATTAATTCAAATGCATCATCCCATGAAGATTTCTGGAGTTTTTTATTTGATTTAGAATATACACTATCCAATCTTTGACTTGAGAGTCCATCAATTGCAAATCTAGATTTATCACTTATCCATTCTTCATTGGTTTCTTCATTTATTCTAGGTAGAGCTCTTAAAACTTTTTTTCCTCTTGTATCAATTCGTATACTTGAACCTACACCATCAAACACATCAAATGTTTCTGTCTTAGTTAGTTCCCATGGTCTAGATTTAAATGCATATGGTTTACTTGTTAAAGCACCTACAGGACATAAATCAATTACATTTCCAGATAATTCTGACTCAATAGTTTTTTCTAAGTACGTCGTAATCTCAGCATTTTCACCTCTGCCAAGCAACCCTATATCATCAACGCCCGCAACTTCTGTAGAAAACCTTACGCATCTTGTACAATGTATACATCTTGTCATAATTGTTTTGACAAGTGGTCCCATATTTTTATTTTGAACTGCTCTTTTATTTTCTTCATATCTAGTTTTATCAAAACCATAATACATCGCTTGATCTTGAAGATCACATTCTCCCCCTTGATCACAAATAGGGCAATCCAATGGATGATTAATGAGGAGAAATTCCATTACACCTTTTCGAGCTTTTTTAACTGTTTCCGTATTTGTTTTTATAACCATTCCATCTGCAGCTGGCATGGCACATGATGCAATAGGTTTTGGAGCTTTTTCCATTTCTACTAAACACATTCTACAATTTCCAGCTATTGAGAGTTTTTCATGATAACAAAATCTTGGAATTTCAGTTCCTGCTTGTTCACAAACTTGCATTACGGTCATGCCGTTTTCAAATTCGTATTCTTTATTATCAATTTTTATCTTTGGCACTAGGCTACTCTTCTGTTTCTTTCTTGTATTCTTTTTTCAATTTCAGGCCTAAAGTGTCTAAACAAACCTTGAATAGGCCAAGCAGCAGCATCACCTAAAGCGCAAATAGTATGACCTTCAATTTGCTTAGTCACATCTAAAATTTTATCAATATCTTGATGCTCAACATTTCCATAAATCATTTTTTCCATCATTCTGTACATCCATCCAGTACCTTCTCTGCAAGGTGTACATTGACCACAACTTTCATGCTTATAAAAATGTGATAATCTGGCTATTGCCTCAACAATATCTGTTGATTTATTCATTACAATAACAGCTGCGGTTCCTAATCCGCTTTGAACTTCTTTGAGGCTGTCAAAATCCATTTTAACAGTATCGCAAATAGACTTAGGCAGTAATGGCACACTTGCACCCCCAGGAATTACAGCTAATAAATTATCCCAACCACCAATTACTCCACCCGCATGTTTTTCAATGAGAACTTTTAGAGGTATACCCATTTCTTCTTCAACATTGCATGGGTTATTTACGTGTCCTGAGATACTAAAAATTTTTGTGCCAGTATTATTTGCACTACCTAAATTAGCAAACCATTTTGAACCACGTCTTAAAATCGTCGGCGAAACAGCAATTGTTTCAACATTTGTGACTGTTGTAGGACATCCATATAAACCTGCGCCAGCAGGAAAAGGAGGCTTTAATCTAGGCTGACCTTTTTTACCCTCTAAACTTTCCAGTAAAGCAGTTTCTTCACCACAAATATATGCTCCTGCTCCTCTGTGAAGATAAATGTCAAAATCCCATCCTGAACCACATGCATTTTTACCAATTAAATTATTTGCGTAAGCTTCGTCTATGGCTTTTTGTAAATTAGAAGATTCGGAATAATATTCACCCCTTATGTAAATATAGCAAGTATGAGCATGCATTGAAAAGGCAGCAACTAAACAACCCTCTAAAAGAAGATGTGGGTCATTTCTCATAATCTCTCGATCTTTACACGTACCTGGTTCTGACTCATCTGCATTAACAACTAGGTAATGATCTTTTCCAGAGTCTTTTGGCATAAATGACCACTTTAGTCCTGCAGGGAAACCTGCCCCTCCTCTTCCTCTTAATTGACTATTTTTAATTTCATCAACAATTTTTTCGCTACCCATTTTAATAAGTTCTTTAGTATTTGACCAAATACCTCTTTTTTTTGCACCTTCTAGTTTCCAGTCTTCGAAACCGTACAAATTTTTAAAAATTTTATCTTTTTCCTTAAGCATCAAATTTTCTTTCAGGTTGTGATGATTGTCTCCCAATTTGTGAGCCTACTTTGATTGATTTATTATCTTTTAAATCCTGAAGTATTTTTTTAAAACTCTCTTCATCTAAATCTTCATAATAATCATCATTGATCTGAACCATAGGAGCATTACAACATGCACCTAAGCATTCAACTTCAACAACTGAGAATTTTTTATCGTCACTTGTTTCACCAATATTGGTTTCACAAATTTCTTGTGCAACTTTAGAAAGTTTATCACTTCCTCTTAGCCAGCATGGTGTTGTTCGACAAATTTGGACAAAATTTTTACCAATAGGTTCTAGGTTAAACATTGAATAAAATGTAGCTACTTCCAACACCCTTATATAAGACATACTTAGTGTTTCAGCTACTTTTTCCATTGAGTTCTTACTAAGCCATCCATTATTTTGTCTTTGCGCTAAATCAAGCAAGGGAATAACTGCGCTTTGAATGCGGTTTGATGGATATTTTTTTATTATTTCAGAAATTTTTTTAAAATTATCTGATGACCATTCAAAGTTATCGTTAATTTTTTTATATACTTTATTATTTGTGCCAGGATGATGCATTATCTATCTATCTCTCCAAAAACAATATCTAAGCTTCCAAGTATAGCAGCTATGTCAGCCATTAAGTGTCCTTTAGATAAATGATCCAGCGTTTGAAGGTGTGCAAAACCTGGTGCTCTAATTTTACATCTATATGGTTTACTAGATCCATCAGATACTAGATAAACTCCAAATTCACCTTTTGGAGCTTCTACAGCACTATAAACTTGACCAGCTGGAACACGGTAACCTTCAGTGAAAAGTTTAAAGTGATGAATTAAGGCTTCCATTGATTTTTTCATTTGATTTCTTTTTGGCGGTGTAATTTTATTATCCTCAATTGATATTGGGCCTGGTTTAATTTTATTCAAACATTGGTTAATAATACTAATACTTTGTCTCATTTCTTCTATTCGCACCAAATATCGATCGAAACAATCACCTTTTTTCCCAACAGGAACCTCAAAATCAACTTGATCATAAGCATCATAAGGTTGAGATCTTCTTAGATCCCACGCAACACCGGTACTTCTTAAAACAGGACCTGAGCAGCCCCATTCAATTGCTTCAGCCTTTGAAATAATGCCAATGTCAACTGATCTTTGTCTTAATATTCTGTTATTAGTTAGCAAGCTTTCAAGATCATCAATAAATTTTGGAAGAGTTTTAAAATGTTCGAATAATTTATCTTCCATACCTTCTGGCATATCTTGATGAACACCTCCAGGTCTAAAATAGGCTGCATGAAATCTTGCACCAGATACAGCTTCATGAAATTCTAAGAGTTTTTCTCTTTCTTCAAAGCACCATAGGAATGGTGTAACTGCACCAATATCAGCAGCATAGGCAGGTATATTTAATAAATGATTAAGTATTCTAGTAATTTCTGCAAAAATTACACGAATATATTTTGCTCTTTCAGGAACATCTATACCTAAAAGATTTTCTGTAGCTAATGCAAAAGCATGCTCTTGACACATAGGTGAAACATAATCAAGTCTATCAAAATAAGGGACAGCCTGAAGATAAGTCTTATATTCAATTAATTTTTCTGTTCCCCTATGCAGTAAACCGATGTGTGGCTCTGCTCTTTGAACTACTTCTCCTTCGAGCTCAACTACTAATCGTAAAACACCATGAGCAGCTGGATGTTGTGGTCCAAAGTTGATTGTTGTTGTATTTAGTTCTACCTCTTTCATTTAATCTTCACCAGTAGATTTTTCATCACCAAAAAGTTTGTTTTCCATCCCTTCCCAAGGTGATTCACTATCAAAATTTCTAAATTCTTGAGTCAACTTAACTGGCTCATAAATAACTTTTTTTTCAAGATCATCATAGCGAACTTCTGTATGTCCAGTTAAAGGAAAATCTTTGCGCAGTGGATAGCCTTCAAAATTGTAATCTGTCATTATTCTTCTTAAATCAGGATGATTGATAAACTCTATTCCAAATAAATCATAACATTCTCTTTCATACCAATCGGCAGATTTGTGAATGTTAGTAATAGATTCTATGTTTTCATTTTCTTTAATTAAAGTTTTTAGGATAACTTTCTTATTCTTTGAAAGACTTTGTAAGATATAAATCAAATCAAATCTAAATTCTCTTGATGGATAATCAACGGCAGTAATATCCAACAATTGGTTAAAATTGAGATTAACATTATCTTTTAACTGATTAAATATTTTTAAAATATTAGTTTTGTCAAATTCTATTTCTAACAAATTATTATTTTCTTTAACATTATTTATACCATTTATTTTATTTAGAATTTTAAGCATGTAAATTTATCTTTTAAATTTATTTTCTCTTCTTATTTTTTTTTGTAATTGAAGAATTCCGTAAACTAATGCTTCTGCTGTTGGAGGGCATCCTGGTACATAAACATCAACGGGGACTATCCTGTCACAGCCTCTAACTACTGAATACGAGTAATGATAATATCCGCCACCATTTGCACAGGAACCCATTGATATTACCCACCTAGGTTCTGGCATTTGATCATAGACCTTTCTTAAAGCTGGAGCCATTTTATTAGTTAGGGTACCGGCAACTATCATTACATCAGATTGTCTTGGACTGCCTCTAGGTATTACGCCATAACGATCAAGATCATATCTTGCCATGTATGAATGTATCATCTCCACTCCACAACATGCCAATCCGAATGTCATTGGCCATAAGGAACCAGTTCTAGCCCAAGTAAGAATTTTATCGTAGCTAGCGACTAAGAAACCTTTAGAAGATAATTCTGTATTTAGAGTATCATCAACAATTTTTTTTGCTTCATCTACTCCCATTCTAAAGCCCCTTTTTTCCATTCATAAATAAAACCTATAGTTAAAACAGTCAGGAAAATCATCATTGACCAAAAACCAAACAATCCAATTTTACCAAGTGTTATTGCCCATGGAAACAAGAAAGCAACTTCTAAATCAAAGATAATAAATAAGATTGCTACTAAATAAAATCTTACATCAAATCTTCCACGAGCATCGTCAAAAGCTTCAAATCCACACTCATAAGCAGATAATTTTTCTTGATCCGGTTGAGAGTCTCCAACTACAAAAGATAATAAAGTCATCCCAACAGCCAATGCCAAAGCAATAAATATAAAAATTAATATTGGTAAATATTCAAATAGAAACTCAGACACTATAATCTCACAATTAAATTAGTAATGTATTTAACAATTTATTCAACAATAACAACGTGTCTCGTTGCGACTTTAGTTCACAAAAAACACTGAAATAAGTGGCGCGAGAGACGGGATTCGAACCCGCGGCCTCTGCCGTGACAGGGCAGCGTTCTAACCAGCTGAACTACTCCCGCGCATGGTGGGTGTTGAGAGACTTGAACTCCCGACCCTCTCGGTGTAAACGAGATGCTCTACCAACTGAGCTAAACACCCAAATAAAAACGGCT
>CABZFN010000024.1 GCA_902525035.1 uncultured Alphaproteobacteria bacterium | reverse complement strand
ACAATACAGAAAAGGTTATTAATCGCTCTAAAGCTGTTGGAGAACCTCCATTTATGTTAGCAATTTCAAGTTTTGTCGCATTAAAAGATGCAGTCTATAATGCTAGTAATGGTAAAAATTCTGAAAATTTAATTGCACCTGCAACTGCTGAAAATATATTAAAAAGTTTGAATTAAAATGTATCTTAAAAAATTAAGTAAAAATTTAAAATTTAACAATAAAATAGTAAAAGCCAAAATTACTGAAGCTAAAGGATCATCACCTAATAATTTAAATGATTTTATATTAATCTCAACAGATACTGTCTTTGGAACTATTGGTGGCGGAAACTTAGAATATTTAGTTATAGATGAAGCAAGAAAATTAATATTTAATAATAATATAGCAAATAAAGTAATGAATATTCCACTTGGTCCAGGAATTGGACAATGTTGTGGTGGATACGTACAAGTTAATTTAAGCTTACATAATAATTCCAAAGATGCATTAAAAAATGAAAATTTTGTTAATGATGTTAAATCTAACTTATATGTCTTTGGATCAGGACATATTGGTCAAGCGTTAATTTCTAAATTAGAAAATATTAATTTTAATACTTTTATAATTGATTCCAGAGAAGATTATTTAAAAATGACAAATATCAAAGATATAAATTATTTACTTTCGAAAAAACCTTGGGAAATTGTTTCAAAACTAGAAGATAATTCTTATTTTATAGTCTTAACTCACAGTCATGATTATGACTTAAAAATATTAAATGAAATTTTGAAAAAAAATAATACTTTTGTTGGTTTAATTGGATCTCTTACAAAGAAAAAAAGGTTTTATAAAAGATTAATCGATAATGGGCATAATAAATCAATAGTTGAGAAAATTGAGTGTCCAATTGGAATTGATATTGGTAATTCAAAAGATCCAAATGAAATAGCTTTCTCAATAATTGCAAGAATAATATCAATAAAAAATAGCTTAAAACATTTATCAAATAAAAAAATCAAAGAAGTTATATGACAAACATTGATTTTATGAAAAGAGCTATTTCACTATCAATTGATAATATCAAAAATAATGGAGGTCCTTTTGGATGTGTTATTGTAAAAGAAAATAAAATTATTGCAGAAGGAGTAAATAGAGTAACATTTAACAATGATCCTACTGCTCATGCTGAAGTTGTTGCTATTAGAAATGCTTGTCAAAAATTAAATACCTTTAACTTAGAAGGTTGTGAATTATTTTCCAGTTGCGAACCATGTCCTATGTGCTTGAGTGCTATATATTGGTCACGTATAGACAAAGTATATTATGGTAATTCAAGAGAAGATGCTGCAAAAATTAAATTTGATGACAAGTTTATTTATGATGAACTATCACTAGAAATGAAAGAGAGAAAAATTCCTATCAGTCAATTATCACGTGACAAGGCAATAAAAGCATTTAATATTTGGGAAAAAGAAGAAAATAAAATAAGATATTAATATGGAATTGTTTCTTAAAATTGTTGCACCAGTTCAATCTTATGACTTCCAAACCTTTTTTCATAATTTACTTTTGTCACTACCAGCATCAGCATTATTAGGATTATTATTATTTTTTATCCTTGGGGCATTTTCAGGTTTAAAATCTAAAGAACAAAGGCTCTATATTGTAATTGCAACTACAATAGTTATAGCTTTTACTGCAGCTTTTTATAATTTAGGAGTTCCAACGGAAACTTTATTTGCGGTATATTCTGAGTGGTTGCATTTAATTGTTAGATGGGTTCATATAATTGTTGGTGTAGCATGGATTGGAACATCATTTTATTTTAATTGGCTAGATAGTAGACTGGAAAGAGATGATCCAGATTTTAAACACCTAGATGGTTATTTATGGTCTGTTCATTCAGGTGGGTTTTATAGAATTGAAAAATTAAAAGGACCTCCTAAAAAACTTCCAAAAGTTCTTCATTGGTTTAAATGGGAGGCGTATGCAACTTGGATAAGTGGTTTTGTGCTACTTATTTTAGTTTATTATTTAAATGCAAGCTCTATGATGTTGGGAGCAAGCGGTATTATATTAACACCCTTTCAAGCAATATTAATATCTATATTCTTACTTATAGGATCTTGGCTTCTATATGATTATCTTTGTAAAAATGTTTTAAAAGATAATGAACAAACTTTGATTGCAACTGGTGTTTTATTATTTGTATTATTAAGTTATTTTTTGACTCAAATTTATGGATCAAGAGCTGCATACATACATGTTGGAGCAATTATTGGCACCATTATGGCTGCCAATGTATTTAGAGTAATTATTCCTGCACAAAGAAATCTTGTTTCATCAGCTGAAAACAATCAAAAACCAAATTTAAATCTTTCATTAGAAGCAAAAAACAGATCAATACATAATAATTATTTTACACTACCTGTTTTATTTATCATGATTAGCTCACATTTTTCTTTTACGTATGGGGCAGTAAATAATTGGTTAATTTTAGCTGTTATATCGATAGCTGGCATTTTAACTCGCCATTACTTTAATTTAAGAAATAAAAAACAATATAAATTTTGGATTTTACCATCAGCTGGTTTAATCATGTTTTTTTTAATGACTTTTAGTAGTCTTTCAATATTTGAAAAAAAAGATGCAAATGCATCTCTTTCTTTAGAATTAGTAAGTTTCAATGAAGTGCAAAATATAATTAAATACAGATGTGGAACATGTCATGCCAAATATCCAACTTATGAAGGTATTGAAGCGGCACCAAAAGGAGTGGTATATGATACGGCTCAAGATATTGTAAATAATATAAAATTAATCAAGGCTCAGGCTATTGATGCTGAAATTATGCCTCCGAATAATCTTACTGGAATTACTAAAAATGAAAGAGAGATATTAAAAGTTTGGATAGAACAAGGAGCAAATATCAATAATTAACTGGAATGGGATCTAATGATCTCCATAAATACCATGTGGCTTGTGAACTATATGGACTCCATTTTTTATAGAGCAATTTAAGTTTTCTTTCACTTATAGGAAGTTGAACTTTATAAAGTTTTGAAATAGCTTTTAAAAAGCCTAAATCACCTGTTGGAAAAATATTTGAACTTCCATAACTAAACATCAAAAACATATGAATAGTCCAATTCCCTACTCCTTTTATTTCAATTAAATTATTATAAATTTCTTCTTCAGAAGATTTATTGATATTTTTTATGAATTTCTTATTTTGTAAAAAAAATTTAGAAATATTTCTTATATACAAAATTTTTTGTCTAGATAGACCACATTTTCTTAAATCTGTAGTACGTAATTTAGATACAGTTTGTGGTGTTATATTTCTTTTGAGTTTAAAAAATTTAGTTTTCATCGAATCAGCTGCTGATACTGATATTTGTTGACCGATAATCGAATTTATTAAAGAGTGAAAATAATTAGAATTTATATTTAAATATTCATTTTTATAAGTTTGAATTAATTTCTTCAAAACTTTATCTTTATTTGATAGATAAGATTTACCTTTATTCCAATATTTAGGTTTCATATGAATTATTATAACAAATTTAAAAAAATAATATCATACATAAATTTTATTTTTGGATTTTATTTATGGGCTTTAGTAATATATGCAATATTAAGAGCTACAGGATTAATCAAAAGATTTGCATTACAAGAACATCTTTTAGGTGAGTATTTATCAATACCTATTAAATTTATTTTAAGTTTATTTTAATAAATAATGTGATCAATTATTACTTTATTGCAATGGCTGCTGCACTTTGTTGGGCAGTAGCATCTTTAATATCAGCAGATGTTACAAGAACTATTGGAGGTTTGGCCTTTAATCGTCTTAGATTATTTTTTGTATCTATAATGTTAATTGCTTATACATTTTATATAAATACCTGGAGCTCAATTAGCTTTGATTATTTAATTATTATTATAATTTCGGGAATTGTAGGGATATTCTTGGGTGATACTTTATTGTTTATTGCTTTGCAAAAAATTGGACCTAGAAGGAATAATATTTTATTTTCGTTAGCTGCTCCTTTTACTGTAGTAATTAATATTTTTTTTCTAAATGAACTTACTTCAACTATAAGTATTATTGGATGTTTTGTTGTTTTTTTTGGTGTTATTTTTGCAATTTCCTATGGAGACAAAAAAGGATCTGAACATAGATGGGAAACAATAGAGGGATCAATTTATGTAGGAATAATATTATCCATTGGAGCTGCATTGTGCCAAGCAATTGGTTTGGTTATGATGAAACCTATATTATCAGATGGAGCAGATCCAATAGCTTCAGCTGCAATTAGAACAACAATTTCATGTATTTTTTTATCATTTACATTTTTTTTAAATTATCAAGTTTTTAATACAAAAGTTAATCTTACAGCAAAAATTATTTACCAATCAATTATTAGCGGCTTTTTAGGAATGGCCTTAGGTATGAGTTTACTTTTAATCGCATTACAAAAAGCTGATGCAGGTATTGTTGCAACTTTATCTTCAACTAGTCCAATAATGATATTATTACTTCTTTGGATATTAACAAAAAAAATACCCTCTTATGGGGCATGGGGGGGAACAATTATTGCAATTTTTGGAACAGGATTAATTTTTATCTATTAATTTAATACCTAATTCTTCTAATCTTTCTTTATCGATACTTGCAGGGGCATCCATCATTAAATCCATAGCTTGTTGATTCATTGGAAATGCAATTACTTCTCTAATGTTTGGTTCATCAGCAAGTAACATAACAATTCTATCAATACCCGGTGCACTACCTCCGTGAGGAGGTGCTCCGAACTTAAGAGCATTGAGGATCCCTGAAAATTTTTCCTCTAAGTCTTTTTTCGAATATCCAGCTATATCAAAGGCTTTATACATTATTTCTGGTTTATGATTTCTAATTGCGCCAGAAGATAACTCTACGCCATTACACACAATATCGTATTGATACGCTTTTATATCAAGAGGATCTTTTATTTCTAAAGCTTCCATTTCACCTTGAGGCATTGAAAAAGGATTATGACTAAATTGTATTTTATTAGTCTTTTCATCAATTTCATACATTGGAAAATCAACTATCCAACAAAATTCGAAAGAATTTTTATTAAGTAAATTTAAATCATTACAAATTTTCTCTCTTACTTTACCAGAAAATAATTGAGCTTCTTTTAATTTATCACAAATGAAAAATATTGAGTCATTTTCTTCAAGTTTTAATAATAATAGTTGATCTTCATTTAAATTCTTTGCGATAGGACCTTTAAAACTATTTTCTGTAAATGAGATATAGCCTAATCCAGCTGCACCCTCTTCTCTTGCCCAATTATTTAATTTATCAAAGAAACTTCTAGGTTCATCGCCAGTATTTTTAACAATTATTCCCTTAACAACTGATCCTTTTTCTATTTGGTTGCTAAATATTTTAAAATTTGAACCTTTAAATACATTTGTATAATCATCTATAACAAGTGGATTTCGCAAATCAGGCTTATCAGAGCCATAAACTTCCATTGACTCTTTGTAAGGTATTCTCCTAAATGGATACGGACTTACAATGATTTCTTTGCTTTTTTTATTTTCATCAAATACTTCAAATAAAACTGGCTCGATTGCATTAAATACATCATCTTGTGTCACAAAACTCATTTCAAAATCTAATTGATAAAATTCTCCAGGAGAACGATCTGCTCTACTATCTTCATCTCTAAAACATGGTGCAATTTGAAAATATTTATCAAATCCTGCAATCATTAATAATTGTTTAAATTGCTGAGGTGCTTGAGGAAGAGCATAAAATTTACCTTGATGTATCCTAGATGGGACTAAATAATCTCTTGCTCCCTCTGGAGATGATGAAGTTAGAATTGGAGTTTGAAATTCTATAAAGCCTCTATCAATCATTTTTCTTCTAAAGTCTGATATTATTTTGTTTCTCAATATAATGTTTTTGTGTAATTTGTTTCTTCTTAAATCTAAAAATCTATACTTTAATCTAATTTCTTCTCCATATTCAATATCAGAATTTACAGGTAGAGGTAGAATTTCAGATTTAGATAAAATTTTGTAGTCTTCTATCTGTATTTCAATTTCACCTGTTTGAAGATTTTTGTTTATTGTTTCATCAGATCTTTTAACAACTTCACCAATAATTGTTAAAACACTTTCATTACTTAATTTACTTATTTCATGGAAAAGAGAATGAGTTCCATCAATTACACACTGTGTAATTCCATAATTATCTCTTAAATCTATAAATATTAAATTTCCATGATCTCTAATTGTATCGGCCCAACCAGATAAAGTAACTTTTTTACCTAAGTTTTTAATAGATAAATCAGAACATAAATGGGATCTATATTTATTCATATTTTTGATCCATCTACAGTATTTCTTTTATTAATGGTATTGTTAATTGCCTTTTTTTTTCTAGTGATAATATATCTAGTTTATTTACAATTTCATTAATACCTTTATAAGTTCTATCAACCCTTCTCAAAATATATTCAAAGATTTCATTTGAATTAATAATAAATTGCTTATCTATCAGTAGTTTTGTAAGAATAGCTAAAAGCATTTCATCATCAGGGTTATATATTTCTAAATTTGTAAATGTTTTAAGACGAGATGATAAATCTTTAAATTGAAATTTTATTTCATTAATTTTAATATCTGATGTAATTAGTAATTTTAAATTATTTAAAATACAATAATCTACAATATGAAAAATTTTTTCTTGATCAAATCTAATTAAATTATCTATCAATAGGTTTCTCTTATTATCTAAAAGACTTTCAAAATTATTTTTTAATTCAATACTGTAATTTTTTAATAACCAAATTTGTGCAAGATATGATTTTCCAGATTTATTTGGTCCATACAAAAATGATAATTGTGAGTTATAATTTATTAATCTATCAAAGGCATAATTATTGGTCCTATTAACAAAAAAATTATATTCATTAAATTCGTGATTGAATTTATATTTAAAACTTTTTTGTTTTATCATTTTAATTTAATAATACATTGATTGTTAACATCTTTAGTATTTAATTTATTCAAATCAAAAAAATTGAATAGTATTTTTAAATTACCATAAAAAAAGATCTCGTAATCAATATTTTGAAAGGATAAAGATTTGATTTTTAAATTTTGTATAATGGATATATTATTTAAATTATTTCTAATTTCATTAAGCTCAAACATATTAAAATAATTTATTTTACAATTTATAACATTTAGAGTGTCATTTTGGATTTGGTTTAATTTCTTCCAATTATCTATAGTTTCATTTTCTAAAAAAACAAAAAATTCATTTAATTGTGAATTGCTAAAATCTAATTTTTTATTTATAATTTTTCCATCTGAATACAAGATAAAATCATATATTACATTTCCCTTATCCGTATAGGCTAAAATTATAGATGCATTTAATAAATTGTATTTTCTCAAAAAGTTTCTTATTTTTTTTAAATCTATATTTTTTAAATCCTCTTTTCTCAATATAAACCTATCATTAATATCTAAATTTGGCAGTTTAAAAAAATTGTTAGATATTAGATTTTCTTTATAATATAAATAATAGGAATTATTTTTTGTAAAAAGATTGTGATTGATTTCATTTTCCTCATATACAATTAATAAAAACTCATTTGGTAAATATTCAATATAAGATAATTTATTTTGCCTATAAAATTTAATTATTTTTGTTTTATCGAAATTAACTTTTATTTTTGATACATATTTATTATTTATAATATTTTCTTCATTTATTGTTATATTTTTTATCAAAGAATTGATTAAATCTCCTGAAAGGTAACTTTCTACTTTAATATAATTTTTATAGCTTAAGGTATTTTCAAATATATTTAATAGACTTTCTTTTTTAATTTCATTTATTTTGCTTATTTTATCATCTTGAATATTATTTGATATAAATTCAACATCATAATATGAAGTTTCAAATAAATCTTTAGGAAAAGAATATTTGCAGAAAAAAATCAAAAGTAAAAATAAAATAAATTTATTCATTAAATTATTGCAATTAGATTTATATTAATTAATATATATACGATGGATTATAATAAAGATAATATAGCTAAAGATAAGGCGCAAACATGGAAAACTTTTAATAAATTAACAATTTATACAATTATTTTTGTGGCAATAATTTTAGTTATTATATTTTCGTTGTTCTAATTAAGTAATAATTTCATTTTTTTCAAAAAAATAATCTATTTCTATTCTAGCATTCTCTT
>CABZFN010000023.1 GCA_902525035.1 uncultured Alphaproteobacteria bacterium | reverse complement strand
AATTTATTAATATAGTTACAAAACCAGGAAATATTTTAAAAAAATTAACCATTGTAGAAGGTTGGTCAAATAAAGAATTAAATTTAGAGTTAAAAAAACATTTTGAAGATTTTTCTACTATTCCATATGAAGATATAATAGCTGATACATATTACTTTAACCAAAATACCAGTTTTAAAACTTTTTTAGATCACCTTATATTAACTAAAGAAAAATATTTTAAAAAATATAAAAATAATAAAATATATAAATTATTTCAAGATAAGAAGATTATGATAATTGGCTCTTTAATCGAAAAAGAAGGTTTAGATCTTGAAGATAAAAGAAAAATTTCATCAGTTATTTTTAATAGATTAAATCAAAATATGAGATTGCAGATAGATGCCACTGTTATTTTTGCAATAACAAATGGAAAATATAATTTAAAAAGAGAACTATTGTTAAAAGATTTAAAAATACAACACCCGTACAATACTTATACTAATGATGGCCTGCCACCAAAGCCCATTTCATATGTTGGTAAAAAAACGTTAGATATAATATTTGAAAATTATAAATCTGATTTTTTGTTTTATTTTTATAATAAATCATTAAAAAGGCATATATTTTCAAAAAATTATAATGATCATAAAAATAAATTAAATGAGTATAGAAATAAGTAAATTAATAATAATATCTTCACCATCAGGTGCCGGTAAAACCACACTATGTAAATTATTGATAAAAAAAATGAAAAATTTAAACCTCTCAATCTCATTTACTTCAAGAAATAAAAGATTAAATGAAATAAATGGAAAAGATTATTATTTTGTTACTAAAAAAAAATTTGAACAACTTAAAAAAAATAATTATTTTATAGAAACAGCTAAAAATTTTAATAATCTATATGGTTCCCCTTTTTTAAATATTGAGAAATCGAAAAGAAATAAAAAACATTTATTATTTGATATTGATTGGAAGGGAGCAAGAAAAATAAGAAACTATTATGGAAAAAAAAATATCATTGATTTTTTTATATTACCACCATCAAAAAAAGAATTGAAAAGAAGGTTGATAAAAAGAGGAAGAGATAATCATAAAGAAATAAACTTAAGGCTTTCCTATGCTTTTGAAGAAATGAAACATTATACAGAATACAAATATGTACTAATTAATCAAAATGTTCAAAAAACAGTTAATGAAATTAAAAAAATAATTGAATATAATGAATTATTAGAAAATCAAAAAAAAACTCTCTCTTTAAAATTGAAAAGAATTATAAATTTTCAATAAATCTTCTATTGATAACTCATTAACTCTTTTATTTAATAATTTAGTATGCTTATTAATTCCAATATTGTTACTAATTTTTTTTCTAATATTTTTAAAAATTAAATTACTGAATTTAATTGCTTTCCCTAAATTAATTTTTCTATTGTTAAATACGAATTTTACAACTGTTGATGTAACTTTAGGTTTTGGAACAAATACTTTTGCCGATACATCAAAACATCTATAATAAGTTGATACCATTTTTGTTAAAAATTTATATTTATTCATGTTTGAAAGATTATAATCAAATTTTAAGGAAACTTCTTTTTGTATCATAAAAATCATTTCAGTAATATTATTTTTATAATTAAATAAATACAAAATTATTTTAGTACTTTGATTATATGGTAAATTTGAAATTAAAATCAAATTATCATAATTATCTAATTCATAATTAAGTATATCTTTTTCAATAACTTCAACATTTTTATTTATTTTGTATTTTTCTTTAAGTATTTTTGATAGTTTGATATCTTTTTCGATAACAATTAATTTTTTTGGTTTTTTTTCTAAAATAAAATCAGTTAGAAAACCTTGACCTGGTCCAATTTCTAATACTGTTTTATTTGTTATTTTTGTGGCATTTATTATTTTTTTGCAAATATTTTTATCTATTAGAAAATTTTGACTTAAAGATCTTTTAGCTTTTATCATTCATCTTTCTATTTTTATAAATTTTATTTATTAATTTATAACAATTTAAAAAAGATTTTTTAGAAATATTATTGGAATTTAATAAATTATATGCTGTTCCATGATCTGGTGAAGTTCTTATTATGCTTAAATTTCCAGTGTAATTTACACCAGTGAATTGACTAAGCAATTTAAATGGAATTAATGCTTGATCATGATAAATAAAAACAAAACAATTATAATTCTCAAGATTGCTTTTAATTAAAATACTATCTGCGGATACTGGGCCATCTATGTTTATTTTATTTTCTTTTAATTTTTCTAGTGAGGGTAAAATATATTTAATTTCTTCTTTTCCTATTCTACCATTTTCACCTGCATGTGGATTCAATCCTGATATTATTATTTTAGGATATTTTATATTAAAGTCATATTTTAAACATTTGTTTAAATTATAGATTTGTTTAAAAATAAAATCTTTTTTTGCTATAGTTTTCGTGACATTTTTTAATTTAATATGAGTTGTTAAAGGAGAAATAAAAATTTTTTTATTATAAAGGATCATATTAGAATGTTTTTTATTATCAATTTTTTGAAAATATTCAGTGTGTCCAGTAAAATTTTTATCTATATTATCTATTATCAAATCCTTTCTTATAGGAAGTGTTAATAAGCCAATACAAATTTTTTTTTTACAAAATTCATAACCAAATTTTAATGATTTAATTGTATTATCTTCCAAAGAGGTACTTCTATATGAATAAACATTAATTTTACCTTTAATTAATTTCATATTTTGTGAATCTTTTTTATTGATTTTGTGAATTAAATTTAATTTTAATTTATAATTTGATTTTCTCAAAATTTTTTTTAATACAATATAGTCAGTAAATAAAATAAAATCTTTTATTTTATTTTCTTTCCATGTATCTATTAGTATTTTTATTCCTATCCCATTTATATCACCTATAGTAATACCAATTAATTTAGACATTTAATTTTATTAGATTATAGATTCTAGCGTATTTATTTATAAATTTTTTTTCAATATCTGTTATAGTTGTATTAATTAATTTATTCATATTGAAATTATTTAAGATTTCTTTATCAAATTTTATATCACATAGTACTATATATACATGTTCATTATCATTTAAAAAGTTTACATAATCATTAATATTTACAAGATTATTTTTTAATTCATTATTCAAATTTATAAATTTATATTCTTTCTTAATAACATCAAATTTATTTGTTGTTATTAAGTTATTACATTTTAAACTTTCGTTATCAATTTTATTTTTTGATCTAACACTGTATATGTTTGCAACTAATCCATTTAATGTTTCAAATTCTTTTTCTATAAAAATTATTGAAATTTGATCAAATTTTTGGATAAAAATATTATTTCCATTAGATAAAATTTCACTTTTAATTCTTTTATCCAATGCATTTATATTATTAATTTCTTTTTCTTTTAAAAAAAATTCAATGTTCTTTTTATTAAGAATTGATATAATTGAATCAATATTCATATTTTCTTTTTTATAAATTTTTGTTTTTATTTCTTCATCATCATCTTTTATTGCAAAATTAATATATCTAAGTTTAAAATTATATAAAAGGTCTATGACTTCATTAGATATGTTAAGATCATCAATATTTGAATTAAGTATATTTTCTAAAATTATTTTTCTAATATAATCTAATTTTATATTTAGAATTATATTTTGTTTATTTATTTTATAATTATATTTTTTATTATTTTTTTTGTTAATATCTTCAATATTTGCAAAAATTTCGTTTATTTTTTTTTCATAATTAGTTTTGTTCATAAAATTTTTTAAATAATATTCATAAAAAATATTAGCTGATATAAAATCATTAATAATAACTTCATCATTTAAATCTTCATTATTTCCAACAAAATCTAAATATTGAATTCTCATTTGATAATCGAATGTTGTAAAAGCTTTATCGTTAATTTTAAAAATGATTTTATTATCGTTGCTAAATAAACTCTTTAAAAAAAACAAAGAAATAAATAGTATTAATATATTTTTTAATAAAAAATTATTGATTATTTTCAAATTTATCATTTTCTATATTTAAATTTTCCCATTCTATATCTTGTTTATCATTTTCAGATACAGCTAAATTAGATGACTTATAACTTCCAATATTTTTGAATGAAAACATTAATGTTAAGATATCTTGTGGTTTTAAATTATCTTCCTTATAGGATTTCCTACTAAAATCTATATTTATACCAAAACAGTCATCAAAATAACTATATCCAATGGTATATTCTTTATTTATTTCTTCTTTAAGATCATAAAGACCTGTGAATTTCATTTTTGAAAAGTCTGCAAATTTTTTACTTAAGAATGAATAGTTTATAGTCTCAGTATCCTTTGTAACGATGTTATTTACTTTTGAATTTTGATCTAAATAGGATAACTTAAAACTTCCTATATTTTTATCAGATTTATAACTAATACTTTGTTCTTTTAAATATGAATCATCTAAATCATATCTAAAATTGTAAGATACTTCATCATCTTTTAAATATTCTAATGAACCAAGCAAATCACTTAGATTATCATCATTTCCTTGCATTTTATGAAAATTACTGTTCTTTGTAAACTCATATGTTTGTGAAATTGAAGACTTAAAATATTCTGTGTAAGAATTTAACCCATAAGTTATTCTTTTGGAATTATCCATTTTATCGTTTCCAGTAAACCTATTAAGCCGATAAATATTTTCAATACTGAAATCATTGTTAGTTGAATCCTCATTTGATATACGATTGCTATTTGAAGCCCCTGGTGAAACAACTAAATTGATCTTAGGATTAAATGTTATATCTGGAAAATACTCATTAATTTTAAAAGGTGTTTCAGTTGAAATACCAAATATGGGAAAAAATCTATAATATGTACCTGTTTTATAATTATTATTATTGATAAGCTTATCTTCAGTGTTAAAGGCTTGATTATAAATTTCAGCATCTAAAGATATTTTTGAATTAAAACTTAAAAGTTCTTTTTTTACGTTATATTTATGTGAAATTTTTTGTTGATTTTTTGAATGAACTTCAGTGCCTTTTTCTCTGAATATATTATAAAATTCTAGAGTATAATTATGTAAATTTCCAAATTTATATGTATATCCTGAAAAATATTTTATTTTTGGCAAAACAATAGGAATTGTTTTATTATCTTCATTTTCCTGATTAGTTTGATAAAAATTTAGTTTAAGACTTAATTGATCATCTAATTTTATTAAATTAAATCCTTCAATATTCAAATTTGTTGACAGGGAATTTGTATAACTTAGTTTGTCATTTGGTTTTGTTCTTTGTATATAACTTTTTGATGTTTCTATAGCTGAGTCAAATTTAATTCTATAATTTTTGTTTAAATTTTTATTGTATTTTGTAATTAAACTTGCATCATTCAACCATTTATTATTATTTTCATTTTCAAAATTCGAATCAAAAGTTAAATCACTTTTAAAGTTTCCACCTGAAAGAATTTGATTATAATCAAAATTAAATCTTTGTGACGAATCTATACCACCTCCATAATTGAAAGTAGGAGTAAATAGCAACTCCTTATCAGTTGATATGTTAAAATAATATGGAAAAGAATTAGATTGTGATGTTTTAGTATCAAAAAAATTTAATGAAAGGGATGGTAATAAAAAACCTGATTTTCTATCCTTTCTTAAGGGCGAAGGAGTCACAATGTAGGGAATGTAAAAAATAGGGGTATTTATTAGTCTCATTTTAGAATGTTTTTGGTATAAAAAAAGATTTTTATTATCGTGAAGAATTTTCTCTCCCTCTAATTGCCATGTTGGACAAACAAAATTAGCTATTTTAATTCTAGATTTACATGGGGAGTATACACCTTTTGAAATTATATCAATGTGACCATCTCTCTTTATTTTATTACCAATCAATCTTGACCCATCATTTAGCATTATTTTAGGGTTATCAAATTCTGCAAAATTTAAATTTTTGTAAAAATAACCATTCTCTCCTTCATAATAGTTATTATTTTCATCTTTTAGTATAAATTGGCTCGGCAAAATTATTTTTTCATCTATTTTATTATATATTATTAAATCTGATACTATTAATTTATTTTTCTGAAAAATTTTTGCATTACCACGAGCAACAATATTTTCTTGCTCATCGTAAGTAATTGAATCAGCATAAATTAATATTTCTTTTGCATTGTTAAAATTAGGAATTAAAATTAAAAAAAAAATAACAAAAAAAATATTAATATTAAAAATTACTTTTTTATTCATTTTCAATTTTAATTATTTGATAGAGTCCTATAAGAAGTGGAATTAAAAAAATTATTAAATATGATATAAAAAAATTAATTGATAAAGTAATTGTCAATTTAGAAATAATTTCTTTCAATAAAAAAATAATAAACCCAATAGAAATTGCTACAATTAACACTTTGAAAAAATTTTCATTTCTTTGAAATTTGCTTGTAAATCCAATTACTACAAAAGCTAAAACTACAATAAATAAGGGTTTTAGTATTTCAGACAAATAATACAGTCCAATTTCTGGCGAATATAAATTAAATTTAGAAAGAGTTTTTGAATGATTTAAATATTCATAAAAAGGAACTAATTTATATTTAGAGATTGCATTAATAATATTATCTTTATTAAAATTTATGGTTAGAGTATAACTCTCTAAATTTTGATAATCTTCTTTATTAATATCAAAATACTTAACATCTTTTAATAAAAAAATATTTTCTATAAATTGACCCTTATTTGCTAAATTAAATATATTTGAAGAATCATTTATAAAAAGAATTTTTATATTCTTTGCTTCCATTTTTTTTAAATCAATGTTTTTTATATTTATAAAGCTTGAATTAACATTATCTAAATCATTTTTAATCCACATTTCATTATTAGATATTTTTATTGAATTTAAACTGTTTTCTCTTTTATCTAATTTATCATCATATTTAATTTCCATGAAAACAGCAAGGGGGTTTAAAATTAATAGAAAAAAAATACCTATTATAAAAATTGAAATTGAAATAGGTTTAAAAATATCAAATAATGAATATCCTAAATTTCTCATTGATACAAACTCGTTGTTATTTATTAAATTTCTTACTAAGAACGCAACACCTATTATTGTGGCAAATGGTATAATTTCATTTAATATTGATGGATATTTCAGTAGAGAAAAATACAAAAAATTAAACAAGCTTTTATCTTCCTCTTTAATAATTCGTGAAAGTTCCAAAAAATTTATAAATATAATAAATATTGAAATTATAAAAAAATTAATAATAAGGTACTTGTTTGTTAAATTAAATAAGTAAAAATTAATTTTATTCATATTTTTTTAAAAAAAGAAATTAACGATAAAAAGGATATTATTAATAAAATAATTAGAAGATAATTCATAATTAAAATATCAGAATTTTTTAAAATTTGATTGATAATTAAAACACTAATACATATTAAGCTGTATAAAATATTATTTTTTGAATTAAAACTAATTCTTTTCAAATTATTAGTATAAAATATTGATATAACAAATATTATTAAAACTATATCAATAAATTTAAAAGTAATGTTCAAGTAATTTTTTGCATTTAAATCATCAAATATTGTAAATGTGTTTTTATCAACAGCAATATTATTATTTTTACTATTGCTTTTAATATTTAGAATATAATTTTGAAATTCTAGTTTTTCTATTTGAGTTTCTTGATTAAAACTAATTTTAAATCCATCTGTTAATTGAAAATTAAATGAATTGTCTTTACTATAAATTTTACCTTTTTTTGCAAAAATAATATTTTCTTTATCATCATTAAAACTGATAAATATATCTTTGTAATTATTATTCTCTTTTTTAAAATCTAGAATTGTTGTTTTATCTAAATTAATAAAATTTGAATAAATAATTTTATCAAAATCTAAATTATTTCTTAATTGAAATTCTTCAATTTTATATATCTTATAAATTGTCGGAGCTAAGTAGAAGTTAAGAAAACTTACAATTATTATTATTAACAAACTAAAAATAATTAAAGTTTTCTTAAAAGGTTTCAATCCAAAGCCTAATGACAATATCGCAATTAATTCATTGTCTTTATTTAACTTATTAAAACATAATAATAATCCAAAGATAATAATAAATGGAATTATTACAGTAATTATATTAGGTATTAAATATAGTGAAAGAATAACTACATCAAATGTGTCTATTTGTATAAAGTTAGTAATAGTAAACAGTCTAGTTAATTGTAAAATCCATGAAACTGACAGGAATATAAATAATATTAATGAAAAAAATTTAATTAATTGATTAAATAAATAAAAATTTATTCTTTTAACTTTCAGTACACTCATTTTGATACGTAATGATATATTTTAATTCTCTTAATTTAAATATGTTATTTTTAATTTCTTATATAAATTAAATCTAATTATTTGTTTGAAATTTTAATCATATTGTAGACAAGATCAAATTACTAAACTACAAGCTCAATTATTAAAGATTTAAAGGAGTTTTTATGAGTATGACTTTTTCAATTATAAAACCTGATGCGACAAAGAGAAATATTACAGGGGCAATAAATAAAATAATTGAAGATAATAATTTAATTATTGTTGCACAAAAAAGAATTAAACTAACAAAAGAAAAAGCTGAAGGTTTTTATTCTATTCATAA
>CABZFN010000022.1 GCA_902525035.1 uncultured Alphaproteobacteria bacterium | reverse complement strand
AAAAGTTGGAATTCATCGATGGACTGCAGTTTTGATTGGGTTTTTTGGTGTTATGATCATCATAAGACCAAGTTTTATAGAAATTAATTTTGCATCTTTATCAGCTATTGCTGCTGGAATTTCATACGCTTTTTATATAATTTATACTCGAAAATTATCTTTTACAGATAGTGCTGTTGTTACTTTGCTTTTTACAGGTATCGTAGGTTGTATTTTTATATCTTTTATTGTTCCTTTTTACTGGATAAATTTGGATTTAAGACAATTATTATTACTCATCTCATTAGCTTCAATAGGAACTTTAGGACATTTTTTAATAATTCTTTCTTTAAGACTTGGAGAAGCTTCTAAACTAGCTCCTTTAGGCTATTTTGAGATCTCCACAAATATACTAGTTGGATATGCCTTCTTTGGTGATTTGCCTGATATTTGGATTTATCTAGGATTATCTTTGATTGTATTTAGTGGTATTTATATTTTTATTAGAGAAAAAAAGGAGATTAAAAAAACTAATTAGTTTTTCTAGTTGTTTGATAAATAAATATTGTAACAGATCCAAGCAGTAGTGATCCCCCTATAATTGTATTTAGAGGAGGTATTTCGTTTATAACAAACCAAACCCAAGCAGTACCTAAAACACTTTCTAATAAAAATATTAGCGCTACTTCGTGTGCTGGAGCAAATTTAGGAGAAATTGTTAAAATCATAAATGGAATTGGTAGTATTAATAAGCACATTATGAAAAGAAATAAAATTTGATCATTATTTAAATCAAAGTTAATTCCAAATGGTAGAGCATAAAGAGCTGATATTAAACATCCTAATAAACATGCCGGTACCAAATCTTTATTTTTAAATAATCTAACAAGAACCATACTAAAACCCATTCCTATTGCTACAATTAGAGCCATAATATCTCCATATAATCCTGTAGTTGTAAAGCTTCCTATTCCAATGATTATCATTGCAAGCATAGCAATTAAAATCACTATCCATGTAAAAAGACTAGGTATTTCTTTAAGTATAAAAACTGAAAATAATGCTGCAAAAATGGGAGCTGATGCAATTAAAACCAATGTATTAGCTACAGCAGTATTTTGAATTGAATATACAAAACAAATATGAGTAATAGCATAGAGAATAGCATAGATTATCCCTGGTACACCAATTAGATAAAATGATTTAAGAAAAGATCTTTTGTAAGTATAAATGAGAAAAATTAATATTGTAACAATTGGTAGAGCGCTTCTATAAAATATTAAACTAAAATCATCTAAATTTACTAATCTAATAAATAAACTATCTGGGCTAAGAATTAAAACCCCAACAAATGATAGTATAAGCCCCTTATTTCTTGTTTTCATAAATATTTGAAAATGAATAGATTATTAATATATCTATCAGTATCGTTCTTTAATTCACACTTGTTTTTATGAGAAAATTACTTTTTTTATGTTTTATTTTTTTATCTCTAAATACTCACGCTTTAGATTCAAATAAATTAATAAATCTTGGTGATTTAAAAATACTTTTTGATCTTCAAAAGAATGATTGGAACGAAAATGTTCTTTTTCTCATAAAAAAGAATTCATTTTCTAAAGTAGATAATGACTCAGATGTATTTTATTTAAAATCAATATTTAATGATGGCGAAATAATTACAATGCCAATTTTTTCTAAGGATTTTGTTGAAAAAATTATATTTGAATATATTTTTTTAGATCAAAATAAAAAAAATTTAAAAATTATAAATAATCATTTTAATTCGTTTAAAAATTTTTGTTTTGAATATCTCTATAATGACAAGTCTATACGAGTAGTTATTACTAAATGTAATTAACTAAAAACCATTGATGTAGCTTTAAAAATTAAACTATGTCTTTTAGCTAATTCTAATTTATCATTTGAATATCCACCACCTATTACTGTCGCAATAGGAATTGATTTATTTTTAAAAAATTCTAGTACTGTAAGATCTCTTTTTAAAAGACCTTCTGTTGTTATTTGTAAATTTCCTAATTTATCATTCTTATGAATATCAACTCCTGTATCAAAAATTACTAATTCAGGATTAAAATTTTTTAAACAACTATTAAGTGTTTGATTTAATATATCTAAATACTCATCATCTTCTAAATTATCATCTAATTCAACATCCATATTACTTATTGATTTTCTAAATGGAAAATTATTTTTACAATGAATAGAACATGTAAATATTTTATCATTACTCTTAAGGATTGAAGCTGTACCATCACCTTGATGTACATCAGTGTCAAAAATTAATATTTTTTTTACTTGATGCGTTCTTATTAAATGTAATGAAGCATAAGCCAAATCGTTAAAAACACAATATCCTGAACCAAAATCTCTATGACTATGGTGTGTACCACCAGCTAAATGATTTCCTATACCATTCTTAATCGCTTCTTTACATGTTAATAGAGTTCCATTAACTGCTAAAAAGGAACGATTAGAAAGTGTTTCTGACCATTTAAAACCCAATCTTCTTATTTCTTTATCGGATAAGATACCATTTTTAATTTTTAATACGTAATCTAAATCATGACATATAGAAACCTCATCAACACTTGCTTTTTGAGGGCTTAGAATTTTTGCACGATGATAAAAATCCGAAGTTTTTAATTCATTATATAAATCTGAAAACTTACTGGCAGTAAATTTATGATTTTCAGGCAGAGGAATGTCATAATCTTCGTGTGTTATCCAACTGATTTTTTTCATAAATTTGCCTCTTTTTAACTCAATTTATGCCTAAATTAATTTGTACATAGATTATGTGGCACTAATCTACCAATATATATTTAGTGAGTAAATGTATTCTATCCATAAAGAATTAGTGTCACAACCAATATGGAATTTGTTTTAATATTTGATTTATTAATTATTTGTTTAATTGGTTTTTTTATTGTCAATTTTTATTGAATTAATAATCAATTTAAATAATATTTTAAGAATGAAAGATTTTTATGATCGAAATGGCTATTTTTCACCATTAAAAATTTATAATGCAAAAGAAGCAAATTTTTTTAGAAATAAATTAGAAGACTCAGAAAAAAAACTAGGTAAACTTCATTATATCGTGAAAACTTATACAATAATGAAATGGGTGTATGAAATAGCAACAAATAAAATGTTGCTCGATTTTGTCGAAGAAATAATTGGTAAAAATATATTATTATATAATGCGACTTTTATAATAAAAGAACCAAATACAAAAACACATGTAAGTTGGCATCAAGATCTTACCTATTGGGGTTTTGATAATAATGAAAATCAAGTTAGTGCATGGCTTGCTTTATCAAAAGCAAATGATCAAAGTGGGTGTATGCAAATGATACCAGGCTCTCATAAAAATGGTTTTTTAGAACATCATTCAACTGCAGATAAAAATAATGTTTTATCTAGAGGTCAAACTGTAAAAGATATTGATATAATTAATGCAGTATCATGTCCATTAGAACCTGGTGAAGTTTCTTTTCATCATGGACTAACATTACACGCATCCCAACCTAATTCTAGCAATGACAGAAGAATAGGTTTAAATTTTCAATTTATTTCTACTGATATGAAACAATTAAAAAGCAAACATGACAGTGCTATTTGTGTAAGGGGAAAAGATATCTACAATAATTTTAAAACAGATAAAGTAGCAAAAGATGATTTTGACCATGAAGCTTATCAACATCTGTTTGAATTGAATAAACATTATAATGAAACAATAAGAAAAAATTAATATTTATTTATTAGAATCTGAAATAAGAGATCTAAAAATTAACTTCTATTTAATCAAATCATATGAATGTTTTATCTGGAATTAGTATTGGATTTATTGGTTATACGATATTTGTAATTTTAGATACAATAATTAAAAAATACCTAGTTAATGAATATTCTGTTTTTCAAATAAATTTTTATATTTGTCTTTTTAGTTTTATACCAACATTATTAACTCTTTATTTTTTAAACAAATGGAGCTCACTAAAAAATGATATTATTCATATACAGCTACTTAGAGGATTATTCGGATTAATCTCAGGGGCTTTAGTAGTTTATTCATTTAGAGAACATGCATTTAGTGAAATTTACCCAATATTATTTAGTGCGCCATTAATGATAACAATGTTATCCCATTTTTTTTTAGGTGAAAAAGTTGGTATTAGAAGATGGTCAGCGGTAACAGTTGGATTTATTGGCGTATTAATAGTTAGTAGACCTGGCACTATTCATTTTTCATTAAGTCTATTTGGTTTGTTTTTTTCTGCATTACTAATGGCGATAAATATTACTTTAGTAAGAAAGTTTTCAAATAATCAATCATCAATAGCATTTACTTTTTATGCTTTTTTATCTGCAACTATTTTAAATGGATTACTTAGTTTTAATAATCACATCGCATTATCTTTTAATGATTTAATGATACTTGTTTTTTGTGGTATTATTTGTGGAATAGGGGGTAATTGTTTAACAATCGCTTCAAAATTTTTAGAGTCTAGTGTTTTTGCACCTATTCAATATACACAATTAATATCTGGAGCAATTTTAGGCTATTTATTTTTTGCTGATATTCCAGATATTTATGAAATTATAGGATCATTAATTATTGTTGGTAGTGGAATTTATATAATAATTAGAGAAACAAAAATAGGGGTTCGACCATATATTAAAGAAGATTCAAGATTTCGTGACCAATTTAATAGAGGTCACTAATATAATAGCTGGAAATTCCAGCTATTAATTTACTTTTTCCAAGGTCCAAAATCTTTTTGATCAGATGTAAATTCGTAAGATTGAAACTCTTTGTCCCCTACAATCCAGCCATCATGACCAGGAGCCAAATAATATGCATCCCCAGCTTTAAAAGTTTCTTCATTTCCATCGTCATGCTTCACTTTCATTTCACCTTTAATAACGACACCAACATGTCCAGCCTGACAACTTTCAGTACCTACAAGTGGTTTGATACAAGAACTCCAACTCCATCCCGGTTGCAAAGTAACCTGACTCATTGATACATTACCTAAAGTCACGGTAGAAGAATGTACTTTATCTGGTGTTTTAATCTCTCCATCGGAAAACGCTTTTCTCATTATGTTTGACATACAAAAATCTCCTAAATGTGTTAATAGTTAAAGAAACTAAACTATTTGAAAAATAATGAAACTATCAATTAATAACAACAACCCAATAACTTTATTAATTTTATCATCAATTGCCATGCCTATTGCTTTTAGTACTTGGATGGTTTTATTAAATAATTTCTCTGTTGAAAGAGCAAGTTTTACTGGAGTCGAAATTGGCATACTTCAAAGTATCAGGGAGATACCTGGCTTCCTAGCATTTACTATTATTTTTTTACTTTTTTATTTTAAAGAACAATATTTTGCTATTTTTTCTTTAGCTTTAACAGGTTTTGGTGTTGCAATCACAGGTTTCTTACCAACTGTCTATGGTTTGTATTTTACAACAATTATTATGAGTACTGGTTTTCATTACTGTGAAACAGCAAAAAATTCTCTGAGTTTGCAATGGCTTTCAAAAGAGGAGGCTCCACCAGTTTTGGGAAAGTTAATAGCTGTTAGTTCAATTACATCTTTATTTTTATATTGTATTATTTGGAGTTTATTAGAAATCTTTAATTTAGATTATAAGTTTATTTTTTTATTTGCTGGAATAATATGTATTTTTATTTCTATATATCTTTTTATTTCCTTTCCTTTTTTTGAAATTAAAAATAAGCAGCATAAAAAAATAATTCTTAAAAAAGAATATTCACTATATTATATCTTAATTTTTTTATCAGGTGCTAGAAGACAAATATTTGTAGTTTTTGCAGCTTTTTTAATGGTAGAAAAATTTGGTTATTCAGCGTCGCAAGTTACGTTGCTTTTTTTGATTAATTATATTTTTAATTGGTTTTTTGCAGAACGTATTGGAAAGTTAATAAATATATTTGGTGAGAAAAAATGTCTTATTTTTGAATATATTGGACTTGTAGTTGTGTTTACATCTTACGCATTTGTTACTAATGCTTATGTTGCAGCAGGTTTATATATTATTGATCATATGTTTTTTGCATTAGCTATAGCAATTAATACATATTTTCAAAAAATTGCTGATCCAAAAGATATTGCAAGTACTGCAGGTGTTTCTTTTACTATTAATCATATAGCTGCTGTATTTATTCCAGTAATCTTAGGATTTGTTTGGATTAATTCTCATTCAATAGTTTTTTTAATAGGTTCTTTATTCGCTCTTCTATCTTTAATCACATCATTTTTTATACCTAATAATTTATCAAAGATTATTTTAGATCAAAGTAATTTAAATAAAGTAAGAGTATAATTTACTCACCTATATAACTTAGAATTATCTTTCTTTTGTATTTACTGTACCTGTGCTCAATTAGATATATCCCTTGTCAAACACCTAATAGCATTTCTTTATTGTCTATAGGAATTGTTAATGAAGTTTGAGTAAGCATAGATTTTATATGTGCAGGCATATCATCATCCCCTTCATATCCGTGTGCATATAATGAAGAAACTTCAGGAACTATTTTTTGAAAAAAAGACTTAATATCTTCCAAAACATCAGGGCTAGCATTTTCCATTATTGTTAATGAAGCAGAAGTATGTTGAATAAATAAATTTAGCTGACCTTTATTAATATTATTTTTTACAATCCAATCATGAACTTTTTTCGTAATTTCATACATTCCTTGCCCATTATTAGATATTATCAATTCACCTTGTAAATTTATCATTTTCTAATCTTAAAATGAAGTTGTGGCACCTACAAGGAGAATTATAATGAAGATTAATATTATGAAAAAAAGAACTATTCTTTTGATAAGTGCCACAATTTACAAAATATAATTAAATTTTGTTTTAATAGAGATATAAATAAGGAAAAATTGTGTTATCATCATTCTAATTCTTTTAGTTAGGATTTATTTGTTAAATAATAATCAACTCGCAATTTTTTTAATTATTATATCAATTATTTTTGGTACGCTAATGGGTACATTTATAAAATTAGCTCAAGAAGAATTAAATGTATTTACAACTGGTTTTTTAAGATTTTTCTTTGGTTTTTTAATCATTACCCCCTACATTCTAAAAACAAAATTTAAAGTATTTAGTACAAAAAATTTAAAAATTCATATTGTACGGTCAGCACTTAATTTACCTGCTATGCTTCTTGGTTTTGCAGCCTTAGCTATGCTTCCATTAGAGAAAATGACTGCCATTCATTTTATAGTGCCTATAATTGTTACAATCTTAGCTGTGATATTTTTAAAAGAAAAAATCTATTTATATAGGTCAATTGCTTTAGTTATGGGTTTTTTAGGAATGTTAATAATATTAAGACCCGGTATTATAGATATTTCTATTGGAATATATATGGCACTTATTTCATCGTTAATTTGGTCAGTAGTTATAATCTTAACTAAAAAAGTATCTAAGGATGATAGTGCTATAACCATATTATCACACCAATATGTTTATATGAGTCTTTTTTCATTCCCGTTAGTTATATATTTTTGGGAACAACCAAGTTTAAATACAATTATTTTTATATTATGTGCTGCTATGTCGGGAACAGTCTTACATATTGCATTAAATCATGCATATAAATTAGTTGATGTAACTATGACTCAACCGTATTCATTTTTAGGCTTAGTAGTTTCATCAATAATTGGATACTTTGTCTTTAGTGATAAACCTGATTTTTATACTTGGTTAGGTGCCTCTGTAATTTTTTGTGGTGTGCTTTTAATTTCTTACAGGGAACTTCATTTAAATAAAGAAATTACAAGAAAGAGACTAAATATTAATTCGTAATATAAATATTTAACATCATTAGATTATGTGTATTATTAGTTCATGCAAAATAATTATTTCTATAAATGGATAGATAGTAATAAAGATGATGAGATAAATAGTTTTAAAGAATGTATTGATTCATATATTTATTTTAAAAAAGATGCTTTTTATAAAACAAATAAATTAATTAAAAGTAACCCAGAATTTAATGCTCCAAAATTATTAAAAATAGTTTTATTGCTTTTCTCTAGAGATATAAAAAAAATTTCATTAGCTAGAGAAACATTAAAATCAATTTCTACTGATAAAGTAAATAATTATTTTCATCAATATTTAGAGATAGTTAATCTTTGGATTAAAAATGATTTAAAAAATTTATTAAATAAATTGGAATTAATTATAAAAGATAATCCCAAAGATATTTTTGCTATCAGATTGTTTCATTTTAATAATATTTTCTTAGGCATTGATGATAAATTTTTAAACAAACATGAAGAGATACTTAGTAATTGGTCCGAAAATGACCAACATTACAATTTACTATTAGGGATGACTAGCTATGCATTTGAAGAAAATAATGTAATTGATAAAGCTAAGGTTCTAGCCTTAAATTCACTAAAACAATCATCCAATGATTTATGGAGTTGGCATGCTCTTTTACATGTGCACGATAATGAGAATAATGACTCAATTAACAAAAATGATAATTTCAATAAAATTAATTGGTCAATTTATGGACCAATAAAAAGACATATATGGTGGCACCAATCATTAATATTATTCTACAATCAGGAATATGAGAAAAGTTTAAAACTATTTGATAATTATTTCTCTTCTTCAGAAATTTTCTACTTAGATTTTTGTAATGCTTGTTCTTTTTTATTAAGACTTCATTACAAAGGAGTGGATGTTAAAGAAAGAATGGATAAATTAAAAGATTATGCTGAATATTTTAAAAATCAACACATACTTCCATTCATTGATTATCATCTTATTTTTTATTACTTATACTATAATGACCAAGATTATTTTCAGCAACTTGAAGAAAGAATGGAAGAAAATTATTTAGAAAATTCTTTTAAAGAAAATTATATTAATTACTTAAAGCCAATTATTCTCAGTATGAAAACAAATGAATTATTAAACGAAAATATAATTAAATCACAATTTAAATACCTTGGAGGTAGTTTTGCTCAACGAGAACTTATTTTTTTAAGTTTAATCCAAAATACAAAATATGAAAAAAATAAATCATATTTAATATCTGAATATAATGATTATAAATCAGTATCAAAATTATATGTATAACTCTAAATTGTTGGAAGAAAAATTTATAAAAAATTCAAATAATAATTTTACCTTATTAAAAGATAATCTTTTTTTTCGAAATATAACTTTTCAAAATTTTCAAATTTTAAAGATGATATCATTTTTGGTAAGAGACAAAAATTGGA
>CABZFN010000021.1 GCA_902525035.1 uncultured Alphaproteobacteria bacterium | reverse complement strand
GTTTTGAAGTTATGCATGTATACGGGTTAACCGAAACATACGGCCATATTCTTCAATGTGCTTGGAATGAAGAATGGGAATCACAATCAAAATCTGAAAAAGCTGATATTAAAGCAAGACAAGGTGTTCGTTATCCAAATACCGAAGAAGTTTGTGTTGCAGATCCAGAGACTTATGAAAAAGTTCCAATGGATGGAGAAACCATGGGAGAGATTTTAATTCGAGGTAATGTTGTAATGAAAGGATATTACAAAAATAAAGAGGCGACTGAAACATCCATGAAAAAAGGATGGTTTCATTCTGGTGATTTAGCTGTTGTCTATCCCGATGGATATATTCAAATAAAAGATAGATCGAAAGATATTATAATTTCTGGTGGTGAAAATATTTCATCTGTAGAAGTTGAAAATGTTGTTGCAAAACATCCAGCTGTTTCCTTGGTTGCAGTAGTCGCCAAACCAGATGAAAAGTGGGGTGAAACACCTTGTGCTTTTGTGGAATTAGCACCTGGAAAAAATGCCACAGAAGATGATATAATTCAGTTTTGTAAAGAAAATATGGCTGGATTTAAAAGACCAAAGCATGTAATCTTTGGTGAATTACCAAAAACTTCAACTGGGAAGATACAAAAGTTTGAATTAAGAACAAAAGCAAAGGAGTTATAAATGGATCCAAAAACTTATAAATTTGACACACTTAGTCTGCATGCTGGATATCAACCAAGCAAAAATGCTGGCTCAAGACAAGTACCAATATATCAAACAACTTCATATATGTTTGATGATGTTGATCATGCGGCAGCACTTTTTAATTTGGAAAGGGGTGGTCACATTTATAGTCGTATGTCTAATCCGACAGTTCAAGTTTTAGAGGAAAGAGTTTGTGCCTTAGAAGGTGGAACTGCAGCTCTTGCAACTGCATCTGGAATGAGTGCAATATTTTTAACTATTATGACTCTTTGTAACGCTGGCGATCACATGGTTGTTTCTTCTCAGCTTTACGGTGGAACAGTAAATTTATTTAGATTAACGCTTCCTAAGTTTGGTATTAAAACAACTTTTGTAAAACCAAGAGATACAGAGGGTTTTAAAAAAGCAATTCAACCAAATACTAAAGGTATTTTTGGTGAACTTGTTGGTAATCCAGGTAATGAGTTAATGAACATGCCTGAAGTTTCTAAAATAGCAAAAGAAGCAGGTATCCCACTAATCATTGATAGCACGTATCAAACTCCTTATTTGTGTAGACCTTTTGAACACGGTGCTGACCTTGTCGTTCATTCATTAACTAAATGGATGAGTGGTAATGGTTCTTCAATGGCAGGTATATTAGTTGAAGGTGGAACTTTTGATTGGATGCAAAATGATAAATTTCCTTCTATGACTGAACCATATGAAGGTTATCATGGATTATCATTTGCAGAAGAATTTGGTCCAACAGCTTTTACAATGATGGCAAGAGCTGAAGGGATGAGAGACATGGGACCTTGCTTAGCTCCTCAAAATGCATGGAATATTTTACACGGACTTGAAACTCTTTCTCTTCGTATGGAAAAACATTGTTCCAATGCTTTGAAGATGGTTGAGTATTTATCAAACCATGAAAGCGTTGCTTGGGTATCTCATGCAAGTGCACCTGGTCATCCAGATAAGGAACTTGCAGAAAAAATTCTTCCTAAAGGGACTGGATCAATGATTGCTTTTGGAATTAAAGGTGGTAAGGAGGCTGGAGCTGCGTTTATTAATAATGTTAAGCTTGCATCGCATTTAGCAAATGTAGGTGATGCAAGAACATTAGTTATCCATCCGGCATCAGCAACTCACTCACAAATGGATGAGGCAACTTTAAAATTTGCTGGGTTATCTCATGATATGATTAGATTGTCTGTTGGCCTAGAAGACTTTGAAGATATCGTAAACGATTTCGAAGATGGATTTAGAGCTGCAAAAAAACCTCGTTTAGTTGCAAACAAATAAATGAAGTTTAAAGTTCGCGGTATCAATACGTTTGCCTCCACTGGAGGCAGACCTTTTGATAAAAATAAACCTCTTATTATTTTTGTTCACGGCAGTGGACTAAGTCATATGGTCTGGGTTTTACAAACACGTTACTTTGCATTCCGTGGATACAGCGTTTTAGCAGTCGATTTACCAGGTCACGGACTTTCTTCTGGTGAAAGTTTAAAAACTATTGAAGAAATGGGAAACTGGGTCGGAGATGTGATTGGTGCAGTTGGATGTAAAGAAGCTTCACTAGTTGGACATTCGCAAGGATGCCTTGTAACAATGGAATGTGTTGCTCAACATCCAGAAAAAATTAAAACTTTAACTCTTATGGGTGGAGCATCTGCAATTCCAATGAACCCTGAATTATTAAAACTTGCTGAAGAAAGCAATCCTAAGGCTGTTGATCTTATGATGGATTTTGCTCACGGTCCTGCAGGACATTTCGGAGGTCATCCTGTTCCCGGTCTATATCACCTAAATGTTGGCTCCATGATAGTTCAAAATAAAGAAATTAAAGATACTTTAGGTGTCGATTTTAGAGCATGCAATAACTATAAAAATGGACCTGAGATTGCTAAAACATTAGATTTACCTACTCTTTCTATATTAGGTGCACAAGATAGAATGTGCCGTTTAAAAGATGGAAAAATTCTTGCTGATTACATTAAAGGCTCGGAAGTAAAGATTATTGAAGATTGTGGGCATATGATGCTCTTAGAAGAAGCAGATCAAACATTAGAAATTCTAAAGAAATTCATAGCTGAACACTATCCTTTACCTAATTAGATAATTTTAAAAAGTTATTCAAAGACTACTTATTTTCTTCTCTATCAGGTCTTGTCAGTTCTTCCAGTTTACGCATTTCCTCTTCCATCTTAAGTTTTTCTTGCTCTTCGCGTTTTTTTTTGCGCTCCTCAGCTTTCATTTTTAGCTTAAGCTCTTTCTGCATTTTGCGGTCTCCCGCTTTAGATTTGTGATTAAAGTGAATGCCCATATAAACCTGGCAACTATATACTAAATATTATGAAATATTTCTAGACTCTAATTTGCTAATTTCTAGCTAACCAAACAATTACAACAAAGACAAATATAGCAATTGCTTGAAATAATACTCTTAACCGCATTAGTTTATTGCTGTGATTTTTGTTAAGCTTTCCATTTACTGCCATTGCTATAACACCAACAACAACAACTGCTAGAGTTGCTGCCATGAACAAGACAAGTATTATTTGCATTGTGCTCATAATAATATCTATATAAAACTTTTATTCTATGAAACAAGATAACTTAAACAAAGTGTTTGTTTATGGTTGATATTTTAAAAGGTCCGTCAATTACTAAACATCAAAATCCAAAAAAATTGATGATTATGCTTCATGGATATGGAGATAACGCTACTAATTTTATTCAAATTGCAAATTTAATTGATCAAGATGACTTTGGGATGAAATATGTTGCACTAAATGCACCAGACACAATTCAAGATTATCCAATGGGTTATGAATGGTTTCAATTATATCTCAATGGCACTCATATTTCTAATGCTGGTGCAAAAGAATATGATGTAGCTAAAAAGAAAATATCTAAGAATGTAGAAAAAATTCATAATTCAATTTCTCTTTTGTTAGAAAATTTAGATTTAAAAATGGCCGATTGTTTTGTTATGGGTTTTTCTCAAGGAGGTATGATGGCTTTTGAACTTGGGCATATATTACAAAATCAGTTGGCAGGCTTAGCAATTATATCTTCAAGAATTATATCAAAAGGGAACAAGCCTAATAATGCATTTTTAAAAACACCAATTTTTATTTCTCATGGGGCTCAAGATGGTGTTTTGCCTATTTCCAATTATAATGATTCACTTGAAGTTTTAAAAAAGTATAATTACAATTATGAAAATTACCTTATAGAAAAAGATCAGCACACAATGTCACAAGAAACAATAACTTTTTTACAAAATTTTATTAAAAAAAATATTTAAAGTAATCGAAACTTCATATTATATTACTATTTAAATAATATGACTTGGGTGAGTAGAAACTAAAATGAGTACCTCAGAAAATCCAGCTTTGGTTCTTAATGCTGATTTTCGACCTCTGTCTTATTACCCCCTTTCCTTATGTTCATGGCAAGATGCAATCAAAGCTGTTTTTCTTGAAAGAGTTTCTGTAATCGAAAATTACGAACATGAAGTTCATTCTCCAAATCTTACTTTTAAGTTACCAAGTGTAATAGCCTTAAAAGATTATGTAACTCCACAACGAAGACCTGCTTTTACACGTTTTAACGTTTTTTTGAGAGATAACTTTACTTGTCAGTATTGTACCAATCGTTTTTCTGCAAACGAACTAACATTTGACCATTTAGTTCCTAAATGTCTGAATGGAAAAACTACTTGGGAAAATGTTGTCTCTGCATGCACATCCTGTAATTTAAAAAAAGGAAGAAAACTTATACAGAATACAGATATGAAACTTTATAAAAAACCTCTTCGACCATCGTCAATTCAATTACAAAATAATGGTAGGAATTTTCCCCCTAATTTTTTGCATGAGACTTGGAGAGACTATTTATACTGGGATACTGAATTAGAAAATTAAATTTTTTTTGATATAGCGATTGCTGTTTTACATCCGAGTTCTATTACTTTTGACATAATTTTATATCCTGGTGCACTTTCTGCATCATGTTCTATTCCAATATCATGATGTTCAAGTTCATCATCTCGGAATTTGGAAATTGTTTTTTTTAAATCTTTATGGTCATCTCCTAAGAGCTCCAATTGTTCTTGGTAATGTTCGCCTATTACTTTTTCAACAGCAACAGTACACGCCATGGCAGCTTTTTCGCCCATTAAGGCAGTGGATGCGCCAAGCGCATAACCCGCAACATTCCACAAAGGTAGGAGAGCAGTTGGTCTAACTCTATGCTCTAATATTAATTCATTAAATTTATCAATATGCTCTTGTTCTTGATCAGCCATATGCTGAATAGTTTTGCCAAGCTTTGAGCTTTTCCCAAAAACTGCTATTTGGCCATCATATATTTTAGTTGCACCATATTCACCAGCGTGATCGACTCTTATGATTTCTTCTAAAATCTCTCTATGAGTAGTTCTATTTGACGAGGATTTTTTTTTAGATATTTTTTTCTTTTTTAGAGCCATAGTATCTAAATAAATAAATAGCATTTAAAATAAAAATAACTAGTAAAACAAGCGTATTAATTGAAGCAGCAGAAATTCCATAAAAACTCCAAATAACTTCATCACAACTAATTACCTGCTTTGATAATATCTGAGCTTTAAGGTCTGTAGTATTTTCACTGTTTGTTAGCATTGCTGAACAACCTGCTGGTCCATTAAGAATTTTATTTTCAACTCCCACGTGCCATATAGAATAAAAAAGCCCATAAACTGATGCAAACTGTATTATTAAATAAAGCCAAATTTTATTTAAATTTTTGAATAAAAAAATCAAAATCAAACATACTAAAATTAAATAATATGGATGTCTTTGCTTTAAACACAACTCACATGGCTGAAGATTAAAAAAAAATTCTGCAATCAATGCTGATGATATCGAGATTAGAGAAATAATAAACAAAAGTGTTGTCCAATTACGAATTATCATAAAAATCTAATTATAAAAACACTTCCAATAAGTAAAATAAAAAACACAATAGTTAAGATATTAAAATATGTATCAATAATTAACTTAATTTTTTCACCAAAAAAATAAAGAAGTATTGCTATTAAATAAAATCTTAATCCTCGACCAATAATAGAAACAATAATAAACAAAAAAATATTTAATCCAAATACACCACTTGCAATTGTAATAAACTTATATGGAAAAGGAGTAATGCCAGCACCTAAAACAATTAAGATGCCAAATTCTTTGTAGTAATCTTCAAAAATGTTAAAAGAATTTTCCAAATGATAAAACTCAACTATGTAAATACCTACTGAATTAAAAAAAAAATATCCTATTGCATATCCTAGTATTCCTCCTAATACTGAAAAGAGTGTACATATAAATGCATAAAATATAGCTTTTGCTTTGGAAGCTAAAGCCATTGGTATAAGCAGTATATCTGGTGGAATTGGAAAAAATGAGCTTTCTGCAAATGATATTAAACTTAAATACCACTTTGCATTTTTATGTTGTGCTTTTTCTAAGGTCCAATTGTAAGTTCTTTTAAGAAAATTCATTTAATTTATTTTTTTAATAATTTTGATTTATACTATTAATGATTTTAAATCTAAATTATCATAAATATTACTTAAATGGAAAATATAGAGACTAAAGAATTAAAAACCGCATTTTATGCAACTTTTTCACAAGGGTTTTTTGCAACACTTACCTTCAGTATGTTCATGGTAAATACACCAATTCTTTTCGATTTGATTGATATGACAAAAACAGAATTTTCTATGGGACTTATTACTTTTGGTATTTGTAATGTAATTACAAATCAACTTACAACCCGTTTTTTACTCCCAAAAATAGGAAGCACAAATTGTTTAATAATTGCGAGATTATTGTACGCATTTATTCCATTTTCTATTTTTTACTTCTCTTCTTATAATTTTTTTATTTTTGTATCTATGTTGTGGGGGATTTCTATTGGTATACAAGCACCAAATATATTTACACAAGTTGCGATAATAGAAGAGAAAACAAAAAAAATCCTTAATCCAATATTTAAATCATCCTTTAATTTTGGTTTTCTTTTTGGAGCAGGAATATCTAGTTTATGTCTTGGTTTAGAAATTGACCCTGTCTATACTACTTTTATTGTAGGTTTGTTTGTTTTTATATCAACTTTGACAATGTATTTTTTTGGATTGAATGTGAAATATGATGTTGTTAACAAAAATCCAAGATTTTCAATTCCAAATTATAAAATTATCATGTTTGCATCAATTAATATGTTTATTATCGCATTTATGGGAATAATAATTCAATGGTCACCTTTATGGCTCATTACTGATCTTTCTGCACCAATTTTTTTAGTCGGTTCAATTGTAATTTTTTTTAATGTAGGTGAAATAATAAGTAATTTTTTTGCTTCAAAACTAATCGCAAAACTCGGTGAAGTAATTGTAGGTCCAGTTTTTGCAATGATTGGTTCAATAATATTAGTATTAAGTATTTTTTCTCAAAATATATTAATAATCTTTATTGCTATAACAGTTTTTGGAATGTTAATTTCTAACGTCATGCCTATAGTATTTCGACAAGCAGTTAAAAATTCTCAAAATCCAATCCCAGTTACTATTTCTCATATATCAAGCATTGCTTTTGTTGGAGCTATATTCGGACCTGGCGTTGTTGGGATTTCAGCTGAAACATTTGGTTTAACATTTAATATGTATGCTTTAGGTGTAATATTTTTTTTAATTGCATTACTAATGTTCTTTATAATGCGTGAAGATAAATTGGTAGGAGTAGAGGGAATCGAACCCACACCACCGAAGTGACCGGATTTTGAATCCGGCGCGTCTACCAGTTCCGCCATACTCCCTTGTCTATTTTACTTGCATATAGAAATATCAGTATATAACAATAATATGAAAATTATGAACTTTATTTCTTTTTTAAATAATAATGAAGAAAGATTCGGCATAGTACTTAATAATAAAGTAACTGATCTTACAGGACAAATTAACAATATAAAATCTCTTAAACAATTAATTCAATTTAATTGCCTAGAAGAAGGTAGAAGTTACGCAAAAAATAATCCGGGAGATATTGATATTAATTCTATAAAACTTTTACCAGTTATACCCAATCCCAGTAAGATTATATGTGTAGGATTAAATTATCATGAGCATGTCAAAGAAACTGAAAAAACTATTGCAGATAACCCAGTAACATTCCAAAGATTTAATGATAGTCAGGTAGCGCACATGGAAAATATGATAATACCTAAAGCTTCAGATAATTTAGATTTCGAAGGTGAAATGGCACTAATAATGAAGGATTCTGAAAGTCATTTAAGTGAAGATGATGCCCTAAAATATATTGCTGGTTATTCTTGCTATAATGATGGCTCTGTAAGAGATTGGCAACGTCACACTAAGTCTACATTTGGAATGGGAAAAAATTTTAAGAAAACTGGAAGTTTTGGTCCTCATATGGTTTTGGCTCAAGACATTGATGATTATAAACAGCTTACAATTAAAACTTATTTAAATGGCGAAGTGATGCAAAGAGCTTCTTTAAGTCAACTAATTTTTGATCTCCCCTTTTTAATATCTTATGTTTCTAAAGCACTTCCATGGAGAGCTGGTGATGTTTTAGTTACAGGAACACCTGGTGGTGTTGGTTTTAAAAGAAATCCACCAATTTATCTTAAAGAGGGTGATAAAGTTGATATCACTATTTCTGAGATTGGAACTTTATCTAATACCCTGAAAAATGAAGTTCTATAATAAAAACAAATGCCAATAAGTTCATTAAGCTACATAGGTGTTAATTCAGATAAGATAGAGGATTGGTCAGAGTTTTCTCAAAAATGCTTAGGCATGCAACAAGTTGATCGTGGCAAAGGCGCTCTTAGTTTCAGAATGGATGATCATAAACAAAGGCTTGCTATTACTGGTGATACTGGTGACAACATGGCATTTATGGGCTGGGAAGTTGAATCTAAAAATGACATTGAATTTTATGCAAATAAGCTAGAGAAAAATAATGTAGAAGTTGTTTACGCTGATAAAAATTTATGTGATAAAAGATTTGTTGAGGAATTGATTTTTTTTTATGATCCTCAAGGTAATAGAATTGAAATTGTTTACAATCCTATGAAGGATGAAGAACCTTTTGTTCCAGGTCGTCCAATATCTGGTTTTAAAACAGGCCCTTATGGAATGGGACATATTGTTATTAATGTTAAAGATGTAAAATCCCTAATCCCTTTTTATAAAGATATATTGGGTTTTAAAATCACTGATTATAGTAACACTCCAATATCACTTTGTTTTTTTCATGTTAATGGAAGGCATCACAGTTTTGCTTTTTTTGAATCTGGCAAAGAAGGATTTCATCACTTTATGGTTGAGTATAATAGTTTAGATGATGTTGGTCAGGGCTATGATCTTTTACAATACAAAAAAGATGCAATTGCTTATACTTTAGGTAGGCATACAAATGATTATATGACATCATTTTATTCTAACACCCCATCTGGATTTTTTGTTGAAAATGGTTGGGGAGGAAGAATTATAGACCAGAATACATGGAAACCAGTAGAAACATTTGATGGTCCAAGTTTTTGGGGTCATGAAAGACTTTATATGTCAGACGAAGACAGAATTAAATTCAGAGAAAAAAGATTGGATACAGCTTCAAAAGGTAAGCAAGCTCCATTATTAATTGATTGTCCTTGGCTTTATTCGAATATTCAAAATAAAAAATAATCTTTAAGTATGAATAAATTCTTTGATGTAATTATCATAGGTTTTGGACCAACAGGTGGAACGCTTGCAAGTTTGCTTGCGAAAAGTAATTTATCAATTCTTATGTTAGAGAAGGAAAAAAATTTATATCCCTTACCACGAGCTGTTCACTTTGATGATGAAATTATGAGAGTATTCGAGACTATTGGTATTAAAGAAAAATTTAAAAATTATACTATAATTAATAAGGGAACTAAATTTGTTGATAATAAAGGTAATGTTTTATTAGATTGGCCCAGACCAAAAGAAATAACTGAAAATGGATGCTATCCAAGTTACCGGTTT
>CABZFN010000020.1 GCA_902525035.1 uncultured Alphaproteobacteria bacterium | reverse complement strand
CTTCGGCAACACCGTCTTTAGAAACAATAAATAATATTAAAATTAAAAAATATGATCAAGTCTATTTGTCAAAACAATTTTCTGGAACTCCATTACCTGAAATTACTATAATTGATTTAAATAAAAATAAACTTGATAAAGATAAATGGATATCACAATCAATTATAGATTCTATTTCTTATTGCTTAGCAAATAAGGAACAAACTCTTATTTTTTTAAATCGTAGAGGATACTCACCATTAACCTTGTGTAATAGTTGTGGATTCAGATATGAATGTGATCAATGTTCATCATGGATGGTTATGCATCAACACAAAAAAGTTTTCTTATGCCATCAATGTGGAACTATAAAAAAATTAAATTTAGATTGTCCTCAATGTAATGAAAAAGATAGTATAAAATTTGTTGGCCCTGGAGTTGAGAGAGTTGCAGAGGAGCTAAAAGAATTCTTTCCTGGAAAAAATATTTCCATCATGTCTAGCGACAACGTCAACACACCAAACAAAATTAAAAAATTTATTACTGATATAAACAACAAAGATATAGATATAATTGTAGCTACACAAATTATGGCAAAAGGATACGATTTTCCAAATATATCTTTAGTAGGAATAGTTGATGCAGATGCAGGTTTATTTGGAGGCGATCCAAGAGCAATAGAAAAAACTTTTAACCTTCTTCAGCAAGTTGGAGGAAGAGCTGGTAGAGGAAAAAAAATTGGTAAAGTTTTTCTTCAAACATATTTTCCAGATCAAGAAATAATTAAGTCGATTCAACTTCGTGAAAGAGAAGCTTTTACTGAAAGAGCTTTAGAAGAGAGAAAGAATTTTAATATTCCTCCTTTTGGTTTTATGACTTCAATTATTATTTCTAGTCACACAAAGGCTTTAGTTCTTAAACATGCGTCAAGACTGGCTCAACAAGATCAAAATAGTGAAAATATTAAAATTTTAGGTCCAGTTGAAGCTCCAATTTCCTTGCTTAGAGGACAATATCGATACAGAATATTATTGAAGAGTAATAGTAGAAAAAATCTGAATAAATTCACAAAAAAAATTGTCGAAAAGACTAAATTACCCTCCTCTATAAAGATAATTATTGATGTTGATCCTTATTCATTTATGTAAATTACCCACAATTTTAAAAATATTTTGGATTTAACTCATTTGACGCACAAACGGACAGTTTACCTACTTTTTCTGATGTGTTATTAGCCTACCCTAATCTTCTTATGAATTATATTTATGGCATCTAATACTTTATCTGGAGACCTTTTATCTGAAAGGTACGGAGCAGCTATCTATGATCTTGCTTCTGAAAAAAAATGTATTGATGATATTCTAAATGACTTTGAATTAGTGCAAAAAGCATTGAAAGAAAGTTCAGAATTGAGACAAGTTATTAAAAGTCCATTAGTAAATTCAGATGAGAAGCTTAATATTTTGCTAAAATTATTTTCTAAAGCAAATTTACATAATCTTACGACAACGTTTTTAAAAGTTCTTGATAACAATAAAAGAATTTCAAATATCGCTCCTATTATTTTACAATTTAAAAAAATAAACTCTGAAAAAAGAGGTGATATTAATGCTGACATAACATCAGCAAACATGTTATCCGATGATGAAAAAAATAATATTACAAATCAACTTAAAAAATCTTTAGGTGAAAAATTATCTTTAAATTTTGATGTTGATGAAGACATTATTGGTGGTCTAATTGTTAAGGTTGGTTCTAAAATGATTGATACATCTATAGCAAATAAAATTAATAAACTTAAAATTGCAATGAAGGGGGCATAATGGAAATTAAAGCTGCAGAAATATCATCTGTAATTAAAGACCAAATAGCTAATTTTGAAACTAAAGCTGATGTTGCTGAGGTTGGAACAGTACTAAGTGTTGGAGATGGAATTGCACGTGTATATGGTCTTGATCAAGTACAAGCTGGAGAGATGGTAGAATTCCCAGGCGGCATTAAAGGTATGGCCCTCAACCTTGAAATGGATAACGTTGGTGTTTCAATCTTTGGTGATGATACTGGAATTAAAGAAGGTGATACAGTTAAACGTACAGGAGAAATTGTTGACGTTCCTGTTGGAAAAGAATTGTTAGGACGTGTTGTTGATGGTTTAGGAAATCCTATTGATGGTAAAGGTCCTATTCAATCTTCTGAAAAGAGAAGAATTGAATTAAAAGCCCCAGGTATTATTCCTCGTCAAAGTGTATCTGAGCCTATGCAGACAGGTATTAAAGCACTTGATGCTCTTGTTCCAGTTGGAAGGGGACAACGTGAATTAATAATTGGTGACAGACAAACAGGTAAAACTGCTGTTGCTATTGATACGATTTTAAATCAAAAATCTGTTAATCAATCAAACAATGAAAAAGAAAAATTGTATTGTATATATGTTGCGATTGGTCAAAAAAGATCAACAGTTGCCCAAATTGTAAAAACACTAGAAGATAATGGTGCAATGGAATATACAATTGTTGTATCTGCAACTGCATCAGAGCCTGCTCCATTGCAATTTTTATCAGCTTATACTGGTTGTACAATGGGTGAATATTTTAGAGATAACGGCATGCATGCATTGATTGTTTATGATGATTTATCAAAGCAAGCTGTTGCTTATAGACAGATGTCTCTTTTATTAAGAAGACCTCCTGGACGTGAAGCATATCCTGGAGATGTATTTTATATACACAGTCGTCTTTTAGAAAGAGCTGCTAAAATGAGTGATGAACACGGTGGCGGAAGTTTAACCGCTCTTCCAATTATTGAGACTCAAGCTGGAGACTTATCTGCTTACATTCCAACAAATGTCATTTCGATTACTGATGGACAAATATTTTTAGAAACAAACTTATTTTTTGCTGGTATTCGTCCTGCGATTAACGTTGGTCTTTCAGTAAGTCGTGTTGGTTCTGCAGCGCAAACTAAAGCAATGAAAAAAATTGCTGGTCCTGTAAAACTAGAATTAGCTCAATATCGTGAGATGGCCGCTTTTGCACAGTTTGCATCAGACTTAGATGCTTCAACGAAACAATTACTTGATCGTGGCGCAAGATTAGTTGAAATTCTGAAACAAGGACAATATTCTCCGTTAACAGTTTCTGAGCAAGTTGTGTCTATATATGCAGGCGTTCGTGGTTACTTAGACAAAGTAGCCGTCAATGATGTTGTTCGTTTTGAAACAGAAGTTTTGAATGAAATGAGGTCTAGTCATTCTGATTTATTAGATGCTATCGCAAACGAAAAAGAATTATCCAAAGAAAATGATGATAAATTAAAATCTATCTTAGATAATGTTGTTGAAAAATTCACAAGTAACTAATTAATGCCAAGTTTAAAAGATATTAAAACCCAGATCAACTCTGTTGGATCTACAAGAAAAATTACATCAGCTATGAAAATGGTTGCAGCTAGTAAATTGCGAAGATCACAAGAAAAAGCTGAAGCTGCAAGACCATATTCTTCACGTCTTGAAGAAATGTTAGCTTCTCTAGCTTCTTCTGCAGCATCAGGCGAGGGTATAATCAAGCTCCTAACAGGAACTGGTAATGATCAAAATTATATCGTTGTTCCTGTCAGTGCTGATAGAGGTTTATGTGGTGGTTTTAATAGCAGTATTAATAGAGAGACTTTTAAGCTTGTGAAATCACTTGAAGCTGATGGAAAAAATGTTCAAATTATGCCTCTTGGAAAAAAAAGTAGAGATTTTTTTTACCGTGTAATGAAGGATCAAATCACAGAAAGTTTTGTTGATTTAAATATTTCAAATACAGGGTATGACTCTGCGCTGCAAGTTTCGAATAAGCTGCAGGAATTATACTTTGAAGAAAAATTTGATAAATGTATTCTAGTTTTTAATAAATTTAAATCAGCAATTTCACAAGAAGTGACAAAACAACAGCTTATTCCTCTTGATGTTTCAAATTCATCCAAAGAAGAGAATGCAGATGATAGTTCTGCTAAAGCAATTTATGATTACGAACCTGATGAAGAAACTATATTAAAAGATCTACTTCCAAAAAATGTTTCTATTCAGATTTTCAAAGTTTTGTTAGAAAGTGATGCAGGTGAACATGGAGCAAGAATGGCTGCAATGGATAATGCAACACGTAATGCTGGTGAGATGATTGATAGTTTAACATTAAAATATAACAGAACGCGACAAGCGTTTATAACTAAAGAATTAATTGAAATTATTTCTGGAGCTGAATCAGTTTAAAAGGGGGACATATGGCTAATAATTTAACTGGAAAAATATCACAAGTTCTTGGAGCTGTTGTGGATGTAGAGTTCGATGGTGAACTTCCTGCAATCATGAATGCCTTAGAAGTTGACAATAATGGAACAAGATTAATGCTTGAGGTTGCTCAGCATTTAGGTGAAAATGCAGTTCGTACGATTGCAATGGATACTACTGATGGATTAGTAAGAGGTCAAACAGCGACTGACACAGGTGCCCCCATTTCTATGCCTGTTGGACCAGAAACACTTGGCCGTATTATGAATGTTGTAGGAGAGCCTGTTGATGAAAGAGGTGATATTGGTACGACCAAAACCTATCCTATTCACAGACCAGCCCCTGAATTTGTTGATCAGTCTACGGAAACAGAAGTTCTTGTAACTGGTATCAAAGTTGTTGATCTATTAGCGCCTTATGCCCGTGGTGGAAAAATTGGTCTTTTCGGTGGCGCCGGTGTTGGTAAAACAGTTTTGATTATGGAACTTATAAACAATATTGCTAAAGCACATGGTGGTTATTCAGTTTTTGCTGGAGTTGGTGAAAGAACGCGTGAAGGTAATGATCTCTATCATGAAATGATTGAATCAGGAATTATCGACCTCAAAGGAAAAGACTCAAAAGTTGCCCTTGTTTATGGACAAATGAATGAGCCGCCTGGAGCTAGAGCAAGAGTAGCATTATCAGGACTAACACAAGCAGAATATTTCAGGGATGAAGAAGGTCAAGACGTGCTGTTTTTCGTTGATAATATCTTTAGATTCACTCAAGCAGGATCAGAGGTATCAGCTTTGCTAGGACGTATTCCATCTGCAGTTGGTTATCAACCAACTTTAGCAACTGACATGGGTGCATTACAAGAGAGAATAACAACAACAAAAAAAGGATCAATTACATCTGTTCAGGCAATATACGTTCCTGCAGATGACTTAACTGATCCTGCTCCCGCTACATCATTTTCTCACTTAGACGCCACAACAGTTTTGAATAGAGCAATTTCAGAGAAAGGTATTTACCCTGCCGTGGATCCACTTGATTCAACATCAAGAATATTAGACCCACAAGTAGTTGGTGATGATCACTATAGAGTTGCAAGAGAAGTGCAGAGAGTTTTACAAACATATAAAAGCCTTCAAGATATCATTGCAATTCTTGGAATGGATGAGTTATCTGAAGAAGATAAGCTTACAGTTGCTAGAGCAAGAAAAATTGAGAAGTTCTTAAGTCAACCTTTCTTTGTTGCAGAAATTTTTACTGGATCTCCAGGGAAGTATGTTGACCTTGAAGATACAATCAAAAGTTTTGATGGCCTCGTTAATGGTGAATATGATCACATGCCAGAAGCAGCATTTTATATGGTAGGCGGCATAGATGAAGCAATCGAAAAAGCTAAAAGATTAGAAGCTGAAGCTGCATAATGGCAACAATTTCTTTTGATTTAGTTTCTCCAGAAAACCTAGTATTCAATGATGAGGTTGGTACTATAATTATTCCTGGTAAAGATGGTGACCTAGGTATTTTACCAGGACACAGTAAGGTCATGTCCTCTCTTAGACCAGGAAGAGTAATGGTATACAGTGAAGATAAAAATTTAATTAAATCCTTTTTCGTTTCTGGTGGTTTTACAGAAATTAACCCTGAAAAATGTATTGTTCTTGCTGAAAGTGTTGTTGAAGTTAATTCTTTAGATAAAATATTAATTGAAAAAGAAATACAAGAATTAGAAAATAAGGAAGGTAAAGAGCCAGAAGAACAACTTTCTGTAGCTAAAGCAAAATTAGAAGCAATAAATGTAAATTATTACGATAAAATTTAATTTCTTTCTAAATTAAACTTAAACTAAATTTCTTCTAAATTCTTTCTGAATTTTTATATAAACATTTTTTTTAAATGGAACCGCGTTTTGGCTAATTTCATCATAATCCATCCATTTCCATTCACTAAATTCAGGATTTTCTGTTCCTACATTTATATCGTTATTAATTCCTGTAAAACGAAATAAAAACCACTTTTGAATTTGACCTATATATTTATCACCCCAAGGTAATGTCTTGAGTGTTTCTGTAGGTATGTCATAAGAGATCCATTCTTGAGATGACGTAATTAAAGACGCATTATTTGTACCAATTTCTTCCAACATTTCTCTCCAAACTGCTTCTTCAGGATCTTCATTTTCATCGATACCGCCTTGAGGCATCTGCCAGTATCCACTTGGATGATCTAATCTTCGACCAACTAAAATTTTATTTTGTGTATTGAGAATCATCATTCCCACACACTTTCTATATTTTTTTTGCATTACTATTCTTGCGTTTCACTAAAGAGACTGACACCTTGTACAAGATCAAAAGCTCTGCGAAGTTGATAATCAACTTCTAATCGTTTTTCAAACTCACTTAACTCATTATCTTCACCATCTTCCAAATCTTCTTCATTATCCTTGTCTAGGGAATCTTTTAAATCTGACTCAGAAAATCTTCTATAGTTAAACGATTCAAATTCTCCTTGTTCAATGATTATATCTGGTTCAATCCCCTTACCTTGGATTGATTCACCTGACGGAGTATAATATCTGGCGGTGGTTAATCTTATACCAGTTAAATTATCACTATTTGAAACTTGAAAAGGAATTATTGTTTGAACTGAACCTTTACCAAAAGATTGTGTACCTATAATGATTGCTCTTTTATGGTCTTGAAGTGCGCCTGCAACAATTTCAGAAGCAGATGCGGAACCACCATCAATAATAACAACAAGTGGTTTTCCATTAGTTCTATCAGATTTCTTTGCACGATATCTTCTTATGTCTTTTTTATCTCTACCTCTTGTTGAAACAATTTCTCCTCTTTCCAAGAATATGTCCGTTACCTTAACTGCTTGGGTGAGAAGACCCCCTGGGTTAGACCGTACATCTAAAACGTAACCCATTATTTTATTTTCTTGTTCAATTTTTTTTATAGCGTCTAGAAGACCACTTTCTGTTTGTTCATTAAAAGATGTTATCCTTAAATATCCAATATTGTTAAGGACTTCACTTTTAACTGATCTAATTTTGATATAATCTCTGATAATTTCAATCTCAAAAGGTTCAGTATTTGCTCTCGAAATAGTAACTACTATTAGTTCACCTTTTTTGCCTCTCATTAATTCAACAGCTTCATTTAGAGTTAGACCAAAAACAGGTGTTTCGTCTATTTGAATAATATAATCACCTGCAAGAACCCCAGCTTCATATGCTGGCGTATCTTCTATTGGAGCAATGACTTTCACAAAACCTTCTTCCATGGTAATTTCAATACCTAATCCGCCAAATTTACCCTCTGTGTCCATTTGCATTTCTTGAAATACTTCTTCATTCATAAAACCTGAATGAGGATCTAAGCCTGACAACATTCCATCAATAGCTTTTTCAATTAATTCTTGATCAGTAACATCTTCGACGTAGGAAGATCTTACCCTATCAAATACTTGTCCAAATAAATCTAAATATTTATATTTTTCTTCATCATTAGAAGACCCATAAGTTTTGGGTGCTAGAAGTGTTATGAGGGTGAACAGAAATATTGCTTTTATAAATATATTTTTTAAGAATATCATATATTTTAAGCTAGTTTAGTTTGTGAAGAATCAAAGCTTACTTCCCATAATTTTTCTAAAGCATACAATTCTCTAATTTCTTGTCGAAACAAATGAACAATTATCTCACCAGCATCAACAATTATCCAATCACATTGAGGTCTTCCTTCAGGATTGGGACATTTTATTCCAGCTTTTTTTAATTTTTTTACCATTTCATCTGCTGTAGCATCTGAATGTCTAGTTGATCTACAGGTAGCAATAACAAAGACATCAGCAACGGATGACTTGTTCGATAAATCAATAACTTTTATATCTTCAGCTTTTGCATCGCTTAGTATTGATACAATATTTTCTGTCAGTGAAGTAATTTTATTAATATTTGCCTCTTAATTTATTTCTTTGATTTCTAATTTCAGATGAAGAAATTTTAATTTCCTTATTTTGTATCAAAGTCCATGCAGGAATTTTTTTTGAAAAGTGTTCTATGTCATTAGATATATATTTATTATGAATAAATTTTTTTGCTGCAACACTTTTCAAAGCATTCGTATTATATCCATGTCTTCTAAAAATAACAATAGAGATAATATGAAAAATTGATTGCCATTTTTCCCATTCATGAAAGTTAACTAAATTGTCTGCTCCCATTAACCAAAAAAATTTAATATTTTTATAATATTGAATAATATATTTAATCGTTTGATAAGAGTATTGAGATTTAATTTTTTTTTCCACTTCTAATATTTTTATAGGAAAATTTTTTGTAATTTGTTTACAATTTTGTAATCTTTCTTCGTATGTTGCAGGCTTTGAAATCTTTAAAGGGTTCTGGGGTGTGACTAACCACCAAATTTCATCAAGTTGTAATACTTTTTTAGCTTCATTTGAAATAAATAGATGTCCTCGATGTGGTGGATCAAAAGATCCTCCAAGAAGTCCGATCTTTTTCAATTAAGGTCTTTCCTGGCCATTGCCATTAACTACGTATTTAAATGTAGTTAAATGTTTTGTTCCAACTGGTCCTCTTACATGTATTTTGTCAGTTGAGATTCCTATCTCAGCTCCAAAACCAAATTCACCACCATCTGCAAATTGAGTAGATGCATTTTTAAGTATTATTGCACTGTCAATTTTATTATAAAATTTTTCAAAGGTTTTTTCATTCTCTGTAATTATACTTTCCGTATGTCCAGAAGAATAATCATTTATATGCTTAACCGCTTCGTCAACTCCTGAAACAATTTTTACTGACAAAATTTTATCTAAATATTCTAATGACCAATCTTCTTCACTTGCAGTTTTAAAATCACTATCTAACGACTGAATATATTCATCACCTCGAATTTCACACTTTACTTCTTTTAGTGGTCTTAATATTTTCATCGCTTCGTCTTTAATTTTTTCATCAATTAAAAGTGTTTCTGCAGCACCACAAATTTCAGGACGTCTCATTTTACTATTAAAAACTACTTTTTCAGCGATTTTTAAATCAGCATCTTTATCTACATATATATGACATATACCGTCTAAATGTTTGATAACGGGTATTTTGCTTGCTGAATTAATTTTTTCAATTAAACCTTTGCCACCTCTAGGAATAATTACGTCAATATAATCTCTCATACTAAGTAAATGATCAACCGCTTCTCTCTCAGGAGTATTAATCATTTGGACACAATGTTCAGGGAGTCCAGCTTCCGAGAAAGCATGTGTAATATTATTTACTAATTCCTTAGAGGAATGAAAGCTATCACTACCACCTCTCAAAATTATACAATTTCCAGATTTTATGGAAAGACAAGACGCATCAACAGTAACGTTTGGTCTGGATTCATAAATCACTCCTAATACTCCAAGTGGTGTTGAAATTTTACGAAACTGCAAACCATTAGGTCTCTCCCATTTTTCTAATGTAATACCAATTGGGTCTGGTATTTCAATTATATCTTCAATTGATGTAATTAATCCATCAATAGATTTTTGAGTTAATGTAAGTCTATTTATTAAAGGCTTAGCTAAAGATTTTTTTTCACCATTTTCTAAATCTATTTTATTTGCTTCAAGAATTTTATTTCTGTTTTTATCTAAATTTTTAGTGAGTTTTGTTAAAGCAAGATTTTTTTGATCACTGCCACAGACTTTCATATTTAGAGAGGCAGATTTTGCTCTTTTGCCTAATTCAATAATATTATTTTCAATACTCATGTAGAAAGCTTAACTAAATTATCTTTATGTACCACTTCATCTCTTCCTTCGAAACCTAAAACTTTATAAATTTCTTTACTTTTCTTTCCAATAATTTTTTTTGCATCATTAAAATCGTAAGCAGATATGCCTATTGCTACCTTCTGACCATTCTCAACTAAGATAGATATTACATCACCTCTTTTGAACCTTCCCTTGATGTCTATTACACCTGCAGGAAGAAGACTTTTATTTTTAAAAATTGCATTTTTAGCCCCTGTATCAATAATAATCGATCCTGATGGTTTTAAATGATTTAATAACCATTTCTTTTTGGACGAGTTTGTAGAAGTTAATGGATAAAAAATCGTTGAATTTTTCTTATTAATATTACTGATTGGTTTGTTTTTATTACTATTAGTGATTATCGTAGAACAACCGTTCCCAGCACATATCTTTGCTGCTAAAATTTTTGTGGCCATTCCTCCACTACCTAGCTCAGAAGATTGATAATTTCCAAGTTCTTCAATTTTTTTATCAATTTTAAATACCTCTGAAATTTTTTTGATATCCTTGTCTTTTTTTGGATTACCTTGATATAACCCATCAATATCACTTAATAAAATTAATAAATCAGCTTCTATCATTTGTGCTACTCGTGCTGCAAGTCTATCATTATCACCATAACGAATTTCTTCAGTAGCAACAGTGTCATTTTCATTAATGATTGGGATTATGTTTTTGCTTTGTAATGATGATATTGTATTTCTAGCATTTAAATATCGTCGCCTTTCTTCACTATCTTCTAATGTTAATAGAATTTGAGAAACACCTATTTTGTATTTTCCTAGTTTATTTCGCCATTGATGGGCTAATTCAATTTGACCAACTGAAGCTGCTGCCTGTTTATCTTCTAACTTTCTTAACTTTGTATTTGAAATACTTTTAGCACCTAATGCAATAGCACCAGAACACACAATCACAATTTTTTTTGTTTTATTCAATTCCGCAATGTCTTTACATAAACTATCTAACCATTTAGATTTGATTTTTTTTGTTTTCAAATCAACAATTGAATTCGAACCAATTTTTACAACTACTTTTTTATATTTTTTAATCATTTGTGATTTCATTATATTTGAATAAATAATCAATTAGATCATTTATACCTGCATTATTAAAACTTGATATAAAAAGAAACTCAGAATTTAACTTTTGATTAATTTTAATT
>CABZFN010000019.1 GCA_902525035.1 uncultured Alphaproteobacteria bacterium | reverse complement strand
TTAATTATAATTTTTTCAAAAAAACTTAAATCTGCAATATCATCTAATGATATTAAGTTTGCTCTAATAGCATCCTCTACATCGTGATTATTATAAGCAATATCATCGGAAATACTTGCTATCTGTGATTCTAAATGAGGTTGATCAGTCAGATTTAGATTGTGTAATTTTGAATAATTATCTAAGTGATAAGGTAAATGATTACTCAAAATTCCATTATGTTTTATTATTCCCTCTAAGCTCTCCCATGTTAGATTTAATCCATCAAAATGAGGGTGTCTTTTTTCTATAAATGTTAAAACTCTTAAAGTTTGATCATTATGATTAAAACCTCCAAACTTTTTCATTGAATTATTCAGTGCATCTTCACCAATATGACCAAAAGGAGGATGACCTAAATCATGTGCGAGAGCTACTGTTTCACCTAGATCTTCATCTAATTCAAGTAATCTGCAAATTGATCTAGATATTTGGGCAACTTCCAAAGAATGAGTTAGTCTAGTCCTAAAATAATCACTCTCACTTTCAATAAAAACTTGGGTTTTGTGTTTTAATTTTCTAAAAGAATTAGAGTGAATAACTCTAGCTCTATCTCTTTCAAATGGATTTCTCAAATCATCATCTAGCTCATTATATAATCTTCCATTTGAATTATCTGGATTGGAAGCTAAATGTTTGAACATAAGAAAATTTATATTATAGTTGTAAAAAAATAACTAATAACAATATTTAGATAAATGGACAATATAATTGAATTAACAGAAAGTGCTCAGAATCATATCAGCAAGATACTTCTCTCTGAAAAATCTAACTATTTCAGAATTACCGTATTAGGTGGTGGTTGTGCTGGATTTCAATATAAATTTGATTTTTCTGATAAACCAAATGATGATGATTTAATCTTTAATTATAAAAATGCTGATGTATTGATAGATAAAACTTCAATTGAATTAATAAAAGGATCGAAAATTGATTATGTTAATGAATTGATTGGATCATCATTTAAAATTTCTAATCCACTAGCATCTTCATCATGTGGGTGTGGTACTTCTTTTTCAATATAAATGAAAATTACTACATGGAATGTAAATTCAGTTAATGCAAGAATAGAACATTTAATAAAATTTATAAAAAAAGATCAATCAGATTTATATTTAATTCAAGAATTAAAATGCACAAATGAAAGTTTTCCTAAAGAGGAATTAGAAAATATTAATTATAAATGCTATGTAAATGGGCAAAAGGCCTGGAATGGAGTAGCCATACTAAGCAAAGAAAGTATTGAAATTTCAAACTTAAAAATTCCTAATTACCAAGATGTAAATTCCAGATTTATTGAAACAGAAATATCATTAAAAAATATAAAAAATAAAATTAAATTAATAAATATTTATCTTCCAAATGGAAATCCAATTGAAACAGAAAAATTTGATTACAAAATTGATTGGATGATAAATTTTAATATATATATCAAAGAATTAATTTATAATAATCAACCAATTATTATAGGCGGAGACTTTAATGTAATACCTAATGATGAAGATGTGTATTCACCAGAAAATTTTAAAAATGATGCTTGTGCGCATCCATTAACAAGAGAAAAATTTAGAAATCTTTTGAATTTAGGTTTTGTTGATACAGTGAAATACTTTGTTGATGGAAATACAAACTGGACCTTTTGGGGTTATAGAGGTGGAAATTGGCAAAAAGGCAATGGTCTACGAATTGATCATTTTCTTACTACACCAGAAGTAACTGATTTGATTAAATCAGTTAATGTTAATCGTGAACCAAGAGGATGGGAAAAAGCTTCTGATCACACACCAGTTACGATTGAATTAGTTAATTAATATTAAATATCTGCGTATGTATGCGTTTCGTCTTTTGCTCCTGGTTGAGTAACAGCACCCTCGTAAGCTGGACCAACAGTTTGAGAATATTTCCATATAGATCCAGAATTATGATTAGTTTTTCTTGGCTTCCAATTTTTTTTTCTCTTTTCTATTTCTTGATCTGAAAGTGTAACGTTGATTTCGCCTTTAACAGCATCAATAATAATCTCATCGCCATCTTTAAGTAAACCTATCATACCTCCTACAGCTGCTTCTGGTCCTACATGACCAATGCAAAATCCTCTTGTGCCGCCTGAAAACCGTCCGTCTGTAATTAAAGCAACAGTTTCACCTAACCCTTGCCCATATATTGCACCTGTTGTTGAAAGCATTTCACGCATACCAGGTCCTCCTTTAGGACCTTCATATCTAATTATTACCGCATCTCCGGCTTTAATTTCATTCTTTAAAACCGCGGTTAAAGCATCTTCTTCTGAGTCAAAACATTTAGCTTTTCCTTTAAAAGTTAAATTTTTTAAACCTGCTATTTTTGATATACATCCATCTGGAGCAAGATTACCCCACAACCCTACGACTGAACTATTTTCACTAATTGGATTATCACATTTATAAACAACATCTTGATTTGTAGGAAATATTACTTCTTTATGATTTTCAGCTATTGTTTTTCCTGTAACAGTTATGCAGTCTCCATTTATATAACCACCATCTAATAAAGATTTTATAACAACTGGCACACCTCCTACATCATATAAATCTTTAGCAACGTACTTTCCACCAGGTTGCATATCTCCGATATAAGGAGTCGAATTATAAATTTCTACAACATCTCTTAATGTAAATTTTAAACCCGCTTCATTAGCTATCGCAGGAAGATGGAGTGCTGCATTAGTTGAACCTCCAGTAGCTGCAACTACTCTTGCAGCATTTACTAGTGAATCAATAGTTACTATATCCCTTGGTCTTATATTCTTTTCTAATAAATTCATTATAGCTTTACCACTCTTTTCACCATAAGCTTTTCTTTCTTCAGTATTTACTGCTGGTGGCATAGCTGAATTTGTTAGAGCTAAACCAACTGCTTCAGAAATACATGCCATTGTATTTGCTGTAAACTGACCTCCACACGATCCAGCAGATGGGCAAGCAACTTGTTCAATATCTTTTAAATCTTGATCTGAGATAGTTCCAGCAGCATGTTTTCCAACTGCTTCAAAAACATCAATAACTGTAACATCTTTACCCTTGTATTTTCCTGGTAAGATTGAACCCCCATAAATGAATACAGATGGTACATTTAATCTAACCATAGCCATCATTAAACCTGGCAAAGATTTATCACAGCCAGCAAGTCCAACTATTGCATCATAACAGTGACCTCTCACAGATAATTCAATGGAATCTGCAATAACTTCTCTACTAATAAGAGAGGATTTCATTGCCTCATGGCCCATGGCAATTCCATCTGTTACTGTTATAGTTGTAAATTCTCTTGGTGTTCCTCCAGATTCTTTGACACCTGTCTTCACATGTTGCGCTTGATCCTGAAGAGTAATGTTGCAAGGAGCTGATTCATTCCAGGTGCTAACAACACCAACAAATGGTTGATAAATTTCATGTTCTTTCAAACCCATAGCATAATAATAAGATCTATGAGGCGCACTTTTAGGCCCTACACTAACATATCTACTAGGTAGATTAGATTTTCTATTTGAACCCTTATCTTCCATTCTATTTGATAGTATTTATTATTTGATCAATTTTTTCAATAGAAGATTTATAAATATTTGCCTCATTTTTAAATTTATTAATAATTTCTTCTGAAGCTTTATTCATGAAATTATCATTTTTTAATTTGTCATTAACTTTATTAAATTTTTCTTGCTCAACTTGCTTTTTCTTATTTAATTTTTTTAGTTCTGCTTCTGAATCAATAATACCATCTAAAGGGATTAAAACTGATAATGATGTTAACACAATTAAAGCTGAATTCTTATTAGGTTGAATTTTATCAAAACTAATATCTTTAGTTTTTAAAAAATTACTTATTTCATTTTTATAGGCAATTAGAAAATTATTAAGTTCTTCATTTTTTGTTTCTATGGAGATATTAATTAATTGTTTATAGGGTATATTTAGTTCTGATCTTAAATTTCTTATAGATGTTATGAATTCAATAAATATTTCGAAGTTTTTTTTAGAATTATTAAAAGAATTATTTGTTGAATAATTTTGAAAAACTTGGTTCATTAAATATGATTTATCGTCTACTAAAGACCTCCATAATTTTTCACTTATAAATGGCATAATGGGATGTATGATCTTTAAAACTTGAATAAATGTCCATCCAGAAACTTTTTTGATTTCATCAGCAAATTTTTCATTTTCAAAATTTTGTTTAATAATTTCAATGTACCAATCACAATAAGTATGCCATACGAAATGATAAATTTTATTGGCTATTTCATGAAACAAATACTTTTTAGTTAATTGATCAAGTTTAGTGTTCAAATCATTCAATTCTTTTATTATCCATTTGTTTGCGTCAAAAATAATTGAATCAATTGAAATATCATCTATAAAAATTGAATTATTCAATTGTAAAAATTTTCCAGCATTCCAAATTTTATTTGTGAATGATTTATATCCTTTAACTCTAGCTTCAGATAATTTTACATCTCGTCCAGGATTTAATAGTGCTGTTAGTGTAAATCTTAATGTATCAGCGCCATATTTATCTAATAACTCTAAAGGATCAATTATGTTCCCTTTTGATTTAGACATTTTTTGTCCTTTTTCATCACGTATTAAAGGATGAATATAAATATCTTTAAATGGAGTTTCCTTCATAAAATATGAACCCATCATCATCATCCGCGCAACCCAAAAAAATATGATATCAAAACCAGTAACCAAAACGCTACCAGGATAAAATTTATGTAATTCATACGTTTTATTTGGCCAATCTAAAGTAGAGAATGTCCATAGAGCAGAAGAAAACCAAGTATCTAGAACGTCTTCATCTTGTCTAAGCTCAACATCCTTTCCATAAAATTCTTTTGCTTGATTTTGTGCACCTTCTAGAGTTTCACTAACAAAATATTTTTTATCAGGACCATACCATGCAGGAATTTGATGTCCCCACCATAATTGTCTTGAAATACACCAGGGTTGAATATTTTCCATCCAATTATAAAATGTATTTTCCCATTGTTTGGGAATAAATTTAGAACTATTATCTTTAACAGCTGATATTGGATCAACTGATAATTTTTTTGCATCACAAAACCATTGGTCTGTAAGCCATGGCTCAATAACAACACCTGATCTATCACCATATGGTATGACCATTTGCTGTTTTTCTTCTTTAATTAATAAATTCATTTCATCTAATTTTTTTAAAATTAGTTTTCTTGCTTCAAATCGATCTAAATTTTGAAATTCTTCAGGCACATTTGAGTTCATTTTAGCATTTTCATCAAAAATATTAATAAATTCTAAATCATGTCTCTTTCCTACCTCAAAATCATTAAAGTCATGTGCAGGAGTAATTTTTACAGCTCCAGAACCTTTTTCAGGATTTGCATATTCATCAGCAATAATTGGTATTTTCTTATTTGAAATTGGTAAGTTACAAAATTTGCCAATTAGGTTTTTATATTTTTCATCATCTGGATGAACGGCAACTGCAGTATCACCTAACATTGTCTCAGGTCTTGTTGTTGCAACAATGATATGATTATTTTTATCTATAGGATATTTAATATGCCATAAACTTCCTTCTGTATCTCTTTGCTCTACTTCTAGATCAGAAATAGCTGTTAAAAGTTTTGGGTCCCAATTCACCAATCTCTTATCTTTATAAATAATTCCATCATTAAATAAATTAACAAAAACTTTCTTAACTGCATTAGAAAGTCCTTCATCCATAGTAAATCTTTCTCTTGACCAATCTGCAGAAGCACCAAGTCTTCTTAATTGATTACTTATCTGACCACCCGACTCTTTTTTCCATTCCCATACTTTTTCAATAAACTTTTCTCTACCTAGAGATCGTCTATCTAGGTTTGACTCACTTAATTTTCTTTCAACCACCATCTGAGTAGCTATTCCTGCATGATCTGTGCCTGCTTGCCACAATACTTCCATACCCTTCATTCTATGGTATCTGATTAATATATCTTGAATTGTGAAGGTTAAAGCATGACCCATATGTAAGCTGCCTGTAACATTAGGTGGTGGCATCATTATAGAATAAGGCTCACCTCCTTTTTGTGGTTTAAAACAATTTGATTGCTCCCATTGCGAATAAAGATTTTTTTCATCTTTTAAATAATCAAAAAATTTATCAAGCTGCATCGTAACTATTTTGAATCGAAATAATTTTTTAGTAATTTTGGGATTTTCTCATCAAGTATTTTTTCAATTTTATTTTCTACAAGATAGGAAAGTTTTTGGTCTATAATATCGTTAATTTCACTATTTATCTCTTCATCTTTTTGAAGTAATTTTATTGTACCATCACTGTTAACCTTTTGATTAAGTATTAAAATATTAGATGAAGAATGTTTATTTGAATCGTTTTTTTCGTCTTCAAGCGCTCTTCGTATGACTTCAAGAGATTCATTGATAGAATTTTTTGTATTCATATAGGTATTATAAATGTTTAATTAAATTAATAAAACTCTAATTATAACTAGGAAGATACTCCTCAAATAATTTAATCAGTGAACCATCTAAAGCTAGTAAATTAAAATAATTAATAAGATAGTTTTTATTTGCATTAAAATATTCAACATTTACGTTTAAAAGATTAGTTTCTGCGTCTATTAGATCAGTAATAGATTTTGTCCCAAGGTTGTATTCCTCTTGAGTACTTTCTAGAAGAGTATTTGCATACTCTATAGTTAATAAAGATGTATTTAAATTTGATTTACTAACTAAATAGTTTTTATAATAGTTAGATACCTCAATATTTAAACTTTCTTTAAGATCCTCTAACTCGATTTCAGTTTGTAAAATTTGAGAATTTATTTTTTTAATGTCTGATTTGTCAATGTTTTGCTGAAATATAGGAATTGTTAAAGTTAATCCTATTGTTGCATTGGTATTTTCACTTCCCGCATCTATTCGTGAAACATCCGAATACTCTGTTGAAGCTGTTATATCTAAGGTAGGTCTATTAGAACTTTTTTCTTTTGAGAGATCAAATTCTTTAATTTTTATATTATTTTGAGCAATTTGAATATTAAAATTATTCTTATAAACTTCAGAAAGTATATTATCAAAATTCAAATCATTTTCTATATTTACATAATCTTCTAAATTAATAGCTTCTTTACCAACAATTGATTTAAAGGTTTTTAAACTAACTTTGTAGTTTTGTTCGGCTGAAAAAAGATTTGTTTCAGCAATTGAAAAAGCACTCTCTGCATTTTTCAGTTCAGTTATGGTTGCTGATCCTAATTCATATTTTAATTTTACTTCTTCTAAAAATCTAGAAACTGAATCAAAGTTCTTTTCAGAAGCCTCTAATGATTTTTCGTAATTTATTACAGTTAAATAACCTTCTACAGCTGTTAGCGATAAATCTTGAACTGTTTTATAAAAGTTTATAACTGCATTTTCGTAAATAATTTTTGATCTTTCAATTTCTAAACTTTTTTCACCACCATCATACAAATTTTGAGTAATACTAATTTTATATTTATCTGTAAAAGTCTCTGGTGTTGTTGATACACCAGCTGCTGATGTTATATCACTATTACTATATGTACCAGAAATTGTACCAGTAACTGTTGGAAGTTTTTTACCTATAGCTACCTCAATAGTTTCTTTGCTTTCATTCAGTTTTTCAAAAGCAATTTTTACCTTCAAATTATTTGCAATCGTACTTTTTACAGAATCATCAATCGATAGAGCAAATGTAGATTTTGAATAAATAAGTAATAACAATAATATAAATAATCTCATTTAAAATTTAAAATCCACTTGTTGTTCTTGAATTTGATAACTACTCATTACATCAAATAAATACTCAGATGAATACAAATCTTCATTTCTTATAATTTTATAAGCTTTACCCAAATTATCATATATTTTTTTAATATATATTAACCTTCCTCCATTCATCGCTAGTTGATTCTTTAACTTATCAGTTATTTTAAATATAGGTCCGTCAATAATAATTAAGCTAAATGGAGCTTTATCAGATAATCCATCCAATAAATTATGATTAAATAAACTAATGTTAGTACTATCAGTATTGTTAATATTATGTTCTAACAATTTAAATAGTTCTCTATTTTCTTCTACAACATGAAGTTCTTTACATAGTGAGCTAATTAGAGCAGAAAAGTATCCTGTTAAGCCACCTATATGCAATACCTTATCATTAGATAAAATTTTCGAATATTTTATAATTTGAGCTAGGTGTAAATTTTTAAGATATCCTCTTTTGTCAGTTATATCTAAATTATTATCTAGGTAACAATTCTTACCTAAGCTGACATCCAAATAATTTTCTTTAGGAGTATTTTCAAATATTTGTAAGATATTTTCTTCACTAATTTTGTTTGGTCTCAACTGATTGGAAACCATATTTTTTCTTGCAATTTCGAATGTTTCACTCATTTCTTAGAGGATGCTTTATATAAACCTATCATATAATCAATTATTTAAATTATATTATTAATCTTTAGAATTTTTTTTCATTAATTGACTAGAAATAATTTAGTGATAATTGTCATTTTCTTTAGGCTCGGTGGCAGAGTGGTGATGTAGGGGCCTGCAAAGCCTTGCACAGCGGTTCGATTCCGCTCCGAGCCTCCAAATTTTTCTTGTTTTTTAATTTTTTTTTATTATCAACAAAATTGTGTTCCTCGGTAGCTCAGTGGTAGAGCAATCGGCTGTTAACCGATCGGTCGCTGGTTCGAGCCCGGCCCGGGGAGCCATTTTTTTCTAAGCCTTAACTTCCACCAATTCTTCAAAACGTGTTGTGTAACATGGGGATACGTTTTCTCTTTTCATCTTCCATATTTTTTCTATACCTTCAGAAGCTATCTTTAACGTTGAACTTCCATATCTAGAATTAATATTATCAATAGTATTCATTATTCTATCTGATGTATCGCGGTCGTAATCAAGCAATCCTCTAGTTACATTGTGTCTGCTGAGACCGTATAATATGATACCAGTTTTTTTATAACGAAATCCTGGTCGATATATTTTTCTAATTCCTTCAAGGGCTCTTTTAACAATTTTTTATACTATTATTCGTTGGAAAAGGTAAGTGAAGTTTTATTGAATTTGAATATTGTTTCTCTCTTCTATTAAAATGATTAGTCAAAACAAAAACACTCATCGACTCAGCCACTAACCCCTCCTCCCTTATCTTCTCTGATACTCTTGATCCATAAGTTGATATTGATTCCTCTAAATCAAATAATTTTTCTATTGGTTGACTAAATGATCTTGAGACACAACAACTTTGTTTATCACTTGGAACCAAATCGAGATCTAAGCACGACACACTATTTAATTCTAGGTATGTCTTCTCTCCTACTACACCCATATTTTTTCTTATCCATCCTCTGTCCATTTGTGAAAATTGATAAGCATTATGAATATTATATTTTTTTAGAAAAAGAGATAATCTTTTTCCAATGCCCCACACTTCCTCAATAGATGTTAATTCTAATGCTTTTTTTATTTCTATTTTATTTTTTAGTATGCACACACCCTTATAGTCTGATTGTTTTTTTGCTAGATGATTAGCTATTTTGGATAGTGTTTTTGTTGAGCTCACTCCAATACTAACTGGAATGCCAACCCACTTCTTAATTGTTTGTCTAATATGTCTGCAATAAGTGTTTAACTCAAAGTTCTCAAAACCATTTAAACCAAGAAATGCTTCATCTATAGAATAGATTTCAACCTCTGAGGAAAAACTTGATAATGTCTCCATTACTCTCTGAGAAATATCACCATACAAAGAATAATTAGATGAGAAAACTTTAACATCATTTTTTTCAATAATATTTTTTGCTTTAAAATAAGGTTCACCCATTTTTATCCCTAATTTTTTTGCTTCTTTTGATCGTGCGATGATACAACCATCATTATTGGAAAGTACTACAATTGGTTTTCCTATAAGTTTAGGGTTAAATATTCTTTCACATGATGCATAAAAATTGTTACAGTCTATTAGTGCTATAGATTGATTTACTGAGTTATGATTTCTACTAAGTAGTTTTGTGTATGACATATGTCACTACCCCCCATATAAAACACTCCATTTCTTCTTTAACCTGAATGCTAGGATACTCACTATTGGCAGAAATTAAAAATAATGACTGATCTTTCTTTTTTAATTTTTTAACTGTTAGGTCACCAAAGATGGAGGCTATAACAATATTATCATTACGAGGTGTAACACTTCTATCAACAATAAGTAGATCGCCTGATAATATACCTGCATCGGTCATAGAAGGACCATTAGCTTTAACGATATACGTTGCTGTTGGACGTTGAACCAAATATTCATTAAGATCGAGTTTATTTTCCATATAATCAGTAGCTGGAGATGGAAAACCTGCAGATACTGTATCAAGAAAATAAGGTGTTATTAGATCTACCTTGGATTCAGGCTTAAATATTAAATTTTCTATTTTTTTAGACATAGTATTAAAAAAAGTATTTAAATAATTGATAAGTAATAATTATATTATTTATAAAATTATTTGTTCTACTTTTGTTCTAATTTATCCAGAATATGAAAAAAGTCAATATAATATTTTTAAAATACTGTTAAAAAAAGCAATGACAAAATTATTTGATGATGATGCATACCTTAAGGAATTTAAAGCAAAAATTATAAGCATTATAAAAGAGGATAATTGTATTGAATTGGATCAGACAGCATTTTATGCAAAAAGTGGTGGTCAACCAGGAGACACAGGGTCAATAGAAGTTAAAGGTATTAAATTAAAAGTTTTAGATACTATTAAAGAAAATAATAAAATCATAAATATTGTAGATGATCTCAAAGATCTTGAGGAAAATGTAGACATAATTGGAAAAATAAATTGGGATTTAAGGTATAAGCATATGAGAATGCATACTGCACTACACTTGTTGTGTTCTACAGTTCCTTTAGGAGTAACTGGCGGTCAAATTGGTTATGAAAAAAGTCGATTAGATTTTAATGATCCAGATAAATTAATAAATAAAGAAGAATTGGAAGAAAAAATAAATTTGTTAGTTGAAGATAATCATACCATTACTAGTGAAGTAATTGAAAGTAGTATATTGGAAGAAAAACCTGAACTTGTAAGAACTATGTCAGTAAAACCTCCTCAAGTAGATGGTAAAATAAGATTAATCAGAATTGGTGATGTTGATTTACAACCTTGTGGTGGTACACATGTGAAATCAACTAATGAGATTGGTAAAATTCAAATCGGCAAAATAGAAAACAAAGGTAAAATGAATAGAAGAGTTAATTTATTGTTAACTTCTTAAATTACTGATGAAGAATTTGACTTAAAAATAGCTTGGTTCGATCACTCTCTGGATTATTAAAAAATTTATCTGGGCTAGCTTCCTCAACAATTTTTCCTTCATCCATAAATACCATTCTATCAGCAACTGTTTTAGCAAAACCCATTTCGTGTGTAACAACGATCATAGTCATTCCCCCTTCAGCTAAATCAACCATAACATCTAAAACTTCTTTGATCATTTCAGGATCAAGAGCAGATGTTGGTTCATCAAAAAGCATAATGTTAGGATTCATTGCAAGGGATCTTGCAATAGCTACTCTTTGTTGCTGACCTCCAGATAGTTGACCAGGATATTTATTTGCTTGCTCTGGTATCTTAACAATCTCTAATTGTTTCATTGCGAGCTCTTCTGCTTCAGCTTTAGGCATTTTTTTTACCCAGATTGGAGCTAACGTTATGTTTTCTTTTACAGATAAATGAGGAAACAAGTTAAACTGTTGAAATACCATACCCACTTCTTTTCTAACACTGTCAATATTTTTTAGATTACCTGTAAGTTCAATACCATCTACGACAATTTTTCCTTCTTGATGTTCTTCTAATCGATTAATGCATCTTATCATTGTTGATTTACCTGATCCTGAAGGACCACAGACAACTATTCTTTCTTTCTTTTTTACCTCTAAATTCACATCTTTTAGCACTTGGAAATCACCGAACCATTTATTAACATTTTGTAATGAAATTATTGAATTATCTGACATAATTAATCTGCTCCCATATTAATACCCGTTTTTAGTTTCTTTTCCAAATACAAACTATATCTGGACATTGAAAAAGTGAAAATAAAAAAAACTAATGCAACAAAGACGTAAACTTCATTGGATAAACCCATCCAAGTAGCATCAGCTAATGCCCCTCTTCCTATTCCAAGTAAATCAAGTAAGCCAATAATAATTACTAGAGTTGTATCTTTAAACAATCCAATAGAAGTGTTTACAATAGATGGTATTGAAATTCTAATTGCTTGGGGAAGTATAATTTTTCTATTCATTTGCCAATAACTCAATCCAACTGATTGAGCAGCTTCATATTGACCCCTTGGGATTGCTTGTAAACCTCCACGAATAACTTCAGCCATATAAGCAGCTTGAAATAATGTTACTGCAACAAGTACTCTCACCAATCCATCTAAATTTAAACCTTCTGGTAAAAACAAAGGAAGCATTACCATACCAAAAAAAAGAAGTGTAATTAATGGAACACCTCTGATAAATTCTATAAACAAAGTACAAAACATACTTATTACTGGTAACTGAGATCTTCTACCGAGTGCGAGTAAGATGCCTAATGGAAATGCTATAGCAATGCCAAATACACCAAGGACAAGTGTTACTAATAAACCTCCCCATTTATTAGTAGGAATAACTTGAAATCCAAATCCTCCATAAAGTAATATAAATGCTACTATTGGAAAGACGATAGTAAATTTAATTAAATGTTTTCTTCCAGGGATTTTTTCTATCAACAAAGGTAGTAGAGCAACTACAAGAAGGAAATATGTTAAGTTTACTCTCCAAACTTGTTCTGATGGATAAAATCCATACATAAATTGATAAAAACGTACAATAATAATTGCCCAACATGCCCCATGATCACCTTCAGGATCAGCTACTCTAGAACAAAACGTTCTATCTACGATTAATTCTCCTTTATAATTTGTCCAAAAATCTGCACTAAATACAGACCAATCTAAAAACCAAGGTATTAATTGATATAGAAAATATATGACAAGAAGTGTAATAAATGAATTTACCCAATTCGAAAATAAATGTTGTCTACACCAACCAAGAATACCAGTTGTTGCAACAGGTGGTTTTCTTGTTTCAATATCTGAATTATTTTCCATTATTTTTCCTTGAATTGAATGCTTCTGTTATAAATGTTCATAAAAAAAGAAATTGTTAGACTTATTAGCAAATAAGTTGCCATAGTTATAGCCATACATTCAATAGCTTGACCCGTTTGGTTTAAACTAATTCCACCAAAACCATGGACAAGATCTGCATAGCCAACAGCAATTCCTAGAGAAGAATTTTTTGTTAAATTTAGATACTGACTTGTTAAAGGTGGTACTATTACTCTTAATGCTTGAGGAATAATAATTAATCTCATAATCCAATTTTTTTTCAATCCTAATGCTCCTGAAGCTTCTCTTTGTCCTTTGGTAACAGATAGAATTCCAGATCTTACTGTTTCAGAAATAAAAGCTGCAGTGTAAATTGATAAAGCGAGAAACATTGCTATAAATTCAGGCCTAATAACTGTGCCTCCTTTAAAATTAAAACCTTTTAAAACCGGGTATTCTAAAGTTATGGGAGATCCCATTATAAAAAATACAACTAATGGTAAAAAAACTATTATACTAAAATTAGTTCTAAAAGTTGGAAACTGTTGACCAGTAGTATCCTGCCTTTTCTTGGCCCATCTAGATATAAAAAAACTTACAATAAAAGCTAAGACAAGACTAAGAATAACAATGTTTGAACCATCAAGAAATATAGGTTTTGGACCAAATAATCCTCTGTTCGAAATATAAAATGTTTCCCAAATTTGTGGGGCTTGTTTTATTCTTGGTAATTGAATTAAAATTGCATACCATAATATAATTTGAAGCAGCAAAGGTGTATTTCTAGTAAACTCAACATAGATATAAGCTATTCTACTTAAGAGCCAATTAGAAGATAGTCTTATTATACCAACTATAAAACCTAGAATAGTAGCAGCTATGCAGCCACAAAAAGAAACTAAAAGCGTATTTAAAACTCCAACAAAATAAACTTTTAAATGAGTATCTGTTGACTTAAAATCAAGAAAGGGAGAAAAACTAATAT
>CABZFN010000018.1 GCA_902525035.1 uncultured Alphaproteobacteria bacterium | reverse complement strand
ATCCTTTAAAAACTATTCACTATAATGCTGAGGGTGTTATTAGTTACAAGGCTTTACTTTATTTTCCTACAAATCAACCCATGGATTTATTCAATGCTGATAGGAAAAATAAAATAAAATTATATGTTCAAAAAGTTTTTATAACTGATGATTGTGAAGACATAATTCCTAATTGGTTACGTTTTATTCCAGGAGTAGTCGACTCACAAGATATTTCTCTTAATATAAGTAGAGAAATGCTTCAAAATAATCCTATTATTACAAAAATAAAAAAAGGTATTACAAATAAAATTTTAAGTGAAATTGATATCTTAGCTAAGAAAGAAAAAAATAAATTTGAGACATTTTGGAATAATTTTGGTCCAGTTCTAAAAGAAGGGTTATACGAACATAATGATCATCATGAAAGAATCCTACCGCTACTAAGGTTTGAAAATTCTTTAAATGATAAAAAAATATCTCTTGAAGAATACACTAAATTAATGGCTAAAGATCAAAAAGAAATTTATTATTTTGCTAATACTGATAAGGATCATATTAAAAACTCCCCTCAATTAGAAGTTTTCACTGATAAAAAGATACCTGTTTTGTTTATGGTTGATGCAGTAGATGAATTTTGGATACAAAATGTAAATAAATTTAAAGATTTAGAATTTAAATCAATAACCAAAGGTAAGGTGGATGTTTCAAAAGTTGGTGAAAAATCAAGTAAGAAAGACGAAGACAAAAAAGAAATAGATAGTAAAATCAATGATTTAATTAACATACTTAAAACGGAGCTTAAAGAAACTATATCCGATGTTATTGTTTCTAAGAGATTAACCAAAAGCCCAATTCTGCTTGTTGCTGAAGAAGCAGGGATGGATATAAATATGGAAAAACTGATGAAAATGCATAATCAAAAAACTCCTGTTTCAAAAAAGATACTTGAAATTAATCCAAACCATCCGATGATTGTAAATTTATCTCAAAATTTAACAAAAATTGACCATAAAAAAGCTTCAAATTTAATTTTAGATCAAGCTAATATATTAGATGGTAACATTCTCTCAAATCCATCTGCTTACTTAGAAAATTTAACTGAAATTTTTATTAAGTAACTGAATTTATAATTTTATTATTATTAAAAAATTCAACAAACTGATTAGCAACCATTTCTGCTACAGCTATTTGTGCTTCATCAGTAGAAGCAGCAATATGTGGAGTTAAAATTATATTATCTAAATTATAAAAACCACTTTCTTCTAAAGGCTCATTTTTAAAAACATCTAACGCAGCACCTTTAATTTCTTTTTTTTCAAGAGCATTTTTAAGATCATCCTCATCGATTAAGTTACCTCTAGCGGTATTGATAATTATGCAATTTTTTTTCATTAGTGATAGATGATTTTTATTCATAATCGGATTACCATCTTTATTGGGTTTACAGTGAAAAGAAATTATATCTGAATCTTTAATAATCTCATCGATAGAACAAGAATTATATTCAGGATAGCTATCCTTAATTGTTTTAAAGTATGAAGAAAATATTGAAACGTGCATTCCCAATACATTAGATATTTCTGCAACTCTTTTGCCTACATTACCAAAACCTACGATACCAATTTTCTTGCCTTTAATTTCATTTCCTTTTAATTTCTTTTTTTCCCAAAGACCCTTATGAGTTGTCACATTGGCAACAGTAATTTTTCTTTGCAATGCAAAAATTAAACTAATTGTGTGTTCTGCTGTAGCATTTGTATTGCCTCCTGGAGTATTCATTACGATAATGTTTTTATTTTTAGCTGCTTCCACATCAACATTATCTACTCCTGCTCCTGCTCTACCTATAATTTTTAAATTTGAAAGAGAATCAATTAAATCTTTTCGCACTTTAGTTGCAGAACGAATGATTAAACCATCATAGTTATCAATTATTTTTTTTAATTCTTCAGGAGATAAGTTTGTTTTTGTATCAACTGAAATGTTATTCTTTATTAAAATTTCAGATGCAATATTATCTAGTGAATCTGATATTAGTACTTTAGGCATGTTTAGATTTAATTTCTGAATAAGCCCAATCAATCCAAGGTAAAACTAATTCTACATCTGAAGTTTGAACCGTTCCTCCAGCCCATATTCTAAAAGAAGGTGGTGCTTTGGGATATCCATTACAATCAAATCCAACATTATTTTCAGAGAGTAATTTACATATATCAGCCATTACAACTCTTTGACCGCTTTCATCTTTATTTGTAAACCAGTCTTCAATAATTTTAAAGGTTATTCCAGTGTTTGAGATATAATTATCATCTTTAATTTCAGATAAAAAAGTCACCCAATCTCTCTCATTAATCCATTCTCTAATTTTTTGTAAAGAATTCTGGGATTTAGAAATTAATGAATCTAACCCTCCTTGAGAGGAGACCCAATTTAATGAGTCAATGATATCTTCAACACATATCATTGATGGTGTATTAATCGTGTTTCCTTCAAAAATACCCTTTATTAATTTCTTATTTTCAGCCAATCTAAATAATTTTGGTACTGGCCAACTAGGTGTAAAACTTTCTAATCTTGCAACAACGCGTGGAGAAATTGCAATCATTCCATGAGCGGCCTCTCCTCCAAGGATTTTTTGCCATGACCAAGTTATAACATCACATTTATTATAATCTATAGGCATTCCAAAGATTGCTGAAGTAGCATCACAAATGGTTAAGCCTTTTCTGTCTTTAGGTATCCAATCTCCATTAGGAACTTTGACGCCAGATGTTGTTCCGTTCCAAGTAAAAATAACATCATTGTCAAAATTGACTTTGGAAAGGTCAGGTAGTTTACCATAATCTTCTTCATGAATATTTAAATTATCTAATTTTAATTCACTAATTGCATCGATTACCCAATCTTTACCAAAATTTTCCCATGCAAGAATATCGACTCCCGTTTTACCTAACAGGCACCACATAGCAGCTTCTAAAGCACCAGTATTTGATCCAGGCATTATACCTAATAAATAATCATCAGGTAATTTTAGAATATCTTTAGATTTATCTATTGCCTCTTTTAGTCTTTCTTTACATTCTACAGATCTATGAGATCTACCAGTTAAAGCATTACTCAAAACAGATATATCCCAACCTGGTCTTTTTGAGGTTGGTCCACTTGAAAAGTTTGGATTGTTAGGTTTAGTATTAGGTTTATTCATATATTTTTTTCAAACTCATAAACTACTAAGCCATCTAAAGGTTTTGGATCAAACCATGTTGATTTAGGAGGCATAGTCAAATTTTTATTTGCGATTGTAATAACATCACTTATTGAAGATGGGAAGATAGAAAATGCCACACTATCATTATTTTCATCAACTTTTTTTTCTAAAGCTTCCAAACCATGGCATCCAGCAATAAATCTTATTCTTTCATCGTTATTAACATCAAAAATATTTAAATGTTTTTTGAAAACGAAATTGTTTAAAATATTAATATCTAGTGTATCAACAAAATTATCAGTTTTTAATTCAGTTTTAAAATACAATGAATACCACTTTTTTTCATGATACATTCCAAATTGTTTATTTGATTGAGGTTTAAATGGATTTTTTTCATTTTTTATTTCGAAGTTTTCAGAAAGAATTTCTAAAAACTTTTCTTCACTCAAACCATTTAAATCTTTAACAACTCTATTATAATCAAATATTTTAGCTTCATCACTTGGAAACGCCGCTATCATAAAATCTTCCTGCAAAATATTTTTATTATAATTTAATTCTCCAATAATTTTCATTGCACCCATTCTATGATGTCCATCTGCAATATAAAAATTATCTACTTCATTTATAAAAACAGAAGATAAGTTTTCGATAAAAGATCGATCAGATATACACCATAGTTTATGAATAGATTTATCGAAGCTCTCAAAGTCATAGTCTGGAGTATTTGATATAATAGAGGATAACAAGTCTTTTATCTTATTATTTTTTTTATATACTACATAGATAGGACCAATTTGTGTTTTTATGTTTAACATTTGTTCTGCTCTTTCTCTCATCCTTGTTTCGTATATTTTTTCATGTGCTTTAATTTTTTCATCTACAAAATCTGAGATTTTAGATAGAGATAAAAATCCTAGTTGAGTATGACCATGAAATTCAATTTGATAAATATAATAAAATAATTCTTTATCTTTTTTAATTACATCATTTTCTTTCATTTTATTAAAATGCGATTTTGCTTCAAAAAGAGTATCTGCTTCTTTTAATTGCCCAACAGGATTCAAAATTTTTAAGTAATTCCAATAATTATTTTTTTTAAATATTTCTATATTTTCAATACTTAAATGATCAGTAGAAGGAGCGATTAAATTTTTTGCATCTTCGTTATAAGGGCGTGTCCCTTTGAAAGGTTTAATTTCAACCATAATAAAGAAACACCTTTAATTAAATAATAAAAAATTTAAACTTAAATTATGCTACTTCTGGTATTTGAGAAATAGATTTACCTATTCCATCATCATCAATAACATCATCAGCCATTGATCCATTAAGATAATCATCATAAGCTGACATATCAAAATATCCATGACCACATAAATTAAAGAGAATAGTTTTTGACTCACCTTTTTCTTTACATTCTAAAGCTGCATCAATAGCGCCTTTGATTGCATGGTTTCCTTCTGGAGCAGGAATAATACCTTCTTGTTTTGCAAAAGTTAAACCAGCTTCAAAACAATCTTTTTGACCGTAAGCCTTTGCTCTCATCAGCCCTAACTCATATAAGTGACTTAAATGATAAGACATGCCATGGTACCTTAATCCACCAGAGTGATTAGCTGGCGGCAAGAAATCAGATCCAAGAGTATGCATTTTAATTAATGGAGTCATTTTTGCCATATCACCATGATCATAAGCATACTTACCCTTAGTAAATGAAGGACATGATGCAGGCTCGCAACCAATAATATCAATTTTTTGGCCACCTCTCAATTGTTGCCCTAAAAATGGAAACATTAATCCAGAAAGATTACTACCGCCACCCGTACAGCCAACAATTATATCAGGATAATCTCCAGCCATCTCCATTTGCATAATAGCTTCATTACCATTTATAGTTTGATGCATTAAAACATGACCTAAAACACTTCCAAGTGAGTATTTTGCTTTACCTCCACTTTTAACAGTTGCTTCTATTGCTTCTGATATAGCTATTCCCAAGCTTCCAGGGTTATCAGGATTTTCTGATAATAACTTGTTACCGAAATCAGTTAAATTAGATGGACTAGCATGACAGTTAGCCCCAAAAGTTTGCATCATTAATTTTCTATATGGTTTATGATCAAAGCTAACCTTAACCATAAAAACCTCAATATCTATTCCAAAAATTTGACCTGCATAAGCCAGGGAACTACCCCATTGGCCAGCACCTGTCTCAGTAAAAATTTTACTTATTCCCTCTTCTTTATTAAAAAATGCTTGAGGGACCGCAGTATTTGGTTTGTGACTTCCAGTAGGACTAACACCTTCATATTTATAATAAATTTTAGCTGGTGTATCTAAAAATTTTTCTAATCTTCTTGCTCGAAATAATGGAGAGGGTCTCCATTGTTTATAAACTTCTCTTACTGGCTCAGGTATTTCTATTTCTCTTTCAGTAGAAACCTCCTGCATTATTAGACCCATTGGAAATAAAGGAGCAAAGTCATCAGGACCTGCAGGTTGTTTAGTTCCAGGATGTAAAGGAGGTGGTGGTGGACTTGGTAAGTCTGAATTGATATTATACCAAAACTTTGGTGCTTTATTTTCTTCAAGTAAGTATTTAATTGAGTCGCTCATAATAAAAGTATACTGGACTATAATAAATCAAATATCAACCACAAATGAAATACTTTAACTTCAAAAATGTGTCTATTTTTATTGCTGTTTTATTGGTATTATATGTTTTTTACGGATATTTTACTCATTGATTTTTTTTGCCCCACAAATATACCAATAAATACTAAAATAATCCCAACCAGAGAACTAAATACTATTTGTTCAGAAAGGAATAGGTATCCCCATATTAAAGCAAAAACAGGAATTAAATAGGCTACATAAGATAAGAAAACCGGACCAGATTGTTTAACTATATGATAGCGCATATGAAAAGCAATAGCTGTTGGAAAAACACCTAAATAAATAATAGAAATTAAAGAAATTTTATCAATATTATTCTCATAATTAATAAAATCATAAAATAAAAATGGTAATGATATTATCGCTCCAAACAATGTAGCAAAAGTAGTAATTGAAATAGGGCTTAATTTCTCTAATTTATTATAAGCAGCAATATTCGAAATCATGTAGCCAAATGCTGCTATAATCACAAAAATTTTTGCTAAAGTACTAATGTAGTTTTCATCTTGAAAATTAAATTTACTTATATCTAAAATAAAAATGACACCTACAAAACCTATAATTATTGATGAAAATTTAATCCAGGTAAACTTATCATCTGAAGTTAATACATGAGACATTAGTAATGTTATTAAGGGACCAACTGACATTAATAAACCTGCAGTAGAAGAAGGAATGTATTGTTCAGCCCAACTAATCAGATAAAATGGTAAAAAATTTCCAGTAATGCCTATAAAAGAAAGAATTAAAACTAAATCGAAATTTAATTTAGGATGATTGTTATATGAATAATATAAAATAATTAAGAATAGTGATGCTACAATTAATCTTAAGGAAGCAATACTTGAAGGCGTAAAACTAGACAGACAAATTTTAATAACAAAAAAAGAAGATCCCCAAATTGCTGCTAAAATTACTAGAAGTATAACATTATTTGATACTAATTTATTTAACAAAAATTAGATTTTGTTTTTTGGTTGTGGAATTTCGATATTTTCAGAAGGTTTCATAAATTCATCTCTTTTTCCATCCCAAAGATAATCTGCATAATCAAATTCTGTAATCATTCTATCAGATCTTTCAAATGTTAAACCGTATTTCCTGCAATAACTAGCAAATTCTTCAGCATTATCTATTGGTAAATTCTCTACAGTCCATTTTCTAGAACTTCTATCAAATTTGAAACCATTTTTTTTGAACCAATCTCTATGATAATATGAATCTCTACCAAAAGCTGAGAAAGTTATTTTTTTTGTCATAATTATATTGGCTCATATATGAAAAACTTAGAAATAACAAATTTAATTTTTAAAATTAATTTTATTTAAAATAGTAGAAATCTAATAGTATTTATAATAAGATAATCTAATGGATTTTTATAGTAGTAGTGAAATAACAGTTCATCAGTTAAATGAACTTAAACAAGATGACAAAAAAATTCAAATTATAGATGTAAGAGAAGATACTGAGAGAGATCATGCGCATATTAAGGGTACGATACACATGAAACTTTCAGATATTGCTAAAAGATACACCGAATTAGATAAGAAAAAAAATATTTTTGTAATGTGTCATACCGGAACAAGAAGCCAAGCTGTATGTAAATGGCTTAAAGCACAAGGTTACAATCATTGTGTTAATGTGCTTGGTGGAATAGATGCTTGGGCTGCATTAATCGATAGAAATATAAGAAGATATTAAGAAATACTCTCTAAGTACAAACCTAGAAAAATAATAATTATACTAATTAAAAACAGTATTATCCTGAACAGTATTTCAATGAAAAGATTAAATTTTATCCGTTTTTTTATAATTAGTTTGTATAGAGGATTACTAATTGATAGAGAAATTAATAGTATCCCAATAATAATGACAAACCAATGCATAAAGTTAAAAAATACATAGCTGAAGATTTAAAATTTTCAAATCAAACTATCAAAGAAATGAAAATTAATTCAAAAAATTTTTATAATAATATAAAAGAGAGAAGAAGCATACGCGAATTTTCAAAAGATAAAATCGATATAAATATTATGAAAAATGCGATTCTATCTGCAGGATCAGCTCCAAGTGGAGCAAATCTTCAACCTTGGCATTTTGTAGTAATAAAAAATAAAACCGTAAAAAAGAAGATTAGAATAGAAGCAGAAAAAGAAGAAGAAAATTTTTATAAGTATAAAGCTCCTCAAGAGTGGTTAGATGCGTTGACTCCTTTAGGAACTGATGAAAATAAAATATTTATTGAAAATGCACCTTTTTTAATAGCTATATTTGAAAAAAAATATTCAGTTTCAAAAAATAAAAAAATAAAAAATTATTATGTAAAAGAGTCTGTCGGTATAGCTACTGGAATATTAATTACTTGTTTACATTTTTCTGGTTTAGCAATGTTAACACACACACCAAGCCCAATGACATTTCTTAATAAAATTTTAAAGAGACCTAGCAATGAAAAACCATTTGTTTTACTTATTGTAGGACGACCAGATAAAAATGCGACAATACCAAAATTTGCAAAACGAAAGAAAAAATTTGAAGAAATTACTTCGATTTTTTAGCCAAGTTCTTCTGGTTTCATAGTTTCATAAACCTCATAAGGCATATGTATCCAAGGAGAATCTTCTAAGTAATCAACATAATAATTTGGTTTAAATGAAGATACTGACTTATAAAACAAAACTCCAGTTCTAATTGGTTCATCTATATAAAAACCATAAGTGTGATTTAACCAATCAATACTTTTTTTTAGAGTAATACCTGAGTCCGCCAAATCATCTACTATCAAAACTTTTGATCCAATGTTAGGACTCGTTTTTGCTAAATCTCTTGAAAATGTAATTGCACCTCTTTTATTTTTTACTCCTTCACCTTTATACGACTCAACAGAAAGAATCGCTAAAGGAACATCAAATATCCTTGCCATTACATCCCCTACTCTCATGCCTCCTTTTGCTATACATACAACCTGATTAAACTGCCATCCATCTTTATGAATTTGTTTTGCTAAGTCTTCTGTTTTACTTCTGTATTCGTCCCAACTAATATGTAAATCAGACATAATATTCCTTTGAATTTGAAATTTAGTATTAAACCTCTCTCTTTATATAGAGAGAGGTTATAAGAATTTTAATTATTGTGGTACTTCGCCGTCAATACCTTGAACATAAAAGTTCATTCCAAGTAACATTCCATCAGGCGCTACTTCACCTTCAGGAACTACAAGTTCACCAGCTTGATTGTAAATTGGACCAGTGAAAGGATGAATAGTTCCATCTTTAATTCCAACTTCCATATTTACAGCTTCTTGAATTAAACTTGCTGGCATTAGTTTATTATTGTAAGGTGACATAACAACCATACCCTTATCCATACCATCCCAAGTATCTCCTGAAGACCACGTGCCATCTACTACAGCTTTTGCTCGAGCGGCGTAATAAGGACCCCAAATGTCTTCAATTGAAGTTAAGTGTGCATCAGGACAGAATTCTTCTTGATTTGAAGCTTGACCAAATGCATAAACACCTGCTTTTTGAGCAGCTTGGCAAGGAGCATAAGTGTCTGTATGTTGTACAATTATGTCTGCGCCTTGATTAATTAAAGTGTTAGCTGCATCAGCCTCTTTACCAGGATCATACCAGGTAAATACCCAAATAATTTTCATTTTAATATCTGGATTGACTTTTGCCGCTGCTAAATAAAATGCATTAATACCACGTACAACTTCAGGAATAGGGAATGAAGCTATATAGCCAATAGTATTGCTTTCAGTCATATGACCTGCAATATGACCCTCAATCATTCTTCCTTCGTAAAATCTTGCTGAATATGTAGCTACATTATCAGCTTGAATATATCCAGTAGCATGTTCAAATTTTATATCAGGAAAATCTTTTGCAACTTCATGTGTCTGATCCATGTAGTTGAAAGAAGTTGTAAATATTAAATCATGTCCTGAATCAGCTAGTTTTCTGATAGCTCTAACAGCATCAGCATTTTCTGGAATATTTTCAAGATATGTAGTTGTTATGGAGTCACCAAGTTGACTCTCCATATATTTTCTTCCTACATCATGCATATATGTCCAACCATGATCTCCTGGAGGACCTATATAAATAAATCCAACTTTTTTAGGGTCTGCATAAGCAGAACCAAATGAAAAAACTAAAAAAGTAGATAAAAAAGTAATTATTCTAATCATTTTAACCTCACCTGCTAATATAACGATTACTCAGTAACATTTGTAATATAGAAACAGATCAGATCAATAATTGTATAAGAGAATAAATAAAAAGAAGTGGATATTTATCTTCCTTTATAAAAAGGAATAGTCAAAGATGCTGGGGCACTAAGTTTTATTCTTAATTTATTACTAGATATTAATACTAAAACTATAATTGTTGCTACATAAGGTGCCATACTAAAAAATTGACCAGGAAATCTTAGACCTAGTGCTTGAAGATTCATTTGTAGAATAGTAACACCTCCAAAAATATAGGCTCCAATAAGAACTCTTTCTGGTTTCCAAGTTGCAAATACTACTAAAGCTAATGCAATCCACCCTCGTCCAGCCGTCATTCCCTCTTGCCACATTGGAGCATAACAAATTGAAATATACGATCCAGCAAGAGCACACATTGAACCACCAAACAAAATTGATAAAAATCTAATTTTGATGACACTGTATCCTAATGCATGTGCAGAATTATGAGATTCTCCAACTGCTCTTAAAATCAATCCAGCTTTAGTTTTATAAAAAAAATAACTTACTAAAAAAACTGTTACAAATGAGAAAATTACAAAAAACCATGGTGATAATCCATCGATTGGTGTCCCAATATATTGTTTTCCCAACATTGAACTTAGACCTATTCCAAAAATTGTTAAAGCCAAGCCAGTGGCTATTTGATTAGACATTAAACAAAGAACAAGGAAAGCAAATAATCCTGACATAAAAATACCTGAGAGAATAGAAACAAAAAAAGCAAGAAAATAACTTCCAGTTATGACTAATATTATAAATGCAGTAACTGCTCCAACTAACATCATTCCTTCTACACCTAAATTTAAAACTCCTGATTTTTCTGTAACCAGCTCTCCTATTCCGGCAAAAACTAGAGGAGTTGTTGCAATTAAAACAATTTGAAGTATTCCTAATAATAATTCTAAAGTCATATTAATTTTTTATAAGTAAACCTATAATTGATTAGTAATTCTGCACCTAATAAATAAAATAAAACCAGGCCTTGAAATATAAATCCTACAGCGGAAGGAATTTGTAAAAATAATTGCGCATCTTCAGCTCCTAGATATGTAAGTGCAATAACTAAAGACGCAAAAATAATACCAATTGGATGAAGTCTTCCTAAAAATGCAACAATGATAGCTGTAAAGCCATAATTAGGAGAAATATCTCTATACAAAAGACCTATTGGTCCTGATACCTCAGCTAAACCAGCAATACCTGCAAATGCACCGCAAATTGCAAAGGCTGAAAAAACTAAAGTGGTTTGATTGAAACCAGCATATCTAGCTGCTTTAGGACTATGTCCAGATACTTTAAGCTGAAAACCAAACATAGTTTTTGAAAAAATAAACCAAGATGCAAAAATTAAAAATAATGCGATGATTAAACCAAAATGTACTCTAAGACCATCAAACAATAAAGGCATTCTACCTGCTTCACTAAATGGTCTTGATTTAGGAAAACTAAAACCAAATGGATCCTTCCATGGTCCAACAACTAAGAAGTCCAATATGTATAAAGCAACATAAACTAACATTAAACTTGTTAAAATTTCATTGGTATTGAATTTACTTTTTAAAATTGCTGGAATTAATCCCCATAAAGCTCCGCCAATTGCTCCTGCAAAAATCATTAGAGGTAACAACCAAAAAGCATTAGTATCATGGAATAATATTCCAATACCACCTCCAAAAATTGCACCCATGGTAAGCTGACCCTCTGCTCCAATATTATAAATATTATTTTTAAAACAATAAGATAAGCCTATAGCTATCAATGCCAATGGTGTTGCTTTAACTAATAATTCAGATATTCCATAAGAAGAAGAAATAGGAGATATAAAAAAAGTATATAAAGCGTAAAGTGGATCAAAGCCCAGTAAAATAAAAATAATAGAGCCTGTTATTAAAGTTAATAATATAGATATGATTGGAACTAAAAAGTTCATTAAGCTGGAACTTTGAGAACGAGAAACTAAAGAAGGTAAAAAATTATTCATTTTTTTCCTCCCATTAGTAAACCTAATTTTTCAATTTCTACTTCACTCGTTTTTAAAGGGTTTGATAAATTACCATCATAAATAACTGAAATTTGATGTGTTATTTCTATTAATTCATCTAAATCTTGAGATATAACAATAATTGAAGTTCCATTTTTAGATAAATCTATCAAAGATTCTCTTATGGAATGTTCAGCTCCAGCATCTATTCCCCAAGTTGGATGAGAAATAATTAATATTTTTGGTTTTGATGATATTTCTCTTCCGATTACGTATTTTTGTAAATTTCCTCCAGATAAACTTGATGCTTTAGCATCATTCCCAGGAGTAATAACATTAAATTCCTTAATTACATTATTCGCAAAATCATCAACATTATTTTTCAAAATTATCCCATTTTTAATAAAATTATTTTTTGGAAATTGACTCAAAAGAATATTATCAGATAAGCTTAACTCAGGTACAGCGCTATGACCTAATCTATTTTCTGGAACAAAAGAAATAGATAAATCTCTTCTTTTTTGTGGTCCGTACTTTTCAATTTTTTTATTATCAAAATTAATTGATCCAGATTTGATATTAATATTTTCTCCAGTTAAAATATCCATTAATTCTGATTGTCCATTACCAGCGACACCAGCAATACCATAAATTTCACCCACTCTAACTTGAAAAGAAATATTTTTAAGGTCTGTTAAAAATGGATCATTAAAATCACATGAAATATTTTTAACTTCAAAGTTAACTTCGTCTTTTATATGCTCATAATTAGTTTTAAAATCATCTAATTTTTGTCCTAGCATTTTTGTTGCCAGTGTTTTTGCAGTTTGATTAGAAGTGCTTGAAGTGTCTATAATTTCACCATTTCTCATTATTGTAACTGTATCACATATTGATATTACTTCTTCGAGTTTATGAGTAATATATAGTATCGTACGACCTTCTTTGACGAGTGCATTTAATGTTACAAACAAACTTTCTACTTCTTGTGGTGTTAAAACTGAAGTTGGTTCATCCATAATAAGTATCTGAGGGTCTTGTAATAAAATTCTTACAATTTCTACACGCTGCTTTTCTCCAGCTGATAAAGCAGTAATTGGTGCATCTAAATCTAAGGGAAGATTATATCTTGAACTTATATTTTCTAGCTTATTTTCTAAATCTGAATAAGACATCTTTTCATCAATTCCTAAAATTAAATTTTCTTTTACTGATAAAGAATCAAATAAAGAAAAATGTTGAAATACCATTCCTATTCCTTGTTTCCTTGATTCTGCTGGTGAGTTAACTTTAAAATTCTTATTATTTAATTTAATATTTCCTTCGTCTGGCTCTAAGAGACCATATAGAATTTTTACCAAAGTAGATTTCCCTGCTCCATTTTCCCCTAAAATTGCATGAACTGCATTTTTTTTAATATCAAAAGTTACCTTTTTGTTTGCAATTACTCTTGGAAAAGATTTTGTAATATTTTCTATATTTAATATTATATCACTCATATTTTAATTCAAATATTTCTGATTGTTCAAAATTATAAATCTCAATATTATTATCAGCATCTTTTTTATCAATGGTAATATATTTTTCATTCTCAAGAGATATTAAAGGAAAATGCCATACTTTGGGATTAAAATTTATACCATCACCACCACTTACTTTAAATATTTCGATTAAATCCATTTTAGGTCTGTCACCTATTGGTGCAACTAAAACTAAAAAACCTGTAGTATTAAATGGAAGAAATATTTGAGAGCTGAAGGGGTGATTTTCCAACATATTAATTTTTAATGGAAAGTTTCTTTTCTTTGCATGAAAAATATTTAATCTCGATCTATTGTCATCTCCAATTATTTGAATATTTGCTAAATCAAAAAAACTATCAGTTGTATTTTTATTAATACTTTCATAATTTTTATTAGATGTTGTAATTAAATCACCATAATTTTTGAAATTCTCTTTACTAATATTTTTTACCTTATATTTCACAAAAACTTTCCAATCGCCCTAATCCGTGAAATACCCCCATCAGGAAAAATATTTAACTTTAGATAATTTATTTTTTTAATGTGTTTAATTGAATTAATTTTTAATGATGAATTAGGTTTAAGATTTTTATTTTTAATTAAATATTCCCAATTTTTACTTTCATTTATTAATTTGCTTACATTTATATTTTTTATTGAATATAGACCTTGTACTGAACAGTGGGACGGATAATTACCTTTAAAAAAATGAGTTTCAATTTTAAACTTTTCAATTAAACCAGGTTTTCCAAGTTTAATTACAACCCAGTCATATCCTGATCCTCTTCTTCTTTTAGTTTCCCAACCATTACCCATATTTTTAGATTCAAATGGAAGTAACAAATTTTCTGCTTTGCCAAAATGTTCATCGCTACATGCAACAATTTTTGATCCATTAAGAACACTAAGTAAATCAAATCCTTTATTTGGAAATTTTAATTTTGATATATCTAGATTTC
>CABZFN010000017.1 GCA_902525035.1 uncultured Alphaproteobacteria bacterium | reverse complement strand
TGTTTTTTACATGGAGTCAGATCAGCGTCTATAGACTTTGATGATTACGAATACGTTGCAGGATCTCATCCTAGCGCACCAATTTTTTCAGCTCTTATATCTATTGCTCAAATAAAAAGCATCTCAATTGAGGAAACATATCAGGGATGGGTAGTAGGATATGAATTAATAATAAAATTAGGACAAGCACTTAGCTATGATCATTATTATAAAGGATGGCATTCAGCAAATACAATAGGCGTGATTGGTACTGCTGCAGCAGTATCTAAAGTATTAAAATTAAATGCAGATCAAATGGCAAATGCAATTTCTATCGCAACAAGTTTTTCATCTGGTTTAAAACAGCAATTTGGCACAGATATAAAAGCTTTTCATGTAGGGTTTGCTTCTCAAGCAGGGGTACAGTCAGCCTTACTTGCAAAAAATGGAGGAACAGCTAATCAAGATATTTGGAATATTGAGAGAGGATTTATTGAATTGTATGGTAGTAAATTTTCTAAAAAATTAAATAATAATTTAAAAAAATCAGATTTAGGAAATGCAATAATTAAATTTCCAAATTTCATTAAGTTTTGGCCAGTTTGTAGTTATTCACAAAGAGTAATACAAGGAGGATTAATTTTAAATAAAAAAATTTTTATAAAAAAAAATATTAAATCTATTACAATTGAGTTTCCAGAACCTTGGTTCAGAGTATCAAAATTTCATATACCTAAAAATTCTACTGAAGCTAGATTTTCATTGAGTTATTGTTTAGCAACTGCGCTCATAAATGGTAAATTTGATTTAAGTAGTTTAAATATTTCTAAAAATAAAAAAAGTTTAAATATGACTAGAAAGATTAAACTAATCACTTACAAAGTGCCAAATAATTTTGAAGATTATGATACCAAGTATCCTGATATAATTAAAGTAATAATGAATGATGGAAGTATATTGATTGAAAAAATATCACATATTAAAGGAGGGAAAAATAACCCTTTAAAAGACGAAGATATTGATAATAAATTTTTAATGTGTGGAGGTAAAAAAAATATTTTAAATAAAATAAGAAATCAAAAATATAAGAAAAAAAATTTAAAAGAAATAATTTTTTAATTTAGCTATTTTTTCTTTCTCTATAAGCTATAAATATTCCGGTACTAATAATTATTGTTCCCCCTAAATAAATACTTAACGTTGGAACCTCAGAATAAATTAAATATCCCATAATTCCTACAAATATAAAAGATGAGTATTCAAAGGGTGAAGTAATTGCAACATCTGCATATTTAGCTGCTTGAGACATAAATAAATGTCCTAGTGATCCCATCACACCTAAACTCATAGCAAAAATTAATTGAATTCCATTTGGCATAATAAAATTATCAGGGAAAAATATTATTGACGTAATTAATAATGCAAAAGAGTAATAAAAAACAATTGCAACACTAGAATCAGTACTCATTACTGATCTAGTTGATAAATAAACAGAAGCCATAAAAGCTGCAGATATTAGAGGATAGAGTGTTTCTAATTTGAACAAGTCAGTACCGGGCTTAACAATTATTAACACACCAATAAAACCAATCAATATTGCAGTTGTTCTAAATATCCCAATTCTCTCGCCAAGTATTGGCAAAGCAAGAAAAGCAGCAATAATGGGAGCAGAATGTGCAATAGCAATGTTTTCAGATAACATCAAATGATTAATTCCGTAAATATAGAATACAACACAAGCAGATGCAGAAAGAGCTCGGATAGCATGTCCAACTGGTTTTTTAGTTTTTAACTTATCAAATCCAAAATACATTGCTAAATAAGTTGCAATGATACTTCCACTTAGTGCTCTAAAGAATATTGATTCCCATACAGGAAAATGAAAGCTTAAATATTTATACGTGATATCATTTATACTTAGACAAAACATTGACAATAACATGAAAGAAATTCCCAAGAGATTATTATTTTTCGATTTCATTAATTTGTTAAATATACTAAGATAATTTATTGAGATATAAATATTTCAAAATGAGTAGTAAATATCATGTAAAAAAATTAGAAAAAAAAAATGACCATTTAAGTATTTTGTGGAAAGATAATTTTGAAAGTAAATTCCATTTTATGTGGTTAAGAGATAATTGTCCAACAGCAATACATCCTACTGCAAATATGCGAGTCTTTAATATTTTAACTGTTAGTAAAAATATATTTCCTAAAAATTATAAAATTGAAAAAAATAAACTCAATATTGATTGGAGTGAAGGTGACCATAGTAGCAAATTCAATTTAAAATGGTTAAGAGATCATTGTTATAGCGAGATAAATAATCGAAAATATAAATCACCTTATGTTTTTTGGAATGGTAAATTAAAAAAAAATTTAAAGAAAATTATTGTTGATCATAATAGTGTAATAAAAAATGACAAACATTTAAGTAAATGGCTAAATTTACTTCATACTTATGGTTTTGCATTAATCAAAAATGCACCGACTAGCAAAAAATCAGCATTCAAAATATTAAATAGAATAAGCCATCATAGAGAAACATTTTTTGGTACACCATTTGAAGTAATTAACATTCCAAAGCCAAATAACACAGCATATACGGCAGATGCATTAAGAAATCATACCGACTTACCTTATTTTGAATATGCTCCTGGTTATCAGTTTCTTCATTGTTTAGTGAATGAAGCTAATGGTGGATTATCATCTGTTGTAGATGGTTTTGCAGTTGCAAATTATTTAAAAAAAAATGAAAAAGATGTTTTTAATATTTTAACAAAAACTTATGTTAAATTCAAAGATACTGATTATACTCAAAAAGCTATCAGAATTCTACATTCACCAATAATAACACTTACAAAAGATAAAGATTTCAATGATATTAGATTTAGTATGGCTGCGATGGGAGCAGTTGATGTTGATCCAAAAAAAATGAAAAAATTTTATGATGCCTACCAACATTTTGCATCACTGCTTCAAAACAAAAAATTTAAAATTGATTTTAGATTAAAAGCAGGTGATATATTTTGTTTTAATAATAGAAGAGTATTACATGGCAGGACCAAATTTGATCCAAACTCTGGAAATAGACATCTTCAAGGATATTATATTGAAAGAGATGAAATAATAGGAAGATTAAATTATTTTAATAATATTAAAGTTTAGATCATTCCCATCCGCAGATAGTTTTAATTTCTAAATATTCTTCTAGACCCCAATCACCACCCTCTCTTCCATTACCAGATTGTCTATAACCACCAAAGGGAGTTCCTGGATCAGCGCTATTTCCATTTATATAAACACCTCCTGATCTAAATTTTCTTGCAACTCTTTTTGCCTTTTCTATATCTTGAGTTTGCACGTAGTTTCCTAAACCATAGGATGTATCATTAACAATTGATATAGCTTCATCTTCATCTTCAAATGGAATTATAGAGAGTACTGGTCCAAAAATCTCTTCTTTTGCAATTCTCATATCCTTAGTTACATCTGTAAAAATTGTTGGTTTAACAAAATAACCTTTTTCTAAACCATTTGGTTTTTCAGGACCTCCAGCGACGAGAGTAGCGCCCTCATTTATACCACTATTAATTAGATCAATAATTTTATCATATTGTGTTTTAGAAATAACTGGACCAATATGATTTCCATTCTTAGAAGCAATATCAACTTTGATTTTATTTGCCTCATCAGCCGCCTCTTCTATTGCTCTTTTATAGATTGATTTTTCAACTACCATTCTTGTTGGTGCATCACAAGATTGACCAGAATTACTCATTATGTTCCTTACACCCTCTCTTACTGCATCTGGATGTGAATCACTAAAGACAATATTTCCTCCTTTACCACCTAATTCTAAACAAACTCTTTTAATAGTATCTGAAGCATTTTTAGAAATAAGTTTTCCTGCTCTCGTTGATCCAGTAAAGGAAATCATATCAATATCACTATGAGAGGACAAATCTGTCCCTACACCAGCACCATCACCATTAATTAAATTGAAAACCCCTGCCGGAAATCCTGCTTCATGAATAATTTCAGCAAAAAGCATTCCTGACAAAGGTGCTACTTCAGATGGTTTTAATATCATTGTGCAACCTGTAGCTAAGGCTGGAATTACTTTCAAAGTAATTTGATTAATAGGCCAATTCCATGGGGTAATTAGACCACATACTCCAATAGGTTCGTAAACAATATAATTATTTGAGTTTTTATTAAATTCAGTTTCAAATTTAAAATTTTTTAATCTAAAAATGAAATCTTTTATATGATCTGATCCTGAAGAAGTTTGTGCAGAAGAGGACCAAAATAACGGGGCCCCCATCTCTTCAGACATTATTTGTGTTATTTCATCCCATCTTCTCTCATAAATATTTAGCAAATTTTCTAATAAACTAATTTTTTCTTTTTTATCTATCTGACTCCACGTTAGAAATGCCCTCTTTGCTCTATTTACTGCTAGATCTACATCTTTTTTAGATCCTAAGGAAATATAAGCAAAGGGCTCTTCATTAGATGGATTAATAACCTCAAAATCATTCTTTATAATTGGATTAACCCAATCACCATTTATATAAAATTTTCGTTTATCAATCATAATAAAAAAATATTTAAATTATTTATTCATTTATTTTTTTTTATATTAGAATAAAAGAATATACGTTAAGGGGAAAAATTGACAACAGAAAATATTAAACTTGATATAGATTACGTAAGATCACAATTCCCAGCTTTTAAAGACCCTCTTTCAAAAGATTGGTCTTTTTTTGAAAATGCTGGAGGTAGCTATGTTCCAAAAAATGTAATCGATAAATTAACAGAGTTTATGACATCAACCAAAGTTCAACCTTACGCTGAATATCCTATGTCTAAAATTGCTGGTGAAAATATGGACTTAGCTACAGATTTATTTGCAAAAATGATAAATGCTAAAAAAAATGAAATTATTATTGGAGGGTCTACTTCTATTAATCTATATGTTTTATCAAATGCTTTAAAAAAATATTTAAATTTAGGAGATGAAGTCATAGTAACTAATCAAGATCATGAAGCAAATATCAGTCCCTGGAGAAGGTTAAAAGAACATGGGGCTAAAATAATCGAATGGAAATTTAATTTAAATACTCATGAATTAGAAATATCTGAATTAGAAAAATTAATTACACCTAAAACTAAAATCCTAGCAGTTACTCACTGTTCAAATATTGTTGGTTCTATAAATAATTTAAAAAAAATATGTAAACTAGCACATAAAAATAACATTATTGTAATTGGAGATGGGGTATCATATGCTCCACATGGTTTTCCTAATGTTAAAGAACTAGATGTAGATTTTTATACTTTTAGTCTTTACAAAACTTACGGTCCTCATTTAGCTTTACTATACGGAAAAGAGGAAATTCTAAGCGAGTTACCAAATCAGAATCATGAATTCTTAAATGGAAATTATCCATATACAATTAATCCAGGTGGACCAAATCATGAGGAGTTAGTAAGTTTAATAGGTATATACGAATATTTTGAAAATTTATACAATCATCATTTTGAAAATAAAGAATTGTCTTTATTAGAAAGAATAAATAAAATTAACAAAATAATATCTGATCACGAAGAAATAATTGCTAATCCAATTTTAGATTACTTAACAAGTAGAAAAGATTTAAAATTAATTGGTAAGAAAAAAATAAATAAAAAAGATAGAGCGCCGACAATTTCATTTATTTCAAAAGAGAGAACTTCAAAAACTATATCTGAAATATTAGTTTCAAACAAAATAGCTACAAGAAACGATAATTTTTATGCATGGAGATGTCTTAAATCACTTGGAATAAATTTAGATGATGGTGTAGTAAGATTAAGTTTAACTCATTATAATTCAGAAGATGATGTAAATAAATTAATTTCAATATTAAAAAAAATATGATTTTAATAATTTTTGTGAAGAATTATTCTTAAAATTATTGAGAAAAAAATTAATGAAGTAAAAATAATTAGATTTAAAATACCATGTAAATAAATATCTATAAATATTCCAATCAAAGAAAATAAAAAAGCTAAAAATATCATAATAACTAAGACATGGTTATTTGTATAACCATTATTTATGAGCAAATGATGAAAATGATAATTATCTCCAACCATTGGGTTTTTTTTATTATAAATCCTAATTGCAATAACTGAAAAGAAGTCAAAAATAGGTATGGCTACAAACCAATAAACGACTGTAGGAGAAATTACATCTAATATGTTTGAAAAATATATTAAATAAATTGATATTAAAAAACCTAAGAACATACTACCTGAGTCACCAAGAAATATTTGATTTAAATTAAAAAATTTTTTATTGATAATTAAAAAACATAAAAGCAATAGGATCAATATATCTAATTGATCATAAAAATAATAACCTTGTTTAATAATTACAAATATTTTTATAAAAAAAATAGCTATTAAAAAAAGACTCGATGATAATCCATCAATACCATCTATAAAATTAAAAGCGTTAATTAAACCAACTATTGCAAATGTAGTAAATATTATAGAAAAAAATATAAAACTCTGATCAATATAAAAAAAGCCAAAATTTATAATATATAATTTAAAGAAAATCACAAAGATCAAAACAAAGGCAATTTGGAATAAAAATCTTGATCTAAAACTTATATTTTTTAAATCATCGATTAAACCCATCAAAAAAATACCAAAAGATGATAATGTTATAAAATATAATTTATCATAGGGTAAAATAAAAGTACTAACTAAAATCAAGGAAAAAAAAATATATATTCCACCTGTTAAAGATATATAATTATTTCCATTCTTTTTAAACTCATTCTTATCGTATAATCCTAGTTTGATTGCATAATTATTAATAAAAAAATAAAGTATAAAAAAAATTATTGGGGCTATAATCAACATATGTAATTTATCTAGCAATACTTATATTTATATTTTATCATCATATAAGGCAAAAAAAACATTAATGGAATTATATTTTGTTTATATCTCAATGATGAACCAAGATTAAATATACCTAATGGATAATGAATTAATAATGCTAAACAAAAGCAGAATAGAAATCCAAAAAAATATAAAAAATAGAAATTTGAAATTATATTTTTTAAATTTAATAAAGAAAAAAATAAATAAAGCATTATTAAATTCAGAATTAAAGACTCAATAAAAAAAACTCCGAATATCGGTCTATTTATAACTTCACTTAAAGTTGGTCCTGAAAATGCAGTAATTGATCCAAAAAGTATATTTTTATAAAAGTCATTGTAATCATTCCATTCCATATATTCATTTCGCATGCTTGATGACATATGTTCAAATACATAAAACATATTATAAGACTTAAACACTATGAAATTTATAATATCGGTTAAGTAATCATGAAAATAAATAATATTTATGAGAATTAATAAAATGAATATAGCAAATGCAATAAAATATATCCCAAAGCTAAATTTAATATAATATTTATTAGTAAATTTATCTAAAATAAATATTTTAAAGAAAACAACTAATATAAAGAAAAAATATGGAATAAAATAATTTGGCCTTACATATGCAACTATCAAAGCTGAGATAACAAATAATAAAATATTAATTCTCTCATTAAATATTATTTTCACCACACAACTAATTAAATAAATAAATAAAGTTATTGTTATTATCTCTTTTGATGGAACGCTTGTCCATAATGCAAAACTAGGAGAAAAAAAAATTAACAAGAAAAAAAAAATATTTTTGATATTTGTCGTAACAAAGTAAAATTTACAAACATTCCAAATGATTAGTATTGAAATAGTAGAAAAAATATAAGGAGTTAAGTAATTAGAGAAAAATGTATTTGAAATTGCGTAAATAGTTTCAACAAAATATTGCCTATTTGTAAAAATTAATGGATAATAAGCGTTAAAATCAAAGACCAGGTACCTTTTAAGAAACCCTCTTGCATCTCCAATGGTAGAAAAATTTTCATAAATATTTAAGTAAAAAAAGGTTAATAATATTTTTACAAAAATTAAAAATAAAAGATAATTATTTGAATAATCAATTTTTTTATCTTCCAGCATAATTAATGTTCAAAGTTTTTATAAAAATTTCATTAATTTTATCTTGATCAAATCTCTCTTCTGCCATTAATCTACTTTTTATACCCATATCTATGATTAATTTTTTATTTTTTAAAAAAATTTTCATCTTTTCAGTTAAGTCTAAAGAATCTTGTATTTTTACTAAAAATCCATTAATTCCATTTTCAACTGTTTCTCTACAACCAATTGAATCACAAGTAATTATTGCTCTACCTATGGCCATTGCTTCTTGAATACTTCTTGAAAGTCCTTCTCTGTAAGAAGGTAATACAAATACGGAAGATTGGTGTAAATATGGCCTCACATCTTCAGCAAACTTAACCCAATGAATAATACCTTCTTTTTCCCATTTCTGTATTTCCTTAAGTGGTATGGACCCAGGATTTTTATCAGTATTACCCACTATAGTAAAAGTTACATCATTATCTATTTTTTTAATATTTTTAGCTGCTTTTATAAATTCATAAACTCCTTTTTCTCTTAATAGCCTTCCCATAAATAAGAAGTTTACATTTTTATGTTCAGTAATTGGGTTATTAAATGAGAAATATTTTAGATCTAATCCAATACCATCCAAAAATTGAGTTTGATTACTTGTTACTAATTTTTTATTTCTAAATTCTTCAATATCACTTTTATTTAAAAAAAATACTGCATTGTTAAAAGGTAATGAAAACTTATACATTTTTATTACAATAAACTTCAAAATTTTTCTAAAATAATTATAACTTAATTTTTTTTCTCTAATATTAAAAGTAAAAATATAACCTAAACCCTCAATTAAAGAAAATGACTTTGGTGTTTTAGTTAGATAAGAAATAATAGAACCATAAATCACTGGTTTTATAGAATATGATAGAATAATATCTGGTTTATTTTTTTTTATTAGAGAAAACAAGCTCAAAAAATTAATTATATTTATAAACGGATTTATTGATGATCTATTTAATTTGTAATTAAGAAAATTAATATTATTTGTTTTTAATTTTTGAAAATGAGCTTCATTATAATCTGGAGCCAAAGCATAAACATCAAGATCATAATTATATAAAAGTTTCATCAAGGAAATTCTAAAATTAATCAACGAGAAAGACTGATTTGAAATAATGAAGATTTTTGGTTTTTTTAATTTATTATCCATTTTTAAAGTTTGATATATTTCATCATTGATATTATTTACATTAAATCTTTTTTCGGCAATTTTTCTACTTTCATAACCCATTTCTTTAATAAGTTTAGGATTAGATATAAATGATTTCATTTTTTCAACTAAGTCTTTCACATCTCTTATATTCACTAAAAATCCATTTTTTCCATTTTCTACAGTTTCTCTACAACCAACAGAATCACATGTAATTATAGGTCTTCCTATTGCCATAGCTTCCTGTATAACTCTAGGAAGACCTTCACGATAGTAAGATGGCAAAACAAAAACAGAGCATTCCTCAATATATGGTCGAACATCTCTTGTAAATTTAATCCATTCAATTACACCATCGTTCTTCCATTTTTCAATTTCATCAGATGGAATTGTCCCAGGATTTTTATCAGTATTCCCAACAACCATAAATTTAATATTATTATTAATTTTTTTTATTTTTTTGGCTGCTTCTATAAATTCATAAACACCTTTTTCTTTTAATAATCTGCCAACAAAAAGAAAAATAAAATTTTTTTGTATTATTGGTTCTTTATATTTAAAATAACTTAAGTCTAAACCAATACCGTCTAAAAATTTAGTTTGATCTATATTTACTAATTTTTTTGTTTGAAATTCATAAATATCACTTTTATTTAAAAAAAATATTTTTTTATTATGTTTTAAAGAAAATTTGTATAATTGAATTACAATTAATTTTACAAAGTAATTTATTAAAATATTATTTTTATTGTATTTTGTAAAAATATAACCCAATCCTTCAATTAAAGAAAATGTTTGGGGTATTTTTAAAAAATAAGAAATTAATGAACCATAAATAACAGGTTTAATCGAATAAGAGAAAATAAATTCAGGTTTAATTTTTTTTATTAAAAAATATAAATTAATGCAATTAATTAATTCAGTGAAGGGATTTACAGAACTTCTGTTCAGTTTATAGTCTACGGGAATACAACCTATATCAGATATTTCTTTTTTTAAATTTTCATCATAATCTGGAGCAAAGCAATATATTTTAAAATTCTTAGATGAAAGAAGTTTTAATAAATCACCTCTAAAATTTATTAAGGAATATGCTTGATTAGAAATCATAATAAATTTTTTCATTTTATATATAATTAGCTATTTTTAGATGAGATAATCCTCGCAGATATTTACTGTTTCTCTTTGCTCTAAAAGGAAAATGTTTAAAGAATTCTTTTGCTTCATTAAGATAAATTTTATCAAATTTGATTTCTAAAATATTAGAGTTATCAAAACATAAAGAATTATTATTTTTCTTTAAATCTTTGTATATAATGTTGTTATCTAATGTGATTCTAATATTATTTCTTATATAGTACTTCCTTATATAACTAATTTGAATAACTGGGTCTAATTCAATATTATTTAAATATTTATAAAAATAATCTTTATTGTTTTGAAAATTTTTAACACTTATTTTTTTGTTAACAAAATCATAATGATCTAATTTACATACCACTTTTGTTCCTAAGGTAGATTTTTTAATTTTAACTTCAAAAAAAGGTTTTTTATCATTGTTATACCATCGAGATCTAAATTTTAATCTTCTTGAAATACCCGCAATGTTATCATTTGCTGTCTTATAAAAAGGTGTATCATAATAACATGAATTTATTTCTCTATCTGGATAATGTTTTTTTATAAAAATCTGATTGTTAATCCATATATCAACTAAGTGAATTTTATCTTTTCTTATTGGAAATTTCACTTCATATCTATATTGCATTTTTTTTCATTCTCTCTAATTGATAAAGTTCTTTGGCATCAATATTTTGAGTTGGCAATAATTCATCATTCAGATAAATTTCATTTTTTAAACCTATAATAGATGTTTTATCTTTCATAATTTTAGAAGTAAAAATTCTAGCTATTGACTTACCAAAAAAATCTTTTTTATTAACAGATAAAATATCTGCTATAAAAGAATTTAAACTACTAAAATTTTTTAATTCTAAATTTGATGAATCTTTTATGGCTACGCCAACACCACTATCTATGACTTCTATATTTTTACCCTTGACTATACTTCCTTCCCCAATGGAAAGGCCTTTATCAAAGACATTTTTAATTTTTATATTTTCTAATTCAACAATTGAACCAGAAGTATCTATTGCATCACCTTGAATATTATTAAATTTAGAATTTTTAATGGTACCTTTAGAAAAATCACTATCTATTGAATCTGAAATAGAATTAGAAAAAATTGAATTATTAATATTAAAATTTGTATTTATAAAATTAATTTGATCTTCAGAATATGAGTTATTGATCTCTAAGTTATTAATTTCGATATTAGATTTATAAAAATTTATACCTCCCATTAAGTTATATAATTTATATTTGAAATTTTTAGTATCTTTAATAATGGCATTTTTTATTACAGATTTTTGAGTCATTTCATTATTATTCTCAACATAAATACCTAACCAATAATCATTAATAGCTTTTAATTGTGTAGTACTCCTGTCATTTATTTTATATAGATTTTGATTAATTTTTAAATTTCCATTCTTAATATGTATAAAACTTTCGGATGAAAAGTTTAATATTGTGTTATCTTCGATAATCAAATCTTTATTTTCAATAAAGATAGGTTCTACAATATTCCAATTTCCAGATTTAACTTTTATATATTTATCTTTTATTTCAAATATATTTAAATCAAGTTTTGATAAATTCGGTTCAATTGTTATATTAACTGAATTTTTCATTAATTTATCTTTATAAATTTTTTCAGTACTATTAATTTGTGAAAAAATTTCATACTCATTAAATTCTGTAAGGTATTCATTTAAATTAAATTGAAGTCTATTTGGTATGTTAAAATCTGAGGGATTTAAAAACAAATTTTCAAATTCCTTTATAAAGGTACAATCGTCAAAACAATTTTTTTTTATAAATTTAATTTTTTCAATCTTTAATTTAAAAGGAGTAATATTGTATATTACTATTTTTCCATTCTTGTAGATAGCACTATACAAATAATTATCTAAAAATTTTTCATAATTTAGTTTTGAGTCATTTTTATTACTTAATTTAAATTTGTTAGTTAATTCTTTTTTCCTGATCAAAAATTCTTGAAATTCATAAATTTGTTGTTTTTTTTTCTTTAAAATAATATTTAAATTATTTTGAATAATATCAGGATTATATTCAGATCGACATGAACTATTAAAATATTTGCAATTATAATTAATATTGGATTCAAATTTTTCTGAGTAATTTATAAATAAATTAAGATTTTTAACATAAGTCTCTATAAACTTTTCGGAAAATATAATTTGTTCTAAATATGGTATTCGTATTCTATTACTCTCTAAATTATTTGGTAATGAGTCTTGAAAACTTAAACTTTTAATTTCACCATAATCAGTAGGAATAATTGTTATTTTTTGATTATATGGATTTAAATAATATCGACTATTAGGCAAATCCAGTGAGTGAATTTCTCCCAAAATAAAACTATTTATCAAAGCTATTGAAAAAGAATTGAAATCAAAAAAATTCTCTAATTCTTTAGTTTTAATGTTCCTTGTTAAAACTCTATCATATAAATTAAAAATATAATTATTTCTTTCCTGCCCCATTTCATTAGCAAAATCCTTTTTATTAAATAAATTAACTGGAAGTCTGTCTTGCCAATGAAATACTGAATAAAGATCTTTAGGATATTCATTATTAAGTTCATCACTTAATAATTTCATATTTTTCCAATAATGTTCTGAGCCTAATTTAAATAAATTACTATAACTGTGATTTTTAGTTTCAATATAGGCGTTTGATGGTAATTCTTCAAAATGCATTAAACCCCAACTGTTACCATTTATATTGATGTTTATATTGCCATATCTAGGAGTTAATAAACCATATTCATTTAAAATATCTGATACTACAATATTTAATGGATACGATCTTGCGTTATGCCTAGTAATCGCAAAACTTTTCATGCCTAGTATTGATTTATTATCAAGCAAATCAATTTTTAGACTCCATTGTTTTGGTAAATACCAGTGCTGACTAGTATCTCCTTTTAATCTAATTTTTGCAGAATATTCATTATTTTTATAATTAATACTAGCTGGTATAAATTTTTGTCTTATTAGGTAGTAATTTTTTAAAGAATTCGATCGATATATTTTCAATTGTTCATAATCTTCAAATTTTATATTTATTTGTAAATTATTAAATTTATTATGATTTTTAGTTTTATTTATTGTTGATTCAAATAAATTATATAGAATTTTTTTTTTAGTTGTTTTTTGATATATAAACAAAGGTTCTTTCAACGCAATTTCTAAATTTTGACCAAGATTGAGAAATAATTTATCAAAAGAGAAAAAATATAAAATTAAAAATTTAAAAACAATAAGTGACAATAATAATAGTTTAAAATTTAAATTAATTTTTTTATAATTTAGCACTATTGATATTAGTATAATTGCTTTGATTCATAAAATGAAACTCTTGCATCAGGGTATGTTTCTACAATATATTTCCTAGTTAAATCTAAACTTTCAAAATTTACTAAATTTAGTTTTAACATTATTAACAATTGTTCATCTCTATTTTCATATTTTATTAAATCAAAGTTATCAATATTTTTTCTCAAAATTTCTAAAATCGCATTTATTTTAAATTCTTTAGGTTTAGGAATTTCAATTATTAAATTAAAATCATTGTTTTTTAAACTTTTTAAATTTCGATAAAAAACCAAAATTATAATTAATATTAATATAAATATTGTTACAGTAATTGTAATTTGTCCTGAACCAAAACCTAATCCAATTGCAATTGAAATAAAAAGGTAAACTAATTCTTCTGGTTCCTTTATTGGAGTTCTAAATCTAACTATTGATAATGCTCCTACAAGGCCTAAAGAAAGGGCCAATGATGATTTAACGACTAGTATTACAAGAAATGTACTAGCTGATAATAATGGGATAATGTGAGAAATTTGTGATTTATCAGTAAGTGAAGTAGAGGAAATTTCATAAGTTTTTTTTAAAATAAAAGAACATATAATACATATAATAAAAGAGAATATCGTAAATAAATAATCAGTTTCTTGAATTTGGTTAAGATCTATTAATTCGTTCATAAATTAGATATTTTAAAAAATAATATTTTATATAATAATAAACTATATATCCATTGATTCTATAATTTTAAGATATTGTGAGTTATTATTATAAGTAAATTTAGACTGATTTTTACTTAAATTAAACTTAATTTTAGCATATTCATCATTATTAGATATTATAAATTTTATAGCATTAACCAAGTTTTGTTTATTTTTGTGATTAAAGATTATACCGTAATCAACTATTTCGAATTCGTTTATGTCTTTTTTATCTAAAGTTATATTATCAGTTAATTCAAAAGCGGCAGGAATATCTGATGTTAATATTGGCAAATTGTAGGACTGAGACTCAACAAAAACATTAGGAATACCCTCTAAAAGAGATGCAGATATTAAGCAGTATGAATTTTTGTAAACATCCCCTAAGTCATCATAATTTTTATTTATTTTTACATATTTATTTAAATTATTATTTCTAATATAATTTGATAAATATTTATATTGATTACCTTCACCAATTATTTCGAGATTGATATTATTTTTTTGTAAATATTTACTTTTGTTTAATTCATTAAAAACTTTTAAAATATAAATATGATTTTTTAGTCGTTTTAAAGATCCTATGCAGATAAATTTTTTAATTTTTATA
>CABZFN010000016.1 GCA_902525035.1 uncultured Alphaproteobacteria bacterium | reverse complement strand
CATCCCCCCATTTATTATATTAAAAACTAATTAGTTTCTATCTAAATGGTGGAGCGTATAAAATACCTCCGTCAGTCCATAATGCGTTTAGATTTCTTCCAATTCCAAGAGGTGTATCAGGTCCGATATTTCTATCAAAAGACTCTGAATAGTTACCAACTTGTTTAATGATATTATAAGCAAAATCATTACTTAATTCTAACATTTCGCCATAACCACCTTCAACACCAAGAAGTCTTAAAACTTCAGGTATATTTGAACCTTTGCTGTCATCTACGTTTGAAGAAGATACTCCAAGTTCCTCGGCAATAATCATGGTATTAAGAGACCATCTCACAACATCACCCCATTGGTGATCACCGTGTCTTACAAGTGGTCCAAGAGGTTCTTTTGAAATGATATTTGGTAGAACAACCCATTTATCTGGATCATCAGCTTGTGCTCTTGTAGCAGAAAGACCAGATGCATCAGTAGTGTATACATCACATCTACCTGCAAATAAGTTTTCTCTTGCTTCATCATTTGTTTCAATTGGAAGTGCTTCATAACCAATACCATTAGCTCTGAAGAAATCCGCTAAGTTTAACTCAGTAGTTGTTCCTGTTTGAATACAAACTGTAGCACCATCAAGACCAGTTGCATCATCAACACCTAAAGCAGATGGAATCATGAAACCTTGTCCGTCATAGTAGTTTACACCAACAAACTCAAAACCAAGATTAACATCACGACTTAGAGTCCAAGTAGTATTTCTTGCAAGCATATCAATTTCACCAGACGCTAAAGTTGGGAAACGTGATTTACCAGTTGTAGTTGTAAATTCTACTTTGCTTGAGTCTCCAAAAATTGCTGCTGCAACTGCACGACATACGTCTACGTCAAAACCAGCCCAATTTCCAGCATCATCAGGTGCTGCGAAACCAATAAGACCAGTGGTTACACCACATTTTAGAAAACCTCTATTTTTTACATCATCAAGAGTTCCAGCATTTGCAGTAAATGCAAAAGCTACAACTGCGATAATAGATAGTAGTTTTTTCATATTATTTTCTCCGTTTAAATAATTATTTAAATATCTTTTTACAAAGATTGCTTCCCTATAGCAAATTAATAAGCTAATCCAAATGATACATTTTGTATTTTAATATTTTTCTACAATTAGTGCTTAAATATTAATCACATACTAGATATTGATATAGTGAAAATTAAAACAAAACTTACAAAAATAGGAAGAAATCCTCTTAAACAAAAAGGTTTCATTAATCCTGGTACATACAAAGGATCGACTATGATTTTTAACAGTTATCAGGATTACTTAAATGATATTAAAAATGCAGATGATAGAAGAACATTTTACGGAATTAATCAAAATCCTTTTCACAAACAATTAGAAGATAGTATCTCAGAATTATATCATTGTAATGATACTGTCTTGTCCCCTTCAGGACTTGCTTCAATAATAATTCCGTTTTTTGCTTTGTTAAAATCTGGAGATGAAGTTTTAATTAATGATAGTGTCTACAGTCCTACAAGAACTTTTTGTGAAAATATTCTAAAACAATACAATGTAAGAATAAAATATTTTCATCCATTAAATAAAATTAATAATTTTGAAAAATTAATAAATAAAAAAACAAAACTTATATATTTAGAGTCTCCTGGAACTGCTACATTTGATATAATTGATATACCTTTCATAACAAAGATTGCTAAAAAAAATAATATATCAACTGTAATGGATAATACATGGGCATCACCATTATTTTGCAATCCAATCAAACTTGGAATAGATATTATAATTGATGCTGGGACTAAGTATATAAATGGACACTCAGATGTATTAATCGGGTTTGTTTCATCAAATAAAAAATATGCTAGAAAAATTAGAACCGCTGCAAAAACTTTAGGTATATGTCCTGGATCAGATGAAGTTTATTTAGCAATTAGAGGAATACCAACATTAAAAATAAGAATGAAAGAAATTGAGAACAATGCTTTATTAATGGCAAAATATTTATTTGATCATAAGCTTGTCGCTGATGTGTTTCATCCAGCATTACCCCATACTAAGAATCATAAAATATGGAAAAGAGATTTTTCTGGAAGCACAGGTTTGTTTTCATTTATTTTAAAAAAGAAATATTCCAATAAACAAATTGAAAAATTTTTTAATAAACTAAAAATTTTTAAATTAGGATACAGCTGGGGTGGTTTTGATAGTCTTATTACCTTTCCCCCATTAGATAAAAGAGAGTTTAGAAATAAAAATACTGGAACTTTGATAAGATTGTATTGTGGATTAGAAGATATTGATGATCAAATAAAAGATATAAAAAATGCGTTAAAAATTTTAAATTAAATGGATCTATATTTTTATTTTTTTGCTTCTTTGGGAGTTTTCGTATTTGGATTATCTAAAGGTGGTGTGCCTGGACCAATAGCAATGTTAGCTGTACCTATCATGTCGTTTGCTATGAGTCCTTTGCAAGCTGCTGGAATCTTGTTGCCACTTTTAATTATAATGGATTTTTCAGCAATCTATTTATATTGGAAAAAGTGGATTAATAATATTTTAAAAATTATAATCCCAGCATCTATAATTGGTATTTTATTTGGAACTCTAACTTTTGAATTTACGAATGAAGATCAAATAAGAATAATGGTTGGTGTTATATCAATTATTTTTGTTCTAGTTTCATTTATTCAGAAAAATAATTATTTTCTTAAACCAACCAAAGTTAAAGGTTATTTTTGGTCATCTGTAGCTGGATATACTAGTTTTTTGATTCATGCAGGAAATCCGCCTATTAACTTTTATATGCTTCCTTTAAAGTTAGATAAAATTTCTTTTATTGGAACAATGACATTAGCATTTATGGTTATAAATCTTGTCAAATTGATTCCTTATTATTACGTTGGATTATTAGCGCCTTCAAATCTTATGATTTCTCTTTATCTACTACCACTAGCTTTTATTAGTGTTTTAACTGGTTACTTTGTACAAAAAAGAATTCCAGAAAAAATATTTTTTAATATTGTTTATGTTTTGCTTTTTTTGAGTGGATGTAAATTAATATATGACGGAATAATTTAAATTATATAGATAGCTAAATTTTTTTTTTATAATCAGCTCTTTTAGTTTTTCTAAGCCCAAAGGGACCAGGTATAAATAATGTCGTAGTATTTGTATTTGGTTTTAAATCAACTCTATGTAAATGATCTGCTGATCTAAAACCAATGTAGCCTGGTGACCTCCAAAATTTACCTTTATTAGTTGTTTCCCAATAACCACCTTTTAAAATAATTGTTATATAAGGGCAAAGATGGTTATGAACTCCTTCACCATGATCATTATCTAACATTTTATGAATTAATATATTAAATGGAAACCATTTTGGTCTTTTTCTAAATAACAAATAATATCTTTCCATCCATGGTTTGGCCTTATGAAATTCTGGATGCGAAGGACCTCTATCTAATACAATTTTTTTTCTTCCTAATTTTTCAAGTATTTTTAAGATCATATTTTTAATTGAGGATATATTTCAGAAAATAATTTAGCACCTTTTGAGCAATTATCAATCCAATCATTATTTGAATTTTCATTTGCATAATCAGAAATATATTTAAAACATTTAAATCTAATATTGTATAATTTGCATACTTTAGCAAAAGAGTAAGCTTCCATATCAACAATATCACAATCTATTTCAACTGATGATTGAACAAAACTATCTCCTGATGCACATATATACCCCTCATTAGAATAAGTAATTTTTGATATAGGGTCAAAAGGAGTTTCACCTAATTTAAAATTCATTAATCCTCTTGCATCCATATCTCTTTGAACAAACTTCGTGCATTCCACTAATCCTGATAAGTTATGCTTTGTTGATCCAGCTGTTCCATAATTAATAATTTCAATAGGTTGAAATTTTGAAATTAATTCCATAATTTTTATTGTAGCATTAATCTTTCCCACACCTGAATAGTGAAAATCTTTTAGATTTGGAGTTTCTTCTTTAAGTGCTGCAATAAAAATTTGTCCCATTAATTTGGGCCAAATTGTTTTATAATTTTTTTTGTAACTTTTGTTAAATCTTTAATCGTGGGTTTTAGTAATTGTAATCTATCATATGTTTTAGGATTATGTTTGAGATTTTTTCTCAAAGCTTCCCCAAATGTCATTCTAATTTCAGTGCCAATATTTAGTTTTGCTACTTTTGTTTTTCTTGCTAGTTTTTTTCTTTGCTCTAAAGGAATGCCACTACTACCATGAAGAACTAAAGGGATTTTTGTTTTTGCTTCAATTAAATTAATTTTGTTGAAATCAATACTCGCTATTTTTGAAGTTTGTAAATGTGTATTACCAACTGAAATTGCCATAGCATCAATATTACTTTTGTTTGCAAAAGTTACTGCATCTTCAATATTAGTGCCTTCTGAAATTTTACCATTATCATAACCTACATAACCTATTTCCCCCTCAACAGAAATATTATGTTTGTGTGCTCTTGAAGCAATTTTTTTACTAATTTTTATATTTTCTTTTAATGTTAATTTAGAACCATCAAACATTACAGATGTAAAGCCGCTATCAATCCCTGCATAACATTCATCTAGAGTGTATCCATGATCAATATGACAACAAATGTTCGTTTTTGTTTGACTCGCTAAGTATCTAAACATTTTTCCTAATATCGAAATTGGCGTATGCGCTCTGCATGAAGGGCCAGCTTGTAATATAATTGGAATTCCAGTTTCATCAGCAGCTTCCGTAAAAGCTAAGGCATCATCCCAGCCTAGTACAACTAAACCTGCTACTGCGTAATTATTTTTATTTGCATCATTTAAAATTTTTTTTAAATTTACTGCTGTCATTTATTTATATTTAGCAATCATATCCTTAATTCCTGGAATTGTTTCTACTTGATAAGCATGCTCAGGTTGAAAAAATTGGACAAGAGATCTTTGAGATAGTCCTCCAAGAATTGTAAAATAATACATCTCATACCCAGGTGCTACGACACATGGATGATAGCCTGTTCTAATCATAATGGTCGAACCATCAATTATATGCTCTGCTTTACCAACTTTATCATCAACTTGCTGAAACATCTGAAAACCAAATCCATTATTAGGTTTAAATCTGTAATTATATGTTTCATCATGTCTAGTTTCATCAGGAAGACGATCTGTATCATGCTTATGAGGTGGAAACCCCGACCAACCTCCCTGTCCAACAGTGTAAAGTTCATTACAAAGCAATCTTCCAACTTTATCATGATGCTTAGCCCCTAAAATATGTTTAATTTTTCTATGAGTTTTTGTATCATCAGAACCGTACTGTACTAAATCAATTTCATTTGTTCTAACAGCAAATGGTTCAAGAGTTTTATCATACTTAGCGCCAGCAATAAAAATTTCTGAACTATCTACTAAAGATGTAAATTGAGCTTTTGTATTAGACGGAACATAAACACCTTCTGGCTCTCCATCCCACACATCAACTGTTCTAGTGCCTAATGACTCAACTTTTATTCCTTCAATTTCTACATTAATTGTTCCAGTAGCAGGTACTATACATGTTTCATAACCAGGTGTTTGATATTCAAAAGATTGATCTTTATTTAATTTTACTATGTTAAAATAATTTAAAGGAACTCTACTATCTTCAATATCTACAATTGGTTTGTTTTTATTATCAAATGGTGGAATATGCATATTATTCTCCTTCATTAATTTTATTATATTTCATAAATTCTAAAATTTCATTTAAATTTGGCATTGCTGGCGCACAACCAACTTTTGTTACTACAATAGCTGCTGCGGCTGAACCAATTTCTATAGATTTTTCTAAATCATTAGTCTTTAAAATTGATCCAACTAATGATCCCATAAATGCATCACCAGCTCCAGTTGGCTTCAAGGGCTTAACGGGAAATATTCCTTTTTTAATTACTTTGTTCATTGCAAAAGTAATAGAGCCTTTTTCGCCTTTTTTATAAATAATTAAGCTTACATTTTTAGCTAATTGTCTAGCATGATCCAAACCATTGTTGTAATCACCAGCTAATACTCCAAACTCATCATCATTTCCAATTACACCTCTACATTTACTTGCTGCTAAATTATAAACTTCTTTTGCTTTTTTTGATGACTCCCAAGTATATGGTCTATAATCAATGTCCATAATTACAGGAATATTATTTTTATTTGCTATATCTAAAGCATATAAAGTAGAACTTCTCGAAGGTTCAGCTGCTAAAGAAGTTCCAGTAATTAATAAACAATCAAAATTTTGTATATTAGCATTTTCAACATCATCTTTATTTAAAAATAAATCAGAAGCTTTATGTCTATAAATTATTGATTGATGATCTTTTATTGTGGATTCAACAATAGCAAAAGAAATTCTTGATTCATTTTTTTCAAATTCTACTAATTTGTTTTTAACGCCATAATAATTTAGTTGATTAACAGCCAATCTACCTAAAGCATCATCAGATACTCTCGTCAGTAAATTACAATTACCTCCAAATAAAGTTAATTGTACACCCATATTTGCGGAAGATCCTCCAAGATGGGTAACAAAGGATGTGGCATTTTCAGTTTTAGTCCCCGGTGGATCAGGATAAATATCAACCCCAGCTCTACCTATGAGTAAAAAATTATTTTTTTGAATTTTCGAAACTAAAAATTCAAATGACATAAAATTATTTATTTTTCATATCAATAAAGTCAGCTTCATATTTAAAAGGATCAATTGCATCTATACATCCAATGTTTATTGCTGCCCCATTTGGATCACTCCTCCTATGATGATGAGTATAAATACCACAAATCTTACAAAAAAAATGTTCAGCAATCATTGTATTAAATTTGTAAGAAGTTAAGTTTTCTTTTCCTTTTAGTATATTAATTGCTTCTTTAGAGACCATACACATTTTAGCGTTTTTTCTTATACAAATAGAGCAGTTACACTGTTTAATGGTTTGTAAGTCTGTTAAAACTTCTAATTGAACCGCTCCACAATGACAGTTTAAATTATATTTCATTTTAATTATCTATATTATAATATTTAATATAATTAAAGTTAATAAAATATGAACGAAAGCATGATTCAAGGTCAAATTATACGTCCATTTTCACCAGCTATAGGTAAATATAAATTATCAGATGATACGATAACTACACTTAACAATCATATTGATGAAATATTAAAAGATGAAAATAAAATTGATGAATTATACCATGGCAAACAATTAGCAGGTGAAATTAAATATGAAATCAGATTAACAAAAGAATTTCTTGATCAAAATTTAAAAGATGTTCTTTACAAATTTGTATTTAATTTTGTTAAATCAACATTAAAAAAAGAAATTAAGAAATTTGATTTAAAATCTAGTTGGGCTGTTTGTCAATTTGAGAGTGATTATAATCCAATTCATTGGCATGATGGCCATCTGTCAGGAGTAATGTACACAAAAATGCCAAAGGAATTAGGCTCATCATACAAAGATCAAAATAAGAATGGAAAAATTGCATTTATACATGGATCAACACAGCTTTTAGTTTCCTCCGTATATGATGTAAAACCTGAAGTTGGAGATTTATTTATATTTCCTAGTTATATGATGCATACAGTCTATCCGTTCTTTTCTGATGAGGAGAGAAGATCAGTTTCTTTCAATGCATTTATGGATGAGGAAGCATCAAAATTTTAATATTTGGCGCGCCCGAAATGATTCGAACATTTGACCTACCGCTTAGAAGGCGGTTGCTCTATCCACTGAGCTACGGGCGCAAAATTTCCATCTATCATAGTCTAAAAAATAAAGAAAGAAATTATAGTTAATGTGTCCAAGGCTCTTTTCTATTTATATCAAAATTTGAAGCATAACTTTTTGGTTTAATTTTTCTTTGCTTTGGTTCTTCGACAAAATATTGAAAATTGTTTTTTTTTGCCCATTCAATAGCTTGTTCTTTCGTGTCAAAAAAAAGTTTAATCTGAGATTTGGTGTCCAATGAACTATTCCACCCCATTAAAGAATCTTTTACTTTTTCTACCTCAGAAATATATTCTGCTAACCATAATTTAGTTTTTTTAAAACCCGATTGCATGGAAGTTTTTGAAGGTTTATAAATTTTTATAGTCATTAGATTGCTGTTTCAAAATATTTATCATTATAGTCATTATAGTATTTTCCACCAGATCTTATATTTTGACAAAGAACTTGTGTTTCACCTAATAATTTAGTTAAAAAGAAGTTACCAGTTTCAATTTTAGATTTATAAAAACTTTCTTCATGCTTCTCTAATTTTGCTAATGAAATTTCTATATAGTATAACCAAATATAACCTAGAGAAATTAAAGATGATAAATTCAAAAATTCTACAGCATGAGAATTAATCTCATTTTCATCATTTAACGATTTAATATATTCAAAAATACTTTTGTAAGAATCATATGAAGGCATAAATAAATCAATATATTTTTTCATATCTTGATTATTAGAAATTTTAACTTGATAATTATCAATCAGAGTAAAAAGTTCATTAAATAATGCACCATTGTCAGTTTGTAATTTTCTTCCTATCAAATCTAAAGCTTGGATTCCGTTCGTTCCTTCATAGATTGTTGTAATTCTAGCATCTCTTACTAATTGTTCCATTCCATGGTCAGTAATAAAACCATGACCACCATATATTTGCATAGCGCGATTTGTATTTTCTACAGATTTATCTGATGCATACGATTTAATAATTGGCGTCATAAGTGCTATAAAATTTTCAGATAATTTCTTTTCTTTATCATCTGAAGAATTTTCAATATTATCAAAGTGATTTCCAGCCAATAAAGTTAAACCTCTAACTGCTTCATTAATGGATTTTATATACAATAAATTTTTTCTTATTTCAGGATGAACAATGATAGGATCAGCAACTTGATTGCTAGAAGATAATTTTCCTTGTAAACGCTCTTTTGAATAATAAAGCGCTGATTGATAAGCAGTTTCTGATAAACCTAAGCCTTGTATGCCTACAAACAAACGAGCTCCATTCATCATTATAAACATCGCTCTCATTCCTTTATTAATATCACCTACTAGCCAGCCCTTAGCTTCATTGTAATGCATTACACAGGTTGGACTAGCATGAATACCCATCTTCTTTTCTATTGATCCACATTCAACTTTATTTCTATCAACAAAATCACCACTTTCATTTGGTAAAAATTTAGGAACCAAGAATAAACTTATACCTTTTATACCAGGGGGTGCATTTGGTGTTCTTGCTAGTACTAAATGAATAATGTTATCACTTAGATCATGCTCTCCACAGGTAATAAAAATTTTGGTACCAGTAATGCTATAACTTCCATCAACTAATGGTGTTGCCATTGTTTTACTTAATCCAAGATCTGTTCCACATTGAGGTTCAGTTAAATTCATTGTTCCTGTCCACTTACCACTAGTTAAATTTGGCAAATAAGTATTTTTCAAATCCTCATTAGCACTCTTTTCAATTGCATCGATTGCATTTGCTGTAAGACCTGGATAAAGACCAAATGACATATTAGTAGAGCTTATCATTTCATCTAAAATCATATTCATAATATAAGGTAGGTTTTGACCACCAAATTCTTCTTTTACTTTCAGTCCCTGCCAGCCATTTTCAGAAAAAGTTTTATAAGCTTCTTTAAATCCTTTTGGTGCAGTCACAACTCCATTATTAAAAGAACATCCTTCACTATCTCCACTTTGATTAAGCGGGAGTAAGGTTTCTTCACAAAGTTTTGCTGCTTCTTCAATAATAAGCATTAGATCACTTGTTTCTAAATCTAATTTTTTTAATGTTTGACTTTCCTTAAGATTTAAAAAATCTTCGATTAGAAATTTAAACTCACGTAGCGGTGTTTTATAAATTTGCATAATATTTAATTAATATTTTCTAACACAGTTGCAATACCTTGACCTAAACCTATACATTGTGTCGCTAATCCATACTTTTTATTATTATTTTTCAATAAAGTTGCAACTTTACCAGTAATCCTTGCTCCAGTAGCACCTAAAGGGTGGCCTAATGCTATTGCTCCACCATGTATATTTACTTTATTTATGTCCATCTTTAATTCTTTAATACATGCTAAAGATTGAGAAGCAAATGCCTCATTTAGTTCCACAATATCAATATCGGAAATAGATAAATTAGCTCTTTTTAAAGCTTTTTTAGATGCATTAATTGGTCCAAGACCCATTAATTCTGGTGGACAACCAACTACGGCTGTAGATTTAATACGAGCTAGAATATTTAGATTATTTTTTTTTGCATATTCTTCCTCACAAACAATTACTGCTGATGCTCCATCTGTTAATGGTGAGGCTGTACCAGCTGTTACTGTTCCATTTTCATCAAAAGCTAGTTTTAACCCATCTAAAATTTTATGAGAGGTGTTGGGTCGAATGCTACCATCTTTATTAATTTTCTCATCATTATTTGTGATAGAAACTATTTCATTGACGAACATATTTGATTCTCTAGCTAAATTAGCTTTGTAATGGCTGTTAATAGCAAAATCTTGTTGTTCTTTCCGAGAAATATCAAATTTTTTTGCAACATTTTCAGCTGTAATGCCCATTGACATATATACATTTGGATTATCTTTACTTAACTGAGGATGAGGATCGTATGTTAATCCATTCATAGGTATAAATGTCATACTTTCTACACCACAACATAAAAAAACGTCTCCAGAGTTAATTGCAATCGCACCAGTTGCATCATGAATAGCTTGCATTGAAGAACCGCACCATCTGTTGACTGTCATACCTGCTACATGTTCTGGCATATCTGTCATGAAAGAAACAATTTTAGCAATATTATTACCTTGTGCTCCTTCAGGATACGCACAACCAGTAATAATGTCCTCTATGTCATTTTTATTAATTTGAATTTCATTAAGTAATTGGTTTATTGTTTGTGATAGAATGTCTTCTGGTCTTATATTGGCCATTTCACCTTTACGAGCAAAAGTGAAGGGTGATCTTTTGTAACCCACAATAACTGCATTTCTCACTTAAAACTCCATTAAAGAATGTATCTCAATTCCTTTTTCAATTAGTTTTTTATCACCACTTAAATCTGGTAAATTTATTATAAAACCTGCACCAACAATATTTTTGTCTTCAAACTTTTTAATTAACTCTACTGCCGCAAGTGCGGTTCCACCTGTTGCTAAAAGATCATCAATAATTAGTAAATCTTTATGACCATCTAAGGCATCTGTATGAATATGCATTTCAGTTGATCCATATTCTAAGTCGTATGAGGTTTTGAAAGTATCAAATGGAAGTTTATGAGGTTTTCTCAAAGGAACAAATGCTGCATTTAAAAAATAAGCTATTGCACCTGCCATAATAAATCCACGTGATTCTATGCTTAAAACTGCATCTATTTTTTTATTTTGCCATGGTTTTACCATGTCATCAATGACTTGTTTAAAGTGTCCTGCATTTTGCAACAATGTTGTAATATCTCTGAATTGAATTCCTTTAACAGGATAATCAGCAATTGTTCGAACGTATTCTTTCATTAGTTTTTTTCAATGTCTTTTATATCAAATAAAGTAACAGGTGCAAAATTTGAAGAACAATCGTATGTTTTAGTATAAGGGAATTTTAAAAATGATTTTGAGATTTGATTGCTAACATCTAATTTCTTTTCAAAGTGATTTATCAATAATTTATTTGGGTTTGCATGTGGTGCAAGATTACGAATATATTTAATTGTATTTTCAATATTAGTTTTGTTTTTTCTACATAGTAAATAAGTAGCTGTTGCCATTGATCTTGAGACACCACACCAACAATGAATAACAATATCTTCATCATAAGCATATGAAGAAGTAAAATTAGCTATTGAATTTACATGCTCTTCAGCAGGTAAAGTTAGTGGTATTTCATCAGTATTCAATCGAAATATTTTATTATTGCTACTAAATTCAATAATATCGTCAAATCCTAACTTTAAATGATTTTTTACACCCTTGGGTGTTTCTGGTGCATATCCTGGATCAATTACTGATACAAGATATTTGGGCTGTATGCTTTCACACACATTAGGTAAATCATTAAGAGAACAAACAATTATCATAAAAAAAGGGTGGTATAAACCACCCTTAATAAAAGTAAAATAATTAAACTAATCTGCAGTTGCATCAGCTAATATTGCATTAGCATCTTCATTTAATTGATTTAAAGTAGAAATAATATCATCACCATTAATGATAGCTGCATAAGCTTTTTCAACCTCACCTCTAACTGAATAATAACCAGGAACGGATGGTTCACCTTTTCCGTACTGAACCATTGTTAATGATTTATCATATTGAGTTAATTCAGCTCTTTTTTCAGCAATTAATGGATGATCTGCAGAAGAGGTTCTAACAAAACCATATCCACTTTCAGTTGACCAAACTGCTGAGTTCTCAGTATTAGAAATATATTTCATCCACTGATATGCTGCTACCATTCTATTAGCATCACCTGAATTTCCCATAATTAAACCACCGCCATATAAATTAAGTACTGGTTCACTAGTAGTGTATGATAATGGAGCTACATCCCAATTACCATTGTAACCTTCTTCAATGGCTTTCTGGAAATAAGTGATACCCGAAGTAGATCCTGCAGCAAATAAAACAGAACCTTGTCCTAAGTATTGCTGGTCAGTGTATTTACCTCTTGCAACTATTGCGCATCCTTTATTAGCCATTCCTTGAATGAATTCCATAGCTTCAATGGCTTTTGGGCCATTGTAAATATACTGACCATTATCATAGTCAAATACATCACCTCCATGCGCAAATACCCATGCTGCAAAGTTACTTGCATCTGTATCTATTTCATATCCATAACTTGGAACATCTTCACCCATCTTACCACTGTAATCTTGATTTGTTGCAGCACATGCTGCTTCCGCAAAATCAGCAGGAGTTTTAGGAGCATCTAAACCTAGTTCCTTTAACCAATCTGCATTGTAATAAAGGATCTCTATTGATTTTCCAACTTCATGTAATAGTTTTGGATTTCCTTCAAAATATGGTGAAAAGCCAACAGTCCAGTTTGCACCCCAATCTGCTATATCATCTTGAGAAACACCCCATTTTTTACTATTTGCTAAAATATTTTGATCAATTGAAGCGCCAATTAAGAACATGTCTGCAGCAGCGTTACCATAACCTCTTGCAACATCTGCTATATCTTTTGTTCCAGCAGCTGACATCATAGCAGATTGAACTTTTCCATAATGTCCTTTGTGAACAACATTAACTTTTATTCCTGTTTCAGCTTCAAATCTTTCAGCTCTTGCCATCATTGCATCTAATCTTTCATCTGAATATTGTACCCAGAATTCAACAGTTTGACCTGAAGGATCTGCATTTTCAATATCTTGTGCAGTAATTGCGAATGATTGCGAGGAGATAAAAAATAAAGAAGCTAAGAAGAAATTTAAAATATATTTATAAAATTTCATAATCACCCCGTAAAAATATTAAATAATATAGAGGTAAAATTAAAGTTTTGTTACAAAAAATTTACTGTTTTATTCTTTTAATCCAAAGTTTGATATACTTTCTATGAATAACTTCTGAGTAAAAAAGTATAATACTAAAATCGGAAAAATTGCAATTAAGCAAGCAGCCATCAATAAATTAAAATTAGGTCCCACTTCTCTCACAAAACTATAGATAGAAACTGTTACAGGATACCAATCATCTCTAGTTAATATAAGTAAAGGCCAAGCAAAACTATTCCACGCTATAATAAAAGTAAATAAAGAGACTGTCACAATAATAGGTTTGCTCATGGGGATTACTACTTTTAGTAAAAAATTTAAATGAGAAGATCCATCAAGCCTTGCCGCATCCCATAATTCATTTGGTATCTTTTTAAAATATTGTCTTAATAAAAAAATTACAAAAATATTTCCCATAAATGGAACTGTTAAACCTTGAAGACTATTCATCCAAGAAGGTCCAAATGGCAATGGAATAATTTCCCCTCTAATAATTAATAAATGAGGCAATAATGTAATTATTTCTGGTATCATCAATGAAAGTAACAACATATAGAATATGATATTTTTAAATGGGAATTCTATTTTAGCAAAAGAGTATGCTGCTGGAATACTAGTTAATAAAACACCAATGACAATTATTGAACTTATTATTAAACTATTAAATGTATAACGTTGAAATCTATTAGATGTCCAAACTTCATAATAATTTTCAAACATCAGTTTTTTTGGAAATAAATATTGATTTGATGCTTCTCCAGCTGTCATCAATGATGTTGATATCATGTAAAAAAATGGGTAAATTGAAATAATAAAAACTATTAATAAAATTAAATAAGGTATCCTTGTTTCAGCATTAATAATTCTAGTCATAACTTAACCTTTTTCTAAAAATTACATATTGCGATATTGCTAAAATATTTAGAAGTATAAATAAAATTACTCCTTCAGCTGCAGCATAACCATATTTTACCCTACCCCAAAAATGATCAAAAATTTCTATTGTAACAACATCCATTGTATCTCCAGCAGAAGAAGTTTGCATAACAAAAATACTATTAAAAGCTTGAAAGGTATTTATAAAACCAGTCAACATTAGAAAAAATATAATAGGCATTAATAGTGGTATGGTAATTTTAATAAAAGTTTGCCATCTACTAGCTCCCTCTGCTTTTGCAGCCTCATATAAATCAGAGGGTATAATTGATAAACCCGCAAGTAAAATTATTGCATAGTAGCCAGTATAAGACCATATTCCATATATGATTGATGACATTAAAGCTAAACTTGGTCCAGCTAGTAGACCTTCTATTTTTACACCAAATAAAACTTCTGTAATAGGTCTTTTATCAAATAACCACATTTGAGGCTCAAAACCAAATATTCCTATAAGCTGATTTAAAAAAGAATTTTCAGCTTTACCAAATATTAAAAAAAATACTGCAGCACCCATTACTGCTGGAGTAATGTAAGGAAATAGTAAAATCATTTGAAAGAATTGTTTACCAGCTAATTTTTGGTACAAAGCAAATGCTATTATTAATCCTAATCCAACCTCAAAAATTATAGTGAAAAACGAATAATAAAAAGTATAAATAAGAGAGTAAAGATAGTCTTCATCACCTGTTAAAAGCATTTTTTCCCAGTTGATATT
>CABZFN010000015.1 GCA_902525035.1 uncultured Alphaproteobacteria bacterium | reverse complement strand
CATTTTATAATTTGGCCAATTATTATACCAAACCAATAATTCCCATAACAAACAAAAAATTAGAAGACTAAATAAAGGTATAATAAAATTATTGATTCTAATCATTTTTATTCTGAGCTATTTCAATTTGATTTCTAAGTTTTGCAAGTAATTGTGAAACTTCTGGTGAATATAAATCAGAAAGTTTTTTTTCTTCTTTAAAATCAGTTTTGACGTCGTATTGCAATGAAGCTGGTCTTCCAGATAAAACAATTACTTGATTAGCCAAATAAACAGCTTCTCTTAAATCATGAGTTATTAAAATACATGTAAAGTCTCGCTCTTTTTTTAATTTGTGCATTACATCCCATAAATCTTCTTTTGTAAATGCATCTAGAGCTGCAAAAGGTTCATCTAAAATTAATACTTCTGGATTATGAACTAGAGATCTACAAAGTGAAACTCTTTGTTTCATTCCACCAGATAATTCAGATGGTAAATTATTTTCAAATTCTTCTAATCCTACTAACTTAAGTAGATCTAATGCATTCGATCTTTTTTGATAATATGTCATATTTTTTGATACTATCTCAAGAGGAAGAATTATATTTTTAATTACATTTCTCCATTCTAATAAAACTGGATTTTGAAAAGCCATTCCTACTGTTGAAAGTGGGGATGTAATTCTTTTATTTGAAATAAAAATACTTCCTTCAGTTGGTTTAATTAATCCGCTGACTAATCTAGTTATTGTAGATTTACCACAACCTGAAGGTCCAACTATAGCAGTAAAACCTTTTCTTTTAATTGATAGGGAAAGATCCTTTAAAACAGGAAGCATACCTTGTTTAGTTTCATATTGATGAGAAACCTTTTCGATATTTATATGCATAAGGTGTGATTAGTATATGGGGTAGAAATAGTCTACCCCATAAAAAAAATATTAAGGTAAATATTTATCGGTAAAAAATGATGAAATCTCTGGATCAGAAGAAAATTCGTATGTTTCTGCTAACTGCACTAAAGCTTTTTCCATTCTTGCATTGTCAATATTACCCATACCTTTTTCTTTCACATAATCAGTATTAACATTTCCTTCTATTGCTAGTATCAATCTTCTTGTCTCTAAAGCTAAATCAGCAGCTGGATTTCGCTCAACCATACTTTTTACAGCTTCTTCAGGATTTTGCATAGCATCAGCCCATCCTTTAGATACAGCTTTTAAAAAACCTTTAACTATTTCAGGATTTGCATCTGCATAATCAGTATTAACTATTATCGCATTACCATATAATTCTAATCCATAGTTTGCCATCAACATAATTGATATATCATCTTCAGGAACACCAAGACGAACTAAGTTTAAAAACATTGAAAATGAGAAACCTGTTATAGCATCAACGTTTTTTTCAGCTAACATAGGTTCTCTTGTCGGGAAACCTACTGGTTCAATTGTTATATTATCAACATTAATATTATTTGCAGAAGCAAATGGTGGAAATTGTGCCCATGCACCATCAGGTGGAGGCGCACCAAGTATTTTTCCTTCTAAATCAGATGGGGTTTTAACACCAAGACTTTTTCTTCCAGCAATTGCAAATGGAGGTTTATCGTAAACCATCATAACTGCCATAACTGGCGCTCCAGGATTTTGATCTAAAAATTTGATTAAACTGTTTATATCTGCAAAGCCAATAGGAAAAGCTCCTGTAGCGACCTTTGGAATAGCATCTAAGGATCCTTTACCTGCGGATATTTCAACTTCTAAATGTTCTTCACCAAAATATCCTTTATCTATTGCATAGAAATAAGGTGCACTTGGTCCTTCAAATTTCCAATCTAAAGCAAAAGATATTTTAGTATCTGCAAAACTATTGAAAGATAAGAGAACTGAAGTAATAAATATTAAAAATATTTTCATTTGATTTTACCTCCTAATTAACAGCTAAGGTTAGATCAAATGACTATTTTTAAATAATACGATAATAGCATTTTAATAATTCTTAAAATGCATATCTAATGCTTTTAATAGTATATGTATTGTATAGTGACAACTGTAGAGCAATCAAATATTTTATTGAAAGAAAAATAACTAAAGTCTATGAATATATAGTATAATAAACTTTAGAGTCACTTACCAACAAAGCCTGGCCAATTTTTCATATATTCAATAAATTTATCACTTAGACCTTCTTTATTTAAGTAAGATCTTGAAGCTGGTAGCTCAATTGGTTTAAAATTTGGATTTTTCATTACTCTCTCGGGAAAATCGTGATGAAGAATAGCTGCTCTTCCTATAGTTACAAAATCAACTTGTTTATTAAGAATTTCGTAAACATTCTCACCTGTTCTTATATTTCCCGCTACCGTTAATTGAACATCTTTAAAATCAAGTTCTGTGAAATGCTCTAGCAAACTCTTTTCTTTATGCTCTTCTTCTGCAGGTTTTTTAAAAGAATCCCAAAGTGATATATCTAAAAAATCTATTTTGTTAGTATTGATTAGTTTTTTACATATTTTTTTTGTTTCTCCCAATTTAATTCCAAACCTTTCTGCGGATAATCTAACTCCCAATAGAAATTCAGAACCACATTCGTCTCTGATGCCATTAATAATTTCAAAAATTATTCTAGATCTGTTTTCTAAGCTTCCACCGTATTCATCTTCTCTTTTATTGAATTCAGAGCTTAAAAATTGACACAGAATATAACCATGAGCTCCATGTATTTCTACTCCTTCATATCCTGACTTTTTTGCTCTAGCTCCAGCTTCAATAAAATTATCTCTTAGTATTTTGACTTCATCTAGTTTTAAAGCTCTTGAGTTAGTCTTGTTGTTATCTGAAGGGCAAACTGGCTGTTCACCTATAATATCCTTGGGTGATTTCATTCCAGCATGATGTAATTGAGCAACAGCTAAACTTTCATAAGATTTAATTTCATCAGTTAATCGTTTTAAACCTTCTATATGTTCATCATCAAAAATACCTAATTGACCGTGAAAACCTTTACCAATAGATTGAACATGAGAAGCACAAGACATTGTAAGTCCAAAATTTCCTTTAGCTCTCATAGTTAACCAATTAAATTCATCTTCTGAAAGTATTCCATTTTCATAGCTTTGAGTATTTGTTAATGGGGCAAGCATAAATCTATTTTTCATTGATAAGCCACATGGAAATTTTATTTCATCTTTTAAATTTATCATAATACTACTCCCACTCAATTGTTCCTGGAGGCTTTGAAGTAAAATCGTACAAAACTCTGTTTATACCTTTAACATTATTAATTATTCGAGAAGATATTTCTTTTAGTTGATTATTTGTAAACATATAAAAATCTGCTGTCATTCCATCAACTGAAGTAATAGCTCTAAGTGAAACAGAATAATTGTATGTTCTTTCATCTCCCATAACACCTACTGATTTTACTGGTAAAAGAACAACAAAAGCTTGCCAAATTTTATTATAAAGTTTTTTCTCTTTTAGATACTGTATAAAAATATGATCTGCTTCTTGTAGAATTAGGATCTTTTTTTTATCAATTACTCCCGGTATTCGAATAGCTAAACCCGGGCCTGGGAAAGGATGTCTTAAAAGTAAATGTTTGTCTATTTTTAATTGCTTTCCAACATTTCTTACCTCATCTTTAAATAATTCTCTTAAAGGCTCCACAATCTTAAGTTTCATTTTTTTTGGTAAGCCTCCGACATTATGGTGACTTTTGATTTTAGCTGTTGGACCTCCAAAAAATGGAATACTTTCTATAATATCTGGATAAAGAGTCCCCTGTCCTAAATAATTTACATTTGATATTTTTTTAGCTGCTTTATCAAAAACTTCTATAAATGTTTTGCCAATTATTTTTCTTTTTATCTCAGGATCAGAAACGTTTTTTAATTTTTTTAAAAAAACATTAGAAGCATTTATTTTAATAAAGTTTTTTCCAAATTTTTTGGAAAATATTTTTGAAACTTCATTAGCTTCATTTTTTCTTAAAAGACCGTGATCAACAAAAATACAATAAAGATTTTTGTTAACAGCCTTACTTAACAAATATGCAGTAACTGTGGAATCTACACCTCCGGATAAGCCACAAATTATTTTTTTATTATTAATTTCATTTTTTAATTCTGATAATTTATTTTCAATAAATTTTTGAATTTTGAATTTATTTTTTATATTTACTATATTGAAAACAAAATTATTAATTATTTTTGAACCAAAATCAGTGTGATAGACCTCAGGATGAAATTGAAGGCAATAAATTTTATTTTTATAATTTTCAATAGATGAAATAATATTATTATTTGATAAAGATGTTATTGAAAAAAGTTTTGGTATTTTATTAATATTATCTCCATGTGACATCCATACTTTGATTTTTTTTTTCTTAATTCCTTTAAATAAAAGTGATTTTTTCTTAATATTTATAATGGTGTGACCATACTCTCTATGCGTGGAACGTTTTACTACACCTTTCAAATTTTTTGTTACTAATTGCATACCATAGCAAATTGCTAAAACTGGTTTTTTCATTTTTAAAATTTCTTGATTTAATTTAGGAGCATTTTTGTCTAATACTGATTTAGGTCCTCCAGATAATATAAATGCCGATGGTTTGATTTCATTTAAAATTTTTTTCGTAATTTTATTAAAAGGATAGACAAGACAAAAGACTTCTACCTCTCTTATTCTTCTTGCTATTAATTGTGTGTATTGTGATCCATAATCTATAATTAAAATAGTTTCTATTTTACTCTTCATTAAATCTAAATCCTCTTGATATTATAAATATTTCACTTGATTCTTGTCTTGATGATTTTGGCTTAAAATACTCAACCTTATCAAAAATTTTTTTAAGCATTTTTATAATTTCCTTTTCTTCCTCTCCCTTCCAAATTTTAAATATAAGTGATCCTTGTTTTTTTAATATTATTTCTAATCTGTCTATAACTTCATATATTAATTGACTTATCCTGAGATGATCTGTTGATTGATGACCAGTTGTATTAGGAGCTACATCTGATAAAACCAAATCAAATTTATTTTTTAAATTAGTAAAATTATATTTTAAAAAATCTTCTCTATAGAAATCTATACGTTGATTGTTCATTTTCATATCTAATAAATCAAAACAGGTTATATTAGTTTTTGGATTGTAATTTAAGATGACTTGAGTCCAACCTCCTGGGGAAGATCCAAGTTCTAGTATTTCTTTACAATGTTCAATTATTTTATATTTTTGCTCAATCTCTTCTAGTTTAAACGCAGCTCGATTTATATACCCTAACTGTTTAGCTTTCTTTACAAACTGATCATTTTTTTGTCTATTAACCCAGTTTTTTGATTTCATAAAAGATAATAAAGTTAACAAAAAATTGTTTTTTAGTAACTTTAATATATATGACATGTACGATATTTAATGAAAAGATCAATATTTATAGCTTTCTTAATACTTGCCGCTGTTGTTGGATGGATTGGTTCTGGTCAATTTACAAATAATGTTGTTGCGCAAGACGATGATACAGTAACTAAGACTAAAACAGAAATTTCATATTCTCAAGATGCAGAAAATAAAGATAATAAAGATTTTACATTTTCTGTTGAAACAAAGGTATTTATTTCTAGTTTAATAGATCAATCTATTGAATTACAAGGTCAAACTATTCATAATAAAAAAATTGATGTTAAATCTGAAACATCTGGCAACATAGATAATATTGAATTTGCAAGAGGAGATAGAGTATCTCAAAATGCTGAAATGATTACAATCTCACTAGATGATAGAAATGAAAAGCTTTTAAGTGCAAAAAAAGATTTAGAAAGACTTAGTAAAGAACTAATTTTAAATGAAAAAAACAGAGATAATCTACTTAGACAAAATGTTGAGAGAATTGAATTGTATGAAATTGAATATGCATCTGCAAAACAACTTATTGATAAAGGATTAAGCTCAAAATCAAAATTAAGTTTAGCATCTTTTAACCTTGTCAATGCTCAAGCGGATAGAGAAGATATCAAAATAAAATTTGAATCTACCTTAGCAAACCTTGAAGCTCAAATTTCTAATGTAAAATCAATTTTAAAGAACATAAAACTTGATATAGAAAAAACTACTATCAATGCACCATTTGATGGAATTATTTCAGAAAAAATGGTTGAGGAAACTGAATTTATCTCAATAGGAACTCCCCTATTTACTATAATTGATTTAGACCCTATAAAAATAGAAGGTTATTTATCTGAATTTGATGTAAATAAAGTAAGTGTTGGTACCAAAGCTTTAATAGAAGATAGTAATGGTATTAAAAAAAATGGAATAATATCTTTTATTTCTCCATCAGCTGAAACTAGTACTAGAACATTCGAAATAACGATTGAAGCTGATAATAAAGATCTCTCGTATAAAAGTGGCATAACAACTAAAATTGTTATCAAAGGTTCAGAACTTAAAGCTCACAAAATACCACCTTCTATATTAACTCTATTAGACGATGGGACCGTAGGTGTTAAAGCTGTAGATAGTGATAATAAGGTAACTTTTTATCCAACCAAAACAATTAAGGATACAGTAGATGGAATGTGGGTTTCTGGATTACCCGAGAAAGTAAACTTAATTGTAAGTGGTCAAGAATATATAAGTATTGGTGAAAAAATAAACTAATCTAAATGAAAATTAATATTATAGACTATGCAATTAGCCATTCCCGAGTTTTCATGGGAATTCTTTTGTTTATAATTTTTTCTGGGGCATCTACTTATATTACAATGCCTAAAGAATCATCTCCTGATGTGAGTATTCCAATAGTTTATATTTCCCTTCATCAAAATGGTATTTCAGCACAAGACTCTGAAAGACTTTTAGTTAAACCAATAGAAGATGAAGTAAAAACTGTTGAAGGAGTCAAAGAAGTAAGGTCAACGGCTTATTCAGGTGGAGGTAATGTTTTATTAGAATTTGATGCTGGATTTGATTCTGATCAAGCAATGGTGGATATAAGAGACAAAGTTGATAGAGCTAAAGGTGACCTTCCTAGTGAAGCAGATGAACCAACAGTAAATGAAGTAAACATTAGTACATTTCCTATTCTTTCCATTTCATTAAGTGGAGATGTGCCTAATAGAACTCTTCAAGATTTAGCTGACATTTTACAAGATGATATAGAAACAATTCCAAGTGTTTTAGAAGCTAAAATAGGTGGTAAAAGAAATGAGCAGGTTGATATCTTAATCAATCCAACCGCTGTAGAAAGTTACGGTATAAATTTGGAAAGTCTTATTAATATTGTAAGAGAAAATAATATGATGGTATCTGCTGGTGGTCAGGACACCGGTGATGGAAGTTTTGATATTAAAGTTCCAGGTTTATATGAAACTATTGAAGATGTTTTAAATACACCTGTAAAAACTAGTGGAGACTCAGTTATAACTTTTCGAGATATTGCTGAAGTAAAAAGAACATTTGAAGATAGACAATCTTATGCAAATGTAAATGGATCAAATTCAATAACTATTGATGTTTCAAAAAGAATTGGCGAAAATATCATAAATACTATTGAAGAAGTAAAAAAAGTTACATCAAAAACCCAAAAAACCTTTCCAGAAAATGTTGAGATTTCTTTTGGTAATGATCAATCAAAAGGTATTAAAACTATGTTAAACAGTCTGCAGAATAATGTAATAGCTGCGATAATACTTGTTTTAATTATAATCTTAGGAGCCTTAGGAGTAAGATCAGGTCTATTAGTTGGCGTATCTATACCAGGCTCATTTTTATCAGGTTTATTAGCACTTTCTGTAATGGGTTTTACTATCAATATTGTGGTGTTATTTGCACTTATTTTATCTGTAGGACTTTTGGTTGATGGGGCTATTGTTGTTGTGGAATATGCTGATAGAAAAATGAAAGAAGGTTTAAGTGTAAAAGATGCTTTTGCAAATGCATCAAAAAAGATGTCACTCCCAATTATATCCTCAACTGCAACTACCCTTGCAGCTTTTCTACCACTAATATTCTGGCCAGGAATTGCTGGTGAGTTTATGAAATATCTACCAATAACACTTATATGTGTTCTTATTTCTTCATTATTTATGGCACTACTTTTTGTTCCAGTTTTAGGATCAATTTTAAACACGGTATCAAGAATACTACTTCAATTTATCGTACCATTACTGATATCACTAATTTTTTATAATCTAATATCTTATGGATTAGGACTATTAGAATTTCAGAGATTTAGTTTATTTATTTCAATTGGAAAATATTTATTGAGTTTTGCTTTATTTATATTTGTGTTTATAAGAATAATTCCAAGAGTTTATAAAATTTCAGAAATTGTAAATTCTACAGATAAATTAGTTTCAAAAAATGCAAAAATTTTATCTTCAGAGTCAAATGAGCCTGTTTTAAATGTAACTGGTTTTGTAGGTTTTTATGCTAGAATATTAAATTATTTATTATTTCATCCTTTAAAGGTGATGATCAGTGCTTTAGTAATATTAGTTGCAGTAAATTATACCTATACTCAAGTTGGAGAAGGTGTTGAATTTTTCCCAGATGTTGAACCAGATCTTGCAAAAATTGTGGTTTTTGCAAGAGGTAATCTTTCTGTTGAAGAAAAAAAAGATTATGTTTCAAGAGTTGAGAATATAATTTTAAAACTTCAGTCAGAAAGACAGGAATTTAAAAATATTTATTCTTTAAGTGGGAATGTAAGTGAACAATCAGAGTCATCAGAAGACTTTATAGGTTCAATAAGTTTGGAATATACAGATTGGGATAAAAGAAGAAAATCCAAAATTATACTAGCTGAGATTTTAGCTGCAACGAAAAGTATAAATGGCATCAAAGTAGAATCAAGAGAACAACAAGGTGGGCCTGGAGAAGGTAAACCGATTAATATTAAATTAACTAGTGATAATAAAAAACTTTTAATTACTGAGGGTATTAAGCTTAAAAAATTTATGGATAATTATCCTAAATTAATGAACGTCGAAGATAATTTACCAGCTCCTGGAATAGAATGGGAAATAAATGTAGATAGAAAACAAGCTTCTAAATTTGGAGCTAACATCTCATCTATAGGAAATGTTATAAAACTTGCAACTAATGGTCTAAAACTTGGAGAATACAGACCTGATGATAGTAATGAAAGTATTCCACTTTTTCTTCGTTACCCTAATGAAGGAAGAACACTTGATAGAATTGATAATTTGAGAGTAACAACTTCAAATGGTTTAGTTCCAATATCCAATTTTGTTGAAATTGTTCCAAATAACAGAACAGGAAATATAATTAGAGTAGATTCAAAAAATGCTATTAATATTCAAGCAGATGTAGAACCTGGAACTTATCCTGATGGAAAAGTTAGAGAACTTGAGTACGTATTAGGAATTTCGGATACCGCTCCATCTTGGAGAGGAAGAACGTTAGATTTACCACGCTATGAATTGAATAGCAAAATAAGAGCAGAACTTATTGGAGAAAATGAAGATCAAAAAGAGGCTCAAGAATTTTTAACTGGAGCTTTTGGAGTTGCCTTATTTTTAATGTTAATGATACTACTTTTACAGTTTAATAGCTTTTATAGTGCATTCTTAATTCTTTTCGCAGTAGTGATGTCAACTGCTGGTGTCTTTATTGGCCTGATGGTAACTGCACAACCATTTGGTATCGTAATGTCAGGAGTTGGCGTTATTGCCTTAGCTGGAATAGTAGTAAATAATAATATCATCTTGATTGATACATTCGATTTTTTAAAGACTAAAACATCTAACATAAGAGAAGCTATTATTAAAACAGGAGCACAAAGACTTAGACCAGTTTTACTGACAACAACTACGACAGTACTAGGTTTATTACCTATGGTAACAATGACGAATGTTGATTTTATATCTAGAGAAATAACAAGGGGATCACCGGATACTCAGTGGTGGGTTCAATTATCAACAGCTATAGTATTTGGATTACTTTTTGCAACATTTCTTACATTAGTTGTTACACCGTCAGCTTTGATGTTTAGAGAAAACATTAAGAATTGGTACAAGAAAAAAATTTCAAATTAAATTTTCTAATTTTTTTTAAATCTATGACTATTAAATCTATTACCATCTATTGCTCATCTTCTGATAAATTAAGCAATAAATATTATCAAGACGCAGAACAAATTAGCAAATTAATATCATCATTTAAAATAAACATTGTCTATGGTGGAGCAAAAGTTGGTGTTATGGGTGTAGTTGCTAAGACAGCAAAAAAATATAACAATAAAGTTATAGGAGTTATTCCAAATTTTTTATCTGAAAGAGAAATAATTTTTGAAAACATTGATGAACTAAAAATAGTGGATTCTATGTCTGAAAGAAAAAAAATCCTCTTTGAGTATGGTGATGCGTATTTAGCATTACCAGGAGGAACAGGTACGTTAGAAGAAATAGTAGAAGTTGTATCTTGGAAAATTATGGGGATTCATAATAAGCCAATAATTTTTTTTAATAAAAATAATTTCTGGGGTAATCTATTTAAACAATTTAAATTTTTTGAAGAAGAAAAATTTTCAAATAAAAATTTACAAAACAGTTTTGACATTATAGATACAATCGATCAATTAAAGGATATATTTATTAAATGGCAAAGATAAGAGTTAAAAACCCTGTAGTTGAAATGGATGGAGATGAAATGACCAGAATTATCTGGGAATACATTAAAGAACAATTAATTTTGCCTTATCTTGATATTGATATCAAATATTTTGATCTTGGAGTGATTAAAAGAGATGAAACTAATGATCAAATTACAGTAGACGCAGCTGAAGCAGTAAAAAAATATGGTGTAGGAATAAAATGTGCAACAATTACACCAGATGAAAATAGAGTAGAAGAATTCAAATTAAAAAAAATGTGGCGTTCCCCAAATGGTACAATAAGAAATATACTTGGAGGAACTATTTTTAGACAACCAATTATATGTAAGAATGTTCCAAGAATAATTACAAATTGGAATTATCCAATTGTAGTTGCTAGACATGCCTTTGGCGATCAATATAGAGCAACTGACACATTAATAGATAAACCAGGGACACTTAAGATGGTTTTTGAACCTAAAGATGGATCTAAAGGATTTATAAAAGATGTATATGAATTTGAAAAATCTGGTGTAGCACTATCAATGTATAATCTAGATAATTCAATTAAAGACTTTGCAAGAGCTTGTTTTAATTATGGACTTAACCTGGGTTGGCCAGTTTACCTTTCTACGAAAAATACTATTTTAAAAGTCTACGATGGAAGGTTTAAAGATTTATTTGAAGATGTATTTGATACTGAATTTAAAAATGAGTTTAAAGAAAAAAATATAGTTTATGAACACAGATTAATCGATGATATGGTAGCCTCCGCATTAAAATGGGAAGGTAATTTTATTTGGGCTTGTAAAAATTATGATGGAGATGTTCAATCAGATTCTGTTGCTCAAGGATTTGGATCACTAGGTTTAATGACAAGTGTATTAATGACCCCAGATGGTAAAACAATAGAAGCTGAAGCTGCACATGGAACGGTTACAAGACATTATAGAAATCATCAGAAAGGTATAGAAACTTCTACTAATCCAATTGCATCAATTTTTGCTTGGACAAGGGGTTTAAGTTTTAGAGGAGAATTTGATGGTAATAATGAATTAATAAATTTTGCTAAAAAATTAGAGGAAACGTGTATCAAAACAGTTGAAAACGGTGAAATGACAAAAGATTTGGCAATATTAATAAATAAAGAACAGAAATGGTTAAACACACAAGATTTTTTAAGCGCAATAAAAAACAATTTTCAAATTAACTAATAGAATTTAATTTATCTTCTACGTATTTTATACATTCATTAATTTGATTAACATCTGATCCTCCTCCTTGAGCAAGATCTTTTCTACCACCCCCACCCTTGCCACCAAGAATAATTGAAATTTCTCTAATTTCTTTTGAAGCATCAAAAAGATCTGTAATATCTTCTGTAACTCCAAGCACTATAGACAACTTGTTTTTATTATTTGAAATTATTAACGAAACACTATTTTTTTTATATTGTTTTTTTTGCTCATCAATAAATGTTTTCAAAGATTTATTAGGGTAATCTTCAGCAATTAAATATATAAAGTTTAAGTTTTTGATTTTTTTTACAACAATATTGTCAATATTTTTTGATATAGACATATTTTGATTTAATTTTTCGTGTATCTGAATCAATTCTTTAACTAATAAACCTTTGTCTTCAGATTGATTTTTAAAATTATAATCAGCATTAATCTTTTTAATTTTATTCTTTAAATCTTCAATTTGATTATCTTGATTTTTATTTTTTTCTAATAAATTTCTTTCTATTTCTTTAATATATTTATCTACTGCAATATTAGATACAGCCTCTATTCTTCTAATTCCAGACGCAACACTAGATTGATTAGTTATTTTAAATTTACTTATTTCCCCTAATTTAACAACATGGGTTCCTCCACATAATTCTTTTGAAAAGAATGATTCATTTTCTTGACCCATTGTTACTACTCTTACTTCATCGCTGTATTTTTCTCCAAATAATGCCATTGCACCTTCTTCAATAGCTTTTTTTTGATCAACAATTTTAATTTCAACAATTCCATTTTTTTGGATTTGATCATTTACAATTTCTTCAACATTTATGAGTTGATCTTTTTCAATTGGATTATTATGACTAAAATCAAATCTGAGTTTTTCTGAATTTACAAGTGAACCCTTCTGCGTGACATGCTTACCTAGAATTTTTCTTAGAGCAGCATGTAATAAATGAGTTGATGAATGATTATATTTAACTAAATCTCTATTCAATGTACTAATGCTTGCTTTAATGGTATCTTCAACTTTGCATCCACCACTAATTACTTTACCTTTGTGAAGAAAATAGTTTCCAAACATTTTTGTAGTATTGATAACTTCAAACTTAAAGTTATCATTTTCAAAAAAACCATGATCACCCACCTGACCACCACTTTCTCCATAAAAAGGTGTTTGATTTAATATTATAATTGCTTCTTGATCTTTTTTTATTTTATCTACTGACTTACTTTCTGATATGATTGAAATTATTTTACAATCAGCTTCCATATCAGAATAGCCTAAAAATTCTGTAGGATCTATTTTAGAAGTTATTTCAAACCAAATGCCTTCATCCTCGATGTCTCCTGTACCTTTCCAGCTTTGTCTCGCTCTTTCTTTTTGATCTAACATTTTTTGTTCAAATGTTTTTATATCGACTTCAATATTTTTACTTTTCAAATAATCTTGTGTTAAATCTAAGGGAAATCCATAGGTATCGTATAATTTAAATGCTACTTCTCCATTAAATATATTTGTTGAGTTTGAAATTTCCTCATCTAAAATTTTTATTCCTTTTTCAACAGTTTCCTTGAATTTAGTTTCTTCATTCATTAATGTATTAGTAATGAGATCTTTTGCTCTATCTAATTCAGGATATGAATTTTTAATTCCATCTAAAAAAATAGGGAATAGCTTATGAAATACAGGCTCTTTATTACCTAAAGAATGAGCGTGTCGCATTCCCCTTCTCATTATTCTTCGTAAGACGTATCCTCTACCTTCATTTGAAGGCATGACTCCATCAGCAATTAAAAAAGAGGAAGATTTTAAGTGATCTGCAATTACTCTGTGACTAGGATTTGTTATTGAACTTTCATCGCTACATAGTTTTGTTGATTCATTTATAATCGGTTGAAATAAATCTGTTGAATAATTATCATTGGAACCATCAAGAAGAGCTGTCATTCTCTCTAATCCCATTCCAGTATCTATAGAGGGTTTTGGTAGATTTATTCTCTCAGATTTGGATATTTGCTCATATTGCATAAATACTAAATTCCATATTTCTATAAATCTATCACCATCTTCGTTTGGAGAACCTGGAGGACCTCCTTCATATTTATCACCGTGATCATAAAATATTTCAGAACATGGACCACAAGGACCCGTTTCACCCATTGACCAAAAATTATCAGATGTACTTATTTTAATAATTTTATTTTCAGACAATCCAGCTATTTTTTTCCATAAATCAAATGCTTCCTGATCATCAGAATAAACAGTTACTAATAATTTTTCTTTATTTATTGAATATTCTTTGGTTATTAGATTCCAAGCTAGTTCTATTGCTAGCTCTTTAAAATAATCTCCAAAAGAAAAATTGCCTAACATTTCAAAAAAAGTATGGTGTCTTGTAGTGTATCCTACATTTTCTAAATCATTGTGCTTACCACCTGCTCTTACACATTTTTGAGCAGTAGTTGCTCTTTTATAATCTCTTATCTCTTTACCTGTAAAAATATTTTTAAATTGAACCATTCCAGAGTTAGCGAACATTAGAGTAGGATCATTATCTGGTACTAGAGAGCTTGAATGAATAATCTCATGTCCATTTTTTTTAAAATAATTGAGAAATGTTGACCTAATCTGATTTGAATTCATGAAAAGGTATTATAACTTGAAAACTCTATTGTCTAAATAAAAAAGCGCCTATTATTAAATAGGCGCCAGACAAAAATAATATTTACTATTCTTTTATTTCTTCAGTTTCTTTAGATTCTTTTTCTTTTTCTTTATTCTCTACTTTTCCTTCCATCATAGCTTTTTCAACTATTCCGGCATTTTGCAAAATCTGATTTTCAATCTCTTTTGCTATAGTAGGATTATCGTTAAGAAAGTTTTTAACGTTTTCTCTACCTTGTCCTATTTTAGTATTTTTATAAGCAAACCATGATCCTGATTTATCAATGATTTCTGCTTTGACACCTAAATCAACTAATTCACCTAATTTAGATATCCCCTCTCCATACATTATATCAAATTCAACAACTTTGAATGGAGGTGCAACTTTATTTTTAACTATTTTTACTCTAGTTTGGTTTCCAATGATTTCATCTTTATCTTTTATTGCACCAATTCTTCTAATGTCCATTCTTACTGAAGAATAAAATTTTAAAGCATTACCACCTGTAGTTGTCTCAGGACTACCAAACATAACGCCAATTTTCATTCTAAGTTGATTTATGAATACAACTAGAGTATTTGATTGGGCGATAGAACTTGTGAGTTTTCTTAAAGCTTGACTCATCAATCTTGCTTGTAAGCCAGGTAACGAATCTCCCATATCGCCTTCTAGTTCAGCTCTTGGCACAAGTGCAGCAACTGAATCAATAACTAGTACATCAATACCTCCAGATTTTATTAACGAATCAGCTATTTCTAAACCTTGTTCTCCTGTATCAGGCTGGGAGATTAATAACTCTTCTAAATTTACACCCAATTTCTTTGCATATGCTGGATCTAGAGCATGCTCTGCATCTATAAATGCACAATTACCACCTTGTTTTTGTGATTCTGCAACGATATGAGTAGCTAAAGTAGTTTTTCCAGAACTTTCTGGTCCATAAATTTCAACAATTCTTCCTTTTGGAACTCCGCCAATTCCGAGAGCTATATCAAGTCCTAATGAACCAGTGGATATAGACTCTATATCTACATTTGTTTTAGAGCCCAATTTCATTATTGAGCCTTTTCCATAATTTTTCTCTATTAGGCTTACAGCTGCTTCTAGAGATTTACTTCTATTTTCTTTATCCATTGAATTTTCGTTATTCACTACTTTTAATTTAGCTTGAGACATTACATTTCTCCATTAATTTCCTATGTTTTTATTAAGATTCTTGCAAATC
>CABZFN010000014.1 GCA_902525035.1 uncultured Alphaproteobacteria bacterium | reverse complement strand
CCGCAAACCTGGGAAGATATTCAGGGAAATAAACATGAAGTTCCAGATGTTTTAACATCAGGTCATCATGAAAAAATTGATAAATGGAGAAAAGAAAAATCGGTTGAAAAAACTAAAGAATTAAGACCAGATCTTTATAAAAAAGAAATATAAAATGAGTAATTTATTAGAAACATTTGAAAAACAGCAGATTGAAAAGTTAACTTCAAAAAAAAGAGTTCCTGCTTTTCGTCCAGGTGATACTCTAAAAGTTACTGTAAGAATTACAGAGGGAAGTAAGTCGAGACTTCAATCATTTGAAGGTATTTGTATTGCAAGAAAAAATAATTCAGTAAACTCTAACTTTACTGTGAGAAAAATATCTCATGGAGAGGGTGTAGAAAGAGTATTCCCTTTATTCAGTCCATTAGTAGAAAAAATTGAAGTTGTTAGAAAAGGCGATGTAAGAAGAGCTAAGCTATATTATCTAAGAGAATTATCTGGAAAGAAAGCAAGGATCGCAGATAAAGATAGGGGCGATGAAGCTGATCAATATGAATATATAGAGGAGGCTCCTCCGGTAGAAAAAACAAAACCTGCAGATACAGATACAAATGCTGCAAACGAACCAAAAGCTGAAGAGGTAGAAGCAAATCAAGCAGAGACAAAAGCAGAAGAAGTAGAAGCTAAGCCAGCAGAAGAATCTAAAGCAGAAGCTGCAGATGAATCTAGTAAAGAAGACGAAAAAGCAGCCGAAAATAAATCGGATGACAAAAAATAATCCTAAAACTCTTTTTGATAAAATTTGGGAACATCATCTTGTCGATAGACAAAAAGATGGAACTTGTCTTATATATATTGATAGACACCTTGTCCATGAAGTTACAAGCCCTCAAGCATTTGAAGGTTTGAGAAATAATAACCGTAAGGTTAGAAGGCCTCAAAGTACTTTTGCTGTAGCTGATCACAATGTCCCAACTTCAGATAGATCTAAAGGTATAGAAAATAAAGAAAGTAGAATTCAGGTTGAAACACTTGAAAAAAATTGCAGAGATTTTGATGTTACACTTTTTCCATTATTAGATAGCAGACAAGGTATAGTTCATATAGTTGGACCAGAACAAGGTATTACTCAGCCAGGTATGACAATAGTTTGTGGTGATAGTCATACTGCAACACACGGAGCATTTGGTGCCTTAGCTTTTGGTATCGGCACAAGTGAAGTTGAGCATGTATTAGCTACTCAGACCTTGATTCAAAAACCTGCAAAGAATATGCGAATTTCTGTTGAAGGTGAATTAAACTTAGGTGTTACAGCAAAAGATATTATCCTTCATATCATAGGAAAGATAGGAACAGCTGGTGGAACTGGTTATGTTATTGAATATGGTGGTAATGCAATTTCCTCTCTTTCTATGGAAGGAAGAATGACAATCTGTAATATGAGTATTGAAGCAGGTGCTAGGGCTGGTTTAATCGCTCCTGACGATAAAACTTTTGAATATATTAAAGGTAGGCCGTATGCTCCATCAGGAGATAATTGGGACAAAGCGGTAGAATTTTGGAAATCTCTTCCATCTGATGAGGGTGCAAAATATGATGAAGAAATTTTAATTAATGCTGAAGATATTTCACCACAAATTACTTGGGGCACAAGCCCACAAGACGTTGTTGCTATAAATGGTATAGTACCAAATCCTCAAGAAGAGAGTAATCCAAATAGAAAGAAAGCTATGGAGCGTTCTCTAGAATATATGGGTTTAGAACCCAAACAAGAAATACAAAAAATAAAAATTGATAAAGTGTTTATTGGCTCTTGCACTAATGGAAGAATTGAGGATTTAAGAGAAGTTGCTAAAGTTGTAGAAGGTAAAAAAGTTTCTGTAGATTCAATGATTGTTCCTGGTTCAGGTCTAGTTAAAAAACAAGCTGAAGAAGAAGGTTTAGATAAAATTTTTATTGAAGCAGGATTTGATTGGAGAGAGCCAGGTTGCTCCATGTGTTTAGCTATGAATCCAGATCAATTAAAACCGCAAGAAAGATGTGCATCAACATCAAATAGAAATTTTGAAGGCAGACAAGGTAGAGAAGGTAGAACACATCTTGTTAGTCCTGCAATAGCTGCTGCCTCTGCAATCAAAGGTTCTTTTGCAACTGCAGAGGATTTATAAATGGAAACATTTAAAATAATAATTGGTATCCCTGCGCCACTACCAATGATTAATGTCGATACCGATATGATTATTCCAAAACAATTTTTGAAAACAATAAAGAGATCTGGTTTAGGTAAAAACTTATTTCATGAATTAAGATACGATATTCAAGGTAACATAAAGAATGATTTTGTTCTAAACTGGGACCCTTATAAAACTTCAAAAATTTTAATTGCTGGGGCAAATTTTGGTTGTGGATCAAGTAGAGAGCATGCACCATGGTCACTTTTAGATTTTGGTTTTAAGTCAATAATTGCACCAAGCTTCGCAGATATTTTCTATAATAATTGTTTTAAAAATGGAATACTGCCAATTAAGTTAGATCAACAAAAAGTAGATATATTAATGAACGAAGCAGAAAATAAAAATGATGTTTCAGTTGATTTAGAAAATCAAAAAATCACTTATCAAAATGATAAAACAATAGAATTTGAAATTGATGCATTTCGAAAAAAATGTTTACTAGAGGGTTTGGATGATATTGGTTTGACGCTCCAAAAAAATAAAAAAATTGATGTTCACGAAGAAAAAATACACAGTATCCAACCTTGGATAGTGTAGTCAAAAATGAGTAATAAAAAAATTTTAATTTTACCTGGTGACGGAATTGGCAATGAAGTTATGGCTGAGGTATTAAAAATAATTGATTGGATGGAAAAAACTAAATCTTTATCTTTTGATATTTCTGAAAGATTAGTTGGGGGTACGGCATACGATAAAGAAGGTAATTCTATAAGTGATGAAACAATGCAAGTAGCTATGGATTGTGATGCAGTATTATTTGGTGCGGTAGGAGGCGCTAAATGGGATAACGTAGAAAGAGATAAAAGACCTGAAGCAGCCTTATTAAGATTAAGAAAAGACCTTGATCTCTTTGCTAATTTAAGACCAGCGGTTGTTTTAGATGCCCTTTCAGATTCATCATCTTTAAAATCTGATCTTGTTAAAGGATTAGATATTTTGATAATAAGAGAGTTAACAAGTGGTGTATATTTTGGACAACCAAGAGGTATATCAAAAATTAGTGAGACTGAAAGTAAGGCAGTTGATACTCAACTGTATACCACATCAGAAGTTAATAGAGTTTCACGAGTGGCATTTGATTTAGCAAAGTTGCGTAATAATAAAGTTACATCAGTAGAAAAATCAAATGTAATGGAAACAGGTTTATTTTGGAAACAAACCGTAACAGATTTACATAAAAAGGAATATTCTGATGTTAATTTAGAACACATGCTTGCAGATAATTGTGCAATGCAGTTAGTTCGTTATCCAAAACAATTTGATGTCATACTCACAGATAACTTATTTGGTGATCTTTTAAGTGATACTGCAGCTATGCTGACAGGATCTTTAGGGATGCTTCCTTCAGCAGCTCTTGGACCAGTTAAAGAAAATGGAACTAGAGCAGCAATGTATGAGCCCGTTCATGGTAGTGCACCAGATATAGCTGGGCAATCTAAAGCAAATCCTTTAGCAATGATCATGAGCTTTGCTATGATGTTGAAATATAGTTTTGATATGCAAGAAGATAGTCAAATGATTGAGAAAGCTGTACAGAATGTATTACTAAAAGGTTTAAGAACAGCTGATATAAAAGATGGAGCAGAAAAAATTATCTCAACTCAAGAAATGGGCAATGCTGTTATTGAAGAATTAAAAATTTTATCTGGAAATTAAATGACTCAAAAATACAACATAGTAGTAGCAGGAGCAACAGGTGCGGTAGGAACAGAAATAGTTCAAATATTAGAGCAAAGGAATTTTCCAATTGACAATTTATATTTACTTGCATCATCAAAATCAAAAGGCAAAAAAGTAGAGTTTAAAGATAAAGAAATTGTTGTAGAAGACTTAACAGAATTTGATTTTTCAAAAGCTCACATTGGTTTATTTTCACCTGGAGGTAAAATTTCTGCGGAATATGCACCAAAAGCAGCTAAAGCAGGATGTATTGTTATAGACAATACCTCTTATTTTCGAATGCAACAAAATATTCCTTTAATCGTGCCTGAAGTAAACGCTAATGCACTTGATGAATTTTTTGATGATGAAAAAAGAACTAATATTATTTCAAATCCTAACTGCTCAACTATACAAATGGTTGTTGCATTAAAACCACTTCATGAAAAAGCAATTATAAACAGAGTTGTTGTGTCAACATACCAAGCTGTTTCTGGAGCAGGCAAAACAGGTATGGACGAATTATTTAATCAGACTCAAAATGTTTATGCAAACCAAGAATTAAAAAAAGAAAAGTTTACAAAACAAATTGCTTTTAATGCCATTCCTCACATTGGAGCTTTTTTAGAAAATGGTAATACAGAAGAAGAGCAAAAAATGATTAATGAAACTAAAAAAATTTTAGACGAGGGAATTAATGTTTCAGCAACTTGTGTTAGAACATCTGTATTTATTGGCCATTCAGAAGCTGTAAATATAGAGTTTGATTCACCATTAGATGAAAAAGAAGCTAACGAAATATTATCTAATTCTGCAGGTATTTCAGTAATTGATCATCGAAAAGATGAAGGTTATGTGACCCCTGTTGAAATTGCAGGAGAGGATAAAGTTTATATTAGTAGAATTAGAAATGATCAATCAATAGATAATGGTTTGAATATATGGGTAGTCTCAGATAATTTACGAAAAGGAGCAGCGCTTAATGCTGTTCAAATTGCTGAGTTAGTAATTTCAAAGTACTCAGAAAAAATAACTATTTAATTGGCGGTTTCGTAAGGACTCGAACCCTAACTCTAAGTGCCGAAAACTCATGTGCTATCCATTACACCACGAAACCATAATATTATTCTACTTTATTAAATGTAATGAGGAAAGTCGTTATTCAAAATGTTAAAATCTGCACTAAACCTGCACTAAAAATATTTTGATAAATTTGACTGTAAGACTAAGGAAATAGATATACCACCTATTCCGAAGACACGTGTGATATCCATTTCACCACGAGACCTTTTATTTATTAAATTTTATATAGTATAAATTAAAGCTAAAAAATATTATGTCATTTTACCTATCTAAAATTCTTTGGTTAGTATTAAATCCTTTTAATATTTTTATTTTTGTTACTTTGCTCACAATATTTTTATATTTTGTTAAATTGAGAAGATTAAGTTTAATTATTTTTATGATTAATTTTGTATTTATTGCACTCATCTCTTTTTTACCTATTGGAAGTTATCTTATTTATAATATTGAAAAAGAATATCACTCATACATAAAACCTCCAGACCAAGTAGATGGTATACTTATTTTGGGAGGTGCAACAAACTATATACTTTATAATGAATATGATCAAATCAGCTTAAATGGTTCTTCAGAACGATTAGTTGAATCTGTTTTTATTATTAAAAAATTTGATAAAGCTAAAGTAATTTTTAGTGGGGGATCAGGGATATTAAATAGTCCTGACTTTGATCATGCACAAGTTGCAAAATCTTTTTACAAAAAAATAGGAATAGAAATCGAAAAAATTATTTTTGAAGATAATTCAAGAAACACTTATGAAAATATAATATATTCAAAAAAAATCGCTAATCCAAAAATAAATGAAAATTGGTTATTGATTACATCTGCGTCGCATATGAAAAGAGCATTACTTATAGCAGATAAAAATAACTGGGAATTAATTCCATATGCAGTGGATTTTAAATATGTTAAAGACTTTAAATTAATTCCTAATCTTAATTTATTATCAAATCTAAATTCTTTTCAGCAAGGATCTCACGAATGGTTAGGTTTAGTGTCTTATTATTTTATGGGAAGAACTGACAAAGTTTTCTAATTTTTTAATAAAATCTTTTAAAATTAGATCCCTTTTGATTTCATAAACTATTTTTATTGGATGCCTGTTTTTGTCTGAACTCCAACTCATATCATTTAATAAAATTGGAGATGGTATTATATTAGTTGGTGCCCAGTCCTCGTTTAAAACATAACCAACTGCTGCCATATCCCAAATTTCTTTTGACCAACCTTTATGGGTATCATTGTACTCTTTGAATCGCATTGCAAGAAATTTACCAATTTCACCATGAGGTTCGATATATTTTTCTATTTCTGGAACTGTTGAAATAAGATGTGAAGTTACTCCCTTACAAGGAACCATAACTAGTGAAACGCCGCTATCAAATAAAACTTGAGCGCCTCCAATATCTTGTTTTAAATTAAATTCTAAATTTTGTGGCCAATAAGGTGCGTTACCTCCCAACCAAACTACAACAATTTTTTTTATAATTTCTGGCTCTTGCAATAATGCCGAGGCAACATTAGAAATAGCACCGATAGCTATTACGTATAGAGGATCTTTTTCAGAACATTTTAAAGCACTTTCAATGATATTATCCGCTGCAGGCGAATTAATTGGTTTTTTTTCAAAACCTACATATTTTGTTGAGCCTTTAAAAACAAAATTATTTTTTTTAAAATTTATTTTTTCTAACAATCGATAGATTTCATCATAACTAAGCTCCATTCCCTTCTTAGGATTATCTGAACGATTATTCATTGAAAAAGGAGCGGCATTTATACTTTGCACTTCTATTTTTTCTTTTGAAAACAACATTTGCACTAAAGCAAATTGATCATCAATTTCATTGTAGGTGTCTGTATCAAGAATTGCTTTAATTTTTCCTTTTTTAAACTTAAGTTGTTTTAAAATATCTGAAAAATCTCTTTCTAAAAGCATATCTTAATTTACCAAGAACTATTTGGTTGTGTTAAAAATACCTCTTCTTCATCTGTTGATTTTCTATTTAGTGTTTTATTTCTATGGGGATACCTTCCAAATTTTTTAATTGCCAAGCTATGATCATCCCAAGCTTTTTTAATATTAGTATATTCTGAATGATTATTTAAATATTGATCGACTAATTTATGACCAAGTTCATGATCCATCATATCCTCACTATGAATTAATGGCAGTAATAAAAAATGTATTTTATCAATATCTAGGTTATCTAAATATCTTTTACTTATAGCCTCTTTAACAATTAAAATACACTTAGTATCCTGATCATAAGCTTTTGAATTATTTCTGAAAAAATTTCTTGATAGTTGATCAAGTAATATAATCAAAGCCACACATTCTTGAGCATCATTTCTCCAATCATCATACTCATTATTAATAGCCTTTATGTAATCATCCATAAAAGTCCTTTTCAAAATATTATCAAATTCATCATCTTTTTTAAACCACTGTTCAAGTGGAGTTTTGATGAAACAAAATTCTAGAATAGCTTTAGCTCTTTCATTAATCACAGAGCTGTAATATAAATATATATCTTCCAAATGACATTAAGTAATTTAAACAAATCCATTATTCATTGCAGAAAGTGTCAACGCTTAGTTAACTTCCGTGAAAAAATTGCTAAAGAAAAAAGAAAACAATACATTGATCAAAGTTATTGGGGTAAGCCGATTACTGGCTATGGAGATGAAAAAGCTAAATTATTAATGGTAGGTCTTGCTCCAGCAGCACATGGAGGAAATAGAACAGGTCGAGTTTTTACAGGGGATAAATCTGCAGATTTTTTATTTTCCTGTTTATATAAAACTGGATTTGCAAACCAACCAAACTCAGTAGATAGAGGTGACGGTTTGGAACTTCAAAATATGTACTTAACTACTGCTCTTAAATGCGTACCCCCAGAAGATAAACCTACTTCACAAGAATTGAAAACATGTTTTAAATTTTTTAATCAAGAAATTGCTTTCTTAAAAAAAATAAAAGTCATTGTTGCCCTTGGTAAAATTGGTCATGACGCCTGTGTAAATTATTATAAGCAACAATACGAAATACGAAATAAAGATTTTATTTTCTCTCACGGATCTATGAATATTTTACCCGATAAGAAAATTTTAGTTGGTAGTTATCATCCAAGCCCACGAAATGTTAACACAGGTAGAATAGATAAAAGTAAAATGGTAAAACTTTTAAATAGTATTAAAAAATTGCTTTAAACCATAATGAAAAAATTTTTTTTAAATGATCCTCATCTATTAGTATACGGATTTGCTATGGTCTTCTTTGCAAGTTTTGGACAGACTTTTTATATTGCATTATTTAACGATGATATTCGAAATCTATATAAAATAACAGATGGTGAGTTTGGATTAGTTTATGCTGTAGCAACGCTTGTAAGTTCATTTTTATTTATTAACTTTGCTAGATTAATAGATAAAATCGATTTAAGATTCTACTCCATCGGTATTATTCTTGGTTTAGCTGCTGCCTGTATTGGTTTTTATTTTATTTTTAATAATATTTTACACCTTTTTCTTATTTTGTTTTTATTACGTTTTTTTGGACAAGGAGCAATGACACACGCTGGCTCAACTACAATGGCAAGATATTTTTTAAATGATAGAGGAAAAGCAATATCAATAGCATCTCTAGGAGGAATGCTAGGAATAATGTTTTTACCAAAGATAGTTGTGAATTTAGATTCATACTTTAATTTTAAAACTCTTTGGTTTCTAACAACTGCAACCCTTTTGATCCTAATTCCAATAATATATTTTATTCTTTATAATCAAAAAAATAGGGACCTGATTCTTAAAAAAAATATTGATAATGAGAAAACACATAAAAGTTGGACCATTACAGAAATTTTAAAAGATAGAATTTTTTTCATCTACTTTCCATTAGCTGCATCTTTTCCATTTATTGGCACTGGATTAATGTTTCATCAAATTTACATCTTTGAAGCTAAAGGATGGACCATGGAAATGCTTGGTAATGGTTATATATTTTTTGGATTATTTTCTATTATGGGATTATTAATAGGAGGACCTTTAATAGATAAAATAAATACAAAAAAAGCCATACCTTTTGTTTTAATGCCTTTACTAGTTTGTATTACGGTTCTTTTTTTCTTCAACAATTACTGGTCATTTGTAATTTATATGTCCTTATTTGGATTTAATTTAGGTTTAGCAGCGCCGTTTATGGGATCACTTTGGGCTGAAATATACGGAGTGAAAAGCATTGGAACTGCTAAAGCATTACTGCACGCAGTCGGGGTTTTTGCAAGTGCCTTATCGCCTGTAGTTTTTGGTTATATTATTGATTGGGGTTATGGAATATCAGTTATATTTTTAATCAGTTTCATTATGATTGTTGTATCATCAATTTTACCTATAATTTATAAAACATGAATAAACAAATAATGGAGAGTCTTAATTTTCTAATAAATGAATATAAAAGATTAAAAAAGAAAAAAGAAAATAAAAGTATTAGCAGTGGTGAACTTGAAGCTTTAAAAAAACTTGAACAGTACTTAGGTAAAAAATAATGTTTAATGTTATTGATCAATACAATAGTTTTGTTGAAAATAATTTTATAAAAAAAAATAAAGATCAAATTGAATTCTTAAAACAAGCTAATAATGTATGGTCATCTTTTAGTAAAACAAAGTTATTTTTTAAGGATAAAATTTTTGAAGGAATTTATCTGTATGGACAAGTTGGAACTGGAAAAACATTTTTATTAAATTTATTTTATCAAAATACCAAGATTGGAAAAAAAATTCATTTTAATAACTTAATGAATGAAATCCATGAACAAGTTAGAAAATCAGAAAATAAAGAGCTTGCAATCGAAAATTATGTAAAGAATTTAAGTACAGATTTCAAAATAATATTTATTGATGAATTGCATATTTTTAATATTGTTGATGCATTAATAATTAAAAAAATATTTACTTATTTTTCAAAATATAAAATATTTATATTACTCTCATCAAATTTTCATCCAGATAATTTATATAAAGATGGATTGCAGAGAAACGATTTTCTACCATTTATTGAATTAATTAAAAAAAATTTTTTCCTTTATGATATTAATATTAACACTGATTTTCGCAGACAAACTTTAAATCAATCAAAAACATATTTTACTCCTATAACAACTGAAATAACAAATGAATTTGAAAAATTATTTAATCGCTTTGTTGATCCTTCCCATTTAACAACTATTAAAATTAAATCCAAAAGTCGTGAGCTAGAGTTTGACAAATGCACATCAAATCTAATGATGATAGATTTTGAAGATCTTTGTGAAGTAAATCTAGGTATTGAAGATTATAAAAATATATCGGATAAATTTAAGTTGGTATTTTTAAAAAATGTTCCTGAATTTGATAATCAAAAAAAAGACTCCTGCAGACGATTTATTGGATTAGTTGATATGTTATATGAAAATAAATGTTCAGTCGTAATTCTAGCGTCAAAGCCTATAAATTCCCTAAATAATATTAAAACTCTTGCAGAAGAATTTAAAAGAACTGCTAGTAGATTGTATGAAATGACTATAGTTAAACCAGATTGATGAAATACTTAATTAGATTTTTATTAAGTACATTAGTTTTGTTAACAGTAGTTTATTTTACAGCAGGTTTTTATGTTGCTTATCAAATTTTAAAAATAGATCCAACATGTGGTGCGCATGAAGGATCTCTTCCTAATTCATGGAGCACAAAAGTTGATGCACATGAATACTCAATTCTAGCGCAACAAAAAGTAAGAGAAAATTTTAACTTCAAAGACTATTATTTAGATGAATGGCAAGATGTATATTTTAAATCTCGTGACTCTGATATCAAGATTAATGGATGGTTATTTAATTATTTTCCAAATAGACCAATTATAATTGTTACACATGGTATAAGCCCAAATGGCAAATGTAAGTCTGAATCTAATCTTATTGCAAGTTTTCTAGTTAATAAAAATTTTAATGTTCTTTCGATAGATTTAAGAAACTACGGTGAAAGTGATACTGTTAGTAGTTATGATGATTTAGGTTTAAGATCGTATAAAGATATTCTTGGTGCATTCGATTTTTTAAAAGAAATTGGTTTTAAGTCTAAGAGTATAGGTTTACATGGAATTTCTCTTGGAGCAAGCACATCTATCTTTGCCGCAAATATAGAACCAGAAATAATTGCGATATGGGCTGATAGCCCACTTGCTGAGTTTAATATGATTTTAAAAGATGAAATAGCAAGATATGGTCTGTCTATAGAGTTTGGACCAGCTGTAAGTTTAGCTGGAAGAATCTTAACTGGAATAGATCCAACTGAATTATCTCCTGCTAAAAAATTATCAGATAAACAATTTTATTTTTTCACTCACGGTGATTCTGATACAAGAGTTTTAACAAAACATTTTAACTATTTTAAAGAATATACAAATAAAAATAATATTAATTCTGAGTTTTGGCTGGTTGAAAATGCTTATCATATAGATGCTATGTTTAAATATCCGGAAGTATATTCTAAAAAGATGGAAGATTTTTTTAATAAAAATTTAGAATAGGCCGGACTCTAAAACTAGTTTGTACCTTGGCAGACACCTCTCTAGAATAAGAAACTCAAATAATTATCAAACGGCGGGTAAGATAATCAAAATTCTTGGCGTTCCTCCGAAGCTAAGAAACGAGTATTATCCGGCTTATTTAAACTAATATCTATCGATCCAAAATTCAAGATTTTAAGTCAAATTTGGAAATAAAGTGGGGAATTTTTCTAAGTTTTGATCTATTTTTATCAACATTCTAAGATATATTATCATAATAATAGATAAAAACTTTAATTTTTGAATTTTTTGAGAAAAAATATAATCATATATAACACATTCTATGTCTAATAAGTTTGAAAATAGGCCGTTATCGCCACATTTATCAATCCACAAAAAGGTTTTAACCGCTGTTTTTTCGATATTTCATAGAATTACAGGAATAGGCCTAAGTATTGGAGCTATTCTTATATCAATGTGGTTCATCCTAATTAGTTTAGGGCCTAGTTACTTTGCTTATTTCCAAATGATCTCTTCAAGTATATTTTTTAAATTAATATTGATACTTTGGTCATTTGGCATTTTTTATCATCTATTTAATGGAATAAGAAAATTATATTGGTCCTTTGGCATAGGAATGGATTTGAGAAGTGTTTATGGCTCAGGCTACGCAGTTATATTCTTGACATTTTTATCTACAATAACGGTTTGGCTCTTTGCATGAAAAATTATGCTTTAAAGTGGATTGTAAAAAGAATAACTGCTTCAATCTTAATTCCTTTAACATTCTGGTTTATTTATATTTCAATTTCTTTATCTAAAATGGAATATGACGAAACTGTTATTTTTTTTAGGTCCTATTTTAATAGTTTCTTGTTTTATGTAATGATGATTTCTATGCTAATACACTCAAGGTTGGGACTTCAAACAATTTTAGAAGATTATGTCACATCGAAAAAAACATTAAAAATAAGTAAATTAATAATAGATTATTTGACATATTCTTTAATGTTTCTAATAACCGTGTTTGTAATAAAATTGATAAATTAATGACTAATTCTTATGAAATAATTGATCATCATTATGATGTAGTTGTAATTGGTGCTGGTGGATCCGGTTTACGTGCAACTCTAGGCTGTGCTGAATCAGGTCTTAAGACTGCATGCATTTCCAAAGTTTTTCCAACAAGAAGTCACACTGTTGCTGCTCAAGGCGGTATTGGAGCTGCCCTTGGTAACATGGGTGAAGATAACTGGAAGTGGCATATGTACGACACAGTTAAAGGCTCTGACTGGTTGGGTGATCAGGATGCAATTGAATATTTATGTTCAAAAGCACCTCAAGCTGTAATTGAATTAGAAGAATATGGAATGCCTTTTAGTAGGACTGACGATGGTAAAATCTATCAAAGACCATTTGGAGGACATTTAACAAATAATGGTGAAGGAGCTCCTGCTATGAGGGCTTGTGCAGCAGCAGACAGAACAGGACATGCATTACTTCATACCTTATATCAACAATCTCTCAAAAACGAAGTTGAGTTCTTTATTGAATACTTTGTTTTAGATCTAATTTCAGATACAGATGGAAACTGCATAGGTGTAGTGGCATGGTGCCTAGAAGATGGATCTATTCATAGATTTTTATCACACCAAACAATTCTAGCAACAGGCGGATATGGGCGAGCATATTTTTCTTCAACAAGTGCTCACATATGCACTGGTGATGGAAGTGCTATGGCTCTTAGAAAAAACCTTCCATTATCAGATATGGAATTTATTCAATTTCATCCAACAGGTGTATACGGTGCTGGAGTCTTAATTACTGAAGGAGCTAGAGGTGAAGGAGGTTATCTTACAAACAGTGACGGTGAAAGGTTTATGGAACGTTATGCACCTAATGCTAAAGATCTAGCATCAAGAGATGTTATTAGTAGAGCCATGACTATAGAAATAAATGAAAATAGAGGTTGTGGAGATAACGCGGATCATGTCCTTTTACACTTAGAGCATATTGATGCAGAGACACTTCACAAAAGATTGCCAGGTATCTCTGAAACAGCAAAGATTTTTGCTGATGTAGACTTAACAAAAAAACCAATACCGGTATTACCAACAGTTCACTATAACATGGGAGGTATTCCAACTAATTATAGAACAGAAGTTCTTAATCCAACAAACAAAAATCCTGATAATATTTCTGAAGGTTTGTTGGCAGTAGGGGAAGCAGCATGTGTTTCAGTACATGGAGCAAATAGACTTGGAACTAACTCTTTAATTGATCTTGTTGTTTTTGGAAAGGCTGCTAGCGAAACATGTGCAGAAAAAGTTAAACCAAATTCAAAAAAAATTGAAATTAGTAAGTCTAGTACCGATGAAATATTAGACAGATTTAATAATATAAGATTTAGTAAAGGTGATTCGACGACAGGAGAGCTGAGAACATCTATGCAGCATATAATGCAAAAAAAATGTGCAGTATTTAGAACTCATGATTTAATTTCTAAAGGTATAGAAGAATACCAAGAAGTTGAAAGCTCAATGGATAACATTGATATTAAAGATAAATCACTAATATTTAACACTGATTTAGTTGAAGCTTTAGAATTACATAATTTAATGGCACAATCAAAAGTAACTCTTCATTCGGCATTAAACAGAACTGAAAGCAGAGGTGCGCATGCACGTGAAGATTATAAGGAGAGAAATGATAATGACTGGCTTGTTCATTCTCTAGCTTGGTTAAATAATAATGGTGATGTTAAAATGGGCTCTAGATCAGTTCACATGAATACTCTAACTAATCATGTACAACCTATACCCCCTAAAAAAAGAGTTTACTAATGGTTGAGTTTTCTCTTCCAGCTAATTCAAAAGTTACAACCGGTATTACATATAAAGCTAAGGAACCACGCGAGTCACCTAAAAATTTAGTAATCTATAGGTGGAATCCTGAAGAAAAAAAGAATCCTAGATTAGACACTTATGAAATTGATCAAAGTAAGTGTGGTCCAATGGTTTTGGATGGGTTAATGAAAATTAAAAATGAAATTGATCCATCTTTGACTTTTAGAAGATCTTGTCGCGAAGGCGTGTGCGGATCCTGTGCAATGAATATAGACGGTGTAAATACACTAGCGTGTTTAAAGAGCATGTCTGATGTAAAAAAAGAAATTAAAATATATCCATTACCTCATATGCGTGTTGTAAAAGATTTGGTTCCTGATTTGAGCAAAGCATATGAGCAATTGGCTTCAATAAAACCATGGTTAAAGAGATCAAATAATGATTTAGCCAATCAAGAAAATAAAAATGAAGAAAAAAAACAAACACCTAAAGAAAGAGAAAAACTTGATGGCAAATGGGAGTGTGTTTTATGTTTTTGCTGTACCACTTCTTGCCCAAGTTATTGGTGGAATGGAGATGAATATTTAGGTCCAGCAGTCCTTCTTCAAGCAGCAAGATGGGTAAGTGATTCTAGAGATTCAGAAAGAAAAGAAAGATTAAAGGCAATTAATGATTCATTAAAACTTTATAGATGCCATTCAATAATGAATTGCACAAGATCTTGTCCTAAGGGCTTAAACCCAGCTAAAGAAATTGCGGGTCTTAAAAAGGCTATTGTTACAGAATTATAATTAAAGTATAAAATATAAATGAGAAAGAAAATTGCTCTAATTGGAGCAGGTAATATCGGTGGAACTCTTGCACAACTTATTGGCTTAAAAGAACTAGGTGATGTAGTTTTATTAGATATTTTTGAAGGAATGCCTAAAGGTAAATCTTTAGATCTAGCGCAGTCTTCTTCAATTGAAGGATTTCATTCTGACTTTAAGGGAACCTCATATTTTAAAGATATTAAGAATTCAGATGTGGTAATAGTAACTGCAGGATTTCCAAGAAAACCAGGTATGTCTCGAGATGATCTAGTAGAAAAAAATTCTATAATTATTCAAAATGTTGGGAAAAATATTAAACAATATTGTCCAAAAGCATTTGTTATATGCATTACTAATCCACTTGATGCAATGGTAAGTGTCCTTCAGAAATCATCAGGTCTTAAAACAAATATGTGTATTGGCATGGCGGGTGTTTTGGATAGTGCAAGATTAAAATACTTTTTATCCAAGGAGTTTAATGTCTCAATTAACGATATCAGTGCTTTTGTTTTAGGTGGTCATGGAGACACCATGGTTCCACTTATGAGATATGCAACAGTATCTGGTATTTCTGTACCTGAATTAATAAAGATGAAATGGACAACAAAAAAAAACATAGACAAAATTGTTCAAAGAACACGTGATGGTGGAGCAGAAATCGTTAAACTCATGAACACATCTGCCTATTATGCACCAGCTTCTTCAGCTGTACAAATGGCAGAGTCATTTTTGTTAGATCAAAAAAGATTATTACCATGTGCTGCATATCTCAATGGTGAATATGGGGTAAAAGGACTTTATGTTGGAGTTCCAGTAATCATTGGAAAAAAAGGAGTTGAAAAAATTATTGAATTAAAACTTAATAATAATGAAAATAGAGAATTTAATCATTCTGTTAAAACAGTAAAATCTTCTAAATTATTAAAATAAACATATTGAATT
>CABZFN010000013.1 GCA_902525035.1 uncultured Alphaproteobacteria bacterium | reverse complement strand
TTTTAATATTGCAGCTAGAATACTTAAATTATTAAAAATTAATAAAGTTAATCTTATTACAAATAATAAAAATAAAATCAATTCTATTAAGAAAGCTGGAATTAAAGTCGAAAATCAAATAAATACAAAGCCAACCTTGAATAAATTTAATAAAAATTATTTTAAAACAAGAGTTAAAAAAGCTGGTTACGGTCTTAAACTAGTAGTATAATTATGAAAAAAATTCCAAAGATAAAACTTCAATTAACAAACGACAATGAGTTTGATTCATCTAAATTAAAGAATAAAACAGTTTTATTCTTTTATCCTAAGGCGTTAACTGGTGGATGCTCATTAGAAGTTGCAGATTTTCAGAAATATTTAACAAAATTTAATAAAATTGGCTTTGATGTCATAGGAGCTTCTAAAGATCCTGTTGATCGGAATAAAAAATTTTCAGATAAGTATAAATTGAAATACTCACTTGGTTCGGATGAAGGAAAAAATTGTGATAAACTTGGTATTTGGATAGAAAAATCTATGTATGGTAGGAAATATTTTGGGATAGATAGATCCACATTTGTAATGGATCAAAATGGAAAAATTCTAAATTCTTGGAATAAAGTCAAAGTTAAAGGTCATGTTGAAGAAGTTTATAATTTTTGTAAGGATCAGTAAATTTTTATTTAATTTTACCTATTTCTTTTTCTCTTTTGATTACAAATAAACCACTTAATGTAATAATTATTGCACCTATAATCATATTATAAGTTGGAGTTTCACCTAGTATTAAATACCCAAAAATCATACCAAATATAATTACACTGTATCTTGCAGATGCCGTTAATGAGAGTGGTGCATAAAAAACTGTTAATACTGAAAATAAATATCCGAATAAAACAAATATACTAGAAGCAAGAATATAATTTACATCTTCACCACTTACTTGATAACCAAAAATAATTGAACCCAACCCTGCAAACCCAGTAATTAACAATGCTGTCACAAATGTAATTTCAACACTATTTGATTTTGTTGCTAAACTTTTTGTAGCAATATCTCTAATAGTTAAAAAAATAGCAGCTAAAATTGGTAACACTAAAAGATAATTAAATTGAAAATTTTGTGGATTTACAACTACTAGCACACCTAAGAACCCAATAATAACTGCACACCATCTTCTTATACCAACTTTCTCTCCTAAAAAAAGAAAAGCAAATATTGTTACAAAGAAAGGATTGGTCATTAAAAGTGTATAAACCTCAGATATTGGAAGTAATATTAATCCAACCAAAAAAAATAATGCTGTTAATACTTCAAACAAACCTCTTATATGAAAACTTTTGATTGATAGTATTTTAATTAAATTCTTTTTTTCAAAAAAAATTAAATATAAACCTAATAGACTTGATGTAACTAAACCTCTTAAAAAAATTACAGAATATAATGAATTGTTATTACCTATATTTTTTACAACAAGTTTGACATAACTATCATTTATTGAGAATGATAATTGGCCGGCCATCATAAAAAGTACACCTATCGTCCCAACTGAAAATAAAATCTTGCTTTTCATAATAAAAAAAAATATTTAACTGATATGTTACAAAGAAATACTTCCACCCACTTATATGGATTTACTGATTTGAAGTCATTAAATGAAAGAGGCCCTTTAGTTATTTCTTATGGAAAAGGAATATATGTTTACGATACTAAAGGTAGTAAGTATCTAGATGCAAATTCTGGTTTATGGAATCAGTGTGCTGGTTTTGACCATCCTGGATTAATTGAAGTTGCAAAAAAACAGTATGAAAAATTTGCAGGTTATCATTCTTTATTTGGAAGATTATCTGAAGAAACGTTGCAGCTATCTGAAAAAATTATTGAAGTATCACCTTTTGATCAAGGTCGTGTATTCTTTTGTAATTCAGGATCTGAAGCAAATGACACCATGGTCAAAATGTTATGGATGTTAAATGCAAGAATTGGAAAGCCAAATAGAAGAAAAATTATAACAAGAATTAATGGATATCATGGCGTTACTTTAGGAGCCTCTTCAATGACAGCTAAACCATACAATAAAGAGTTTGGTTTACCATCTGAAGATTTTATTCATATTGAATGTCCTCATTATTGGAAATATGGATTAGAGAATGAAACGGAAGAAGAATTTTCTCAGAGGATGGCCAAAAATTTAGAAGAAAAAATCATCAAAGAGGATCCAAAAACTATTGCAGGTTTTGTTGCAGAACCTGTTCAGGGTGCAGGAGGTTGTATACCTCCCTCAAAATCTTATTTTGATTTAGTTCAGCCTATATTAAAAAAATATAATATTCCTTTTATCGCAGATGAAGTAATTTGTGGATTTGGTAGAACTGGAAATTTATGGGGTTGTGAAACCTACAATATCAAACCAGATCTAATTATCTCATCTAAATGTTTAACAGCTGGGTATTTTCCTATGGGCGCAGTTATAGTTAATAAAGAATTTTCAGATAAATTTGTTGAAGTATCAGAAGAAGCAGAAGAATTTCCACATGGTTTTACAGCTGGTGGCCATCCTGTTGGATGTGCAATTGCTTTGAAAGCAATAGATGTAATTATGAATGAGGGTTTATTAGATAATGTAAAGTTGATGGAACCTTATTTTTTTGAAAGATTAAATGAATTTAATGATTATGAACACATTGGAGAAACTAGAGGTATAGGTCTTATGGCTGCATTAGAGATGGTAAAAAATAAAGATACAAAAGAACCATTTGAAGGTCATCTTAATATGGGTGATAAAGTTGCCAATTTATCAATTGATAATGGATTAATTTGTAGACCTTTAGGTCCTGCTATTGTTTTGTGTCCTCAATTTATAATTACAAAAAATCAAATTGATGAAATATTCGACTCTCTTCATAAAACTATAAAGCAAGTTTTTAATTAGTTTTCGTATTTAACTATAAAACCTGAATACTTAACATTACTTATAATGCTACTAGGAATAACGCCTTCAACTAATGCAAGTGAAGGACCATCTTTTGCTTTCTCTGTAATAGATAGAATACTTTGCATGTCTCCCTGAATAATAGCTTCTACTTCATCTTTACTTTCTTTGTTTTGTACATATCCATTTAAACCTAAAGAAATAGCTAAATCACTAAACCAGTGCCTAAAACCAACACCTTGTACTTTTCCTTTTATTATTAAACGATAAGTTTTTATTTCATTTGTATTCATTACTTTATCAATATAAGTACTTTATTAATTCGTACAATCCCTAAATAAAAAAATTAATGATTAGTAAAAAAATTATAAATTGCTCTATTGCTTTAATAATGGGTGGAAGTTTTTTTGTAATACATGATGGCATAATCAATCATCTAACAGAGATCGAATTTAAATTTTACCATCATATCTTTTATACAAGTCCATGGTTGGTTTTAATAATAATCTACTTATACTTTACAGGTAATATAAAAACTTACTTAAGGTCAACAAACTATTCAATTTTAGTATTTAGAGGATTTTTATTTTTGCCTTTGCCCTATATGCTTTTTTTAAGTTTACAAAATATTTCGTTACCTGAATGGACGACACTAAATATGATTTCTCCCATATTAGGTTCAATTTTTGGAATATTTTTTTTAAAAGAAAAAATTAATATTTTCACAAGTGGTGCTATTTTCTTTGGATTTGTTGGTGTTATTTTTATAATACAACCTGGATTTCAAGATTTTAGTTTTTATTATTTTTTTCCAATTTATGGTGCATTCACATTGGCCTTACAAAGTTTAATAGCCAATAAATATTCAGGTATAACAACTACTTTAGGATTTTTTGTTTATGGTTTAATTCCTGTCACTTTGTTTTCATTTTTTTTATTTTTATTTGATCCATTAATAAATTATCAATTAATGTTTATTTCTTCAATTACAGGTTTAATTGCTCTATTTGGTGTTTATTTGGTAACATACGCTTTTCAAAATTCTCAAAATCATTTTTCATCTATTTTTGCTTTATTCTATTTACAAATATTATGGTCATTATTAATTGGCATTATTTTTTTTAATGAATATCTTAATTTAATTGCAATTATTGGATCGCTTTTAATAGTATTAAGTGGTCTTTTATCACTTAAAGCACAAAATAATCAACTAAAGGATATATGATACTTATTTAGATTTTTTTATGAAAAAAAGTATAATTTATTCCTCCACTCTTTTATTTTTTGCAGGCATATTATTTGTCTTTAATGATGCAATTATAAATTATTTTTCTCAAACAGATATTAAATTTTATCATTTTATTTTTTATGGAATACCAATTTTTTTATGTTTTCCAATTTATCTCTATTTTAATGGTACATTAAAAAAAAATCTTAAATGTTCTAATTACTTTCCGCCAGTTTTTAGAGGTATTTTAAATATACCTTTACCATTTATTGCTTTTATAACTCTTGAGCAAATAAAACTCCCTGAATTTACAATACTGAACATGACAGCACCTTTAATTGGTACAATATTTGCAATTTTTTTTTTAAATGAAAAATTAAATTTTTTAACTTATGCTTCTCTTTTAATAGGGTTTTTAGGTGTGCTTTTTGTAATTCAACCAGGATTTGAAAGTTTTAATATTTATTATCTAATTGTGCTAGTTGGGGTATTCTTAATTACCGTAACAACATTTATTGTAAATAAATATAGTAATGTTAGTACGAATATTGGATATTTTTTATACGGTGGAATTTTTGCCCATTTAATTTCTATTCCATTGTTTATCATTAATCCGATAAAAGTTACTATTATAGAATATAGCTTAATTTCTTCTGCTGCATTATTTATTAATTTTGCAATGTTTTTTACTACAACTGCATTTAAGCTAGCACAAAAACATTATGCATCGGTATTTAGTTTAGTATACCTTCAGGTATTGTGGTCTTCATTAGTTGGAATATTTATATTTAATGAATATATGAATTTATATGCTTATATTGGAGGAGTATTTATTGTTTTGAGTGGAATTGTTTCATTACCTTCACAAATAAAACAATTAAAGGAAGCAAATTAATGAATAAATTTTTCTTATCTTTATTTATTTGTATTTTTAGTTTCAAATCTTTTTCTAATGAAGTTAAAATATTAAGTGAGTCGATAGGCAGTGGCTTAGAAGTTAAAAATCACTCTAAATTATCAGTTCATTATATTGGTAAACTAGAAGATAATACAGTCTTTGATAGCTCGTATGATAGAGGTCAACTATTTAATTTTCAAATAGGTGTAAGGCAAGTAATCCTAGGTTGGGAAACTGGTTTAATTGGAATGAAAGAGGGTGGTAAAAGAACAATTTTTATTCCATATGAGTTAGCATATGGTGAAAGTGGTGCAGGCAGTTTGATTCCACCAAAATCAAATCTTATCTTTGATATCGAGGTATTAAAAGTAATACCACCTGGATATAAGGAAATAGATGGTTATCAATTCAAATTAGCAATGACTGATGACTTTAAAATTATAGATATTAGAAATGAAGATCAAATAACCAACAAAAATAAAATACCAGGAGCAATACAGATAACAGCATTTGATAAAAATGGTAATTTTTTTTCAGATTTTTTTGAAAAGTATAAAGAAAATGTTCAAATAGGAGAGAAAGTTATTTTTATAAGTCAAAAAGGAGACGTATCTTCAATTTTAGCTAATGGATTTGTTGAGCAGCTAAATCAAGTAAATATTTATCATTTAAAAGAAGGTGTATCAGGTTTAGAAAAAATAAATTTTGATTTTGAGTAAATTAAAAATCTATTTTTTTATTATTTTCAGCTGCATAATTAATAATAAATTGCCAAGCTGATCTACCTGTTCTATTACCTCTTTGTAAACTCCATTTAATTGCTTCTTTTTCGGTCTTTTCATTAAAAGGAAGTATAAATTTTTCACAATACTTAAAAATTATATTAACAAAATCATTTTGAGAAATACTATGAAAGCCAATCCATAGACCAAAACGATCACTTAAACTTATTTTTTCTTCAACACTTTCATCTGTATGAATAGCAGAGGACCTTTCATTTTCTATCATATCTCTTGGCATTAAATGTCTTCTATTAGAAGTTACATAAAGGACAATATTTTTAGGTTGATTTTGTATACTGCCATCTAATGTTGACTTAATTATTTTGTAATCACTATCTATATTTTCAAATGATAAATCATCAATAAAAATTATAAAATTATAATTTTTTAAATTTGAATATTTTTCATAAATAACTTCTATATCAAAAATATTATTTTTATTTAATTGTATTAATTTTAAATTTTTATTTTTTTTATTTATTTTATAAAAAACTGATTTAATTAGAGAGCTTTTACCATTTCCCCTGGATCCCCACAACAAGGCATTATTTGTAAAATTTCCTTCAGCAAAATTTATCGTATTATCATAAATAGTTTTCTTTTGTCTTTCTATTCCGATTAAAAGATCAAGATCTAAACAACTAAAATTAGAGATTATTTTAAGGTTTTTTATTTTGCTATCCCAAATAAATGCATTTCCTCTTGAGATTGTAAAATTTGATAAAAAATTCCTTAAAAACATTATAAATACTTTATTTGATTTTTCTTATTACACAGTATAATAAATCTCTCAAATTAAATCATCATAGGTACAGTTATGGAAGCATTTGGAACATTTTTACCACTTATATTAATATTTGTAGTTTTTTATTTTTTATTAATTAGACCACAACAAAGAAAAGTTAAACAGCATAAAGAAATGCTATCCAATCTCAAAAGAGGTGATAAAATAGTAACTTCAGGTGGAATAATTGGAACTATAAATAAGGTAGCTGATAATAGGGAATTAACCATAGAAGTTGCTGAAAATGTTGAAATAAAAATTGCATCCGGAATGGTAGCAGACTTGTATGCAATGCCAGAAGTTCAAAAAAAAGAACCACCAAAACAAGAGAATAAAAGTAAATCTGGCTTCTCTTTATTTTCTAGAAAAAAATAAATTTTTTTATTAATGAAAAATTATCCCATCTGGAAATCATTTACTGTAATATCATTGGTTTTATTGGGAATAATTTTTGCAATTCCTTCAATTATTTATGATGAAAATTCAGAAAATTGGTTTTTAAAAAATAAGATTAATTTAGGTTTAGACCTACAAGGTGGATCATATTTATTATTAGAAGTTCAACTAGATGTTTTATATAAAGAAGAATTAGATAATTTTGTCGATAGTGTTCGTTTGATTTCTAGAGATCAAGCTGTAAAGATTGAAAAAATTGATATTCAAGAAAATGAGGTTGTTGTTCTTTTTGTTAATAAAGAGAAGATAAAAGATATTAGAGATAGTTTTTTTCAAATGTACAGAGGAGTTACTTTACAAATTAATAACAATAAACTCAGTATAAAGTTAAATGATGAATATAGAAAAATTATTCAAGATTCAGCAATTAAGCAATCACTTGAAATTGTTAGAAAAAGAATTGATGAATCTGGAACTAAAGAACCTTTAATTCAAAGATCTGGTAAAAAGAGAATACTTTTACAATTACCTGGAATAAAAGACCCAGAAAGAATTAAAGATTTATTAGGTAAAACAGCCAAACTAACCTTTCACATTGTTGATAATGAAAATACATCTGCTCTTCAAAACAATTTAGCTCCTTTTGGAAAAATCATTGTTGTAGACATGTATGATGAAAATACAAAATATTTATTAGATAAAAGAGCAGTAGTAGGTGGAGAAAATTTAGTAGATGCCAAAGGTTCATTTGATCAAACAGAAGGTCATGCAGTGTCATTCCGTTTTGATACAGAAGGTGCGCAAAAATTTGGTAAAGTTACAACAAACAATATTGGTAAAAATCTTGCTGTTGTATTAGATGGTGTTGTTATTACAGCTCCTAGAATTAATAGTGCTATTACAGGAGGTTCAGGTATTATCACTGGAAATTTTAATGCTCAAGAAGCATCTGATTTAGCAGTTTTATTAAGAGCTGGTGCTTTGCCAGCACCTTTAGAAATAGTTGAGGAAAGATCTGTAGGCGCTGGTTTAGGAGCAGACTCCATTGCCGCTGGTCAAATAGCTGCTATCATAGGTATGTTTTTAGTATGTGTATTTATGATACTCATATACGGAACTTTTGGCGCTCTTGCTAATGTTTCATTAATAGTAAATTTATTTATAATTATTTCATTATTAGGAACAATTGGGGCAACATTAACATTGCCTGGTATAGCTGGAATTGTATTAACAATTGGAATGGCAGTAGACGCAAATGTTCTAATTTTTGAAAGAATTAAAGAAGAGAGTTTAAAACAAACAAAAGTTTTTCAGATTGTAAAAAATGGTTTCGATAGAGCTATGTCAACTATACTTGATGCCAATATTACTACTCTAATTGCTGCTGTTTTACTTTTCGCATTTGGATCCGGTCCAATAAGAGGTTTTTCAATTACATTATCTTTGGGAGTCATAGCCTCAATGTTTACCGCTTTAATGCTTACAAATTTTTTAGTTTATATGTACTTATCATTTGCAAATAAAAAGGAATTAAAATTATAATGTTTGGTTTAAATAAAATTATTCCTGTTGAGCCTAATATTAATTTTTTAGGTTTAAGAAGAAATTTTTTAATTTTTTCTATTTTAGCAATGTTTATTTCAATTGGTTTATTAAGTATCAAAGGTTTAAATCTAGGTATTGATTTTAAAGGAGGTACTTTAATTGAGGTAAGCACAAAAAATACTTCAATTGGTGAACTAAGAGAAATTTTATCTTCTTCTTATAGTGATGTATCTTTACAGGAATTTGGTAATGAGAATATTATTTTAATACGACTTCAAAATAAAAGTAATCAAGAAAGCATTGAAACAGTTAATTCTGTCAAAAATTTAATCCAAGACAAGGTTGTTGAATTTAGAAGATCTGAATTTGTTGGCCCCACAATAAGTTCTGAGCTTTTATTTAGAGGATTTCAGGCTGTCTCTTTTGCTTTAATTGCTATTTTAATTTATATTTGGTTGCGTTTTGAATGGCAATTTGGTTTTGGTGCAGTTGTTGCATTAACTCATGATGTACTATTTACTCTGGGCTTACTTTCTATTCTAAACATTGAATTTTCTCTCGCAACAATAGCAGCTATTCTGACAATTGCTGGATATTCTATTAACGATACAGTTGTAATATTTGATAGGGTTCGTGAAAATTTAAGAAAATATAAAAAGCTAGAGTTAGTCGATCTGTTTAACTTATCAGTTAATAATACTTTATCCAGAACTATAATGACAAGTTTAACAACGCTTCTTGCATTAGTTTCTTTATTTATATTTGGAGGAGAGGTTATAAGACCTTTCGCTTTAACAATGATTATAGGTGTAATAATTGGTACTTATTCATCTGTTTTTATTGCGGTCCCAACTTTATTAATTTTTAAGTTTAGACCGCAAGATGAAGATAATTAAGCGTTATTTAAGTTTTCTGTAACTTTTTCCCAATTTACTAAATTATCAATAAAAGCTTTTAAATAATCAGGTCTTCTGTTTCTATAATCAACATAATATGAGTGTTCCCAAACATCACATCCAAGTAGAGGAGTATGTCCATGTACGATTGGGTTTTCTCCATTTGGTGTTTTAGTGATTTCTAATTTTCCATTATTTATAACTAACCAACACCAACCTGATCCAAATTGACCAATACCTGCATTTATAAAATCTTCTTTCATTTTATCAACTGAACCAATATCTGAAACTATCTTATTTTCGAGCTCAGAAGGAATTTTACCATCTGGATTATTTTTCATTACTTCCCAAAAATGAACATGATTTATATGTTGTGCCACATTGTTGAAAACTGGAGCATTTTTTTGATAAGAGTTGATTACTACATCATTAACATTATCATCTGTTATATTTTGTTCTTTAATAAACTTATTTCCATTAGTGATGTAAGCCATGTGATGCTTATCATGATGCAGCTCTAAAGTTTCAGCCGACATATACGGCTTTAGAGCATCTTTACTATAGGGTAGATCTGGTAACTCTAGATTTATCATTTTATTTCCTTTGATTTATAAAATTTTCTTTAAAAATTGACCTGTATAGCTTTTTTTATTATTTGCAATATCTTCGGGCGTACCACTTCCAACAATTTGACCACCATTTACACCTCCTAGAGGACCTAAATCAATTATATGATCAGCTGTTTTAATAACATCAAGATTATGCTCAATAACTATTACAGTATTACCTTCATCAACGAGTGTATGAAGAATTTTAAGTAATTTTTTAACATCGTCAAAATGAAGACCGGTTGTTGGCTCATCTAGAATATATAGTGTTTTTCCTGTTGATCTTTTTGATAATTCTTTTGATAATTTTATTCTTTGTGCTTCACCACCTGACAAAGTAGTAGCTGATTGACCTATTTTTATATAATCTAATCCCACATCCATTAAAGTTTGTAATTTTTGTTTTATTGCAGGAATTTTATCAAAAAATTTATAACCTTCCTCAACAGTCATTTCTAAAACATCAGAAATAGATTTATCTTTATATTTTACTTCTAAGGTTTCTCTATTATACCTTTTTCCTTTGCATATATCACACTCGACATAAACATCAGCTAAAAAATGCATTTCTATTTTCTTTACTCCATCACCTTCACATGATTCACATCTACCACCCTTAACGTTAAATGAAAAACGACCTGGTTTATAACCTCTAGCACTTGATTCATTTAAGTTTGCAAACCAATCTCTGATTGGAGTAAAACATCCTGTATATGTTGCTGGGTTTGATCTCGGTGTTCTTCCAATAGGAGATTGATCAATATCAATTACTTTATCGATATGATTGATACCTTTAAAGTTAAAACGACTTTCATCTTTATTTAATGATTTATTGAAATATTCATCTAATCTTTGATACAATGTATCAATAATCAATGAAGATTTACCGCTTCCAGATACACCCGTAACAGTAATAAAATTTCCTAAAGGTAAAGTGATATTAAGATTATCTAAGTTGTTTGTTTTTATTTTATTAAGTTTAAAAACTTTATTTTTATTAAATTTTCTTCTATTTTTAGGAACTTCTATTTCTAAGGATTTATTCAAATATTTTGCTGTCAAACTTTTATTATTTTTTAGGATTTTTTTAAGTCCTCCCTCTGCGATAACGTGACCTCCATTCACTCCCGCTTTAACACCAATATCAATTATATGATCAGATTGTCTAATTGCATCCTCATCATGCTCAACAACAATTACTGTATTTCCTAAATCTCTTAATCTAAATAAAGTTTCAATTAGTTGTTGATTATCTTTTTGATGTAACCCAATAGATGGTTCGTCTAAAACATACAAAACTCCTGTTAATCCAGAACCAATTTGACTTGCTAATCTAATTCTTTGACTTTCACCACCAGATAAAGTTTTACTAGCTCTTGCCAATGATAAATAATCTAAACCAACTCTATTTAAAAAAACTAATCGATCTTTTATTTCTTTAATTACTCCCTCAGCAATTTTTTTATTATTTTTATCAAGTTTACTTTCAAGTGATGAAAACCAGTCTAAACACTCGCTAATTGATTTTTTTGTAATATTACCAATATGATTTTCATCAATTCTTACAGCTAAAGCTTTCTCATTAAGACGGTAACCATTACAAACTTCACAGTCTCTTTCAGATAAATATTTTTCTAATTCATACTGAAGCCACCATCTCTCAGTTTCCTCATATTTTCGATCAATAAAGTTAATTATTCCCTCAAAATCATATAAAAAATTTAGTTCACTATTCTCATCTCCATAAAGGATTATATTTTTAACTTTTTTTGGAATTTCACTCCATGGAGCATTTTTCTTTACCTTAAATTGTTTTAAAATTTTATCTATTGTTTCAACAAAATATTTTTTTTGATAACCAAATACTTTTGTTTCCCATGGTTTAATAGCTCCATCAGAAATTGATCTTGTCTCATCTGGTACAATTTTGTATTCATCAAAATATTTTTCAACTCCCAATCCATCACACTCAGAACATGCACCTTGTGGTGCATTAAAACTAAATAATCTAGGCTCAATCTCCTCAATACTAAATCCAGATACAGGACATGCAAATTTTGATGAAAATATAGATATTTTATTCGTATCTAGATTTTCTAAATATAATAAACCATCGGACAGTGTTAACGCAACTTCTATACTTTCACTCAGTCTTTGTTGAATATTTTTTTTTACAACAAGTCGATCAATTACAACATCAATATTATGTTTAAAATTTTTTTTAAGTGAAGGCACTTCATCGATATCATAAACAACATTATCTACTTTGAGACGTTGATAACCTCTTTTTTTTAAATCTTCGATTTCTTTTCTATATTCACCTTTTCTATCCCTAACTATTGGAGATAAAATATAAATTCTCTTATCAATATTATTTTTAATTATAAGATCAGTCATTTCACTTACTGATTGTGATTTAATTGGCTTGCCTGTTGCGGGAGAGTAGGGAACTCCGACTCTAGCATATAAAACTCTAAGGTAATCATAAATTTCAGTAACAGTTCCAACGGTACTTCTTGGATTTTTTTGTGTTGTTTTTTGTTCAATAGAAATAGCAGGTGATAGTCCGTCAATACTATCTACATCAGGCTTATTCATCATTTGAAGAAATTGTCTTGCATACGCTGATAGACTCTCAACATATTTTCTTTGTCCTTCAGAATAAATTGTATCAAATGCCAAAGTAGATTTTCCTGAACCACTTACACCAGTTATTACTACGAGTTTATTTTTTGGTATTTCTAAGTTGATGTTTTTAAGGTTGTGCTCTCTTGCACCTTTTATAACAATTTTATCTAAATTCATGAATATTAGTGTTATTTAATAACGTTAATATGTTATATGGATATATATAGAAATCTTATGGTTGGTAGTGTTAATAAAACAATTTTATTAGGAAACTTGGGAAGAGATCCTGAAATTAGGTCTATGCAATCTGGAGCAAAAATGGCTTCTTTTTCAATTGCAACTTCAAAGAGATGGAAAGATAGAAACACGCAAGAACAAAAAGAAAAAACATCGTGGCATAACATTGTTGTTTTTGGAGATGGTCTTGTCGATATAGTAGAAAAATATGTAAAAAAAGGATCTAAAATTTATGTTGAAGGAGAACTTCAAACAAGGAAATGGCAAGATAAAGATGGAAATGATAGATACACAACTGAGGTCATTTTACAGGGATATAATTGTAATTTAACCCTCTTAGACAGCAGAAATAGTAATTCTCAGGTATCTGATAATTCTCAGGAAATGGATCAATCTAAGCCAATTGAAGACAATTCTTTTGGAAATCAATCAGGTGATTCTGATGATTTAGACGAAGATATTCCTTTTTAAATTTTTATATAAGATTTAATTATTTAATTACTGAAAAACATAGTTTTTTTAATATAATTTAATCTGTTATTTATATTGGTTTAAATTATGCTTTTTGATATAAAAAATACATAATTTTTCTTAGAAAACTTGGATTTTTTTAGTGACTGACGATATAGATACATCAAATTACGACAATCAAGAACCATCTAATATACCTTCAGTGAGTTTAGAGCAAGAAATGCAAAAATCCTACCTGGATTATGCAATGTCTGTAATAGTTAGTAGGGCGCTTCCAGACTGTAGAGATGGCTTAAAGCCAGTTCATAGAAGGATATTGTACTCTATGAGTGAGTCAGGGTACAATTTTAATAAACCATATAAAAAATCTGCAAGAATAGTGGGTGATGTAATGGGTAAATATCATCCTCACGGAGACTCAGCTATTTACAATTCTATGGTTAGAATGGCACAAGATTTTTCTATGCGATTAGAGTTAGTTGATGGTCAAGGAAATTTTGGATCTTTAGACGGAGACCCTCCTGCAGCGATGAGATACACTGAAGCGCGACTTGCTAAAGTATCTGAGAAGCTTATTGAAGATATTGATAAAAATACAGTTACTTTTCAGCCTAATTATGATGATACAACAAAAGAACCCTCGGTTTTACCATCCCAATTTCCAAATCTTTTAGTTAACGGTGCATCGGGAATTGCAGTAGGAATGGCGACTAATATTGCTCCACATAACTTAGGAGAAGTAATAGATGCATCTTTATATCTTATTAAAAATCCAGAATGTAATATCTCAGACCTTCAAAAATATATTTTTGGTCCCGATTTTCCAACAGGAGGACAAATAATTGGTAAAAACGGCATAACAGAAGCTTTTGAAACTGGAAAAGGAGGTTGTGTAGTTAGATCGAAGACTAGTATAGAAAATTTTAAAAAGGATAGAGAGGCAATTATTCTCCATGAAATACCTTACCAGGTTAATAAATCAAAATTATTAGAAAGGATTGCAGAAATTGTAAAAAATGGAATTGTTGAAGGAATTTCAGATTTAAGAGATGAGTCAGATAGAAATGGTGTTAGGGTTGTGATTGAATTAAAAAAAGATGTAGATTCAAATATTATTCTCAATCAATTGTATAAACATACATTAATCCAAACAACCTTTAATTCTAATATGCTTGCTTTAAATAAAGGTAAGCCGGAACAAATGAATTTGAAAGATATTTTATCTTCATTTTTAGATTTCAGAGAAGAAGTAATAATAAAAAGAACATTATTTGATCTTAATAAAGCTAGAGAAAAAGCACATATATTAGTTGGATTAGTTGTTACCAATGAACATATTGATGAAATTATAGAATTAATAAAAAGTTCAAAAGATACAAAAGAAGCAAAAGAAAAAATAATTAAAAAGAAATGGAAAGTATCTAAACAAAATCTTAATTTTATTAAATTAGTTGAGGATGATACTGTGGAGATAAAAAACAACACTTTTAATTTTTCTGACGCACAGGCTAAAGCTATTTTAGAATTAAGACTTCAAAAATTAACTGCTTTAGAAAGAGAAGATATACAAAAAGACTTAGAAAGTTTAATTTTAGAGATTAAAAATTACTTATCTATACTCAATTCAAGGGACATTCTCTTAAAAGAAATAGAAAATGAATTAACTGAAATAAAAAAAGAATTTGCAACTGAAAGACGCAGTGAAATTATTGATCAAGAATATGAGCAAGTAGATGATTTAAGATATATTCAACAAGAAGATATAGTTTTAACTATTTCTAATAATGGATACATAAAAAGATCACTATTATCTAATTATCGTTCCCAAAAAAGAGGAGGCAAAGGAAAAACTGGAATGTCAACAAGAGAAGAAGATTTTGTAAAAGAAATTCATTTTGCAGATACTCATACTAAACTTTTAGTTTTTTCATCATTAGGAAAAGTTTATTCTCTAAAATCTCATGATGTTCCTGAAGCTAGTTTAAAGGCAAGAGGAAAACCTATAATAAATCTGCTTCCATTTAAGCCTTCTGAAAAAATATCTACATTCCTTCCATTGCCTCTTGATGAAAATCAATGGGATAAGTTCTATGTTATTTTTACAACAAAAAATGGAATGGTTAGAAAAAATAAATTAATTGATGTTGCAAAGAGTGGAAAAAGAGAATTGAGGGACTCAGGTAAAGTATCTATTAAGCTTGATGAAAAAGATAAATTAATTGGTGTTAAACTTTGCACTATAAATGATGATATATTACTTTCTTCATCAAATGGAAAATGTTTACGTTTTCCAGTTGAAAAATTAAGATTATTTTCTGGTTTAAATTCATCAGGTGTAAGAGGTATAAAATTAGATAAGGGCAATGCTATTATTTCTCTAGCAATTTTGAAACACTCAGTTATTGATATGAGCATTCGTCAAGAATACTTAAGAGCAGCATCTGAAAGTAGAAAAGAAACTTCATCACTTAAAAATAGATTTGAAGAATTAAATAATAATGAGGAATTTCTTTTAGCTATAACATCAAAGGGTTTTGGAAAAAGATCATCTGCTTATGAATATAGAATTTCTAACAGAGGGGGGAAAGGTATAACTGGTATAATGACATCTGAAAAAAATGGTGAAGTTGTTGATTGTTTTGTTGTTAAGGACAACGATGAAATTATTCTTGTAAGTGACAAGGGTCAAATAATTAGAGTTAATGTAAACCAAATTAGAATAGCTGGAAGATCCACAAAAGGTGTAAGTATTTTTAAGATTCCTGAAAGTGATAGAATTGTTTCTGTTTCTAGAATACAAGAATTTGAAAATGATGAATAAAATTGGAATATATCCAGGTACTTTTGATCCCATGACAGCAGGTCATATGGACATAATTAAAAGATCATTAAGAATAGTTGATAATTTAGTAATAGCTGTTGCTAATAATATTAACAAAGAATCATTATTTAGCGTTCAAGAAAGAATTAATGTTATCAAAAGTGATATTTCTGTAAATGAATTAAATTCAAAAATTAATGTTATGGAATTGTCTGGATTACTTACAACATTTGCTAAAGATCAAAATGCCACATGTATAATACGTGGCTTAAGAGCAGTATCCGATTTTGAGTACGAGTTTCAAATGACTGGTATGAATTACCAACTTAATCCTAATATTGAGACAATATTTCTTATGACTTCTGAAAAAAATTCATTCATTTCATCTAATTTTGTAAAAGAAGTCCACAAACTAGGTGGCGATGTTTCAAATTTTGTTTCTAAAAATACTTTAGAACAACTTAATAAAAAAAACTCTTAGTTAATCACTTGCGCTTACAATATTTGAACTATATAGAATACAAATTCGATGGGCCCTTAGCTCAGTTGGTAGAGCAATTCCCTTTTAAGGAATGGGTCGCAGGTTCGAATCCTGCAGGGCTCACCATCCAAAATGAAAAAAGTAAAAATTAAAAATATTGCATCAGGAATTGAAAAAAATTGTGATATTTTAAGAAAAAATGATAGCATTCTTGAAGTTGTTCTAGAAGGCACAACTATCAAAATATTACTTAAAAAAAAGACTAATAAATATATTGGA
>CABZFN010000012.1 GCA_902525035.1 uncultured Alphaproteobacteria bacterium | reverse complement strand
TAATGTTTTTTTATTAATTGAATAATAAAAGTATAGAAAAAATAAAATTAAAAAAATTATAAGAATTATATTAAATACTTTTAAATAATAATGCAGTGTTAGTTCCTCCAAATCCAAACGAGTTGCTTAAAGCATAATTAATTTTCTTTTCTATTGGTGTTTTGGGTATTAAATTAATATTAGTAGTTTCAATAGGATTATCTAAATTTAAAGTAGCTGGCAATATTCCTTTGTTAATTGATAAAATAGAAAAGATTGATTCTACACTTCCAGCTGCACCAAGAAGATGACCAATTGAAGATTTAGTAGAACTTATAAATATATCTTTTTTGAATAATCTTGAAATAGCATTTAATTCTATCTCATCACCTTTTTTGGTAGATGTACCATGTGCATTTATATAATCAACTTTTTCATAAGATACTTTAGCCATATTTAATGCTTCTTTCATTGCTCTATACCCACCATCGCCATCCTCAGATGGAGATGTAATATGGTATGCGTCTCCTGACATTCCATAACCTACTAATTCAGCATATATTTTAGCACCTCTTTTTTTGGCATATTCCATTTCTTCTAAAATAATAATTCCAGATCCTTCACCCATTATAAATCCATCTCTATCTCTATCCCATGGTCTTGAAGCAATATTTGGTTTGTCATTAAATGAAGTACTTAAACTTCTTGCAGCACAAAATCCTGCCATTCCTAACCTACAAACGGCAGCTTCTGATCCGCCAGCAATCATTACATCTGCTGCACCTCTTTTTATTATTTCTCCTGAGTCACCAATTGAGTGTGCTCCTGTAGCACATGCTGTTACTACGGAATGATTTGGTCCCTTAAAACCAAACCTGATTGATATTTGTCCGGATAAAAGATTTACAAGAGATGAGGGAATAAAAAAAGGGGATAATTTTTTTGATACTTTATTATTAATAGTTAGTGAACCTTCATAAATAGTTTCAAGACCTCCAATACCTGAGCCGACTGATACACCTACCCTTAATTTATCTTCTTCTGTTAAGTTATTTAATCCAGCATCTTCTATTGCCATTTTAGATGCAATAAGTCCATATTGTATAAATCTATCATTTCTTTTTATATCTCTAAGTTCTAAAAAGGATGACTCATTAAAATAATTTTTTTCCTCTGGATTATTGTTAATATAACCAGCAATTTTAGCAGGTAAGTCTGAAACATCAAAATGTTCAATTTTTTTTATACCAGATTTAGTATTAATTAAGTTTTCCCATGATGTATTTAAATTGTTACCTATAGAAGTTAGTAAACCCATTCCAGTAACAACAACTCTTCTCATAAAAACTATTAAAAAATTATTTTTTGCTATGAATATAATCTATTGCATTTTGAACTGTTTGAATGGTCTCGGCAGCATCATCAGGTATTTCTATTCCAAATTTTTCTTCAAAAGCCATGACTAATTCTACTGTGTCTAAACTGTCTGCTCCCAGATCATCTATAAATTTTGCCTCAGGAATTACTTTTGATTCATCTATACCAAGGTGGTCTACAACAATTTTTTTTACCTGATCTTGAATATCACTCATATTTTTCTCCTTATAAGGTTCTTTTAAATTATTATTTCAATGTATGTCAACTAATTAAACCATCAACATTCCACCATTAACATGAAAATTTTGTCCAGTAATGTATGAAGAATCATCACTTGCTAAAAAAAATACCATGTTGGCGATATCCTCTGGTTTACCAAATCTAGACATTGGGATTTTTGATAAATATGAATTTTTTAAATCCATATGCAAATTATCGGTCATAGTTGTAGAAATAAAACCTGGAGATATTACATTTACATTAATATTCCTTTTTGCAACTTCAATTGCAATTGATTTATAGAGACCAACCATACCAGATTTTGAAGCAACATAATTAGCCTGACCAGCGTTTCCTGTAGATCCAACAATAGAAGATATTCCAATAATTTTTCCGTGCCTATTTGACAACATATTAGGTAATAATGTTTTGATAATCTGATAATTGGAATTTAAATTAGTCTGAATTACATTTAACCATTGATCAGATTTCATTCTAAATATCAAATTATCTTCAGTTATTCCAGCATTGTTAACAATTACAGATATATCTTTGTGATTTTTGGAAATTTTATCTAAAGAACTTTTAAGATCTTCAGATTTGGATAAATCAGTTTTATAATAATAATGTTGGTTGCCATAAATATTTTTTAAATTTTCTATATTTTCTTCTGAGGAAGAAGTTAAGATTAATTTATAATTATTTTTTTGAAATTTATTACAAATAGCAGATCCAATTCCACCCGAAGCACCTGTAATAAAAATTTTTTTTACTTTATCCATCTTACAAATCTGAGATAAGGTTTACTGATTTTATATCAAAGTTTTTTGAGATCCTGCTAATTAACCCTCCTAAAACTTTGTTTGGTCCAATTTCTAAGATATTTTTTTCACCTATTTCTTCAAGTTTTTTTATACTTCTAGTCCAATTAACTTTATTTGCCATTTGCATTTGTAAATTTTTTTTGATCGAATCAGATTCATTATAAGCTTCTGCATCATAATTCGAAATAATAAAAATTTTGTTATCATTAAAATTTAAATTTTTTATTTTTTCACTCAATTCCCTCTGTGATTCTAACATAAATTTACTATGAAATGCAGCAGAAACATTCAATTCAACATATTTCTTTACTCCATTACTTAAAAACAAATCTTTATTTTTTTTAATTTCATTTTGTAAACCAGATAGTACTATTTGCATTGGGGAATTATCATTTGCTATTTCTAAATCTAATTGATTCTCACTAATAATGTTTTGTATAAAATTAGAGTCCTTTCCGATTAAAGCTACCATTCCTGTTTTATTAGGAGCTATAGCATTATTCATTAACTTACCTCTTTTTTTTAATATTAAACTACATTCTTTTAAATTGACTTTTTTACTGCATGCTAGGGCTGTATACTCTCCAAGAGAATGTCCCATCATCACTTTAAAATTTTCTATAGATAAATCATTTTCAGAAATATAAGTTTTAAAAATAACATATGATGATGCAAATATACAAATTTGTGTAAATTTAGTTAAATTTAATTTATTTTCTTCATTTTCAAATATTATTTTTCTAATGTTTAATTGTGTGTAATCTTCTATTTCTTCAAAAGTTTGTTTAGCAATTTTAAAATTATCATTAAAATCCTTTGACATTCCAACAGATTGGCTGCCTTGACCCGGAAAAACAATAGTTGTCATTAAAACTTGATTTATTTTAAAAATTTAATATATGCAACCACAACTTCTCTTATATTATTTAATATGAGAATAACCATGGAGTTTTATGAATAAATTTGAAGTAGTTGTAATATTCAGTCCTGACCTTTCAACTACAATATTACATAAAGAAATTGAAATAATTAAGGAAAAACTAAAATCTCAATCAGCTAAAATAATAAGCGAAGAAAATTGGGGGTTAAGAGATCTGAGCTATAGTATTAATAAATTTAAAAAAGCCTTCTATACTTTTTTTCAAATTGAAGCTGCAGGAACTATTGTTAAAGAGATAAGCAAAGAACTCAATCAATCTGAGAACTTAATTAGATATATTTTTATCAATGTTAAAAATCACCAAGAATTACCGACCAAACTTAATTATGAAAAGAAATAAAAAAAATTTTAAAAAAGAAGAAAGATCTAACTCTCCTTTTGAAAAAGGTAAAAAGTTCTGCCCTTTTAGCCAACCAGGTTCCCCTTTAATAGACTATAAGGATATAAGACTATTATCACGTTACATAACAGAAAAAGGTAAAATTATACCTAGTAGAATAACTGGCGTTTCTAGAAAAAAACAAAAGGAGTTAGCCAAAGCTATTAAAAGAGCTCGTTTTCTCTCTTTGATATCTTATACAAATAAAACTTTTCAATCATGAGAGTAATATTAACAACTACAATTAAAAATTTAGGTAAAATAGGTGATAGCGTAGAAGTAAAACCTGGATATGCGAGAAACTTTCTTTTTCCTAATAATATGGCATTGAGAGAGAATAAAAAAAATATCGCACATTACGAAAAAATTAAAGATGAAATTAAGAAAAAAGAAGATATTAAGCTTAGCAATGCTAAAAAGTTAATTGATGAGATTATGAAAATAAAAATTATTTTTAATCGAGAATCCGATGAAAAGGATCAACTATATGGATCAATTTCAAAAAAAGAAATTATAGATTTCCTTCTTGAAAAAAACATTAAGATAAAATCTGACGATCTTACGATAAAAAATCAAATAAAGTCTTTAGGTGAACATATAATTGAAATTAATCCATACGAAAATGTTAGTGAAGAATTTAGCTTAACTGTAAATAAAAGCTAATTTATTCACACTATTAATATCTTTTCAACTTTATTTTATTTGAAATTCTTGTTGAATAATTTGAGATAGTTTAATGAGTATTAATGTCTATAGAATTAATCAATACTGATAATTCAATTAATAGTAATAATAACGAAAATGCTTTTTCTAATCCAGAAGCTGAATTAGCATTAATTAGCTGTATATTATGGGATAATAAAAATTACGAAAAAGTTTCAGATTTTATTGATGAAAAGCACTTTGTAAATGAAGCAAATAAAGTTATTTTTTCAACAATAAGAAATTTATTAGACAAAAACATACTTGTTTCACCAATTACTTTAAACAATTATCTCCCAGATGAAGCGAATAACTTTAATAAAATAAAGTATTTAAATCAGCTTAAAGATAGCGCTCCATCAACACAAAATACTTATAATTATGCAAGAATAATTTATGATTTGCATATAAAAAGAAATTTAGTTGGAATTGCTCATACTATCATTCAGGAAACTAATTCAAATAATAATGAAGTTGCCGAAAATTTGATAGAAAAAGCTGAAAATGAACTTTATAATTTATCACAAACAGGTAATTCAGAAAGATCATTCATAAATTTTGGTAATGCCCTTCAAGGTGCGGTAGATATAATCAGTGAAGCTTATAAACGTGAAGGTAAAATTGCAGGTGTTCCAACCGGATTTAAGGATTTAGACACAAAATTAGGAGGATTACATAAATCAGATTTAATTATTATTGCAGGAAGGCCTTCAATGGGGAAAACTGCATTAGGAACAAATATAGCTTTTAATAGTGCAATTAAATATCAAGAAGAAAAAGATGAATTTGGCAATAAAAAAATTATTGATGGAGGGAAAGTTGCTTTCTTTTCTCTTGAAATGTCATCAGAACAACTTGCAACCAGAATATTAGCTGAGCGAACAAAAATATCAGGTGATAAAATGAGAAAAGCTGAATTAAAAAAAGAGGATTTTAATAAAATAGCAAAAACTTCGTCAGAATTAGAAAATTTAAATTTAATCATAGATGATAATCCTGTTTTAACAATCCCAACTTTAAGAGCTAGAGCAAGAAGACTTAAAAGATTACATAATATTAATTTAATTATTATTGATTATTTGCAATTGATGTCTTCTTCATCAAATAATAGAAATGACGGAAGAGTTCAGGAAATTTCAGAAATAACAAGGGGTTTAAAATCAATTGCAAAAGAATTAAATATTCCAATAATTGCCTTATCTCAACTTTCAAGACAGGTGGAACAAAGAGAGGATAAAAGACCTCAACTATCAGATTTAAGAGAAAGTGGTACAATTGAGCAAGACTCAGATGTAGTAATGTTTATTTACAGAGAAAGTTATTATTTAGAAAGATTAGAGCCAATTAGAAAATCAGAAGAAGATGATATGAAGTACAATGAGAGAGTTTCTAGATGGCAACAATTAACTAATGAAAATTATAATAAGGCAGAAATTATAATTGCTAAACAAAGACATGGACCAATTGGCTCAATAAAAATGCATTTTGATGCAAATTATACAAAATTCAGTGACTTAACAACGAAAGATTATGATAATGTTATAGAGTGATTAACGAAAGTGGTATTTTAAACATTAATACAAAAAATCTTATTCATAACTACAATTTTTTTAAAAAACTTAAAAAGAACTTAATAGTTGCTCCTACAATAAAAGCTGATGCATATGGGTTAGGAGATAAGAAAATTTATAATCTTTTATTAAATCAAGGTTGTAAGAATTTTTTTGTGGCTACTTTAAACGAAGGAATAAAATTAAAAAATAAAAATAATCTAATAAAAATATATGTTCTTAATGGATTACAAAATTATAAATTAGATAAATTCACAAATGCAAATTTAATACCAGTCATAAATACTATTGAGGAATATGAAAGAATAAAGGATGTTAAAATAGATTTTGCAATTCATATTGATACAGGCATAAATAGATTAGGTATTTCGTCTAAAGATATAAAAAAATTAGATTTTAATACCAATAATATCAAATTAATAATTAGTCATTTATCAAGCTCTGACGAGTACAAGATTAAATATAATTTGATGCAAAAAAAACTTTTTAATACTTTTGTTAATAAAAAACCTGAAGGTGTTATTTTTAGTTTAGCAAATGCTCATGGTTCAATTCTAGATAAGTCATATTTATATGATATGATTAGGCCAGGAATAGGTATTTACGGCTGTTTTGAAAATAAAAAATTGAAGCAAAAAATTAAAAATGTAATTACTTTTAAAGGAAAAATTATACAAATTAAAGATTTACAAAAAAATCAATACGTTGGGTACAATCGTACATTCAAAACAAAGACTAAAATAAAAGTAGCTATAATTGGTCTTGGCTACGAAGATGGTATACCTAGATCATTGAGCAATAAAGGATTTGTTTATTATAAAAAAGATAGATTTAAGATTATTGGAAGAATTTCAATGGATTCATTTACAATAGACATATCAAAATGTAGTCATGATTTAAAAGTAGGAATGTTTGTGGATATTATTAACGATGAACATAAGGTAGATAAATTTGCTAAAAAATGCAAAACTATTTCATACGAAGTTTTGACGTCTATTGGTAATAGAGTGTACAGAAATTATGAGTAAACAATTAAAAATTATTTTATCAATTGTTTTTATCTTATCTTTATTTTTTGCGAGCTTATATATTAAAGATTTTAGAATTGACGCATCTTCTGATAGTTTAGTATCACAAAATGATAAAGATTTTAAATATTTCTCTTATTATCAAGATCTATTTCCTACAAAAAACAGTCTTATTATTGCAATAAAAAGTAATAATAAAATAGATAGATCATTATTAGTTGAAGTAGAAAATATAAGCAAAAGATTATCTGCATTACCAGAGGTTTATTCTGTTTTTAACATTAATAAAGCCCCTATTCTTCTTTTAAATAATACTAATCTTTTAGATTTAGCAAATGATAATTATGAAACAATATTAGATACAAATTTAGAAATTGAAGATGTTCTTAATGAGTTTTCAAAAAGTCCTATCTACAGTGATCAAATTATTAATGAAAATAAAAATATAACTTCTATTATAATTTTTCTTAATGAAAATAGTAAAGCAATTGATCTTAAAAAAAACAAAAATTTATACCTTTCTCAGGGTAAATATTACAAAATAAAAACAGAAATAGACAAAGAAAGAAACGAATTAATTAAAAAAATAAGAAATATTATAATTAATAGCAATCAAAATTTTACTTATTATTTAGGTGGAGTAGAAATGATATCAAGCGATGTTATTTCTTATGTAAAGAATGATATTTTAACATTCAGTTTAATTGTTCTTTTAATTATAATTTTAATTCTTTTCTTAATTTTTAGAAGATTCAAATGGGTATTTGCAATTTTATTTACTTCAATTAGTGCAGTTTATTTGTCAATAGGTTTGGCTGGTTTTATTAATTTTGAAATTACAGCTGTTTCAGCAAATTTCTTATCATTAATGTTTGTTTTATCTATATCTATGAATGTTCACATAATGAATAATTATTTACAAAGAGATATTAAGATTTTTGAAAATTTTAGTATGATGTTTTGGCCTTGTTTTTATACTTTTCTCACTACAATTGTTGCTTTTGTATCACTAGTAATATCAGATATTAAACCTGTAATTGATTTTGGAATTATAATGATAGTAGCATTATTAATAGTTTTAATCTCATCATTTATAATTTTGCCACTAATTGTCTCTTTTTTTTCAAAGGAGGAAAAAAACTATTCTCTTAATTTAAATTTTTTAAAATCTTTTTATCCTTTTGCATATAATAATAGTAAATATATTATTGGATTAAACATACTAGTATTTTTCATATCTCTATATGGAATTACCAATCTGAATGTTGAAAACTCATTTGTAAAATATTTTAAAAAAAATACAGAAATTTATAAAGGAATGTATCTTATAGATAATGAATTAGGAGGGACTACACCGTTAGACATTATTCTTAAGTTTAAAAATGATGAAAAAATATTGAATACTACAATTAATGTTGATGACGAAGATGACTTAGAAATAGAAGATGATTTTTTCTCGGGTGATCTTTTTGAAAATGAAAATAATATTTGGTTCACAAATGAAAAAATTGAAATTGTTAAATCTGTTCATCAATATTTAGAAAGTAGAATAGAAATTGGAAAAGTTACTTCTATTTATTCACTGATAGACACTGCAAATAAAATAAACAAAAATGATTTATCAATGTTTGAATTATCAGTATTGTATAATGAAATACCTATTGATTATAAAACTGATTTAATTGATCCTTATCTAAATGTTGAAAAAAACATGGTAAAAATTTCTACAAGAGTAAAAGACTCCAAGGATATTAAAAGAAATGATATTATAAATGACATTAATTCTTATTTATTGAATGAATTTGATAACTTGGAAGAATTTAAAGTTAACGGCCTATTAGTATTATATAATAACATGTTAAAATCTTTATTTAGCTCACAAATAAAATCGTTAGGTTTTGTAATTTTAGCTATTTTTATAATGTTTGTAATATTATTTAGATCTTTAAAATTAAGTATTCTGGGAATAATTCCAAATATTCTAGCATCAACTTTCATTCTTGGCATAATTGGATTACTGAAAATACCCCTTGATATAATGACAATTACAATTGCCGCAATATCTATTGGTATAGCTGTTGATAATACAATACACTATATTTATCGTTACAAGGAGAATCTTAAGTTAGGCAGCAATCATAGTGAAATGATAGAAAAAACACATTTAAGTGTAGGCAATGCAGTTTTAATTACATCCATTGCAATCACTGCAGGTTTCCTTACTCTTTGTCTATCAAACTTTGTTCCTACAGTTTATTTTGGTCTATTTACCAGTTTAGCAATGATATTTGCTATGATAGGAGTATTAATTACATTACCAGCTATGTTGAGAATAATAAAATGAATATAATAGGTTATGAAATACAAATTTTTGATTATTTTATAATAGGGTTAACAATATTATTCATAATTTATGGAATCTGGAAAGGTTTTATAAATTCTATTTTAAGTCTGTTAAGTTGGATTGGATCAATTTTTATAACTATTATATCTTTTGACAGATTTTCAACATTAATAACTAATCAATTAATTAAAATTGAATTTTTTTCTAATCTTCAACCAGAAATAAAAACAGTAAGTATAATAATATCTATACCAATAATATTTCTAATCAGTTTATTTTTATTAAAAAGAATAAGAAAATTTTTAAGTAGCGATTTAGATAAACAATTAATTGGAGTCGTTATAGATAAGATTTTTGGGATAATGTATGGTTTTATTTTCTCTTATGCTTTTTTTAGCATAGTATTATTTTTTACAAACAAATTAGAATTTTTAAATTTTGTTTACAATTTCTTAATTGATAGCTCAAATATTCTTGATCAAATAAATATTTTTAATGTCAATATATTAGAATATTTTAATAAAATTGAAGAATAATTAATTAAACGGATTATCAGATTTTGAAAATAATATTTTCAAATTTCTGCTTTTAATTTTAAAAAAATTATAAAAATTATTTAGTAAATATCTCTTATATGGATTTGAAATTTCTCTAGAAAAGTTTGAAAAAATTTTTATTGTTAAAGGATTGTTTGAAACCTGAGTACCATATTTAAATTTTACTTCTTTTCCATTTATTCTTGGGTGAGAATAATTTTCAACAGCATGATTTAGCCACTTATTAATTTGTGAAGTTGATATATTTTTATTTATTTCTAAAATAAGTTTACGAATCTTATTTTTTAAAAATAGAATGTCCTTCTTATTTAGTGTTGAAATTGGTATAACAATTATATTTTTTGATTGAGAAAATTCATAATTAATATCTTTAATTAATTCATTAATTATCTTCTTTTTATTTTTTTTAACTAAATCAGTTTTATTAATTATAAATAATAGAATATTAGATTTTTGATAAATTAAATTAAATATTTTTTTAGATTGAGTATCAAAGCCTTGTTCAATATCAATAATGAAAATATTTAAATTAATTTCATTGATAATTGATAAAGTTTTTTTGGTGACGTAAAAATCAAGACTATTTTTATCAATTTTATTTTTTTTTATTAAACCTGCAGTATCTTTAATTGAATAGGTATTACCTTTAAAATTATATGAAGACGCAACAATATCAGTTGTAGTTTTTGGTTGATTGCTAACAATTGATCTCTCAAATCCTACTAATTTGTTTAAAAGAGTACTTTTTCCTACATTTGTTTTTCCAAATAACCCTAAGGAAAAATCGTAATTTATTAACTTATTATCTTTAGCATCATATTTTGACAAAAAATCTAAAAAGCCTTGAATGCCAATATTATGTGAACATGAGATAAAAAAAATATTTTTGATACCAAGGTTGTCAATTTTTTTATCTTGCTTAAAGTTATCATCTTTATTAACAATAACTAATATTTCCTTATTAAATTTTCTTAATTCATTGATCAATTCTTTATCTATAAAGTAATTCTCATCTTTATAGTCAATAACATAAACAAAAATATCTATTTTCCTTATTATGTTACTGACACTCTTTGTTACTAGATTTTTTTGATTAATTATTCCAGGTGTATCATATACATCAATATTACTATTTGATTTAAGTGGTGATACATGCCAATCTCTTGTTGTACCAATGGTATCATGAATTATATTATTATTTTTATTTGTAATTAAATTATAAAGTGATGTTTTGCCTACATTTGGCATACCTAAAATTAATATATTCATTTTAATAAATGTAAGTAATACCTTTTTCAGTACTTATAAAAATTTTATTTTGATAATTATAAACTTTATTAATATTTTTAATTTTAAGATTTATTGTTTCTTGAATTTCAAGATTTTGACCTAAAATAATTATTTCACCATTATCTGTAAATAAATGCATATTTTTATTTATGATGAAAGCATTTATTAATTTTGAATTTTTATTTAGTATTTTATTAATATTAATTCTTGAAAATAAATTGCCATTCATAATATTATAAAATTTAAGAAAATTTTTATTTTTTGAAATTAATGAATTATTAAATAAAACTGCTGAAGATGAATTATTTATTCTGAAATCAACTAATATAAACTTATCCCTATTTATATCGTAAGTATGAATGATGTTTTCATTATCAAAATATACTAAAAAATTTTTATAGACGTGAATTTGATCTTTAAGATTATTTAATGATGTATTGAGTTCAATCTTATCAAAATTTAAATTATGTTTTTCAAATAAATATGTATCTAATGAATTAAATTCACTGTTAGGAAGTATAAAAAAAACAATATTATAGAATGTTTCTATTTTACCTCCTGATGATTGAATTATATTGCCAGATTTAAAAGCTTTTTCTAAAATTATATCTCCACTTAAAATTGATAAAAGAATTATTTTTTCTGGATATAATATTATTAGATAGTCATCATAGATCTTAACTGGAGTATTTAATAAATCTTGATTTTTAAATACCCAAATAATATTCCCTTGTTTGTTAATTCTAACGACTTCTCCCGAAGTAAAAGCAATAATAAAATCGTTTTCATAAGAAGAAAAAGAAATAGGTATTTTTTTTAATTGATCTAATTCTATTTTAATTTTTTCAATTAACTTTCCAGTACTTATGTCAAAACTTAGAAGTTCTCCGTCTATATTGATGGAGTAAATACTATTCTCAAGATAAATAATATTTATTGGATTATTATTATTTTGGTATTTAGATTCATAATTGTTAATTTTTAATTTATTTTGATCTTTGTCGAAAAAATTGTAATTAGATGCCTTATATGTATAACTATCAAATATATTTTCTTGATAATCCTCATATAAACTAAAATCTAAGAATTCTTCCACTTCTAATTGTAAATTATTATCAATTATATCTGTATTATTATTTAAAGATGAAATTGTATCCTGACATGAAATAATAAATATGAAAGATAAATATAGCGATATTTTACTTATAAAGCTGAAACTCATGAATCTTTTTCACTCTTTCTTTTATAGAGACAGAAACCAAACTTGAATTAAATATTTCATTATATTTATCCAATACTTTTGAATTATTATTATATTCAGACTTATTTAGATCAATTTCTAAAACGATTAATAAATACTCTAATTCTTTTTTAATTGAAAAATAACCATCCAAATCGTCACTAATGTTGTTTATATAAACAGAGATATCATTTAAGTAATTATTGGTATTTTCTTCATATGACGCATTAATCATTGTGTATGAAGCATTTGTAGAAATAGAGGTTTTATACAGATCATCTAAGTTTGATGAAAAAATTAATTCTTTATACAATTCGTTAGAGTAACTAAAGTTTTTATTTTCATTATTTTCCTGAATTAATTTTAATTTTGATAAATTGGAGAAAATATTATCATCATCGATTAAATTCTCTAAGTTACTTAAATCATCTTGATTTTCTCGGATAATATCAAAAAAACTTATACTAGAATTTTTAATATCTTGAATTTTAAAATAATTATATGTTTGGTATCCAATAAATAGAATTAGCAAAATTACTAAAGAAATTATTATTTGTATATAGTTTGTAAAAATAAAATTTTGTACTTTTTTAAATAATCTTTTATTTTTATTTTCTTCACTCATACTATTTCCACTTTATTGAACAACCAATACTGTTCATTTGATTAGTTGGGCCTACTCCTTCATTTTTAATTTTAATCATTGCATTGAAAAGATTTCTTTCAATTTTAGAATTTTGATTTGAATTCATTACACCTGAGTCAATTCTACCTCTATATTTTAATTTAAGATCTTTATCAAAACCAAAAAAGTCAGGAGTACAAACAGCATTGTATTTTTTTGCTACTTCCTGTGTTTCATCATAAAGATACGGAAAATTAAATTTATATTTATCAGAGAAAATTTTCATATTATCGAATGAATCATCTGGATAGTTAATTACATCGTTTGACATAATAGCAATTGTATTTATTGAGTGCTCTAGTAACTCATCAGCATCTTTTTTTAATCTACTTGCAATGGCTTTAACATAAGGACAATGATTACATATAAAAACAATAACTGTGCCATTTAATCCTTTTGCGTTATCTAAAGAAACCATCTCATCATCAATATTTTTAAGATTAAATGATGGTGCTAATACATCTAAATTGTCATTTGGGGCATTTACAGGCATAGAATTTTGTTATATTCTTAATATATGGGGTTAGTAACATCTAGTGCTTCAACTAACAATCACAATCTCTATTTTTCCAAAGATGAACTAGCCAAAATCCTCAATCTTTATTCTAAGGGAGTTTCTAATGGGGAATGGAAAGATTATGCTATTGATTTTAGTAAAAATAATGCATTTTTTTATATATTTAAGCATAGTTTAGCCGCTCCAGAATGTATATTAAATAAATCACTAGAAAAAAGAAAAAGAAAAATTTTTTATAATTTAAAATTAAAAAATAAAAATAAAAAATTTGAAAATTTAGATAACCTATTATCATCTTTAAATCGAAAAATGTTTAGGTTAGTAAATTAAGTAATTTATTTGAATGATTTTAATAATTAGTCTAACTACTCTCTTTTAGTAACTTGAGATTGATTAGCTTATCTATTATTTCATATAAAGACCATATTGGAGTTTCTAAAATCTCTGCAATATCTAATAAAGAATTGGTTCCATCACATAAACTAATGAGATCCATTATTAGTTTAACTTGCTCACCAGATTTTTTTGTTGAAAGCGTTGGGTAAAGTCCACGCTTGTCCAATTTTGGCTCACACAAGACAGTAATTTGGTATATTTTATTTTTCTCTATTGCTTCAAGCGCCCTACGGAGTGCCCAATATCCACCGTCCAAACCTTTTGCAGTTACAACATTTTTTAAGTCATCAAGAGAAGTATGATATTCAGGATATTCGCCGTATTTTGTTCGCATTATTGAAGCTATTGGTAAGTCTATACCTGGTGAACAATACTGTCTTTCATCACTTCCTCTGTCTAGCCAACTATAGATTTTGAATTGTGGGTCGGTAAACTTAAGTACGTGTTTGGCAACACTATCACTTAATGTATTTCCAAATCGAGATGGTAAGTATGAAAAAGCTCTATCATCACCAATACAACTTACATTAAAACCTGAAATTACATTTCTCTTCATTAATTCATGATTGATACTAAGATATGCAATTGATCCAATAGTTTCTGGCACAAATACTATCCGATAATTGTGTTCAAGATCCTTTAATTGTGATAACCATTTTGCTAAATATGTGACAACAGTTGGTCCTGAAAGTTCGTTATTAGCCATAGAAGGATGACACACATATGTACTAATAAAAACTTCTTTAGAGCCTTTGCCATCAATAATTATTTCTCCATAATTTAATACTCCATCAAAAAGTTTAGTATCTATTTTTACGTAATACATACCTTCTTCAAGTTCATTAAATTGATCTTGTGATAAACAAAACCCCCACCGTTCTTTATAATAACTTGTTATGTAAGGTATTGCATTCTTTTGATCTGGCAGAGTGTACAAATGCTCTTTAAGTTCGTCTAATTTAACCTTTCCCTCAAAAGGTATGCTATAGCCCAAAAGATGAAGATTATTAACATTAAAATCACAAAATTTTTTTCCACTTGGAGAAACAATATATGCTTCATTAACACTCCACTCTTTTGGAATCACCCAATCAAATACGGCAGTTCCTGAAGGTATAGAATTAATCTGTAATTTGGGTAAATGAAATTTAATACGATTTAATGTTGCTCTTACCCCATCACCTGTAATACTTCGGTTAAGAGGCCAAAGTTCTTTGGCAAACTTGTGTATTTGATGTCCAATCATTTATTTCTCTTTAAAAAATAAACTTGCTTCTGTGTATTCTCTCATAATTATTAACTTGAAATAAACCAATCAGGATCTTTTTCAAGTTTCGACTTTAAGTAGAGAAATACATCAGCAGGTTTGGAAAAAGATATAAAAAACGGTTTCTTTAATTCCTCATAAAGACCATGTTCTAACAAATCAAGGCGGACTTTTTTCCAATTATTAACAATTTCAGTTGTGCCTGATTTTAGCCGAGCGAAATATTTAAAATCATTAATAGTACGTCCATTGATTTCAACAGTTTTGTCTAGTGTAATAAATTTTCGATAATTGATTTTTATTCTTTGCTCTATCGCATGCAAGAAAGTACCCCCACCATCAAGTCCAATACCTATTCCAATATTTATAGTTTTGTTATCCTGTAGTATATCTTCCCACACTGTATCTATACCAAAACTAGTCTTTGAGATAGATCCTGCAAAGGAAGATAAACTATTTGAACATATATCCAGAACTGAATGAATTGGGTGTATTGTTCTGTAGGAAGTATACTTTTTTAAGAGGCATGCTGATAATGCACCGCAATGTGTTGCAGAAGATAAAGGTGACCATTTTTTTTCACTATCAAAAGTGAATACTGGAATAATAAGTCTATATCCTAATTTATAAACTAATTTATTTATCAAATAATCTGCAAAATAATCCAAGCCTTCACGAGGAAATCCAAGACCAAGCAATGAACTATGCATAACAATCGTTCCCGTCTCCTTTCCAATAAGTTTTGAAAGTAAGTCTACAAGATCTTTTGAGTAAAATTGATTTAAAATTGCGCCTTGGTTCATTCGACAAAGCAAATTTCAGAATCTGGATTACTAAAGTCTAAAATAAGATATTCTGCGAGAGCTGACTTTGAAGTGAATTTTGAATTATATGCCATTTGCAGAAGTTCGTTTTTGACATCATCAGGCAGTCCATGACTCAAACCACCATCTATTATAATGATACGCAAAACCTTTATGCTCCCAGATCTTGAGGTAAGTTTTTGTTCAAGTCTTAATGTTTCACAAAATTTCTCTAATGCAGATTTTGAGCTAGCGTATAAACTAACACCGACGTCACTGCGTTGGGTTGCGATGGATGATAAATAATACCAATGAGATGAGAGTAAATTAGGATTAGTTTTTAGAATTGAATGTGTACAACGAACTGGAAATTCAAGATTTATTTTAAATTGTTTAAGTATCTGATCATCTGTCTGAAAGAAAAATGGCAACCTTTCGATAACCCCTTGAGCAAATAAAAAAAAATTTTTCTCTGACTCATGTGATAAATGCTGAGTTAAAGTATTGGCAATTTTTTGATAATCATCAATTATCGTAAGATTTAAGTAATCTACTTCAATTTGAATAATTTCGCTAAAATTATTCTGCTGCTTTAAGCTATTATAAAATATTTTAAGATCTCGCCCAATAATCACTAATTTCCAATTCCGAAAGGCTTTGTTTGAGTATAATTTTGATAAAACATTTGCTTTTGGGCCAAAAACGACTAAACAATTCATCAATTAAAATTCTATTAATAGAGTTGCACAAGTTAGTCCGACTCCAAAGCCCGAGAATAAGACCAACTCACCCTTATGAATTGGTTCCCAGTTATCAAGCAGATATGGAATTGAGGAAGATGTTGCATTAATTAAATTATCAGATTCAATACCAATTACTTTATTTCTTTCAAGTTTCATATTTTTTATCAGTCCTTCAAGTACTAAACGTGAGGGATGATGGAAATAGAATTTGTCAACACTTTCGAGTTTTATAGAAGCTGCATCAAGAGTTCTTTTAACAGACTTCTCAACTACAGATTGTGTAAATAGATAAACAGCTGGACCATTCATAAATAATTCACCTGATGTACTTTCAATTTCTAACGAACTTCTTGATTTACCATCTGAGAAAGAATCATAGCCAAGAATTCTTGAAGATCGAAGATTTTTAAATGATAAATATGTTGCACTGGCGCCATCTGAAAAAATAGCTTGGGTAGATCTACTACTATTACGCATTATAGTTGAATAAGCATCACTTGTAGTTATTAGTATATTACCAAATAATTCATTTGAAGACAGCGCCAAAGAAAGGCTTAGAACAAAACCAGCGCATCCGTTATTTATATCAATAACTGTACATTCTTTATTAAGACCAGCAGCTGCATGTATTCTAAAACCATCTCCTGGTAAGTATCCAGTTGGGGTTTGAGTACAATGAATTAAAGTGTTTACCTTGCTTACATCAAAATCAGGAAGTAATTTTGTAAGCTTTGAAATTGATTCTACAGCTAAACTAACAACGTTTTGAATTGGGCTAATCTTAAAAACATGTTTAATTCCAGTTTTGGAATAAAGTTTTTTAAATTCTTCTTCCGAGAGATCAATTAATTCATTTACATCTTTTTTTAGAGAACCCAGCTCGCTAGCAGAAAATATGACAGTACTCATTCAGGAGATTATTTTCTTTTGCTTCGCTAAATCAATGAAGTCATTATAATTAACAATCTGCAGTAATTCCGGAGCCTCTTTGCTAAATCCAGGTGAGATTTTCTCTAATTCCATAACCAGTGATAGTTGAGCCAAAGAATCCCATTCTAAACCTTCAAGTGGCTCAATCTTTGTTATTTCTAAGATTGATCTTAAAATGGCATCAAATTCTGATTGAACCATGTAATTATCCTTAAGTAAAAAATTGTAGAAATTAAAAATATCAAAAATCTTTGGTATCGTCAATTGTTTTGGATATAGACGTTTTATTAGGTAATACTCTATAACTATTAAAGTCTAAAAAAA
>CABZFN010000011.1 GCA_902525035.1 uncultured Alphaproteobacteria bacterium | reverse complement strand
AACAGAGAAGAAAACTACTTTTGCCGTAGAGTCACACACAACTTATGACAAAGAAGTGAAAGAGGATGATGAAGTAGATATTAATTTATTATTTCTTGATAGGGATAAAAAAAGATTAATTTATAAATTAGAAATGACACATAAGCTTGAAAGTTACAGAGCAGCAACAACAGAGGTTTGTTCTTTGTATGTTGATTTAAACATTAGAAAAGTTTCTGAATTAGAATTAGAAAAGCAAAAAGATATAGATAAATTTATTCAAGAAAATAAAAATAAATTTGATCCAGGTGAGCTTAGACTAATCAACAAGTTAAAAAAATAATTATAAATTTCTATAAGGTGTTCTATTAAATATTCTTTGAACCATTGGAACAAATTCTTTTAAGGGAATTGTATCATAATTTGGATCAAATGATGCTTGATCCCATCTTTCACAAAAATCTATAGTGTCTTTAAAGAATTTATGACCTTTGAGTTTATCTCTTAGATTTCTATCTTTTCCATAATAATGATTATAGTAGTAGGCTTGAAACAAACCGTGTTGTTCTACTATCCATCTTGTTTTTTCAGAAACAAAAGGTTTTAATACTGCAGCTGCAAGTTCAGAATGATTAAGAGGTGCAATTTCATCACCTATATCATGCAATAAGGAGGCTACCACCATTTCTTCAGAAGCTTGTTCACGTAACGCTCTTGATGCAGTTTGAAGAGAGTGTTCTAATCTAGATACCTTATAGCCACCTAGTGAATTGTCTAAACTTTTTAGCACTCTTACTATTCTATCAGCTGTACCTTCAATAAATTTATCTTCAAAATTAGCAAGAAGTTCATAATCCTCTTTATCACCATGTTTCATTTCAGTGAATTTTACTTCATCTTTAGACATGAAATAATTATACATATTTTTAAATTTTATGAAACTAATTCCTGAATGGTATGAACACCAATATTGTTTGATTGCTTGGCCGTGTAATAACGATCTTTATGGTAAAATTATTAATAAGGCCAGAGATGAAGTTGCAAATGTAATTAATGAAATTGCAAAAACTGAGCATGTTATTGTTTTGTCAAATAAAGAAGACATTAATGAAATTCAAAATAAAACTGATCATAAAAATATAGATATTATAGAATGTAAATTAGATGATTCTTGGATGCGAGATATTGCACCAATTTTTTATAACGAAGATGAAAAATTAAAATCAATTAGTTTTGAATTTAATGGTTATGGAAAGTATCCAGATTATTTAAATGATAATAAAATATCAAAATTTATTTCAAATTATTTAAATATCCCAACAAAAATTTCTGACTTAGTCATTGAAGGAGGGGCAATAACTTATGATGATAAAAAAAATTTATTTAGCACTAAAAATGTAATATTTAATAAAAATAGAAAACAAAAACATAATAGTGAATATATTATTAAAGAATTAAAGCTCTTGTTTGACTTAAATTATATTTTTTTATTTGAAAATGGATTAATGGAGGATGATACAGATGGTCATGTCGATAATTTATTATGCCCGATAGGAAAAAATCAATATTTAATTGCCACAACTCACAAATTAGATCCTAATTATGAAATATTAAAAAAAAACAAAACTGATCTTATTAAATTTTTTAAAGATACTAATCAGACATTTGATTTAATTGAAGTTCCCTTACCTACAAGAAAAAAAATTAATAATAAAAATATTATTAGCTCATACATAAATTTTTATTTCAGTAAAAATAAAATTATCTTACCAAAATTCAATGTTAAGGAAGATAATGAGGTAAAATTAACTTTTGAAAAGTTATTCCCAAATCGAGAAATTATGATGTTGGAAACAGAAAATATAAATTATGGTGGTGGAAATATTCATTGTATAACAATGAATGTACCAAAAATATGAAAGTAAAAGTAGCAACATCCCAATTCAAGGCTATTAAAGGAGACTTTGACGCTAATTTAAATAAAGCAATTAGTTTAGTTGAAAAAGCATCAAATGAAAATGTTGATATTTTACTTCTGCAAGAATTATTTCAAGATTATTATTTTTGTTCAACAAAAAATGATAAATTTTTTGATCTTGCAATTGATTTTCCTTCTAATCCAATGTTCGAAAAATTATCTAATATTTGTAAAGATAAAAAGATTTCATTACCAATTAGTTTTTTTCAAAAAAAGGAAAATAAGTTTTTTAACTCTCTAGTTATGATTGATTCTTTCGGTAAAATAAGTGAAGTTTATAATAAATCTCACATCCCTGAAGGGCCTGGATATAATGAGAAGTATTATTTTGAAAAAGGCAACACAGGCTTTATGGTTTTTGACACCCCTCTGGCAAAAGTTGGCTGTGCAATTTGTTGGGATCAGTGGTTTCCTGAATGTGCAAGAATATTAACATTGAAAGGTGCAGATTTAATTTTTTATCCATCAGCAATTGGCTCTGAGCCACACATGCCTGAATTAAATTCAAAGGATCATTGGATTAATACAATGGTAGGACATGCTGCTGCAAATCAAATCCCTATAGTAACTTCGAATAGAATAGGGAGGGAGGTCGAAGCTGATATTGAATTAAATTTTTATGGCAATTCTTTTATATTGGATCATCTTGGAAATGTAATAAATCGTATGAATGATAAGGATGAAGGAATAATAACTGCAACTTTAGATTTGTTAATTTCAAGAGAATATAGAAAATTATGGGGTAACTTTAGAGACAGAAGGCCAGATCTATATAAAAAAATTCTCGATTTTTAATTTATTTTATTTAATGTAATTTTTATTTAGGAGGGGAATAATGCTTAAGTATTTTATATCTCTATTAGTTTTAATTTCTTTTTCAGCTCAGGCTAAAGAAGAATTATTTATTTACAATTGGTCTGACTACATTGCCGAAGATACAATTAAAAATTTTGAAAATGAATTTGGCATTGATGTAACTTATGATGTTTTTGATTCAAATGAGGTTCTTGAAGCTAAACTTTTAGCTGGTGGTTCTGGCTATGATATTGTGGTGCCTTCAGGTTCTTTTTTAGAAAACCAAATCAAGGCTGGAGTGTTCCAAAAACTTGATAAATCTAAGCTTTCAAATATTGGTAATTTAGATCCTGATGTTCTTGCAAAAATAGAAGCGCACGATCCAGGTGGTCAATACTCAATAAATTATATGTATGGTACTACAGGTATTGGTTATAATACTGATAAAGTTGATGAAAACGATATTACAAGTTGGAGTATTTTGTTTGATCCAGCTATTGCATCTAAGTATGAAGATTGTGGTATCGCAATGTTGGATGCCCCAACAGAGGTTATGGAAATTGCTTTGAAATATGTTGGAAAAGATCCTTATACCGAGGATGAGAAAGATTATGAGGTTGCTCTTGCAATGTTGCAAGAAATTAGACCTTACATAAGATATTTTGATTCTTCTCAATATATCGATGATTTAGCAAATGGGGAGATCTGTTTGACTATGGGATGGTCTGGTGATGTTTTCCTAGCTGCTGATGAAGCTGCAGATGGTGTAGAAGCTTGGTACTCAATTCCATCTGAAGGAACTGTAATATGGTTTGATATGATGGCTATTCCAGCGGATGCAAAAAATGTTGAGAATGCTCACAAATTTATAAATTATATTTTAAGACCTCAAGTTGCTGCTGATATTACAAACTACGTTTGGTATTCAAATCCAAATAAAGCAGCCAATGAACTAGTTGATCCTGAAATTTTTGAAGATCCTGCTATTTATCCAGATGAAGCAACTTTAAGTATGCTTTTTGCTGATACTGCAGACTCTCCAAAAAAATCTAAATTATCAACTAAATATTTTAATAAGTTTAAAGCAAATTAAAAAATATACTTCATTTCAGCACTAATATATTAATATTAGTGCTGGTTTAAGATGGATAATAATTTTCTTGTAATTGAAAATATTTCTAAATCCTTTGGAGATAACAAAGTTTTAGAAAATATTAATTTAAATATTTCAAAATCTGAATTTTTTGGTCTCTTAGGATCTTCGGGTTCAGGTAAAACTACCTTACTAAGAATATTAGGTGGATTTGAGAAGCCAGATACAGGACGAGTAATCCTCGACGGAATGGACATAACAAACCTAGAACCTTTCGATAGACCATTAAACTATATGTTTCAATCATATGCACTATTTCCTCACTTAAACGTATTTAATAATTTAGCTTTTGGAATAAAAGAAAATTTTACCAAAAAAGAAATTGAAATAAATGTAAGAAGTATTGCTGATCTTTTATCTATTGAACATTTATTAAATAGAAGAATTAAGCAATTATCAGGCGGTGAACAGCAACGAGTTGCCCTTGGAAGGTGCTTAATAAAAAAACCTAAGTTATTATTATTAGATGAGCCTCTTGCAGCACTAGATAAAAAACTAAGATCAAAAACGCAATTAGAGTTAACAACACTCCAAAAGAAACTAAAAATTACATTTGTTTTTGTCACCCATGATCAGGAAGAAGCAATGTCCTTATCTGATAGAATGGCAATAATGAAGAATGGTCTTATTTTGGAATGCTCTAGCCCTGAAGAGATTTATGAAAATCCTAAAAGTCTTTATACTGCCAATTTTATAGGAATTGCAAATATAATTGAGATTTATAAGAAAGATGAAAATTATTATTCTGATGATTTAGGTATAAATTTTAAATTAAACAAAGAATTAAAAAATACAAAAACTAATATTTTACTAAGACCAGAGAAAATAAAAATACAATCAATAAATAATTTGAAAATAAGTTCATTTAATTCCTTTAGTGGAGAAATCTTAGAAAAATCATATTTGGGAAGTTTTACACGTTATGAAATTAAAATTAAAAATATGATAATTTCAGTTTTAGATCAGAATTTCAACTCCAACTCAAATTATAATTTCCCAAAAGGGGAAAAAGTCATTTGTAGTTGGGAAAGTGAATCAATTAAGATTTTAGAGGATTAATTGAAAAATAAATTATTTGAAAAATATTTTGTTTTTAGTCCTTACTTTTGGCTAGTTCTATTTTTTTTTATTCCGTTAGCTATAATTTTTAAAATATCAATTTCGGTATCAGAATGGGGGATGCCTCCTTATCAAGATATTTTTCTTTTTGAAGATGGATTTAAGATCAATACTACATTTGAAAACTATGTTTATATATTTAGTGATTATTACTACATTGGATCTTTTGTAAACTCTTTGATTCTAGCTCTAATATCTACTTTTTTTTGTTTACTTATTGGGTTTCCATTGCTTCTTCTAATTGCTTATATGAAAGACCAAGCTGGTTTTCATCATTTCTACTATCATCCCATAAACCATCTGTCGGTGCTGCGCTAATAATATCTTTTATTACCCCAATTTCTTCGGCTAATTCCCACACTTCAGTTTTAGTACAATCTGCTATTGGGGATATGTCTACGCCTCCATCACCATATTTAGTATAAAATCCAACTCCAAAATCTTCAACTTTATTTCCAGTACCAACAACTATACCATTATTACTTTGAGCTATTTGGTATAGAGTTACCATTCTCAGTCTAGATCTTGAATTTGCAAAAGCTAACTCACTATCAAAATTTTGCATAGTACTTTGAAAAGTTTTAAAAACATTATCTAACTCAATTAATTTTGTTTCTACATTTGGGTAATTTTGCTCTAAAAATTCTAAATGTCTTAAGCTTAAATCATGTTGTGATGAATTTTGCTTAATAGGCATTGAAACAGCTATAGTTTTTAAACCAGTACGAGCACATAAGATGCTAGTAAGAGCTGAGTCAACTCCTCCTGACACTCCTATTACCAGAGTAATTTGATTTTTATTTATAGATATAGCATAGTCTTTAATCCAGTTAGAAATATATGTAATTTTATCTTTTGTATTCATAATTGTTATATAAATATAAATTTATAAATTTGAAGATTGCTTTGAGAGTAATTTTTCTTCTTTTAAAAAATCTGATAATAAAAAAGCCAATTCTAGAGACTGCGAGGCATTTAGTCTCGGATCACAATATGTATGATATCTATTTTTTAGATCTTCATCAGTTATTTCTTGAAGACCTCCCATACATTCTGTAACATCTTGACCAGTCATTTCTAAATGGACGCCACCAGGATATGTTCCTTCACTTCTATGAATTTGAAAAAATTGCTGAATTTCAGAAATTATATCTTTTAATGGTCTAGTTTTAAAACCTGTGTTAGATTTTATAGTATTTCCATGCATGGGGTCACAAGTCCATACAACTTTTTTACCAGCTGTATTAACTGACCTAATTATTTTTGGAAGTATTCCAATAACTTTTTCATGACCCATTCTACATATCAGCGTTATTTTTCCAGCTTCATTGTTTGGATTCAACACATCTAATATCTTTATTAGTTCTTCTGTTTTTGTGCTTGGACCCACTTTAATACCAATAGGGTTCTCAATACCTCTTAAAAATTCAATATGGGCTCCATCCAGTTGTCGTGTTCTGTCACCTACCCATAACATGTGAGCTGAAACATCATACCACTTACCTGAAGTACTATCTATTCTTGTTAATGCTTCCTCATATTGAAGAAGTAAAGCTTCATGACTTGTAAAAAAGTCAGTTTCATTTAACTGTCTTACACTATTTCCATTTATTCCACATGCCTCCATAAAAGATAAGCATTCGTCAATTCTAGAAGATATCTCTCTAAATTTAGCAGCATTCTCACCTTTAACAAAATTTAAGTTCCATTGATGTATTTTATTTAAATTGGCAAAACCACCCTGAGAAAAAGCTCTTAATAGATTAAGTGTTGATGCAGACTGATTGTAGGCTTGAATCAATCTATCAGGATTAGGATCTCTGTCTTTATGATTAAAGTTGATCCCATTAATTATATCCCCTTTATAAGACTCAAGTTCTAAATCATTAATAACTTCTGTGGTTGATGATCTTGGCTTGGCAAACTGTCCAGCAATTCTTCCTACTTTAACAATTGGACAAGAAGCACCAAACGTCAAAACAACAGCCATTTGTAAGATAACTTTAAATGTATCTCTAATATTATCTGGATGAAAATCTGCAAAACTTTCTGCACAATCTCCACCTTGTAATAAAAAAGCATTTCCGTTTGCAACTTCTCCAAGATTCTCTTTTAATTGTCTTGCCTCTCCAGCAAAAACTAAAGGTGGATATTTAGAAATTTCATTTAGAGTTTTATTTAGATGATCTTCATTCTGATATTTTGGCATATGAAGAGCATCTTTATTTCTCCAACTTTTGGGTGACCATTTATCGCTCATAATTCGAAAAGCCTCATAAACCCTTATATATCTTGAAACAAGGGTTATTATTTAGATCGTTTATTTCTTAGAATTTTTAAGGCTGATCTTTCAATTGCAAGTGAATTTTTGGGAATATTTTTAGTAATAACACTACCTGCACCAATTCTAGATTTAGACTCAATTACAATTGGAGCAATGAGTGATGTGTTTGAACCTATAAATACATTATCTTTAATTATGGTTTTGTGTTTTTTCTTTCCATCAAAGTTACAAGTTATTGTACCAGCACCTATATTCACATTGTTTCCTATTTCTGAATCTCCAACATATGAAAGATGAGCAATAGAAACATTATTTCCTATTTTAGAATTTTTAATTTCGACAAAGTTACCAATTTTTGATTTTTTGCCAATTTTTGTTTTTGGCCTTAATCTAGCACTTGGACCAATATTTGAATTTTCGTCTATTGTAACTTCTTCTAGGTAAGAATTACTTTTAACTATTGAGCCTTTTTTTATAATTGTTTTTTCTTTGATTGTAACATTGCTTTCTATTGTAACAGTAGGTTCAATTTTGGTGTCATAGCTTAAATAACAAGTATTGGGTTTTAAAAAATTGACTCCATTTTTTATAAAATTTTTTACGTATTTTTTTTGCAAGATATTTTGTACAATATTAAAATCATCTAATGTATTTATGCCCAGCATTGTTTCTTTCTTGCACTCGATATAATTAATAGGAATATTTTTTTTTGAAAAAATTTTGCATATATCAGGAAGATATCTTTCTTTTTTAATTTTATTTTCTTTAATATTTTTTAAATTATTAAATAATAATTTAGTATTTGCTATTAAAATACCAGAATTACATAAATTGATTTTTTTTTGTTCGGGTGTTAAATTGATTTGCTCAATTATTTCTTCAACATAGTTATTATTTAATAATAACCTACCATAACCATGTGGTTCTGAAGTATTAAATGCAATTAATGAAGCTTTCGCTTTACTTTTTTTAAATTTACTTATTAGTTTTCTTATATCTTTTACTTCAACTAAAGGTGTATCACCAAATAAAATTAAAATATTTTTTGATTTAACATATTTTTTAACTTGCTCAATTGCATCAGCAGTTCCTTTTTGTTTTTTTTGAACAACTAACTTAGAGGTATTCAATATTAACTTTAATTGTTCTTTATTTTTTTCATTAGATACAATTAATATATTTTTACCTGATATTTTTTTTGCAATGTTAAAAATATGTGAAACAATTGGTAACCCACATAATAGATAAACAAGCTTTGATTTACTTGCTTTAAATCTCGTACTATTGCCTGCAGCAAGTATAACAGTTGTAATATCAGACATTAAGTTAGAAATTTCTTAAAATTTCGTTTCCAACATTAATTATTTCTTTTGAAGCGTCTGATGTAACACTTATATCAATTACGCCCCTTCCAACTGAAAATGTTTCTGCAAATAATACTTTGCTAGACAGTCTGGAGCGAGCAATTTTAGCACCAGCATATCTTAAACGCAAAATCATTGCGTCAGTTAATTTTGCTCTCGGCATTACTCTATTAAGAATAATTATTGGATTTTTTCTTTCTTGTTTTGCTATTTTTAAAAAAGGTAGTGTAGCCATTAAGTCTACTGGACTTGGTTGTACTGGAACAAATACCCTATCAGAAGCTTTTACAACCTGCATTGTTTCAAAAGTTATAGATGGAGGGCTATCAATTATTATAAAATCGTATTTTCTTTTTATTGCTTTAATTTCATCTATTAAATTCCTTATATCAAAATTTAATTGCGTTATTCCAATATCATCTTCACCATAATAAGATTTTCTAGCTTCAAGCCAATATGATAGACTTTTTTGTGCATCAGCATCTATGACAGCTACTTTGTAACCACTATTGCTCCATAAAACTGATAAATTTGCTGAAAGAGTCGATTTACCTGAACCACCTTTTTGATTCGAAAATGCTATAACTTTTCCCATATACAAGTATTGATAATAACTATTTTAAAGATAGATGGAAACATTTTATAAAAAAATATGAAAAAAAATAAGTTAGATATTGCAAAAAATTTATTAAGCAGTGGAGAACTTGTAATATTTCCCACAGAAACAGTATTTGGTCTTGGAGCAGATGCAACAAATGATGAAGCTGTAAAATCTATTTTTAAAGTAAAAAAAAGACCACGAAGTAATCCAATTATCTGTCACTTTAAAAGTATTACACAAATAGAAAGATATTTTATTTTAAATAAATTTGAAAAAAAATTAGGTTCAAAATTTTGGCCTGGTCCCTTAACCATAATATTAAAGAAAAAGAAAAATTCTAAAATATCAAAATTAGTCTCTAACAACTCAACTTTAGTTGGCTGCAGAATTCCTAGTAATAAATTGGCTAAAAAATTAATTACTTTATTTGGCCTACCTATTGCGGCCCCTAGTGCTAATCTCTCAGAAAGAACTTCCGTAACCAATATTATGGATATCGACCCTATTCTAAAAAAAAAGATTTTTGTTTTAAAAGATAAACAGTCTTCTTATGGACTTGAGTCCACAGTTGTTAGAATTGATACCAATAATGAAATTGAAGTATTAAGATATGGCAGCATAACTGTTGAAGAACTAAATAAATATGCAAAAGTAAAAATTAAAAAGAAATCCTCTATTTCTCCTGGCAATTTAAAAAAACATTATTCAACTTTAAAGCCAATAAGAATGAACGCAAAAAGAATACTAAAAAATGAAGGTTTATTAAATTTTGGAAATAATAAATTAAAGTCTAAAATAGTTAATTTAAATTTAAGTAATAAAAAAAATTTAAATGAAGCAGCAAAAAATTTTTATCATTATCTTAATAAATTAGATCAAAGTAGATGCAAAAAAATTGCTGTAGTAGAAATACCTAATAAAGGACTAGGTAAAACTATAAATGACAGATTAAGAAGAGCAATTAAGTAGTTATAATCTATTTAAATAATCCATTAACCTATAATATATAATGGCAGAGGAATACAATGGTCTTCTGAACATGTTGCCACCCGGAATTTTAAAATGATTAATTTGCTCAAACATATCAAAGTTATTTGATTTATTAATAATTTTTTCAGCTATCATTTTTCCTCCCATAATACTCATAGCTAACCCATGCCCAGAGTAGGCATGGGCATAATATAACTTTTGATTCATTATAGTTCCAAAAATAGGTAATCTATTAATTGATATTGCCAACGTACCTCCCCAAGAAAATTCAATTTTAAATTTTTTTAATTCAGGAAAAACTTTATACATTCGGTTAGAGACAAAACTCTTTGCATCTTTTACAAATTGAGATGTAATTGTTTCAGGTCCTCCAAAGAGAAGTCTGTAGTCTTCTGAAAACCTATAATAATCAATCATAAATCTAGAATCTATTACACCACAATTTCTTTTGATTAATTTACTTGCTAGATCTTTTCCGAGAGGTTCTGTTGCAATAATATAATTATTTATAGGCATAAAATAATTTCTTTTTGATCCTAAAAGATTGTCAAGATAACCATTGCAACCAATAATTACTTTCTTCGCTTTAATAATATTTTTTCCAGAATGAATTATAACTTCTTTTTGATTATCAACAATTTTATCAGCTGGAGATTTTTCATATATATTTATGCCATTTGCCAAACACTGTTCTGCTAAGCCATATGTCAGTTTTAATGGATTTAAATGATAAGAATCCTTTAAAAGCATTCCAGAAAAATATCTATCACTATTAACCTCATCTCTTATTGAGTTATGGTCAAAATATTCATAGTTATTATAATTATAATTCTTCTGCATATGCTCAATTTCATCTTGAAAATATTTATAATCTTTTTTTGTGTTGCCTACATGAAGAACACCTTGTCTTAGAGCACAATCAATTTTGAATTTTTCAATTAAATTAACTACATTTGAAACAGCATCTAATCCAATTTTCCAAAAAAATTTTGCTTTTTCAATACCAAATTTTTTTTCCAAGTAGAATTGATCTTTTCTCATTCCAATTCCTAGTTGACCACCATTCCTACCAGAAGCACCAGATCCAACTTTATTTGCTTCCAAAATAGTTATTGATAAACCTTGATTAGATAAATTTAATGCTGAAGAAATACCTGTTAAACCACCTCCAATAATACATACATCAGTTGAAATATTCTCATTTAATTTACTTTGATTAGAAAAATTAGGTACTGAAAATTTATAAAAACTCTCTTTTTCATTATCATGTTGATTAAAGGTCCTTTTTTTTGTAGTAAACATTTACTTATCTTTAATGGTTTAATAATAATTAGTAAACAAACAGTCTCAATATGATTGAAAAATTTCAAAATTGGTTTCACGAAAACTCTATTACAGAAGTTGAATGTTTAGTTCCAGACCTTGGAGGTATAGCAAGGGGAAAAATTTTACCAACAAATAAATTTTTAAAAGGACTGGAAGATGAAAGTCACAGATTACCGCAATCAACTTTTATTCAAACAATATCAGGAGATTATGCAACTGAAGACTCTGCTGGTGCTTTACCAAGAAGTGTTTACAATCCAACTGACATTGATGTAATTTTAAAACCAGATTTTGATACAATGAGAGTAGTGCCATGGTACGACGACCCTACTGCGCAAATTATCTGCGATGCAATAAATCTTAACGGTGATGATGTTATAAATTCTAGTAGGAATGCTCTAAAAAATATTCTTAAACTTTATGAAAAAGAGAAATTAACTCCAATTGTTTCACCAGAATTAGAATTTTATTTAGTGAAACCTAACGCCGACTCAGATTACCCCCTTGAAGTGCCAGTAGGTCAATCAGGTAGACAAGAAACGGGTAAGCAAGCCTTGGGAATAGATGCCGTTAACGAATTTGATCATCTTTTTGAGGATGTATATAATTATTGTGAAGCACAAAATATTGAAATTGATACTATTAATCATGAATCTGGCTCAGCTCAGATGGAAATTAATTTTCAGCATGGTGATCCATTAGATCTAGCAGATCAGGTATTTTTATTTAAACGAACTCTAAGACAGTCGGCTTTAAAACATAAACTTCATGCAACTTTTATGGCAAAACCAATGGAGAACCAACCTGGTAGCGCAATGCACATACATCAATCAATATATAATGAAAAAAATAAAAATATTTTTTTTAATGAATCATCTGAAATTTCAAAAAAAATGAAAAACTATTTAGGCGGGTTGGAAAAATATACTCCATTATTAATGCCAATATATGCTCCAAATATAAATTCATTTAGAAGGTTGTTTGCAACTTGGGGAGCTCCTAAAAATGTTAAATGGGGAATAGGTAATAGAAGTTGTGGTTTTAGAATTCCATCAATTGAGGAAAAGAATATACGTATTGAAAATAGAATTCCTGGATCTGATACAAATCCATATCTAGTTTTTGCAGCTAATTTAGCTTCAGGATATTTAGGAATGAAAAACAATTTAAAACCAAATCCAGAAACCAAAGAAAGTGCATTTAAAGATAAAAATTCTAATCTACCCAAAAATATGGATGAATCGTTAACTCTCTTTGAAAATGATGAAGATATAAAATCTATATTTAATGAAAAATTTGTAAGGTCGATTGCTGCAATAAGAAGAGTTGAGTATCAAGCTTATTTATCGGTAATAAGTTCTTGGGAGCGAGAATATTTATTACTTAATGTTTAAATTTTTTATTAAAATAAAAATAAAATAAACCAATTATTACCAAAGCAAACATTAAAATAGCTGATAATGCGTTTACTTCAGGACTCAATCCTAATCTAACTTTAGAAAAAACTACAATTGGCAATGTGTTAGCTCCAGGCCCAGTAGTAAAACTTGCAACTACTAGATCATCTAAGGAAATTGTAAAAGCTAATAACCAACCAGCAATAATAGAAGGCAAAATTATTGGTAAAGTTATCTTATAGAGTACTTTGGTATAATTGTAGCCGAGATCCATAGCAGCTTCCTCAATATTTTTATTAAAGTCAGTTAATCTTGCTTGAATAATAATTGCGACAAATGCAATACAAAAAGTAACGTGCGATATAAAAATAGTTAATTGTCCTCTAGATGATGGAAATCCAATTACATTATTTAAGCTTATAAAAAAAAGTAACATTGAAAGACCTAAAATTAATTCTGGTAAAACCAAAGGTGTTGAAGAAAGAAAAATATAAAATGATTTAAAAGGAATTTTTCTAATTCTTACAAGTGAATATCCAATCATAACTCCTAAAATTGTAGCAAAAGTTGCAGACAAAGCTGCAATTTTAATACTAATAATAAATGCCTCAATAATTTGTTCATTATTAAATAATTCATTGTACCATCTTAAAGAAAATCCTTTCCAAACCATTACTCTCTTATTTTCGTTAAAAGAGTAAAAAATTAAAACTAAAATTGGGAAATATAAAAAAAATAAACTTAGAAAAATAACAGTACTTTTGATTACACTAGATTTCATTTTTTTGACTCCAACGAGAATAAAGTATTTGAAAAATAACAATTGGTAAAACCAAAATAATAATTCCACTAAAAGCTAAAGCACTAGCACCTGGCCAATTTCTATTAACAAAGAATTCCTCCCATAATATTTTTCCATAATACAATCTATCACTACCACCTAACATTTCAGGTATAATAAATTCTCCAACAACAGGTATGAAAACTAATAAAGATCCAGCAACAATTCCTGGAACAGACAAAGGAAGTATAACTTTAAAAAAGGTTTTAAAACGATTTAGTCCTAAATCTTTTGATGCTTCAATTAAATTTAAATCAAATTTATTTAAGTATCCGTAGAGTGGTAAAATCATCAAAGGTAAGTAAGTGTATACAATTCCCATGATGACAGCATATTGATTGTATAGTAATTGAAGTGGTTCAGATGTTATGCCTAGGTTTAGAAGTATTACATTTAAAATTCCATTATTCTGTAAAATTATTTTCCATGCATATACTCTTAATAAAAATGATGACCAAAATGGAATAACTACTAAAACTAATAAGATATTTCTTAATCTAGTATTTGAAGTCGCAATATAAAAAGCTAATGGAAACCCAATAAGTAAACAAAAAAAAGTAGATATTAGAGCTAGAATCAAAGAGTTTACAAAAGATCCAATGTAGTAATAATCACTAAATATATAAACATAGTTTTCAAATGTAGTATTGATCTTAAATCCATCTTCAAAAAGAAAAATATCTTGATAAGGAGGCATCCCCCATTCTGATACCGAAATTGATATTTTAAAAATTATAGCTAACGGAATAAAAAAAAATAGAACTAGCCAAAAGTAAGGACTAAAAACAAAATATTTTTCAAATAATTTATTTTTCAATTAATCCTCTAAAATCTTAATTGATTCACTTTCCCAACTACAAATGACTTTTTCCCCTTTTGGGAAATTATAATTTGAGTTGGAGTTGAAATTCTGATCTAAAACTGAAATTATCATATTTTTAATTTTAATTTCATAACGTGTAAAACTTCCCAAATATGATTTTTCTAAGATTTCTCCACTAAAGGAATTAAATGAACTTATTTTCAAATTATTTATTGATTGTATTTTTATTTTCTCTGGTCTTAGTAAAATATTAGTTTTTGTATTTTTTAATTCTTTGTTTAATTTAAAATTTATACCTAAATCATCAGAATAATAATTTTCATCTTTCTTATAAATCTCAATTATATTTGCAATTCCTATAAAATTGGCAGTATAAAGACTTTTAGGATTTTCATAAATCTCTTCAGGGCTAGAGCATTCCAAAATAAGACCATTCTTCATTATTGCCATTCTATCAGATAAGGACATTGCTTCTTCCTGATCATGGGTGACAAAAACAAATGTAATTTTTAGTTTCTTTTGGAGTGTTGTTAACTCTAATTGCGTTTTTGATCTTAGTTTTTTATCTAGTGCTGCAAGAGGCTCATCTAATAATAATAACTTAGGTTTTTTTATTAAGCACCTTCCAAGGGCAACTCGTTGCTGTTCACCGCCTGATAATTGCTTAATTCTTCTATTTAATAAATGTTCAATAGATAAAAGATCAGCAATACTTCTTACATTTATTTCAATTTCTTTTTTGGTAAAATTTTCTTTTATTCCAAAAGCTAAATTATTAAATACGTTTAAGTGAGGAAATAGTGCATATGATTGAAACATATAGTTTAATGGTCTATCGAAAGGTTCTAGGTTTGTTATGTCCATTCCGTCGAGGATTACTCGTCCTGTATCTGGCTTCTCAAATCCACCTAATATTCTTAGTAAGGTAGTTTTACCTGAACCCGAAGATCCTAAGAGACCAAAAAATTCAGATTTTGAAATATTTAAATTAATATTTTCTAAAACTTTGTTATCTCCAAAGGATTTAGAAATATTTTCAATTACAAGAAAATTATTATCCATCTTAAACCAGCACTAATATTAATATATTAGTGCTGAAATGAAGTATATTTTTTAATTTGCTTTAAACTTATTAAAATATTTAGTTGATAATTTAGATTTTTTTGGAGAGTCTGCAGTATCAGCAAAAAGCATACTTAAAGTTGCTTCATCTGGATAAATAGCAGGATCTTCAAAAATTTCAGGATCAACTAGTTCATTGGCTGCTTTATTTGGATTTGAATACCAAACGTAGTTTGTAATATCAGCAGCAACTTGAGGTCTTAAAATATAATTTATAAATTTGTGAGCATTCTCAACATTTTTTGCATCCGCTGGAATAGCCATCATATCAAACCATATTACAGTTCCTTCAGATGGAATTGAGTACCAAGCTTCTACACCATCTGCAGCTTCATCAGCAGCTAGGAAAACATCACCAGACCATCCCATAGTCAAACAGATCTCCCCATTTGCTAAATCATCGATATATTGAGAAGAATCAAAATATCTTATGTAAGGTCTAATTTCTTGCAACATTGCAAGAGCAACCTCATAATCTTTCTCATCCTCGGTATAAGGATCTTTTCCAACATATTTCAAAGCAATTTCCATAACCTCTGTTGGGGCATCCAACATTGCGATACCACAATCTTCATACTTAGATGCAATAGCTGGATCAAACAAAATACTCCAACTTGTAATATCGTTTTCATCAACTTTATCAGTATTATAACCAATACCTGTAGTACCATACATATAATTTATTGAGTATTGACCACCTGGATCGTGCGCTTCTATTTTTGCAAGAACATCAGGATCTAAATTACCAATATTTGAAAGCTTAGATTTATCAAGTTTTTGGAACACTCCAGCCTTGATTTGGTTTTCTAAAAAAGAACCTGAAGGCACCACAATATCATAGCCAGAACCACCAGCTAAAAGTTTAGCTTCAAGAACCTCATTTGAATCAAAAACATCATAAGTTACATCAATGCCAAATTCATTTTCAAAATTTTTAATTGTATCTTCGGCAATGTAGTCAGACCAATTGTAAATAAATAATTCTTCTTTAGCCTGAGCTGAAAAAGAAATTAAAACTAATAGAGATATAAAATACTTAAGCATTATTCCCCTCCTAAATAAAAATTACATTAAATAAAATAAATTAAAAATCGAGAATTTTTTTATATAGATCTGGCCTTCTGTCTCTAAAGTTACCCCATAATTTTCTATATTCTCTTGAAATTAACAAATCTAAAGTTGCAGTTATTATTCCTTCATCCTTATCATTCATACGATTTATTACATTTCCAAGATGATCCAATATAAAAGAATTGCCATAAAAATTTAATTCAATATCAGCTTCGACCTCCCTCCCTATTCTATTCGAAGTTACTATAGGGATTTGATTTGCAGCAGCATGTCCTACCATTGTATTAATCCAATGATCCTTTGAATTTAATTCAGGCATGTGTGGCTCAGAGCCAATTGCTGATGGATAAAAAATTAAATCTGCACCTTTCAATGTTAATATTCTTGCACATTCAGGAAACCACTGATCCCAACAAATTGCACAGCCAACTTTTGCCAGAGGGGTGTCAAAAACCATAAAGCCTGTGTTGCCTTTTTCAAAATAATACTTCTCATTATATCCAGGCCCTTCAGGGATGTGAGATTTATTATAAACTTCACTTATTTTACCGAAAGAATCAATCATAACTAGAGAGTTAAAAAACTTATTTTCCTTTTTTTGAAAAAAACTAATTGGTAATGAAATCTTTTTATCTTTACAAATATTAGATAATTTTTCGAACATTGGATTAGAAGGAAAATCAATTGCAAGATCAAAAAATTTATCATTTTTTGTTGAACAAAAATAATAATCTTGAAATAATTCTTGCAGAAGTAAAATATCAACATTTTCATTTGATGCTTTTTCAACTAAACTAATTGCTTTATTTAAATTAGCGTCAAAGTCTCCTTTAATAGCCTTGAATTGGGATGTTGCTACTTTTACTTTCATATTTTTGGTACATTCATTGTTATACAATGAATATTTCCACCACCATAATTTATATTTTCTGTTTCCAACATCATAATTTCTCGATTTGGGAATAACTTTTCAAAAGTTAATTTTACCTCATTATCTTCCTTAACATTGAATTTTGGTAAGATAATTTTATTTTTACTGAAATAAAAATTTATGTATGAGCTAATAATATTTTTATTATTAATTTTTTTTCTTGTAGGTAAGGGAACTTCAATTAAATCAAATGTCTGATTAGTATCTTTAAAAAATTTAATAAGATCAGTTTTGTTTTTTTTTAATATTTCATAATTAGGATCTAATTTGTGAGTTGTGGCAATTAAATATTGATTTTTTCCTATCGGGCATAATAAATTATCGACATGACCATCTGTATCATCCTCCATTAATCCATTTTCAAATAAAAAAATATAATTTAAGTCAAACAAGAGCTTTAATTCTTTAATAATATATTCACTATTATGTTTTTGTTTTCTATTTTTATTAAATATTACATTTTTAGTGCTAAATAAATTTTTTTTATCATCATAAGTTATTGCCCCTCCTTCAATGACTAAGTCAGAAATTTTTGTTGGGATATTTAAATAATTTGAAATAAATTTTGATATTTTATTATCATTTAAATAATCTGGATACTTTCCATAACCATTAAATTCAAAACTAATTGATTTTAATTTTTCATCTTCGTTATAAAAAATTGGTGCAATATCTCGCATCCAAGAATCATCTAATTTACATTCTATAATATCTATATTTTTATGATCAGTTTTATTTTGAATTTCATTAATGTCTTCTTTATTTGACAAAACAATAACATGCTCAGTTTTTGCAATTTCATTAATTACATTTGCAACTTCATCTCTGGCCTTATTAATAATTTTACCATAAAGATCGTTATTACACGGCCAAGCAATCAAACAATATTGGTGTTCATACCATTCAGGAATTAGTTTCATAAAATTTAAAAATATGTATAATTATTTCATGTCTAAAGATGAAGTAAAATTCACTGAAATGAAACATGGTGATAAAGAGGATTATGAACTTCTTGCTAATTTTGAAGATAAATTTATTGAAGGTACAGCTGATAGAATAGTAAGAGTGCTAAAAAGTTTAGACAATTCACTAGGTGGCTATAAGGTATCTAGATTAGAACACTCTCTTCAAACTGCATCAAGAGCGTTACGTGAACAAGCTTCTGAAGAAATGGTGGTAGCCTCCTTATTGCATGATATAGGTGATGAAATTGCACCTCTTAATCATTCTGAACTTGCAGCTGCAGTATTAAAACCTTTTGTTTCTGAAAAAACAAGATGGATAGTAGAACAACACGGTTTGTTTCAAGCCTACTACTATAATCATTATTATGGAAAAGATAGAAATCTAAGAGATAAACTCAAAGGTCATAAATTCTTTAAAGACACTATAGATTTTTGTGAAAGATGGGATCAAGCATCATTTGATCCAAATTATGATACAATTCCCTTAAAAGAATTTGTTCCAATGGTTCAAAGAATATTTAATAGAACACCTTATAGAAATTTATAATTATTTTTTTAACTTGTTGATTAGTCTAAGCTCACCTGGATCAAATTTATTTTTATTTTCTTGAATAAATTTATCTATATCTTTTTGCTTTTCTAATTCTAATTCAGAAACTTTTCTAATGTTTAAATCAACATACAAAGAACAAACCTCTGTTGTTGCTGCTCTGTAACTTTCAAGCTTATGTGTCATTTCTAATTTATAAATTAATCTTTTTTTATCCCTATCAAGAAATAATAAATTAATATCTACTTCATCATCCTCTTTCACTTCTTTGTCATAAGTTGTGTGTGACTCTACGGCAAAAGTAGTTTTCTTCTCTGTT
>CABZFN010000010.1 GCA_902525035.1 uncultured Alphaproteobacteria bacterium | reverse complement strand
TAAAACTTTTGATTTATTTAATTTAGTTTTTCTTCCATCAGCTGCATATTCACCCAGAGATAATGCAGTTCCGGAAGGAGCATCTTTTTTATGTTTATGATGAGTCTCAGCAATCTCAATATCATAATCAGTATCTTTTAAAGCTGATGCTGTTTGTTTTACTAAGTTAAATAATAAGTTAACGCCCAAACTCATGTTAGAAGACATGAGTATAGGTATTTTTTTAGAATAACTTTCTACTTTCTTTTTTTGTGCATCAGTCATTCCGGTTGTGCCAATAACAACTGCTGTTTTATTTGCAGAGGCGATCTTAAGATTATCTAAAGTAGACTCAGGTGTTGTAAAATCAATGATTACATTTGAATCTTTGATTAACTGAGCTGCATTAGCTGCAACTAATTTTGCAGAGTGTATACTTGAAACTTTGTTTAAAGGTTTGTTTATATCTTTATGTTTTTTGTGTTCAAAACCACCGACAAATTCTAAATTTTTATTTTGTAAAATTTGTTTAGATATTTCCTGACCCATTCGGCCAAGACAACCTGCAACTGCTATTTTAATTTTTGCCATAAAAACTTCTTATACTTTGGTGATTGTAAGTTGAAAAGAAATTAAGTTAAATCTTCCCAGACCTCTTTTAATTTTGAGAAAAAACCTTGCGATTTTGGGCTATGTTTTTTTGATGTCCCACCTTCATTTTCAAACTCTCTCAAAATATCTTTTTGTTTGCTATTTAGATTGACTGGTATTTCAACGTTTGCTTGCACATACATATCACCCCTTCTACTTTGTCGAAGTATACTCATTCCTTTGCCCCGAAGTCTAAATTGTGTCTCAGATTGTGTTCCCGCTGGAATATTAAGCCTAGCTTTTTTTCCTTCAATGGTTGGAACCTCTATTTCACCGCCTAGAATAGCCGTTGTTATGGAGATTGGTATTTCGCAAAAAAGATTTTCTTCTTCTCTTTCAAAAAGTTTATCCTTTTGAACTTCAACAAAAATATATAGATCTCCATTACCCGCACCTCTTTCACCTGGCTCTCCTTCACCAGCTATTCGAATTCTTGTACCTGTATCAACACCAGCGGGAATAGTAACTGAAATTGTTTTTTGTTTTTTAATATTTCCAGTTCCAGAACATTTAAGACATGGATTTTTAATGCTTGAACCTTCTCCGCCACATGTAGGGCATGGTCTTTCAATAGAAAAGAAGCCTTGTTGAGATCGAACTTTTCCTGCACCACCACAAGTAGAACAGGTGCTTGGTCCAGATTTATCTGCACTTCCAGTTGCTGCACATGCATCACAACCAACATAAGTTGGAATTCTTATTTGTGGTTTCTTTCCAGTGAAAGCTTCGAATAGTGAAACGGACATATTATAACGAAGATCACTTCCTCTTTGAGGTCCTCGTCTTCTTGATGATTGTCCTCCAAAACTCCCACCAAAGAACTCTTCAAAGATATCAGAAAAGCCACCTGCAAAATCTCCAAAGCCTTGAGCTCCACCCATTCCACCTTGTTTAAAAGCGTCATGTCCATATTGATCATAAGCTGATCTTTTTTCTGAATCTTTTAGAACTTCGTAAGCAGCAGCTGCTTCTTTGAATTTTCTTTCAGCTGTTTTGTCATCCTTGTTACGATCAGGATGATATTTCATGGCTTGTTTTCTATAAGCTTTTTTTATTTCGTCATCACTAGCATTTCTTTGAACGCCTAGTATCTCATAGAAATCTTTATCAGCCACATCTCCTCCTTACAAAAATTATGGAGTGTTAATCTTTTTTATCTTCGTCTACTTCTTCAAATTCAGCGTCTACAACCTTTTCATCTTTTGTATTATCAGCTGATGGCTCAGCGCCAGATGAATCTGGTTGTGGTCCAGCACCTTGAGGGTTTTGTTTATAAATTGCTTCACCCATTTTAAGAGACGATTGGACCAGAGCTTCAGTTTTAGATTTTATAGCTTCTAAATCCTCACCGTCTTTTACTTTCTTAAGCTCTTCAATATCCTCTGTGATTTTATTTTTATCAGCTTCAGGAATTTTATCTCCGTGCTCTTTTAAGTTCTTTTCAGTTTCATTAATTAAACTATCAGCATGGTTTCTAGTATCAACAGCTTCTCTCTTCTTTTTGTCAGTTTCAGCATTTTCTTCTGCTTCTTTAACCATTTTTTCAATCTCTTCATCTGATAATCCTCCAGAAGCCTGGATCTTGATTTGTTGTTCCTTTCCAGTTGATTTGTCTTTAGCCGAGACGTTTACAATACCATTTGCATCAATATCAAAAGTTACTTCAATTTGAGGCATTCCTCTTGCGGCAGGTGGAATACCTACTAAATCAAACTGGCCTAGTAATTTGTTATCAGCAGCCATCTCTCTTTCTCCTTGGAAAACTCTAATTGTAACTGCACTTTGATTATCTTCAGCTGTAGAAAATACCTGACTCTTCTTTGTTGGGATAGTTGTGTTTTTATCAATAAGTTTTGTAAATACACCGCCAAGTGTTTCAATACCAAGTGATAAAGGTGTAACATCAAGTAATAAAACATCTTTTACATCGCCTTGTAATACTCCTGCTTGAATTGCAGCACCAGATGCAACAACTTCATCTGGGTTAACACCTTTATTAGGTTCTTTACCAAAAAAGTTTTTTACAATTTCCGTTACTTTAGGCATTCTTGTCATACCACCAACCAAAATAACATCATCAATTTCAGCAGCTTGTAATCCAGCATCTTTGAGTGCCATTTCACAAGGTTTTAAACTTTGTTTTAAAAGCTCACCTACAATAGCTTCTAGTTTTGCACGTGATAATTTAATCGTTAAATGTTTAGGGCCGGATTGATCTGCTGTTATGAATGGCAAGTTAACTTCTGTTTCAGTTGAACTTGATAATTCAATTTTTGCTTTCTCAGCAGCCTCTTTCAAGCGTTGAAGTGCAAGTTTATCTGATCGTAGATCAATACCATTATCTTTTTTGAATTCATCGGCAAGATAATCAATGATTTTAAGATCAAAATCTTCACCGCCAAGATGCGTATCGCCATTGGTTGATTTAACTTCAAAAACACCGTCACCAATTTCTAAGATAGAAATATCAAATGTACCTCCACCAAGATCGTAAACAGCAACTGTACCAGTTTTCTTTTTATCTAAACCATATGCTAACGCTGCAGCAGTAGGCTCGTTAATTATTCTTAAAACTTCTAGCCCAGCTATTTTTCCAGCATCTTTTGTTGCTTGCCTTTGAGCGTCATTAAAATACGCAGGAACTGTTATGACTGCTTGTGTAACAGTGTCTCCTAAATAAGACTCTGCGGTCTCTTTCATTTTTTGTAAAATAAATGCACTAATTTGACTTGGACTATATTTGTCTCCACGTGCTTCTACCCAAGCATCACCGTTATCACCTTTTACAATTTTATAAGGTACTAATCCACTGTCAGACTTAACAGCTTCATCCTCAAATGTTCTTCCGATTAATCTTTTTATGGCAAATAAAGTATTTTCAGAATTAGTTACTGCTTGTCTTTTAGCTGATTGTCCAACAAGTTTTTCTTTTGTGTCACTGAATGCTACCATTGAAGGTGTTGTTCTTCCACCTTCAGAGTTTTCAATTACTTTTGCTTCCTTACCGTCCATTACTGCAACGCAGGAGTTTGTAGTACCTAAGTCAATACCAATTACTTTTGCCATATTTTTTATCCTCTTTACTTAATTATTTACCAATCAACATTGGCTACATTAGATATGGGAAAAAAGTTTTAAAATACAAGGATGTTTGGAGTTTATATTAAAAAAACCAAGTAATTTTAGGCTTTTTATGACTATTTTCTACTCTCATTGTCAGGATTATCTTCTTCTTTTTCTTCTTTAGGTTCTTCTGTTTTAGTGACTGGTTTTTTGGAAACCCCAACCATTGCTGCTCTAAGTAATCGATCATGCATTGTATAACCAGATTGGACTTCTTGTACTACCTTTCCTTCTTCAACATCATTATTTTCAATTTCCATCATTGCCTGATGAAAATTATGGTCAAACTTTTGATTTAAAGTCTCAATTTTTTTGACTCCGTGTTTTTCAAGGGTGCTTTTGTATTCTTTAAGCACCATTTTTAAACCATCGATAAGATTTTTTATACTTTCTGGATGATTTTCATCTTCTGGTAAAGCATCTAGCGCTCTTTCTAGATTATCTCCTGGCGAAAGAATATCTCTTGCTAAATTTATGCTACCAAACTTTATCGTTTCAACTTTTTCTCGTTCAAATCTTTTTCTAAGATTTTCCATTTCAGCGAGTAATCGGATTTTTTCTTCTTTAAGTGTTTCAATTTCCTTTTCTAAACTATTTTCTTCTGTATTTTGGTCTTCGTTAATCTCTTCTGTATCTGTGTTTTCTTGAGTGTCATTATTATTTTCTTCGTTTTCAATATTCTCAGAATCAGGTTCTATAATTTCTTCTTGTTGGTTATCTTCTTCTCTTTTTTCAACCATTAATCAATCACCTTTCCAATAATTTTTGACGTATAATCAACCAGTGGAACTATTTTGGAATAGTTTAATCTTGTTGGACCAACTACACCTATAGCTCCTATAATTTCTTGATCATTATTTTTATATGGGGCCATTACCATAGAAAGACCAGAGTGTTTAAACAAAAAATTTTTAGATCCAATAAAAATCTGAACTCCTTTTGCTTTTCCTGCCGTTTCTAATATATCTACAAAACTAGATTTTTTCTCAATTTCATCAAAAAGATTTCGTATTTGATCTAAATCTTTTGAAACTATTTCATCTTTGAGTAAATTTGACTGTCCATGTAAAAAAATATAAGGATTTTTACTATTAGGTTGAGTTTCTATAATGCCCTGTTGAATTAATTTTGATGAAATTAATTCTAATTCATTTTGTGAATTTTTTATTTCTGTTTGTATTAATTTTTTAATTTGCAAAATATTTTTATTGGTAAACTTTGATGTAAGGTAGTTTGAAGCCTGTATTAGTAATGAACTATTATATTTTCCATTATCTTCAATAATGCGATTTTCAACTTCTCCATTTTCATAAGCGAGAATAAGCATTAATTGACTACTATTTAATCTTATAAACTCAACGTGCTTTAAGTTTTTTTGAAATTTTGGAGCGATAACTATTCCTGCATAACTCGATAATCCTGAAATTGCCTTGGAAGCAATATCGAGCACCTCTTCATAAGATTTGCCTTTAGTTATGCACTGCTGTTTAATATTTTCTTTATCTACTTTAGATATTCTTCCAAATTCCAACAATCCATCAACAAAAAATCGCATCCCTTTTTCTGTGGGCATTCTTCCGGCTGATCTATGTGGGGCATATAGAAGTCCTTCTTTTTGCAAATTCGACAGAATAGATCTTATTGATGCTGAGGAGAGATTCAAGCCTCCCATCTTCATAATTGTTTCTGATCCTGCTGGAGACCCAGTTTTAAGATATGACTCAACTAATTTTTTGAAAATTAATTTCGATCTATCATTAATTTTTGCATATACATTATCAGACATAAGAATTTTATTTAAAAATAATATTTATCTACTATTATTAAATTTATATGAGAAAAGATAGATCCTTCAATCAAATGCGTGAAATTTCATTTGAGAAAAACGTGAATATTCATGCTGATGGTTCATGCTTAGTAAAATTTGGAAACACACATGTCCTTTGTCTTGCAACAATTGATGAAAAAGTTCCTCACTGGTTAAAGAATACTGGTAAAGGTTGGGTTACAGCAGAATATGGCATGCTACCAAGGTCAACAAATACTAGAATGGATAGAGAGGCTGCAAAAGGAAAGCAGTCGGGTAGAACGCAAGAAATTCAAAGATTAATTGGGCGTAGTTTAAGATCAATTATAGATCTTTCAAATCTAGGAGAGCGTCAAATAAAAATAGACTGTGACGTAATTCAAGCAGATGGTGGGACAAGAACTGCTTCTATCAGTGGTGGTTTTATTTCTTTATATCTGGCAATAGAAAAGTTGAAGAATAATTATAATCTCCAAAAACCAATTATTAAAGACTTTATAGGAGCAGTATCAACGGGAATAGTTGAAAATAAAGCAATATTGGATCTAGATTATAAGGAAGACTCCGAAGCTCAAGTAGATGCAAATTTTGTAATTTGTGATTCAGATGAAATATCTGAAATACAAGTTACTGGGGAGGAATTTTTTTTCAATGATACTCAGTTTACAGAAATGTTTTCATTAGCAAAAATTGGAGTTAAGGATATAATTTCTAAACAAAAAGAGGCTTTGAAATAAATTGAGTCAATTATTATTTTTTTCAAATAATAAAAATAAAATAATTGAAATCAAAAAAATTTTTAACAAATTTAATTTAGAACTTCTTTCATTAAATGATCTAAAAATAAGTGAAGAACCAAAAGAAAGTGGCCAAACTTTCGAAGAAAATGCAAAAATTAAATCAAACTATGGATTTAGTAAAACTGGGATTCCTTGTTTTGCCGATGACTCAGGAATATGTATTGAAAGCTTGAATTGGAAACCAGGTGTTCTTTCAAAAAGATTTTTAAATAATTTCAAAAACAATGAGGCTTGTTTTGAAAGTGTTATTAAAAGTACTAAAAAAAATAGTGAGCTAAATGCTTACTTTAAAACTTCAATAAGCCTTACAGTTAAAAAAAATCAAAACGTAATATTTAATGGTAAAATTGATGGAAAAATTTCTGAACAAGCTAAAGGTAGATTTGGTTTTGGTTATGATCCAATTTTCATTCCTAAAAATTATAAGAAAACATTGGCTGAATTAAGCGCTAAAGAAAAAAATGAAATTAGCCATAGGTCTATTGCAGTAACAAAATTGATTAACTTTTTAATTAATTAATCACAAAAGAATTTCCGTTATTTATTTTTAATATGTTAAGATCTCTTTCAATCATATTATTTTTAAAATAAAAGTTTCCATCAATGCCATCAAATTTTTTGTTCGGATTGTTTAATAATTTAATTACATCACCAAGTTTATATTCCTTTGTGTAGATGAAATTAATTAAAGCTATTAAGTCATAAGGTAGTGTTGAGATTCTCAAAAACTCATCATCATATATTTCCATATAATTATTTATTATATTTATTCGACTTGTTTCAGGAATTCCTGGAAATATTGCTCCCTGTAAAGAAGGTTCATAGAAAAAAGTTTTATCATCTATTACTCCAGTTCCCATAAACTGTACGATATTAGGGTCTATATCATAGTAAGGTAGAAGAGGTGCAACCTGTAATAAATTCAAACCATAATCAGCAATCAAGATATGTGTAAAATCGTAGTCACTTGTAGTTTTAAATCTTTCTAATTTTTTTAATCTCTTTTTTGATTTTTCATCTTTTTTAGAAGATAGAATTTGTTTTTGTCTATTCAATTCATATTTTCTCAATTCATATTTTCCCAATTCTTTTATCGATTCTCTTACATTTGTTAATTCATTTTTATATGAGGATCTGTTGACTAATATTGCAGGGCTTTCAAACATTATATCATCAATTAGTCTGTTTATTAAATATCCATATTCATTTTCAGGATAAAGAAGCGCAACTTTTGCATCATCGTTTAAATATAACATAAGTTGTGAAAGTTCATTTTGTGGAAAAAAATTTATTAAATAAACACAATCTTTTGCTAATGAAGAATTAGAAGAGTATGAAAAAAATATTACTTCATGAGTACAATAATTATCTAAGATTTTTGCATACTTAGATTGAACTGGTCCTAGAAAAATCTTCCCTGGTAGAAGATTGTTTTCTATAATTTTTTTTAGATCATTTTCATTTTCAAATAGTTCTATTTGTATAACAACATCGCTTATACCAAGATTATAAATTCCCAATTCATATGTATTCAAGAATTGTTTTGTAGTTTTTTTATCATCATCTTTTGCAAATAAAGCAATAATTGTTTTATCTAAAACAACATTGTCTAAAATCTTATTCTGCTTATCTTGTTTGCTTTCTTTTTTTTCAATTGCTTTTTTTTCACTTTTAGTTTCAATTGATTTTTCAAAAATAGTTGTTTCTTGAGTATTTTTTGTATCTTGTTTAGATAAATTTACTGGAGTACATGATATTATAAATATAAATATATAAATAATGGATAATATTATTAATGGTCTCTCAATTGTAGCAACACCTATTGGCAATTTAGATGACATAACCTACAGGGCTGTAAAAGTTCTTGGAGAATGTGATATCATTATTTGTGAAAATCCTAAACACTCACTTAAACTACTAAATAAATTGGGCATTAAAAAGAAATTAATAGCTTTACATGATTATAATGAGCATAAAATCATAGACCAGATTAAAAATATTTTAAAAAATAAAAATTGTGTACTTATTTCTGATGCAGGATCACCATTAATATCAGATCCTGGATATAATTTGGTGCAATATTGTATTAATAATAATATTAGAGTTACTTCTGTTCCAGGACCATCATCTACTATATCAAGCTTACAATTATCAGGGTTACCAATATCAGAATTTACTTTTCTTGGTTTTGTGCCGAAATCTAAAAAAAAAATAGAAGATATTATTAAGAATATTTCTCAAGAAAAAAGAGTGTCTGTTTTATTTGTTTCAAGTCATAAATTAATTATTTTTTTGGAATGTTTAGAAAAAATTATGCCTGAAAGATCAGTTTCTATATGTAAAGAAATCACAAAAATAAATGAGTTTGTTTTTAGAGGTTTATCAAAAAAAGTAAAAAATGAAATATTAAAGGAAAAAGAAAATTTAAAAGGTGAATTTGTTGCAGTTATTGATAGGCATACAATAAAAAGTCAAGATTTTGACAGAATTGATTTGTATAGAAATGAAATAAAGAAAATGATTACAAAATTTTCTTTGACCGACATCGTGGAAATAGTACATAAATTTACAAATATTAATAAAAACAAAATTTATAAATGGTTGTTAAAATTAAAAGATTAGTAAAAATATCTGTTTTTCCAATACTTTTAATCTTTGGATACCTAAACATAGGATGCTCACCAGCAAATATTCTTGCAACTGGTGGTGGAAGTGCATTAGTTGTTGCTGAAGGAGAGAGATCAATTGGAACAGTAATTGATGACGCTACTATTAAAGTCAATATTGCAGCAAAATTCTTAAATGCTGAAAATAATCTATTCGTAAATATAAATACAAGTGTTTTGGAAGGAAGGATTTTACTAACCGGCCTAGTTGATAATCAAGAAATTCGTATTGATGCAGTAAGGTTAGTGTGGGAGGTTGAAGGAGTACAAGAAATTATAAATGAAATTGAAATAGGAAATAGATCAACTTTAAAAGATTATGCTAGTGATTTATGGATTAATACACAAGCAAGAGCGGTAGCAGCAAAAACTGTTGGAATTAAAGCAATTACTTTTAATTTTGAAACAATACAGGGTAAAATTTACATTGCAGGTATATCAAAACGCCCGGATCTTTTAAATGAAATGATATTAGCTCTTAAAAATATAAAGGGTGTAAATGAAATTGTTAACTATGTAATAATTAAGTAAAAAGAATAACTTACCTAAGACCTCTAATTTTTTCACCAGCTAAAATATGTACATGAAAGTGTGGTACTTCCTGTCCACCATCTTCACCTGAGTTTGTTATTAATCTATAGCCAGTATTTTCAATATTAAGATTATTTATCACGAGTTGAACTCTTTTAAAAAAAAATGTGATATTTTCATTATCTGCATTTTTTAAAAAATCAGAAAAAGTTGTGCAAGGGAATTTCGGTATACCTAAAACATGTATTTTGGCTTGGGGATTAATATCATTAAAAAATAAACTAAACTTATCTTCGTAAATTTTATCACAAGGAATTTCTTTTCTTAATATTTTGGCGAATATATTATTTTCATCATACATAATATTTTATTTTCTTTTGTCTAATTCTTTGTAAATTTCATTTATAGTAATTTTTTTTGACTTTAATAATATGAGAAGGTGGTAGATTACATCAACAGCCTCTTCTACTGTTCTTTTTTTGGATCCTTTTAAAAAATCTATAATTAACTCAGAAGATTCTTCACCAAACTTTTGGGCTATCTTTTTTGGCCCTAGTTTTAATAATTTGTTGGTATAAGAATTTCTTTTTCCTGTTTGTATTCTGTTATTTATAATTTCGTTTAACTCTTCAATTTTCATAAAGTTTAATCTCTGATGTTAATATTTTTATCTTTTAAGTATTTTTTTACTTCTTTAATGCTAATTTCATTAAAATGAAAGACTGAGGCTGCTAATAATGCATCAGCTTTGCCTTTTACTACACCATCATAAAAATGATCTAGGGCTCCAACTCCTCCGCTAGCTATAACAGGTATCTTTAAAAATTCTGAAACCTTGCCTAATAGTTCATTGTCAAAACCAGATTTTGTGCCATCCCTGTCCATTGATGTTAAGAGAATTTCACCTGCTCCTAGTTTTTGAGCTTTTTCTATCCAACTTAAAGCATGTAAATCAGTTTTCTTAGTGCCACCATGGGAATAAACAAACCAATCATTATTGTGTTTTTTTGCATCAACAGCCACAACAATGCATTGATTTCCAAAATATTGAGAAGCTTCTTTAATGATATTGGGATTTTTAATTGCAGCTGAATTTATAGAAACTTTGTCAGCACCAGCTTTAAGTAAAGCATGTATATTTTCTATTGATGAAATGCCACCGCCAACGGTAAGGGGAATAAAAACCTCATTCGCAGTCTTTTTAACTACATTTACCATGGTATCTCTATTTTCTAATGATGCGCTAATATCTAAAAAACATATTTCATCAGCTCCATTATCTGAATAATGTTTTGCTTGTTCAACAGGATCTCCTGCATCGATCAAATTTAAAAAATTTATTCCTTTTACCACTCTTCCATCTTTTACATCTAAACACGGGATAATTCTTACTTTTACCATTTAATTTAGAATTTTTTGCGCCTCTACTAAATCAATCTTCCCTTCATAAAAAGATTTACCCGATATTATACCTTCAATATTTTTAAGGTTAAGTTTTTTTAGATTTATTAGATCAGAGTAATTTGTTAAACCGCCTGCAATAATAACTTTTTTATTAAATGTTTTATTTTGGTTTATTTTTTTTAGAAAATTACTAACAAAATCCAAATTTAAACCTTTTAACATTCCATCATTTTGAATATCTGTAATTACATATCCTTTAATTTTTGAGTTATTGTAAATATCAAGAATATCTTGTATTTTTTTTCCTGAATTTTCATCCCACCCTTTAATCATTATATTATTTTCTAGAATATCTAACGATATATATATTTTATCCGTATACTGATTTGATAAAATTTTGACTTCATTTGGATTCTCAATAGACATTGAACCAATAATCAAATTATTTATTCCATTCTCAAAGTATTTTTTTGCTAAATCTAAGTTTCTTATCCCACCCCCTAATTGTATTGGTATTGAAATAGATTTTCTAATTTTCTTTATTGTTTCAAAGTTAATATTTGATCTGCCAAATGCGGCATCTAAGTCAATTAAGTGTAATTTTTTACAACCAATTTCTTCAAAGTAGATAGCTTGTTTTTCTGGGTCTTGATTGTAAATAACACTGGAAAGATCTTTGCCTTTAGAGAGTCTAACACATTTATTATCTTTTAAATCAATGGCTGGTATAATTTGCACTATATATTTTTATAATAATAATAACCCTTAATAAAACTTCCATTAATATAAGCATAATATGGGTTTTCACCCCACTTGGTATAATTTTTACTAGTAAAAAGTTTTATTGCAGCATCTTGAGTTTCCCTTACAGCTAACTGTAAAGATTTAATGTTGTCTTCTTTTGCAATTATTTCAGTGTGATTAATCATTGTTTTTGCCAAACCATAACCTCTTGCCCAAGGAGCAACAAATTGTCTTCTGATACGCGCAATGTTTTTTCTAGATTCAATGTTTGGGGCCTCATAAGCTAGTTGTAGGGTTCCGGCTATAACACCATTAAGTCTACCAACAATAAGTTTAATATATTTATCATGTGTTCTTTTAGTCCAATAATCTATTAAAATATCTCTTGTAGGAACTCTTAGCCAACCAAAACCCCCTCCGGCTTTAATTGCTTGTTCAGTGATATTACAAAGATCTGCCAAATCTACATCTGTAAGCGTTTCAATATTATCAACCGAAATATTAATTTTTTCTTTTAGTTGTGTAGACATGTTCATAATTCAATAAATGCTTTTAGTAAGTTTAATCCTTGGGAGGAACTTTTTTCAGGATGAAACTGAACGCCATATATATTTTCTTTTCCAACTATTGAAGCAAAATTTGTTCCGTACTTAGTTTCTGCCAAAATATTGTCTTTATTAGCACAATCGAAATAATATGAGTGAACGAAGTAATAGTCATTTTTATTTGAGATTAAGTTTTTGTATTTTGAATTTGTTGGTATTGCCAAGTTCCACCCCATATGAGGGAGCTTTAAATTATCTCCTGGTAATAATTTAATTTGACCATCTATCCAACCTAGGCCTTCATGAACTCCATTTTCTTCACTTATTTTTGCTAACATTTGCATACCAACACATATACCCAAAAATGGTTTCTTTTTTATTAATGCAAAATCACAAAGCTCATCAATTAAGCCATCAGTTTTTTTTAAACCATTAATGCATGTAGAAAAGGCTCCTTGGCCAGGCAATACAATATGAGTTGAACTTTTTACATCATTCAGTTTTTTTGAAATTAAAACATCAGCTTCAATGTTGTTGTCTTTTGCTATTTTAAAAAAAGATTTTTGTGCAGATAAAACATTGCCTGAGCCGTAATCAACAATAGTGATTTTTTTCATTAAAAATTAAAGAGTGCCTTTTGAAGATGGAATGTTGTCTTTTCTTCTACTGTCTATTTCAATTGCAAATCTTAAACTTTTAGCAAAGGCTTTAAAGCATGATTCAATAATATGATGATTGTTTTTTCCATAGAGATTTTCAATATGTAAATTACATTTTGATTCATTTGAAAAAGCTTTGAAAAATTCATGAAATAGTTCTGTATCCATTTCACCAATTTTTTTTAAACCAAGATTAACATTCCAAACAAGCTCAGGTCTTCCACTTAAATCAATAACACATCTTGATAAGCATTCATCCATTGGAACATATGAAAAACCATATCTATTTATTCCTTTTTTATTATCAAGCGCTTTGTTTATAGCTAAAGCAATTGCGTAAGCTGTATCTTCAACTGAATGGTGAAGATCAACATTAGTATCTCCTTCACATTTTAAATCTATATCAATCAAACTGTGGTGAGATAATAGTTCAAGCATATGGTCAAAAAAACCAATATGTGTTGATATTCTACACAGGCCGCTACCATCTAAGTTAACTTCACAGCTTATCTTGGTTTCTTTAGTGTTTCTCTCAACCTTACCTTTTCGCATTTTTGCCTAATATCAGTGAAATATGATTTATTCTAGGTAAATTACTTGATAAAAACAATTAAATAGCCATCTTAAGAATTAATGGAAAAAAATATTATTAAATCAACAACTATAGTAGGAATTAGAAAAGACAATCTTGTCGTAATTGCTGGTGATGGTCAAGCTAGTCTTGGTAATACTGTAATGAAATCAAATGTTAAAAAAATTAGAAGACTTGGTGTTGATGAAACTGTTATATCTGGTTTTGCAGGATCTACTGCAGATGCTTTCGCTTTATTTGAAAGATTAGAGGGAAAATTAGATCAATATAAGAACCAACTTAAAAGAGCCTGTGTAGAATTAGCTAAAGATTGGAGAACGGATAGATATCTAAGAAGATTAGAAGCAATGATGATTGTAGCTGATAAGGATGTAAGTTTGTTGTTGTCTGGTACTGGTGATGTAATTGAATCTGATGATGGAATACTTGCAATAGGCTCTGGGGGGCCATACGCAAATAGTGCTGCTAAAGCATTGATGAAAAATACAAAAATGAATGCAAAAGAAATTGCTTTAGAATCACTTAATATAGCTGCAGATATTTGTATTTATACAAACCATAATATTATTTCAGAAACTATTGAGCTTTAAAATGGAATCCAGTTTTAGTCCAAGAGAAATTGTTTCTGAATTAGATAAGTTTATCATTGGTCAGAACAATGCAAAAAAAGCTGTTGCAGTTGCTTTAAGAAATAGATGGAGAAGAAAACAACTTGATGATTCTTTAAAAGAAGAAATTGTACCAAAAAATATTTTAATGGTTGGTCCAACAGGTTGCGGTAAAACAGAAATTTCACGAAGACTTGCTAAGTTAGCAAACGCACCTTTTGTAAAAGTTGAGGCGACTAAGTTTACAGAAGTTGGATATGTTGGAAGAGATGTTGAGCAAATAATAAGAGATCTGGTTGAAATAAGTATTACAAAAACAAAAATACAAATGGGTCAAGAGGTGAAGGCAAAAGCAGAAAAAAATGCAGAAGAAAGAATTTTAGATGTTTTGGTTTCTAAAAGCTCAACGCCAGCTACTCGAGATAATTTTAGGAAAAAACTAAGATCAGGTGAACTAAATGATAATGAGGTTGAAATTCCAGTTTCAGCTAATGCAAATTTGAGTTTACCAACTATGGACATACCCGGAATGCCTGGTTCTCAAATGGGTATGATTAATTTAGGTGATGTATTTGGAAAAGGTTTTGGCAGTCAAAAGAAAATGAAAAAAATGAGTGTCAAAGATTCTCATGCATATTTGTTAAATGAGGAAACCGATAAACTTTTAGATAAAGATAAAATAAACTCAAGAGCATTGGATGATGTAGAGCAAAATGGTATCGTTTTTATTGATGAAATAGATAAAATTACTTCTAGAGCTGATAGAAGTGGTGCGGATGTTTCAAGGGAAGGTGTTCAAAGAGATTTATTACCGCTCATTGAGGGAACTGCGGTTACTACAAAATATGGTGTTGTAAAAACAGATTATATTTTGTTTATTGCCTCTGGGGCATTTCACTTATCAAAACCATCAGACATGCTACCTGAACTTCAAGGTAGATTACCAATTAGGGTCGAGCTTGATAGTCTTAGTAAAAAAGATTTTAAACTTATTCTTACTGAAACACAAAACAGCTTGATTAAGCAGTATCAGGGACTTCTTGGAACAGAGAAGGTTGATTTGAAATTTGAAGAAGATGGAATTGATACCATCGCTTCTCTCTCTACAGAGATAAATCAGAATGTAGAAAATATAGGCGCCAGAAGGTTACATACTGTAATGGAAAAACTACTTGAAGAGGTTAGTTATACAGCCTCAGATATTGGCCCTACAGAAATAATAATTAATAAAGAATACGTTGAAAATAGCTTAGGGGAACTTATTAAAAGTCAGGATTTGTCAAAGTTTATATTGTAAAGCTCATTAAATTTTTTAATAGTTATAAAATGAGTATTTTTAAAAGCATCAAATTTGAATTACTTATTTTAGTATTAATTACATTAAGTATTTTTGCTTCTTTTAATTTAGATCTTTTTTTTTATTTTTATTTTATAAACTTAAGTGATTGGGAAAATGGAGTTTTTCTAAAAGAATTTTTTTCAGAAATAACAAAGCTTGGAAGTTCGTCTTGGTATTTTTCTATTACAATAATAGGATTTGTTGTTTTTTATATAAACAACAGACTCCAAATAATAAAAATTAAATCAGTAAAAAATCTTTCTAATTTTTTTATTTCTTCTTTTGTATGTATTTTGACAGTTGGGATAATTACTCAAATTGTAAAACATGTGGTGGGAAGGCCCAGACCAAATCATACTGATTTCGAAGATATTTTTAGTTTTAAATATTTTACCACGGAGTCAAATTTTCATTCTTTCCCCTCTGGACACTCTTCTACAATATTTATCGTTTGCTTTATTTTGGTTTCTGTTCTTCCAAAATTAAAATATTTTTTTTATTTTTTGGCCTTAATTATTGCTTTTAGTCGAGTTATTGTGAGCGCACATTTTTTTACAGATATTGTTGCTGGGGCAGTTTTAGCTTTAATATTATTTAAGGTTTTAAATAAATTAATAGAAAATAAATATAATAAATACAAATTTTCAAATTTAATTCCTGATAAAAATTCTGAAGTTTTTTATTACATTCTAATTTTGTTTTTTAGTTGTGTGTTTGTAACTGCTGGGCCATCTTTAGATTTATATGTATCATCTTTGTTTTATAAGGGGGCATCACAGTTTGCATTACAAAGTTTTGATTTAACTTCAATATTGTTTCGAGATATTTTATTACCAGTAATACTTATTTATATTTTGATTTTACCAATAGTTGGCCGCTTCTTTAAAATTGATAAAATTTTTTTTAATTATAAATTTTCTACTAAGGAAATAGTTTTGTTATGGATTTCTCAAATTATTAGCGTTTTAATATTTGTAAATCTTATACTAAAAAATTTTTGGGGTAGGGCAAGACCAAATGATGTAATGGAGTTGGGTGGAAAAGAATCTTTTTCCCCGTGGTTTAAAATAACCAATGCTTGTGAAACAAACTGTTCCTTTGTTTCAGGCGATGCTTCTGTTGGTTTTTCAATTATAATTTTATATTTAATTACAAAAAAAATAATTTTTCTATATGTAAGCTTTATTGTTGGTTTAGCACTTGGTTTAATTAGAATAATGGCTGGTGGTCATTTTTTAAGTGACATTTTTTTTGCTGGCTTTTTTGTTGTAATTTTAAATATAATTTTATTTAAATTGTATAAAAAATATTATGCTAAATAAAATTCTATTGCCATCGTTTATTGTTTTACTTTTATTAAAAATAGGTGCCTTAAATTTTACTACTTTTAATTTGTTTGGTGATGAAGCACAGTATTGGTTATGGTCAAAAGATATTGATTTTGGTTATTTTTCGAAACCCCCTTTTTTGTCCTGGATAATAAGAGTTTATACAGAAATATTAGGTAGTAATTTTGTTTCATTAAAACTTCTCCCCTCATTTGTTTATTTATTGATTGCCTGGAGTATTTATAATCTTTTACTAAACTCTGGACTAAATAAAAAAGATTCATTTGCTGGTTGTTTAATTTTTTTATTTATACCTGCTGTTTCTTTTTCATCTTTTATAATTAGTACTGATCTTTTTTTATTATTATTTTGGACACTTTCGCTTAATGAATTAATTAAGATTAATAGTGAACAGGGTTTAAAAAATTTTATATTATTAGGTATTTTTCTAGGGTTAGGTTTTTTATCAAAATACGCAGCTATATATTTTGTAATTTGTTTATTTGTTTTAATTCTATTTGATAAAAGATTTAGAAAAATTTTTTTGGATAATTTATTAGGTTTTAGTCTTACTTTTATATGTGTATTTGTAATTATTTTACCAAATATTATTTGGAACTTCAATAATGACTGGATAACACTTCAGCATACTTCGGATAATGCAAATTTTGCAAATATTGAAATAGATCTCATTAGGGGTTTAGAATTTTTGTTAATTCAAATTTTAATGTTAGGCCCATTTATAGTTTTGGGAGGTATATCTGGATTTAATAAATGGAACTATACTCAAAAAATTTTTCTGATATTTTCTATTCCCATAATTTTAATTGTTTTAATAGAAGCTATTATTGTCAGAGCTAATGCAAATTGGGCTGCTCCAGCTTTAATTTCTTTGTTTGCTCTATTATATATTAGAATTAATAATTCTTTTTTAAAAATGGCTAATTACATATTTAATTTTATTGTCTGTTTTGTTCTTTTTGTAATGATTGGAATCAGCTATCCCTCTAAAATTTTTGACCGAATAAGTGGTATAAATGATTATGCTTTAAAAATTTACAGTAATTCTTCAAATGGTGTCTCAAAAAATATAGTGGTTTCGGATCGGCTTTTATTTTCGAGCCTTAATTTTGAATTAAGAGATATGGAAATTAATTTCTATATGCCTCATAAAGAAGGAGATGAAATAACAAACCATTTTAAAATAGTATCTCCTCTTAATAAAAATATAAATGAAAACTTTACTTTAATTGGGAGCCCCTCAGATATAAATTATTTAGAGAATGATTATAGGGTGCTAAAAATAAATTCGCCTGATCAGAAATTTACAAAAAAAAAGCTTGAAATTTATGAGGTTGTGTTTGAATAAATTTCTGGTTTTTTTTGTTATATTTGTAGTTAATACATCTTATGCTAATAACTTTAGAGCGGAATATAAGGTTAGCACAACAGGAGTTAAAATTGGTAATTTTAGTTGGTCATTAAATATTAATGATAATGTTTATCAAACAGAAATAAATCTTAAAAACTCTGGTATTTTTTCACCCTTATATAAATTTGAAGGAAGTTATCTTTCAGCTGGGGTTATTGAAAACAACATATTTAAAACTAAGAATTATAAACAGTTTTGGAAAACTAAAAAGAAAACAAAAATAGTTAATATGTTATTTGATGATTACTTAATTGAACTAAAACAAGAGCCTATAGAAGAAGAAAAGGCTAGAGTAAACTTAGAAGGCTTATATTTATATTTTGACCCAATCACCTCTTTTATAAATATTTTAAATGGAGAAAAAGAGGCAAAAACAATTGATGGGAGAAGAATTTATAGATTTAAAAAAAATGAAGGAGAGGATGGAAATATAATTTTAAAAATTGAAGACTATGTAAATATTTGGGCTGATCATAAAAGAAATGATTTAAAAAAAATTGAATTTTTCATTGGAGATGATTTGCTTCCATATGAAATTCTTATTCATTTTAAGGAAAGGGTGTTTAAGTTAGAAAAAATTTAAAACTTTTTTTTTCTTAAATAGACAAAAATGGCACCGTCGCCTCCGTGTTCAAAACCTGCATCTTGATATGTTAAGATATATTTCTTAAGATTATCTTCGTTTATCCAATTTATTATTGAGTTTTTAATTTTTCCATAGAAAAGTTTAGGGGTTGTCTCTTGCTCGTTTTGAATTTTTTTATGAACACCTTTTCCAGTAACTATAAGCAAACATCTTTTATTCTTGTTATAGTTTTTTTTTACCTCACTTGTAAATTTTTCATGTGCTTCGACTAAACCGTACCCATGAAGATCAATTCTTCTATCTATATTAATTTTTCCTCGCTTAAGTTCCTTGTTAACCTCACCAAATGAAAGTTTAAATTCAGAGCTACTAACTTTGTGTTCGGTTGTTGTTTGTTTATTGGTATTTTTAGTTTTAGTTTTTTTATCTAATTTTATATTTTTTTTATTAATTGTTTTTGTTTTAACTATTGAGGTATCTTTTTTAAAAGGTTTTACGCCCTTCATGTTTTTTAAAAAAAAATCTTCTTCCATTATTTTTTTGTATAGTTTTTAATTAAATTCTTTACTCTTTCAGGTGTTTGCAAATACCACAAGCTATCTAACATCTCTAGTGATACCATGAATTTTTGTTTTTTATTTAGAAAATAAAGCATTTTTTTAAATTTAGAGACGCCTTTTACTCCAAGCTGAAAAAGCATTTCTATTAATAATTCTTTCTCTAAAGTTGTGTGATCTTTTTTCAAAAAATTGTCTTTATATTGTTCGTGTGCTTTTTTAAAATCTATTTCAAACATTTCTTCAAAATGTTTTTTTTTAAATTTTTTAATGTAATATTTATTCTCTTTTTCTGTAATGAGATGACCATAGCCAATAGTATAAAATCCCAATTGATCTCGATAAGGCTTATCAGAATAACCCTCATTTTTTTTAATTCGATCTTTTAGTTTTTTAAAAGACAAATATTATGTTTGAGTTAATATCCATATAGGGCTTGAGGAATTTACAGGTTTTTCAAAAGTCCAGGTGTCTTTATTTCTAACAATAGAACCCTCATCGTTATTTAACATCTGCTCACTTATAAAATTAACTGATATTGATATCGTGTTATTTTCGACTTTTGCATCTGCAATACCTTCTACAATAAGTGAATAAAATTGTGATTCTGGATTATTTGTTTTTTCATCAATTGCTTTTTCAAAAGCAGAATAAACATCCTTGGACACAAGATTTTTCAGTGTTTTTTTATCTCCATTGTTGAAAGATGAAATTATAATTTCAAATGCTTTCTTTGCTCCATCAATAAACTCTCTGTGATTAAAATTATTTACTTTTTTGTATACAACCTCAAGCTTTGTCTCATTATCCATTAAAGAGGGTATTTTTTGAACATCTTCTTGTTTTTTTGTTTCTTGAGGTTTTGGCTCAGATATATTTTTTTGAAACCCTGTTCTTTTTCCTAGAACACTTCTTAATCTATAAATAATAAACCCAGCAATGGCGGCAAAAATTATAATATCAAAAAACTGAAGGTCACCGTAAATCATTTAATTTTAATATAATAACTTTTTTAAATATTAATAGTTAAATTTTTTCCAAAGGGGGTTTTTTAGTTTTTTTAACATTTCTTTATGAGCAAGATAATCTTCTTTATAAACTTCTATGATTTTGGTTTTTGTTTCGTTTTTGTTGTTAATTTGTGTGTTTTTTTCACCACTGTTTGAGTCTAACTCCATAGAGAACTGCTTTCCCCCTCTTAGCTCTAAGTAAACTGCGGCTAATAGTTGAGAGTCAAGCAGTGCTCCATGGAATGATCTGTCTGATAAATCAATATTAAACCTTCTACACAAATAGTCGAGGTTGGCTATTCTCGTGCTCAGAACTTTTCTTGCAAGAGAAACGGTATCTACTACAGGATTATCTAAAGGAGATATCCCTAAGATTGATAGCTCATTATTTATAAAGCCTAAATCAAAAGATGAGTTGTGAATTATTAAAGTGTCGTTTTTTAAAAAATTCAAGAGCTCCTTATGGTTTTCTTCAAATGGTTTTTGTTGATTAAGAAAATCATCTGACAGACCAACGATGTTTTTTGCCCCTTCGCTTATACTTCTATCTGGTTTACAATAAAACTGGAGTGTTTTTCCTGTAGGAACATAGTTTTTGAGCTCAACACACCCAACCTCTATTATTCTATCGCCAGTCTTATAATCAAGACCTGTGGTTTCTGTATCAATTACTATTTCTCTCATTGTTTTAATTACAGTTTATTTATAAACTTATTAATTTTAGTTTTATAATCCTTTAGTGTCGAGTTATTGTAAATAATATAATCAGATTTCTTTTTTCTCATAATGTCTGAAGTTTGGGATCTAATTATGTGTTTAAACTGTGTTTCTGTCATTTTCCTTGTTTTTTTTAATCTTTTTAATCTTACTTGTTTTGAGGCTATTATAGATATTACTTTGTGGAATTGTTTCTCTAAATTATTTTCAAACAACAAGGGTATATCAATAAATATTATTCTGGTTTTTTTTTCTTTCTCCTGTTTTATAAAATCAGATCTCTTTTTTCTAACTATCTTAAATATGTATAACTCGAGTTTTTTTCTTATCTGTTTATTTTCAAAAATGATTTTTGTTATAATTTTTTTATTTATATTTTTTTTTGAAATGGATTTTGATAAACCTATAGTACGCAAATAAGTAATAAATTTTTTTTCACGGTTTTTATATATTTTGCCCACCTGCTCGTCTGAACTATGAATTTTGAAACCTTTTTCTTTTAATTTACTACAAAGGGTAGATTTGCCTGATCCTATGCCGCCTGTTATTGCTATGATTTGCGTCATTAAATTTTTTTATAAATTGCTTTAAGCATTTTTTTGTCTATAGACGGGTTTTTACCAAACCACATCTTAAAACACGGTTTTGCCTGCTCTATCAACATTGATATTCCATAAATTTTTTTATTCTTTGGAAAATTTTTAAGAAATGTTGTGTTTTTTGGGCTATAAACAATATCGCTTACAATTGTGGATTTTGTAATAAGTCTTATGTTTTTTTTCAATATAGGGTTTATTGGCGTGGTATTTATTATTAAAAAAACTCCCTCAAGGTGTGATTCAAGATCGCTATATGCTTTTGTAAACTCAATCTTGTTTAAATACTTAATTTTTTTCTTAGATCTATTGAAAATTAAAATATTCTTAAAGCCCCTCTTCTTTAAAACGTAGTGTATAGCGTGTGATGCGCCTCCGTAGCCTAGAATAACAACTTTTCTATTTTTAGCTTTTTTTATGTTTGGCAGTGTTTTGTAATATCCTGTCCAATCGGTGTTGGTTCCGTTTATGGTTTTTTTATTTGTTACACAATTTACCGCACCAATTTTTTTTGCATGAGCGTCTATTTTACCAAGGTGCTTGATTATTTTTTTTTTAAATGGAATGGTCACATTTAAACCAAGAGTATCTTTTTTTTCCAAGACTTCTTTTATTTTTTTATGAAAGTTTTTTTCTGTAAGCTCTAAGTATCCATAACTTGCTTTAATGTTATATTTTTTAAACCAATAATTAAATATTGTTGGCGAAAGACTTTTAGACACCCTACTACCAACTACATAAAGTTTTTTCATTTTTTTGAATATAAATAATCTAGCAAATTAAATAAAGGTAATCCCATAACATTAAAATAATCTCCTTTTATGCTCTCAATAATATTGGGCCCTAAGCTTTCTATTTGATAACATCCTACTGAGCTTAGTATTTGTTTGCCTGTTTTTTCTAAGTATGTATTTATTTCACTGTTATTAAGTTTTCTTATTTTAACCTGGGTTTTTTCATAATTTTCCCAAATCTTGGTTCCATTAAAACAAATAGTTAGACCGGATACTATTAAGTGTGTTTTTCCTGATAAAGACTTAATTTTTTTTTTGGCTTTCTCAACAGAGTTTACTTTATCTAAAATTTTTCCATTGTGATAAATTACGGTATCACAACCCAAAACAATCTTGTTAGAATACGTTTTTTGTTTACTTACGCTTCTTGCTTTTTCATAAGAAAGTTTTTTTGCAAAAATTTCAGGTTTTGTGTTTCTGTTAATGGTTTTTTTAATATCCTCTTCGTTACAATTTGGTTTTATTTGTATGAAATTTAATCCTGCATTTTTTAATATTTTGTATCTGGATTTACTTGAACTAGCTAATATAAATTTTTGGTGCATAAGTGTGTTAGTAAAAATTATAGTTATAAACACTATTAAATGTAATTTGAATTTAAGAAATAGTTCTTTTGTTTTAAAAATGTGTTGTTAACAACTTAATAAGTAATATGAATATTATAGGCCGGCTGTTAATATGTTCATTATACAAAATTAATAACAAGTTATTAGAAACTTATTGCATTACAAATTATTTAAAAATAATATTTTTTTTCAATATGCTTTAAATTAACATCTTTTTCAGCATTGTTATTCATATGTTGGTAAATAAAGAATGATACAATAATAAAGTAATAATTAAGCTTTTTAACCTTACAACTAATACTACAATTAAATATATAAATAATATATTATTATTATTTTGACATTAACTTAGATTTTGATTATTAAAATCACTCATTTCTAAATTACCCCAACAACATTATGAATTTACAAGAATTAAAAGGAAAAGAACCTCAAGAGCTTTTAAAGCAGGCGGACAACCTTGGTATAGAAAACCCTTCATCTCTTAGAAAACAAGATTTGATGTTTGCAATCTTAAAAACAATTGCTGAGGAAGGTGAAATTATTACTGGTTTAGGAGTAATTGAAATTATGCAAGATGGTTTTGGTTTTTTGAGATCTTCAGAGTCAAACTATCTTCCTGGTCCAGATGATATCTATATTTCTCCATCACAAATTAAAAAATTTAGCTTAAGAACAGGTGATAGCGTTGAAGGTGAAATTCGATCTCCAAAGCAAGGAGAAAGATATTTTGCGATAACTAAAATTAATAAAATAAACGGTCAAGAAACTGATTTGGTTAAGAACAGGGTGAATTTTGAAGATTTAACACCACTGTATCCTGAAGCAAGGTTTAAACTAGAACAAGAAAAACCTATGCCAGATAACACAGAAAGAATAATTGATATTATTGCTCCTCTTGGAAAAGGACAAAGACAATTAATTGTTGCGCAACCTTTCACTGGAAAAACAATAATTATGCAGAAAATTGCAAATGCTATAACTGCTAATAGCCCAGACGCTAAACTGATTGTATTGCTAATTGATGAAAGACCAGAAGAAGTTACAGATATGCAAAGGTCGGTTAAGGGCGAGGTTATTAGCTCGACTTTCGATGAACCTGCTTCACGCCATGTTCAGGTTGCTGAAATGGTTATTGAAAAAGCTAAGAGACTAGTTGAATATAAACATGATGTTGTAATTCTTCTTGATTCAATTACCAGGCTTGGAAGAGCTTATAATACAGTTGTTCCATCTAGTGGAAAAGTATTAACAGGCGGCGTTGATGCTAATGCTTTACAAAGACCAAAAAGATTTTTCGGAGCTGCAAGGAATGTAGAAAAAGGTGGATCACTTACAATTATTGCTACTGCTTTAATAGATACTGGAAGTAGAATGGATGAAGTTATATTTGAAGAATTTAAAGGTACTGGTAACAGTGAAATGGTCCTAGATAGAAAACTTAGCCAAAAAAGAACTTACCCAGCATTCGATATTGGTAAGTCAGGAACAAGAAAAGAAGAACTATTACTTGATAAAAATGAGCTCGGAAAGATCTTTATTTTAAGAAAGATACTAGCCCCAATGGGAAGTACAGAAGCCATGGAGTTCTTGTTAGATAAAATGAAAAATACAAAAACAAACAATGAGTTCTTCCAAAGCATGGGAACTAAATAAATATAAATTTTTTATAATTTTTCTTATTTACTTAATATCGTCTTGGGTTTAATTCCCAAAAAATGAAACTTTCCAGAGAGATAATCTTTGCTCTTGCTACACAAAGAGGTAAATCGGGTATAGCCGTCTTTAGGGTTTCAGGAAAAGGCTCTCATAAACTAATAAAATCAATATCTTCTAAAAAAAAATTTAAAACAAACTTTGCTACATTAAATAATTTATTAGATGGAAAAAGCGTTATAGATCAAACGCTAACAACTTTTTTTAAATCACCAAAAAGCTATACAGGGGAGGATATGGTGGAAATATCTTGTCATGGAAGCATTTCTGTAATTAACAAAATAACTAAAACCCTATTGAAAAAACAGATCAGACTTGCTGAGCCTGGAGAGTTTACCAAAAGAGCTCTAATAAATGACAAACTTAGTGTTTTAGAAGCTGAAACAATTAATGATTTAGTTAATGCAGAAACTGAAAATCAAAGAAAGATAGCCATTGGTAATTTAAATGGAAATTTAGATAAATTAGTTAATAAAATATCAAATAAACAAAAAAAACTTCTAGCGGATATAGAAGCCATTATAGATTTTGCTGACGAAGACCTTCCTAAAGAAATATATAAAAGCATAAGAGAACAAAATAAGAACATATCTAAAAAAATTGAAAATATTATCATAAGATCATCTTTATCTAGACAAATACATAACGGTTTTACAATAACCATTATTGGAAAGCCCAACACAGGAAAATCTTCCTTTATAAATTATATTAACAACAAAGAGGTTTCTATAGTTACTAATATACCAGGTACAACAACTGATCTAGTAAGTTCCACGCTAGATATTCAGGGAGATAAATACACCTTTATTGATACAGCTGGAATAAGAAAATATAAGAACTTAATTGAAAAAATTGGTATTGAAAGATCGTTAGAGAGCGCAGAAAAGTCTGATTTAAATATAGTTTTCCTCAAAAATAAGGAAAAGAAAAACTACAGTAAAATCAAATCAAAAATATTTGTTAAATCAAAATATGATATTAATAAAAAGAAAATAAATGGCATACAAAGCATTTCATCAGTATCAGGTTACGGAATTGAAAATCTTATTAAAAACATATCATTAATGTTAAAGAAAAAACCAATTTCTGGACCAGTCTTTTCACGTGAAAGACATGTGGAAAACCTAAAAAAATCTCTTGTATTACTAAAAGGGCTAGATTTAAAAGAAATAGATATTGCTGCAGAAAATGTTAGAAGATCAATTATGTATATTGATGGAATTAATCAAAAATTTGATATTGAGAAAATTTTAGATATAATATTTAGTGATTTTTGCATTGGTAAATAATTTCACGTGAAAAAAAATATGGACAATAAATTTGATGTAATTGTAATTGGCGGAGGGCATGCAGGTGTAGAAGCATCATGCTCATCTGCAAGAACTGGATCAAAAACAGCCTTAATTACTCATAAAATTGAAAAAATAGGTGAAATGTCTTGTAATCCTGCAATTGGAGGTCTTGGAAAAGGTCACCTTGTAAAGGAAATAGATGCTTTGGATGGAATAATGGCTAAAGCTACAGACAGATCATGTATACAATTTAGAATGTTAAACTCTAGTAGAGGTGCTGCTGTAAGAGGTCCAAGGGCTCAAACAGACCGAATTTTATATAAAAATGCCATAAATGAGCTAGTATCTGAGCAAAAAAACCTTGAAATTATTGAAGGTTCGGTTGAAGACTTAATTGTTTCAAGAAATCAGGTAACTGGGGTTGTTTTAGATAATAATAATAAAATAACTGCTAAATCTGTAGTTTTAACTACAGGCACATTTTTACAAGGGCTTATAAGAATAGGATCAGAAAAACAAGAAGCTGGAAGAGTTGGTGACAAACCATCAATAAAGCTTGCAAAAAGGCTTAAAGACCTAAAGTTTTCAATAGGCAGATTGAAAACAGGAACACCTCCAAGATTACTTAAAAAAACTATAAAATTCAATGATTTAGATGAACAAAAACCAGATAAAAAACCCATTCCATTTTCTTTTGTCAACAGAGATATCCACATTCCTCAAATATCTTGTTTTATTACCCACACTAATAAAAACACCCACAAAATAATTGCTCAGAATCTTAACCTATCACCAATGTACTCAGGGGAGATAAAATCTATGGGAGCTAGGTATTGTCCCTCAATTGAAGACAAGATTCATAAATTTAAAAGAAAATCATCACACCAAATATTTTTAGAGCCTGAAGGATTAGATAGTGATTTAATATATCCAAACGGAATATCTTCTTCTCTTCCAACTGAAATTCAAGAGCAGTTTGTAAAGACTATTAAGGGTTTAGAGAATGTTACAATTACACAACCCGCTTATGCCATTGAATATGATTTTATTGATCCGCAGGAATTAACACACACACTTGAAACAAAAAAAATTAAAAATTTATTTTTTGCAGGACAAATAAACGGAACAACTGGATATGAAGAAGCAGCTGCACAAGGTATAATGGCTGGGATAAACGCTTCTCTTAAAACAACATCCAATAAAGAATTTATAATAGCTAGATCCTCAGGGTACATAGGTGTTTTAATAGATGATTTGGTTACAAAAGGAACTAAAGAGCCATATAGAATGTTTACTTCAAGGTCTGAATACAGACTTCTCCTTCGTGCCGACAATGCTGATTTAAGATTAACCCCACTTGGAATTGATATGGGTTGTGTTGATATAAGCAGACAAAGAGACTTTGAAAAAAAATCTAGAAGGATAAATGATGGTTTTAAGTTTGTTAAAATGCACAAATTCTCTCCAGACGCTCTTCTAAAAAAAGGAATTAAAATTAACAAAGATGGAAAGAAAAGAAATATTATAGACCTTTTATCTTTTTCTAACATTACAACCCCCAAGCTTAAACAGATCCTTCCTGAATTAAATGATTTAGAAGATGATGTAATAGAACAAATTGAAATTGAAGCTAAGTATGCAGGTTATCTTGATAGACAAAGGATGGATATAAAAGATTTTGAAAAAGAAGAAAATTTAGTAATCCCGAAGTCAATTAATTATAAATCAGTTGGGAGCTTGTCTAATGAGATAATTGAAAAATTGTCAAAAATTAAACCACCAACTCTTGGAGCAGCTTCAAGGATATCAGGTGTAACACCAGCTGCTACTATAGCCTTGCTCAGATATATTAAAAAAAACAAAAATAAAAAAGCAGCATAATTTGGATAAAAACTCTGTAATAAATAAATATAATCTTAGTAGAAAACAAATTGATTTAATTGATAACTACTTACAGGAGTTAGAAAAAAGCAACAAAATACACAACTTGGTGGGGCCATCCACAATTGATCTTGCTTGGGATAGGCATATTAATGACTCTTTGCAATTGTCTGAGTTTATCGCAAAAAAAAATTCATCAATAATAGATCTTGGTACTGGCGCAGGTCTGCCTGGAATAATTTTACATATTTTTGGGCACACAAACATATTACTAGTCGACTCCAAAATGAAAAAAATAAACTTTATTAAAGAATTTGCATATGAAAACAACATTGAAATTAAAACTATTTGTGCAAGAGTTGAGAAAATCAAAAATCAAAAATTTGATTTTATTGTTTGCAGGGCTTTTGCACCATTAATTAAACTATTAGATTATTCACGTTTTTTTACTAAAAAAAATACATCATTACTTCTCCTTAAAGGAAGAAGTGTTATGAAAGAAATTGAAGATGCCAAAAAATCATTTAGTTTCAAATACAACCTCTACCCAAGCAAAAGCAAGGGCGAAGGTTTTGTGTTAAAGATAAACAAATATAAGAAACTGTGAAAAAAATAATTTCTATATCTAACCAAAAAGGGGGAGTCGGCAAAACCACAACAACGATAAACCTAGCAACCTCATTAGCCGCAGTAAAAAAAAATGTTCTAATTGTGGATGCTGACCCACAAGGTAATGCCAGTACAGGCTTAGGATTATCTTATGATGATAGAAAACCATCTATTTATGAAATGATTCACGAAAAAAAACTTTTAACAGATGGCATTAAAGAAACATTAATTCCTGGTCTTAAAATAATTGGATCAAATACAGACTTAGCTGCAGCCGAGATTGAGCTAACAAATTTTGAAAACAGGGAATATATTTTTAAATCAATATTTTCTGAAATTAATAATTTTGATTTTATTTTTGTAGATTGTCCACCAGCACTAGGTTTACTCACAATTAATTCATTAGTAGCATCTAACACAACGCTAATTCCTCTTCAGTCTGAGTTTTTTGCCCTTGAAGGCCTTTCAGCTTTAATGCAAACGATCAAATTAATTCAACAAAGTTTTAATAAAGATCTAAAGATTGAAGGGATACTATTAACAATGTTAGACAGAAGAAACTCACTAAGTTCTTTGGTTGAGAAAGATGTAAGGCAACATTTTGGAAATCAAGTATACAAAACAACCATTCCCAGAAATGTTAAAATATCTGAAGCTCCAAGCCATGGTAAACCAGCATTGGTATACGATACACAAGCCGCAGGCTCTTTGGCTTATATAGAGCTTGCAAAAGAAGTAATTTTAAATCAAAATAAAAAATATGAATAAAGAAAATAAACTAGGAATGGGCCTAGGAGCTCTTTTATCAACCACAAATAACAACACTGAAAGTAACAATGGGATTCAAAAAATTAATATTTCTCAAATAATCCCAAACCCCACTCAACCAAGAAAGAAATTTAAAGATGAAGACCTTAAAGAGCTTTCATCTTCAATTAAAAATCAAGGATTAATTCAACCTATAATTATAAAACCAATAAAAGATGGCCAATATCAGATTATTGCTGGGGAAAGAAGGTGGAGGGCGTGTCAATTAAACGGAATGCATGAAGTAGAATGTGTCATTAAAAACCTAGATGACAACAACATTTTAGAAGCTGCTTTAATTGAAAATATTCAAAGAGAAGATCTAAATGTTATTGAAGAAGCAAATGCATATAAAGGACTAATTGACATAAAGGAGATTAATAATGAAAAACTTGCTAAGCTAATTGGTAAAAGCTCAAGCCATGTTTCAAATATTTTGCGACTATTAGAGCTTGATAAAACAATACAACAAATGGTTATAAATGGTGAACTATCCATGGGACATGCACGCGCTCTTATTGGTGTGCCAGATTCAATTGATAAAGCTAGAGAAATAATTGATAAAAAACTTAGTGTTAGACAAGTAGAAAATATAACTTCTGAATTTAAAAAAAATAAAACAAAAAAAATATTAAAAGATCCAAATATTATTGACCTTGAAAAAGAGCTTTCTGATAAAATAGGCCTTAAGACCTCCATACAATTCAATGATAATGGCTCTTCTGGATCTTTAACACTTTATTATTCTGATTTAAATCAACTGGATGATTTAATGAAGAGGCTTAAGAAACAGTAATTTTTTTTATATTTAAAAAAAAACGAAGCCCAGCAATTAAAGACAAAGTATTTTGTTTTCTTAAAATTTTTTCTGTAGAAAATAAAAGTTTTAGTAAAACTTGTTTTTTATTTGAATTATATTTTTTATAAACTTCGCTTAAAAACCCCCTTTCTCTAAATAAGTATAATGGAATTTTTTTATTATATTCTTCTAAATTTTCACAATCTATAATTAGTTGACAATAAAATTTACAATGATAGTAAAATTCATTTACATCAGAAGTTGTATTTATTTTTTCTCTATACAATCCAATTATCTCACGATTTTGTCTTAATAAACTAAAAAATATTTTTTCTTTACCCAAACCATTAAGAGTTAGAAGCTTTTTAATATTTTCTAGTGTCAAATCTTTTTGATCTAAATCAATAATTTTTCTTATAGTATTTTCTAGAAAAACATATTTGTTATCTAATTTATCGACTAACATCCAATAAAGATCTTTTTGTATCTCTATTTTACTTAGGCTTAAAAAATAATTAATAGCTTTTATTTTTGATTCCCTATCTAATTCATAACAGTCAATTAATAGAGAATCTTTATCTTTTATAAAAAAAGACTTAATTTTTTTTGTTTTAGTAGAATTTTCTTGGATAAATATAAATATATCATTAGTTTTTTTAATTTTATTTAAATTTTTTTCATTAATATCTTTACAGTTTTTACCTACAAAAATTTTCCTATCTTCAAAAAAACCATATTCAAAGACAAGACCGTCAATCGTATCAATATTTTCTTTAATCGCACCCTCTTTATATTTTTTAAAGATTGTTTCTTTTATTTTTTCCATAAGGGTTGTTTCGTTTCCACTTATTAAGAAAAGTTTTTTATTAATTTTTAAATTTTTATTTAATAATACTTCTAGTGGATCAATCTTCATTTACAATTACTGAGGTTTGCACTTGATACAAAGGTAACAAACCGGTTTAAGTTTTCAGATATTGCCAACTCATATTTTTTTTCTAAAGATGCATCAGTTCCATAATTATAACCTGATGATTTAGGTATAACAGAAAAATAAGACAATATTTCTTTCTCATAGATAACACATTTTTTTTCTTTTGATAATAATGTGTAATAGAAAATCAGATCATGTTTAATATTTGTTGTAACTTGGTTAGCTTCTACAGACCTGTTTGTTTTTGTTTCATTTATATTAATAGATAACTCATACAAACCTTCTTTATCAACACCAAAAAACATTGGAATGTATGAGTTGATAAAAACCAAATCTAAACCAGTAGTATTAACTTCAGTTTTTTCATATATGGGGTTTGTTAAGTTTTTATTATCTTTGTAAACAAACTCAATACCACTACAAGCAGAAACATAAATTATAAGAAAAACTAAAAGTAAGTTTTTCACAGAGTTACCAAATTCACAATTTTACCAGGCACATATATTTCTCTTGAAATATTTTTACCTAATAAATTTTTCTTTATTTTGTCATTATTTCTTACAATAGAAAGTATACCGTCTTTTGTTAATTTTTCGTCTACTTCAATAATTTCTTTGGTTTTTCCATTTATTTGTATTGCAATTTTAAATTTAATATTTTTCTTCACATCTTCAACAACCCAACTTTCATTAATACATAAATTTTCACGACTTAGATTTGACCAAATTTCTTCACTTATATGAGGGACAAATGGCTGTAAAATGATAGATAGTTTTTCTAGCGACCACTCAAAGTCTTTTTTTGATAATTTATTTTTTAACAAACCTTCATTAAGCACATTTACATATTCATAGATTTTGGCAACAGATTTATTAAATTGAAAAACTTCAATATTTTCTGAAACTTGATTAATTAATTTTTTGAGACTCTCTTTTACTTCTAGATCATTAGTATTATGTGTTTTATAATTGTTAAATTTATCAATAAATTCAAACAATTTATTTATGAATTTGAACGATGCAGCTATACCAGTATCAGTCCACTGTAAATCTCTCTCTGGAGGGCTGTCAGACAACATAAACCACCTAGCTGTATCTGCTCCATAGGTTTCAATTATATCATTTGGATCAACTACATTTTTTTTTGATTTACTCATTTTCTCAATTTTACCTGTTTTTACATCCAGTTTATTATTATCTTTAAATCTATCATCAATTTTTTCTACATTTTTTGGCTCAACCCAATCACCATTTGTATTCTTGTAAGTTATGTGAGTAACCATCCCTTGAGTAAACAAACCCTTAAATGGTTCATCCAAACTAAAATAACCAAGGTCTCTTAAAGCTTTGGTAAAAAACCTAGAGTACAAAAGGTGGAGTATGGCGTGTTCAATACCACCAATATACTGATCAACTGGCAGCCAATAATCAATATCACTTTTATCAAAAGCCTTATCTAATCTTGCATTACAATATCTAAAGTAATACCAAGAAGACTCAAAAAAAGTATCAAAAGTATCAGTTTCCCTGAAAGCTTTCATTCCTGTCTTTGAGCACACTGTTTCTTTCCAATCAGAAATATTTTCTAGTGTAGATGAAGATTCACTAAATTTTTTAATTTCTGGAAGTTTGACAGGCAACTCAACATCTTCTACAGCCAATACCTCACCATCTTCTCTGTAAATAATTGGTATTGGACAACCCCAAAATCTCTGCCTTGAAATTCCCCAATCCCTTAACTTGAAATTTACTTTCTTTCTTCCTATTTTCTTATTTTCTATTTCTTCTATAATCTTGTTTTTTGCTTCATCTATTTTAAGACCGTTTAAAAAATCTGAATTAATTATTGTTCCTTCCCCTGTATAAGCATCATTATCTAAGTTATATGAATCATTAAATACATCAATTGGTTTAACAACAGGAATAACTTCAAGATTATATTCTTTTGCAAAATCTAAATCTCTTTGATCGTGAGCAGGGCAACCAAAAATAGCACCAAGCCCATATTCTTTTAAAACAAAATTAGCCACAAAAACTTGAAGCTTTTTTCCTTCAATAAAAGGATGATTTACTGACAAACCAATATTAAAACCCCTTTTTATTTTGTCTGAATTTAATCCTTCACAATCTTTTATAAATTTTTTTAACCTAACATTTTTTTTTGAAGCGTCAATTACAAGCTCATGATCTGTAGATAGGGCAATAAAAGTTGCTCCAAAAATTGTGTCAGGCCTAGTTGTAAAAACAGTAATATTTTTATCTCCACCTGAGATATTAAAGTCTATTTCTGCTCCTATTGATTTTCCAATCCAATTTGATTGCATTACCTTTACTTTGTTTGGCCAATTGTCTAAACTATCTAAATCACTTAAAAGCTCATCCGAGTACTTGCTTATTTTTAAAAACCACTGAGACAACTTTTTCTTTTCAACCAGTGCTCCAGACCTCCAGCCCCTTCCATCAATTACCTGCTCATTGGCTAAGACTGTCTTATCAACTGGGTCCCAATTAACCTCAGCCTCTTTTTTATAAGCTAAACCAGCTTTAAACATATCAATAAAAAACTTTTGTTCATGTTTATAATATTCTGGATGACATGTTGCGATTTCTCTTTCCCAGTCTAAAGACAAACCCATTTGTAACAATTGACCTTTCATTGTTTTTATATTTTGATATGTCCATGTTTCTGGGTGTTTTTTTTCTGTTAATGCAGCGTTTTCAGCAGGTAGACCAAAAGCATCCCAGCCCATTGGGTGAAGCACATTAAAACCTTTCATTTTCTTGTATCTTGCAACTACATCTCCAAGTGTATAATTTCTAACGTGACCCATATGAATTTTTCCAGATGGATATGGAAACATCTCTAAAACATAATATTTTTTTTTATTTTTATCTTTTAAGGTTTGGAAAACCTTTTTATCTAACCAGGCTTGCTGCCATTTTTTCTCAACTACTTTATGATTGTATCTTGATGACACTACTTTAACTTGATTGTAATCTTAGTTTCTTTGCTTTGTTTAATATAGCATTTTCAATTTTTGTATTATTTTCTTTATCTACTAATTTGTTTACCCATATTTGATTTTTAAATTCTTGACAAAAAGAAGTTACTTTAAGATTTTCAGTATTAAGTTTTTTGCCTGAGATGAAAATATTTAGTTTACATCTTTCATTTTCATTAGATGTTGTCGAATACCAATCAGTAATGATTGTCCCCCCTATTGGATCTGCAGAACTTAAAGGCATAAAGTCTAATGTTTCCAAAGCACTTCTCCATAGAAATACATTTACAGACATATTTACGGTATTTGTATCTGAGTCCTGAGTTTTACTCTCTCTATTTAAAATATCACCAAAAGACAAACCGCCCTTACCTAATAACCCACCACCACTTTGCAATCTGGTTTCAGCATCTCTCATTGCAAGATCCATGTCCATTGCTGAGTTGAATTTAGTTCCAGATCTTTGAATAATTGATTCTCTAGTTTGTGCTTTCGACCACAATTCTTTCATTTCTTCTTCACTTTTATTATTGTTACAAGAAACAATAAAAAATAATGATGTTGTGAGAACTAAGCGAAGCATAAACATTTGATTCTAATTATTGTATCGGAGGATAAAAGTAAAACATAAAAAAAAACGGCACTAATAAAAGTGCCGTTTTCAAAGATATAAAATCTTAAATTAGAATGACATGTTTGCACCGATATACCATGCAGATCCGTCGTCAGTTGAAGCCCCTTCATCAGAAGATTCAGTAGAAGTGTAACCAAGAATAGCAGTTACACCTGACGCAACAGCATAAGAAATACTTGCAGAAGTTACATCCTGAGCATCATCAGTTCCGTCGTCACCGCCAATAGCGTGATCATCTGCTTCACCTGAAGCAATTCCAACATTAAATGTTAGATCTCCAGTTACATATTTCACACCAGCTTTAACAACTTCAGCTGTATACTCATCTGAACCATTGTCAGATACACCAGCAACAGAACCATCAGCAAAACCGACAGCAACTGTTAAGTCACCAGTTACAGCACTTAAACCAACATGAATACCGCCAGTATCATCTTTTACTGCAGTACCAGTTTTTGCACCATCTATTTCAGAATAACCAGCACCAATTGTTAATGCTGTGTCACCAAGATCAGTTACATAAGTTGCACCAATTGCTAAGTGACTGTCATTTCTATAAGTAGCTGTTGCTGCAGCACCCGTATCTGTTGAAGCTGAGAAAGACATTTTCAAACCATCTGCTAAGAAGTCAGCAGCGGTGTGGTATTCAACACCTAATGCAGTTGAACCAGTCATGAAGTCTAAACCAGTAGGAGCCATATTTGAAGATGTATTACCTACACCTTCAGCACCAGCAGATCCTGGAATTGAAACAGCATGTGATCCAGATGCATTACCAGCAGCAATCACATCAAGCTTTGAGCCGTCAGTAAATGCTAAAGTAAATCCAGCATCATAATCTTCTTTTGTATTTTCATCCATTACTTTAAAGCTAGATGAAATAGTCATACCACCATCAGTAGTCTCAGAAAGTGACACAGTAAAGTTGTTGTCGTTAATCTGAGCATTTGTGTCTGTTCCACTGTTAGGTGAATCAAACTCAATACCAGTTTGGTGGTTACCACTCATAGTAGCTGTAACAGCTTCAGCAACTGAAGCAGCGCCAAGCGTTGAAACTAGAGCAGTTCCCATTAATAGTTCTTTTTTCATAATTACTCCTTTTGAGTTAATGAATATTCATTAAATACAAGAAACAAACTTGTATTAGTGATTGTATTATTTAAAAATTGAATAAATTACAAAAAAAGCATAATAATTTGTTATATTTTTTGTAACAATGTTGTTTTTTTACAACATAGATGTTTATGTTTGATATTAAAAAATACAATGAAATCAATGATTTTTTAAAAAAAACTGGTAATTCAGCCAAAATTATCGCTATATCAAAAAATAATCCCCTAAAAAGCGTAATAGAGGCTATCAATGCAGGAGTCTATATATTTGGAGAAAATCGTGTTCAAGAGGCTCAGCAAAAATTTCAAAAAATCAAACAAAATAATCCAAAAATAGAATTACACCTAACAGGGCCCCTGCAGTCAAATAAAGTAAAAACCGCTATATCATTATTCGATGTTTTTCACACTTTAGATAGAGAGAAAATAGCAAAAGAGTTCTCTAAACACATTGATTTATTAAAAAATAAGAAAATTTTTCTCCAAATTAATACTGGAAAAGAAAAATCAAAAAGTGGAATTTTTCCAGAAGATACTAAAGATTTTTTATTTTTCCTAAAAAATGAAATGAAAATATCAATCTGCGGTCTAATGTGTATTCCTCCTATTGATGAAGATCCAAAATATCATTTTTCTAAATTGAAACTTTTAGCAAATGAAAACAAAATTAGTGAATTAAGTATTGGTATGAGTAATGATTTTGAGATAGCATTAAAATTTAACCCAACATATATCAGGCTTGGAACAATTTTATTTGGGAAGAGACTATGAAAAGTAAATTAAACATATTCTCAAATAAAAGTATCCGAAATTTTTTAGGAAATTTTTTGTTAAAATATGATTTATTTTTAATGGACTTAGAAGATATTGAGAATAGCTTACATCCTCAAGGTGCAAATATTATTATTATAAATGATAACAAAGAGGTTAGTTTGGTTAACTTCAAAAATTTAAATAGTACCTATCTGGTTATTTCTTGCATAAAAAACAATAATCTATTTTTTAATAAAGCCATACAATTATTACGATGCCCACTTTCAATAATTAATTTCGAAAATAGTATTGAGAACTTTATACAAAATTTACAATTTGATTTCCATGACCTGTCTATTGATAATGAAAAATTAATTAACTTAAAAAATAATTTATTTTGTTATTTAACCAAAGCAGAGTTAGATATTTTAATTCATTTAATAAGAGAAAAGGAAACAAGTAAAAATTTTATAAAAGAATATATTCTTAACATTAAATCAAATATGGAAACAAATTCTCTAGAAAGCCATCTTACAAGAATAAGAAGGAAAATGAGTAAAATAAATACAAAGGTAAAGATAAAAACTAAAAATGAAAAATTAATAATTACAGTTTAATTTAAATATTGAGGATTAATAAGTTTAAAAAAATCTTCATCAAATTCTTCATTATAATTATGATTATAAATTGATAATCTAAGAAAATTATCATCTCTATCAACTTCTATTGCTCTAAGAGTAAAGGGGTTTTTTTCAAAAAAAACTCTTATTAAAAATTTTTTATCCGTATTATCAAAGCCATTTTTTTCAATTATTAACTCATTATTTTTTTCAAATAATATGCCGTCTTCAAAAAAAAGAGGATTCCTGAAAATATCATAAAAAAACCAGGCATTTGTGTTTTTTGGATTAAAAAACTCATCTTCCTCAAGCTCATAATCATAATACATTGCTTTATTTTCATCTAGAATTATTAATATTTTTGTGGGTGTAGAATAGTCTGCTCTAACTCTTTTATTTCCAATATACACCTTACCTTCGCTTAAATTTTCCCCATCATTTTGTATGAAAGAGGCGGAAAAATATTTTAATGAATTTAAATAATCTAAAGCCTTATTTTTATTACTATTTTCTGAATAGCTATTTTTAGAAAACAAAAAAATAATAATGAAAAAAATAAATAATTTTTTTTCATTTTTTGAGAACATGTCTTTTACCCGCATTGTTTGCTTCGCTAATAACCCCATCTTCTTCCATTTTTTCAACAATTCTAGCGGCTCTATTGTAACCAATTTGAAGATACCTTTGTATATAGCTTGTAGAAACTTTTTGTTGTTTTACAACTATTTCAACAGCCTTACTATAAAGATCATCATAATTTGAAGAAATTAAATCATCTTTAGTTAAAGAAGTTAACCCTTCTTCAGATAATGATATTTCTGTTTTATAATCAAATGTAGCTTGTTTTTTAATATATGAAACAACTCTATTAACCTCATCTTCTGACACATAACCGCCATGCAATCTTCTTATTATACCTCCATTTTCTAAGAATAACATGTCACCACTTCCGAGTAATTGTTCTGCACCCATTTCATTTAAAATTGTTCTGCTATCAAATTTGCTTGATACTTTGTAACTAATACGACTTGGAAAATTTGCTTTTATAGTTCCAGTTATAACATCAACACTAGGTCTTTGGGTAGCTGTTATTAAATGAATTCCTGAAGCCCTTGCCATTTGTGCTAATCTTTGAATTAATGATTCAACTTCTTTCCCAGCTACCATCATTAAATCTGCCATTTCATCAATTACAACAACTATATAAGGCATTTTTTCAAGTTGTATTTCCTGCTTCTCAATTATTGGCATTCGTGAGTCATCATCTATTCCAGTTTGAACTTCTCTATAGAGTTTTCTACCAGACGAAATAGTTCTAAAAACTTTTCTATTATATGAATCTATATTTTTTACGTTCAAAGAACTCATTAATCTATACCTATTTTCCATTTCTCTAACTACCCACTTAAGAGCAAAAACTGCTTTCTTTGGATCTGTAACAACAGGTGTTAACAAATGTGGTATATCTTCATAAACACTTAACTCTAACATTTTAGGGTCTATTAAAATTAACTTACATTCATTAGGTTTAAATTTGTAAAGTATACTCAATATCATTGTATTAATACCTACTGATTTTCCTGAACCTGTTGTTCCAGCGATTAATAAATGAGGCATTCGTTCTAAATTTGCAAAGATACTTTTACCTGATATATCCTTACCAAGAGCTAATGTAAGAGACTCACTTTGTATTTCAAATTCTCCTTCCTCAATTAAATCACCAAACAAAACGCTATCTCTTTTCATATTTGGAATCTCAATTCCCAAACTCGTTTTTCCTGGTTGGGTAGAAATTCTTGCAGAAATAGATGACATTGCTCTAGCAATATCATCTGACAAACCTATTACTTTACTAGATTTGATACCAGCATTTGGTACAAATTCAAACAATGTTACTATTGGACCACTACTAAAACCAATAATTTTACCATCAACACCATATTCAGAAAGTGTTTTTTCTAATTTTATTGCAGCATTCTCATTTATTTTATCTAACTCTGTGTTTTTATTATTTTTTAAATTTGATTTTGAAAGAAGATCAGTTGATGGGAGAATAAAACTAAAACCATCAATTTCAAGCTGTTT
>CABZFN010000009.1 GCA_902525035.1 uncultured Alphaproteobacteria bacterium | reverse complement strand
AATATAAATGAAAGATACTGAAAGAAAACTTGCCACTATATTAGCTACTGATTGTGTTAGTTTTAGTAAGTACATGGAAGATTCAGAAGAAAAAACCTTAAGAAATCTAAATGAATGTAGAAAAATTATTGATAATAAAATTACAGAATACGGTGGAAAAATTTTCTCAACAGCTGGAGATTCTGTTGTAGCTGAATTTGCAAGCCCTGTGCAGTGTGTTAAGGCGGCCATAGAATTTCAGAATGAAATATATAAAAGAAACGATCATTCAATTACTGAATTAAAACTTGATTGGCGAGTTGGAATTCACGTAGATGATGTGATAGTCGAAAATGATAATATTATGGGTTCAGGAGTTAATATTTCAGCTAGATTAGAGAGCGAATGTGAACCTGGAGGAATTTTACTTTCTACTATTGTTAAGGATCAAGTTAATAAAAGAATAGATGCTAAAATTGAAATTGATGGTGCAAGAAAATTAAAAAATATAAGTGATGATTTTGAAGTTTATAAAATTTCAAATTTACTTATTCATGAAGATGATTTCTTAAAAGAAGAAGTAGAACAAAAAAATGATAATGACCAAAAACCTATTGCTAAATATAAAATCAATAAAGCAAAAAAAATTAAACTTGCAATTCTTCCTTTTGAAAATTTAAGTAAAGATGAAGATTCTGAATTTTTAGTAGAGGGAGTATTTAGAGATTTAATACAAGAATTTTCGCGAATGCAAGAATTTGAAATCCTTTCACACCAAACATCGATGGATTTTAAAAAAAGTGATGAAGACGCTCTTGGATTTGCTAAGAAACACTTAGTTGATTATTTAATTGGTGGTAATATTAGATCTGCAGGTAAGAGAATAAGAGTTAGTGTTGACTTAACCGATGCGAGTGATGGTTCAAATTTATGGGGTGAAAAATACGATAGAGTAATGGAAGATATTTTTGATTTACAAGATGAAATTGTAATGAAAATGTCTCGACAATTACTTGGTAATATTGAAATAAGTAGCTTGCAAAGGATTAAAAGAAAACCATCAGAAAATTTAAATTCTTATGAATGGTTAATAAAAGGAACTTATCATCATGTTCGATCTGGAAAAGAAAATAATTTAAAAGCTATTGAAGCACTTGATAAAGCAATTGAAACCGATGAAACAAATGCAAGAGCTCATGCTTTAAAAGCTTGTACTATTGGTGGAGGATACGGCAAAGGTTATTATGAAGATCCAGATAAAATGCAGGCTATAGGTCGTGAACACGTCAAGAAAAGTCTTGAAGCTGATGAAAATGATTTTGAAGTACTTAGAATTTCATCGGCTATAGCGCAAAATAATAAAGAGTTTAATAAATCAATTGAGTATGTCAAAAAAGGATATTCCATTAATCCTAATGATCCTAGGATTTTAGATAGATATGGCACATGCTTAGTTAAACTTGATAATGTTGATGAAGGTTTAAAGCATCTTCACAAAGCATTAGAACTTGATCCAATTCCTCAGGGTGCAGCAACATCATGTTCACGCTATGATGCTTTAACAATTGGTTATTTTTGTAAAGAAGATTTTGAAAAATGTGTTTCTTGGGGTGAAAAAATACAATATATGGAACCTTCAACCTGGCTAACAATTTTATATTCTATTTCTAAAAATGATGAAATTAGTAAAGTTAAAGAACATAATATTTACAAAAAATATGAAAATGATTTTAAAGAAACAAATTGGGAAAAAACAATACATAATATGCATTTTAGACCTGAAGACACAAAACACACTAATCTTTTAGAATTTTCTAATAAAATGTTTCCTAATATAAAAATTGTAGAAAAAACAGCTTAATCCTTTTTTCTTTTTCTTTCAGTAAAAGCACTAGCCAATATACCCGCTGGTAAAGCAACTGCACCAATTCCAAATAAAGCTGTGCAGACTGCAGCAAACCTTCCTAAAAATGTAATTGGTGTATAATCACCATAACCTGTAGATAATAATGCAGCAGAACTAACCCATAAAGCTCTTGGGATAGACCCAAACGCTTCGGGTTGTAATTCACCCTCAGCTACATAAAGGACTGTTGCTGCTAAAATCATCAAACTTAATGTTATAAGTAATGAAAATACTAATTCATGCCTTCTGTCATATATTGCATGCAAAATAAAATCTACAGATTCACTAAAGCGACCAAATCGAAGTATACTAAATATTCTTATAGCTCTTAATAATCTTACAAGAAATCCCTCGTTTAGTCCTATTAAAAATAGAGGAATTAATGCAATTGCATCTATTATAGCTGGTATAGTAAAAATATATCTTATTTTACCATTAAATCCTCTAAATTTTTCTATCTGACCAACTGCTATTAATCTACAAAAATATTCAATAAGAAAAATTATACCAAAAAATAATTTTGCAGAGTCAAATAATAAAGAGTATCTCTCATAAATAACTTTTTCAGACTCGATGATCACAAAAATACAATTAACAATTATTAGAAAAAATATTAATTTTTCAATAAAAGTGAATTTTTTGTCTTCTAATCCAAAATGGAGATGATCAAATAAATATTTGGATAATGATTTCATAAATGAAATACAGTATATAATATATTTATAATTAAGATGAAAATTAATATTTTTTATATTTTATCTAAGAGTTTATTACTTTTATTAATGCTTTTTAGCATTTTGATTTCCTTTTCTTTAATAATCTCAAATAATCAGAACTTATTGATAAATATTTTGGTAATAATATTATCTTTAATAAGCTTTTATATTATATTTAATCTTAAGAAGAATAGAAGAATTATAAGATTATTTTTTATAATTATAATAATTCCCATAAGCTCTTATCTTTCTTTAAATTTATTAAGCTCGATAGATTATAAGAATGTAATCTCTACCAACTCATATATTATTGAAGCAATAAATTATGCAATAGAAATTTTATATTTTTTTATTCCCTCATTACTTTTAATGTTGGTTTATAAATATGAGTTTTTATCTACTGACTTAAAAACTAGTAAAATTAGGATGCCAGAAATTGTTACTTTTATTTTTCAGGTAGTAATATTTATTGTTCCTTTACTGATAGTATTATCTAGAGTTTTTAATTTAGAATTAACTAGTATACTTGCAACATCAGGAATTTTAGCAGCAGTAATTGGTTTTGCGCTTCAAGCAAATCTAAGTAATATGCTTTCAGGTATATTTGTAAATTTAGAAAGACCTTTTAGTCAAGATGATTGGATTACAATTGACAATTATGAAGGCAAAGTAATTGATGTAAATTGGAGAGCTACAAAACTAAGAACTTGGGATAATAGAGAAATTACACTTCCAAATGAAATGGTGGCAAATGCAACCATAGAGAATTGGTCAAAAAATGATACCGAGTTAAGTGAGGGATATAGAATTATAATTGATGTTCATTTTCATGTTTTACATGACCCAAAAAATATTCAAAACCTGATAAATAATGCACTGCAAAAAGTTAAACCAGTAGATGGAAGAGATAGTTTAAAATTTATGTGGGTTAAGTTTGTTGATGTGGATGAATTAGGATTAAAATTTTTAATTTCCTTTGATTGTATAGATAGAATGAAAAATAATGCTCAAAAAGATGCAGTGATGATGCAAGTTCACGATACATTATCTCATAGTGGAATAACTATGTCTGCTGGAAGAATGTATACTAAATTAAATAGTGATGCAGGACTGACAGCGCTAAATACAGTAAGAAAAGTTGATGATTTTGAACCAGTAAAAACATCAAAATTTAATCCATATAATGAAAGTATCAAAAATAGAGTTCTATTAAGTAGAATTCCAATTTTTATGTCTTTAAATGATGAGGAAATTGAAAATCTTGCAAATGAATGTGAGCGTAAAACATATGAAAAAAATGACTATATAATCAAACAAAATGATCCAGGGGATAGCTTATTTGTTATTGCTGATGGTATTTGTGGTGTATACGTTAATACACCTGATAAAAAAATGATATCAGTAGCAAAATTATCTACTACTGATTTTTTTGGAGAATTTAGCTTAATGACTGGAGAAAAAAGATCTGCAAGTGTAATTGCTGAAAGTCCTACTGTTGCATTAGTAGTAGAAAAAGAGAAGATGAAATCTGTAATGAAAAATAATACAGAAATGTATGATTTTGTATCAGATGTTTTAGCAAACAGGAAATTAGAATTAAATAAAACTATTTCAAAAGAAAATAATAAAAATACCAATGTAAAAAATATTGCTTCAGAATTAAAGAAACTAATTTTAAATTTTTTATCTTAAATATTTTATTTTTCTTTTTTAAATTTTTCTTGAATAGTTTTAAGTTCGTTTATTGCAGCTTCTATATCGCTTGTGTCAAAAATATTTACATCCACAAAATTACCTTTATGCGAAAAAATTTTTCTTTTATTATTGTGAGATTTAGATTGAAAATCTATTACTCTGAAAATTTTTACTGGTCGTTTAAAACCTTTAGGCGTAAATTCATCAAAATATTCACAATTAACTTCATCTTTAACCAAATTATATGTAATATCTGATATTAAAATTTCATTTGATGGAGCTTTACTTTGTAATCTAGAGGCTAGATTTATAGGATTACCTAATGCTGTAAATTCAAGCTTTTGATTTGATCCAAAATTTCCAACTGTGCAATAACCTGTGGAGATACCCATCCTAACATGCAAACCATCTTTTAAGCCTAATTTAATCCAATAAGATTGCATCTCTTTAATTCTCAATTTCATTTGTATAGCCATTTCTATAACCTTAAGGGCATCATCTCTTTCACCATCACTATCAAATTGCCCTCTTGCAGCTAAAATTGCATCACCTATAAATTTATCAATTGCAACATCACATGAGATTGCAATATTTGTCATTTCAGAAAGATATGAATTAATTATTTCTGCTAACTTTTCAGGTTCAAGTTGATCACTAATATCTGTAAAGGATACAATATCAGAAAAAAATATAGATAAGTTTTTTCTCGTATGTTTAATTTCTTCAGATTTGTTTTCCTCATTTTGAAATATACTTTTATATAATTGAGGAGTAAGGTATTTGGACAATCTGTTAGCTATATTTTCTAGTTTCTTACTTTTTTCTTCAATAGTTTGTTGATCTTTTAATTTTTGATCGAGAAGATCCTCTTTTTCTTTTCTAAGCTGATGCTCTATAGTTCTATCAACAAATTGCCCCTGTACACCATTGAGATATGGGAAATCTTGATTTTTAGTATGAGCTGATAACAAAGAAAATATCTTTATTTCACCATTAATTTCAATTTCTATTCTAGGAATAATGACTCTGCCCTCTTTTTCCAAAATTGATTGGAAATTATCAATTTGTTTCTTTGGGACTCCAAGTTGTTTGAGAACACTGGGGAAAAAAACATGATCAACATTATTAAGAACGGGAAAGAATTTTTTAAAATTTTTATTTACTCTTAAAATTTCTAAATTTGGAGTAGCAAAATATGCAGCTGTAACAGCGTTTGAAAAATTGAAAAAACTTAGATCAATTATCGCATCTTGTTTTAATAAAGTATCAAGTTTCATAAATAATTCAATATAATTATAGAGTTTAAATTTTTAAAAATATATTTATAGTTTAAATAAATAAATATAATTGTAAATATGATAAATTCTTGTAGTGACATAGAAACAACAAAGAAACTTTGGGAAACATTTAATTCAAATTATTCAAAAAAAAGTGTCATTAATATTGCTAACTTTATATCTAAAAATGTTCATGGGTTTGATAAAATCGAAATTTTAAAATTTTTCAATCAACGTCATATAAATGATAATTTAACATTTAATCAATTTTTATCATTTTTTGCTTCACATAGCAGTAGTAATACCTTCAAAGCTAAAGTTGCGTTTATTCTTCTAAAAAATGATGAAGGAATAATTGATGAAAATTCTTTTAATAAAATTGCTAAACTACTTATTCCAAATGATGAAATAATTAAGGATATTTTTTTAAGAGCAGATTCTTCAGGATTAGGACATATAATTGAAAAAGATTTTATTAATTTTCTTCCAAGGGATATTAAAATATCAAATAGTACTTATTCAGTTTTGCATAGTTTAGATGAAGAAACGATAAATATTTCAAAAGAATCTTCAAAAATTAAAAAAATAAATAATAATGATAATGCTAATGATGTATTTGGAACATCGCCTTTACAATTACGTATAAGTTTATTAAGATTAATTCAGGGTGCAGCATATAGATGTTTTAGAGCAAGCTTTACTGCAAATTCTGAGACACATTTACGAGCATATAATCTTCCTTATACAATTTCAAACTTTGTTGTTTTTTTAAAAAATATATTGGAATTATATATTCAGTCAGGTGTTCCAGAAAATGAAGTTATAAAAGAAATAAATAAATTAAATGATTTGATGAATATTGAATATAAAGCTCTCGAAGATCGTATAAATAATTGGAAAAAAATCAAAAAAAATAAAGCAATGATAGAAGCAGAGGAAATTCTTGAAAAGGAAGAAACAAAAATTGAAGATGAACACGATTTATTTTTATCAATTATCGAACTATCTTTAAGTATAGGAATAGATGGTCATCGTCACTTTACAATTGATCATACGGATTTAGCTATTGGTGAAACAAATAGGCTTAGAATTCAAGAAGAATTGAAAGAATTAAATAAAATCACAAAAACAGATATTAAAAAAAATATATCAGAAATTAAATTTATCGATAGTTGGCAAAGAGTGATACTGGATGATGCTGATACTCATGTTCCAGGGTCAATTATGCCAGTCAGATTTTGGTACGATAAATTTATGCCACAACTTGTTAAAGTATGTTCTGCTACAACCAATGATGAGCTTTTATTTAATCAAAATGAAACAGAAGAAGATATAAATGATTGGTTTAATGCGTGTCAAAAAAATAATATTTTTGATCCTTATGCATTAGATTTAAATAACTACTTTCTCAAAAATAGCCTTGAAGTTAAAAAAACTTTAAAACACTCATGGCTCTTATCAGAACATTATCTAAATGGAGTTCAAAAAAAAAGAGAACGAGAAGAATTTGGAAGAAACGACGGATTTCTATGTGAATATGTAACATTTATTGATATTTTTCTTGGTAGGAATGATGTTGAAATTTCTGAAATGAGAATTAGTTTTCCGTATTTTATTGGTCCATCTACTTGGAGATTAATGCATACAATGGCTGAAATATCTTGCAACGAGCAAAAAAATAATAAACAATTTGTTTCCTTATTTAAGAATTTTTTTAGATCACTCGCTAATGTCTATCCGTGTCCTTACTGTCGATATCACTTAAATAAATATGTTGTGCAAAATAAAGAGATAAAAATGTATCCGTTAGAATATCTATTTCTTGGCTTTAATAACAATAATATGGATCTAATTATTAGTTTGGAAGACAAACTAAATACAATTTCTAATGGTGAAGATTTACGATTATTCTTATGGAAATTACATAATACTGTTTCATCCTCTATTTCGAGAAGTGAAAAATGGTTTCATAAACAAAAAAATCCTATTTATACTAATCGATATTGGCCTAGTTTAGATGCTGAATTAGAAAAAGCTCATATTTTTAAATTAAAATTAATTGACGTAGATAAAGTTTATAAAGTTTATAATCTCTTTAGACCAATATCAAAGCTTGAAACACTAAGAGAAGAAGTACAGTATTCATTAGATAATAATAATCTGCAATTATTTAATAAATGTAAGAATGACTTCACAAAAATAATTAAAGAACTGGAAGAAAATATTATTGAAAGTAATTATTTACAACAAACGTATCATTATAATTCAAATCTTATTAATGAAGCTCCACATTTTACAGCTGAAGACGAAATGTATTCTAGAAGTGGATATTTTTATGAAAATTAAGGGTGATGTTTTGTAATTCCGCTAATGTAGTCCATTATTGCAATAACTAAACCTGATAGTATAAAAACCGCATGTATAAATATCATTAAGTAAATTTCTTCAGAAGTTTTAGATCCTACATCAATAAATGCTTCTAATAATCCTATACTAGAAATAGCTACGATTGATGCTATAAGTTTTAACTTTAAACCAGAAAAATCTAGTTTACCCATCCATTCAGGCTTATCTTCAGAAGAGTTAGCTACATCTATTTTTGAAACAAAGTTTTCATATCCAGCAAATATGACCATTAAAACTAAATTACCAACTAAAGCTAAATCAACAATATGCAAAACAAAAACAAGTAATTCATTTAAACTTAATTCTGTAAGATGAGTGATTTCATATAAAAACAATGTAATTACTTTGTAGGTAATAACTAATAAAGTAAGACACAAAGCAACATAAACTGGGGCTAGAGCCCATCTGCTCGAGAACATTGCTCTTTCAAGAAGTGTTTCTAAAAAATCACGCATGGTGCATAACTAATTTTTAATTATTATTTGTCAATTAAATTTTTTATTATCCCCAATTATATGATATTAAATCATATTTTTTAGCAAAGTTTAATAATAAGTTTTTTGTATCATCATCTAAAGGTTTAATAGGATCCCTACAGAAATCAGAATTAATAACACCTCCCTCTTTCATTACCGTCTTAGTAGCGCGAAATCCACATTGTCTATTTTCAAAATTTATTAAAGGAAGAATACTATTATAGACTTCCTCAGCTTTATCTTTTTCATTATTCCAAAAATGATCAATTACTGGAGCAATTTTTTCTGGAAGTAATGCTGAACTCATACTGCCAGAAATTCCAGCTTCTAAATCTGCATAAAGTGTAATGCTTTCTTCTCCATCGAAAGGTGCATCTAGTTTTTCACTACAATTTTTGATAAGAGCTCTTATTTTTGAAGCAGCTTGAGCACTTTCAATTTTAAAACATGTTAGATACTCGATCTCATTTATCATCTTAGTTAGTAAGGGTATTGAAAGTTCAATACCTGATAAAGGGGCATCTTGAATCATAATTGGAATTTTAACTTTAGAAATTTCATTAAACTGTTCAAATATTTGATTTGGATTACCTTTTAGCAATGCACCATGATAAGGAGGCATCATCATTATAATATCAGCGCCCAGTGATTTTGCTAATTCTGCTCGAGGTCGCACAATGTCAGTAGCAAAATGAGAGACAGTAACAATCGTTTTGACTCTTCCATCAATTTTTTTCATACACAGTTTTGTTAATTTTTCTCTTTCATCATCTGAGAGTAAAAATTGTTCAGAGTAATTAGCAAGAATGCATATTCCCTGAACTTTTTGATCAATCATACATTCCAAAACTCTTCCCATCCCATCATAGTCTACCTCTCCATTATCTTGAAATGGAGTGGGTGCTACAGGCCACATACCAAAATATTTATATTTCATTAATCCAAACTAACATTTCATTTTCTCCTCTATTAGACCATTTATAATATGGAATAAATTTAATATTTTTTTTAGAATACTTAGGTTTATCTTTTAAATATAGTTTTTTTGTATCTCTATATAAATAACCCTTTGTTAATAATGAAATAATTTTTTGTGAATTAATATTTATATTTTTTTCAGTTATATTATTTGAAGAATCCAACATAAATTTATTTAAGTTCCTTCCATTATCTTTTTCCTCTAGACAATAAAGTACTGGACCTCTGAACAAACAAGCTTTTCTTATATTATATCTTACATTTGGATTTGTTCGAACTAGTCTAGGCTCAAAATTAAAAAATAACTCAATTTTATCTCCCTTTTTCCAAGGATATTTAATTTTGGCATAACCATTAAATATTTCATACTTTATTTTTTTACGATTAATAAATATTTTCATATTTTTATCCCATGAAGGAATACGAAAATAAATATAAGATTTTTTATTATTGGATTGTAAAATATTAATTTTAGAATAACCTTTTTCCGGAAAATCACTTATTTGTTTTAATTTCAATCCTTGTTCACCTTCTGATATATTTAACTCAGATGAAATATACTGATCCACAACTAGACTATTTCTATATTCATTATAAATATACATATCCATACTTGCTATAAATCGAGTAATATTTGGTGGGCAACAGGAACAGGTATGGTACTCATCTCTAAGACCGTGTCGTCTTTGTTGAAAATGCAAATAGTCAGGATTACATTCTAAGTAATTATCATAAAAGAAACCTTTTCCATTTTGAGATGTGCTAGCTAATAATAAATTGTATAAACTGTTTTCAATTATATCAGCATACTCACTATTAAGTTCAATCTTGGAAAGTCGATTTGCAAAATATATTAATGCAATTGTTGCACAAGTTTCTGCATAAGCCATATCATTTGGTAAATCATAATCAAAACTAAATCTTTCACCAATATAAGCGCTACCAACTCCACTGTGAATATACATCCTTTTATCTACAATATTTTTCCAAAGAATTTTGCAAGTTTGAAGTAATTTTTTATTTTTATTTATTCTAGCTAAATCTGCCATAGCTGTGAACATATAGAGAGCTCTTACAGAATGACCTTCAGCAGTTTTTTGATCAATTGGCTTTAAGTGTGATTGCCAATATTCTAAATCTCTAAAAACTTTTCCTTGAAAATCTCCCTGGTTACTTGATGTAGTTCCATGAGGATCAGGTCCAAAACCAACAAAATCTCTTATCCATGATGGTAAATTTGATGGATCAAAATGCTCCTCACTTTTTTGAAGTTTTTTTCTTTCTTCAATAAAGTAATGTTTATTATTTTTATTGATACTTCCTCTTTCATCTATAAAGTATGTCGCAAGATCAAGAAATTTTTTCTTTTTTGTATATTCGTACGCCTTAATCAAAGCTAATTCAATTTCTTGATGACCAGGATACCCTCTTTTCTTTCCTTTTTCTTTTCCAAATATTGAACCTATGTGATCAATATATTTTTCTATAGCATTAAAAAATCTTTTATCTCCAGTTGCTTTACAATGCTCAATAGCAGACTCTAATAAGTGTCCAGCACAATATAATTCATGCCTATCTCTCAAATTTGTAAATTTATTTTTAGGTTCATGAATAGAAAAATAAAAATTTAAGTACCCGTTTTTCTCTTGATTAGAAATAATTTTATCAATTATTGAATCACAAATTTTTAATAAATTTTTATTTTTATTTTGCTGAATTGTAAAAAATGCACCCTCCATTAATTTAGCTAAATCAGATTCCCAAAAAATATGTGGCTTTTCTGTTTTAGTATTTTTATTTTTAAGCGCTCTAATTCTTCCAGATTTTTCAAATGAATTGAGTATAGCGTAAAATGAAGATTTGATATTTAAGTCTTTTCTTCTTTTCCAAAAACCATGATTGATTCTTACTTTGCTAAGTTCCATATATATTTTTATATTAAATACTAATCTACAGAACTTAAAATATTTTTTTTATTTTTTTCATCTTTGCTGTTCTCATAATAAGTTATTACTAAAACAGAGGTAAAAACAACTATTCCCCCTATCCAAGTCCAAAAATCAGGTATTTCATTAAAAACTAAATAACCAATTCCTGAGCCAAATATTAAACCTGTAAACCAAATTGGCTGAGTTACAGATAAATCAGCATATTTATAAGCCAATCCAAGACATAAATGCAGTATTGTTCCCGATGCTGCAGCAATAAATACAAGTAATAAGGACTTTAAGGATGGCATTTGCCAAAAATAAATTGCTAAAGGAAAAGCAAAAAAAGTCATTAAAGTGTATTGATAAGTTACCATTGTAATTGGAGAATCATCTTTAGAAACAAATTTTGATAAAATAATTATAAATGACCAAAAAATTAATGAAATAAGAATCATTATAGTACCAATATTGAAATCAACATAACCCGGCCTCACAATAATTAATGTTCCAAGAAAACCAATTATTAAAGCAAAAATTCTATATCTATAAATTTTTTCTCTAAAAATAATAAAACTCAAAAGTACGACAATTATTGGACTTAAAAAATGCATAGCTTTAAATTGCTCCAAAGGCACATAGACTAATGCTCCAAAACCTAAAATCATGACAGGTATGTTAAAAGCACCTCTAACAATGTAAAATTTTAAATTTTTAGTTTTATATGTATTAAATTTTTTGGTTACTACATAAGGAAGAATTATCAAAAAACCAAAAAAAAATCTTAAAAAACCAATAGTATAAACATTTGAATCATATTGTGCTGCCTTAATTAAAGCTTCCATTAACACGGCAAAGAATGATGCAGAAATTGTTAATAGAACAGCTTTAATATTATTATTCATAAACTTTAAAGCTTAACTGGAATTGATTGCTTTGCTATATCTTTTTTTAGATAATTTTCTCTATATGTAATAATTAATATAGATGAAAAAATAATTAACCCTCCAATAATCGTCCAAATATCTGGCAATTCATCAAATATTAAAAAACCAAATAATGAAGCTATTAATAAGCGAGAAAAGTTAACTGGCTGTAAAACAGAAAGATCAGTTAATTTATAAGCTGTATTAATACAAAGATGTACTATTGTTCCTGCTATACCTGCAAATATTAAATAAATTAAAGTTTGTGATGATGGAGATTGCCAAAAATATACAGCAATGGGAAATGATAAAAAAGTTACCAAAGTGTATTGGTAAGATAATATTGTAAATGCACTGTCAACTCTAGCTGCAAATTTAGTTATTATGACAACTACTGACCAAATTGAACAGGAGCATAAGACTAAATATGCTCCAACATTAATAGGAACAATGCCTGGTCTTAAAATTACAAAAACTCCAATTAAGCCGATTAACAAAGCTCCAATACGAATTAAATAAATTTTTTCTTTTAAAAATATTACACTTAGAACAACAACAATTATAGGAGTTACAAATGAAATAGCTTTAATTTGTTCTAAAGGTATAAATTGAAGTGCAGAAAAACCTAACAACATCATTGGTATATTTAAAACACCTCTTGTCAAATGAATTTTTAAATTTGGTGTCTTATAATTTTGAAATTTGAAATAAAAAATAAACGGAAGAATTAAAATAAACCCAAACAGAAATCTTAAAAATCCAGCTGTAAATACATTTATATCCTGAAGAGAAAATTTAATAAGAACGTTCATTGTTACTCCTGATACAGAGGCAACTAAAGCTAAAATAATAGCTTTTACATTATTATTCATAAGTTATACGAATGGAATATCGCAAATTTCTCCTTTGTATTTTTTATTTTCAATAATGATATCAAATTTATCTTTAGTTATAAAGTAAGGCTTATTTATCATAGCTATTCCAATAACCATATTAAATGTAGGTGAGAAAACAGCAGATCTAATTTCACCAATTTTTTTATCATCTATTTGTAAATCAATAGATGATCTTAAATTAATTTTTTCAAGATTTATTTTTACTCCCATTAATTTTTTATTAATCCCATTTTCTTTAATTTTAATTAAATTTTCTTTTCCAAGAAATTCAATATCATTTTCTAGATTAACAAATTTTTCTAATCCACATTCAAAGGGATTATCGTTAATACCCATATCGTTACCATAAGAAAGTAAAGCGCCTTCAATTCTTTCAATTAAATGAGGGCATCCAGGTTTAACGTTAAATTCTTTACCTTCTTCAAATAATAAATCGTATAATTCTAAACCAGATTTAGAGTCTTCAACATATATCTCAACACCACCCTGTTTTGACCAGCCAGATCTAGCAATTAAATGTTTAGTTTTTTTAAAATTATAATATTTATAATTATAAAATTTTAAATCTAAAATTTCTTTACCAAAAATTTTCTCTAACAAATTAAAAGCCTTAGGACCTTGAACAGCCATAATATTTACATCAGGTTCAGTAATAGAAACTTCTAAATTTTTTCCAATAGCAAGACCTTTAGCAAATAACATAACGTCTGAGTCAGCAATTGAAATCCACCATTTTTCACTGTTAAATTTCAGGACTACGGGATCATTAATCATTCCCCCATTTTCATCAATTATTGGACAGTAATAACATTTACCCTCTTTGGCATTACTTAAATCTCTACAGGTCATTAATTGAACTAATTGATACGCGTCCCTACCTATAATTTCTATTTGTCTCTCGGCGGCTACATCCCATATTTGAACATAATTTTTCAAATGGTTATATGTTTCTTCAAGACTTCCCCCAAAACCTGCAGGAAGTAACATGTGATTGTATATTGTATAAGAAGTAACGCCCTGATTTTCTATTCTTGAAGAATAAATAGTACTTCTTAATCTTCTCGATTTAGCTACATATTGATTGGACATGGAACACTCGTATAAATATTTGTATTTAATTAGTCTACATCTAAATAAATTAAATTTGATTTAATGAATCAAAGAAAATAATTGTAAGCAAAGTAAATAGATAAAACAATCAATACTATAGCTACCCAAATAGATAAATTTGTAAAAAAAGTTTTTAAATTATTATTTGAGCTTAAGAAAGATGGTAAAATCAATAAAAGCACTCCAATCATATAAATAATTGGAACTAGCTTATCCATTTATTAATATTTTTCTTTATCGATTAATTCACTAACAAGTAAATTTCCAAATCCTTTTTTTGAAGCTTTTTTGTAAAATGATTTTGTAATTTTTGTGAGTTTATTGGCATTTGGTAAATTTGCAACAAGGTCATTAATATAATTCATATCTTTATATGTATTATCTACAGAAAAAACATACCCTTTGTAATTACCTTTTATAGCTTTATCTGCAATTCTATCTAAAGCTCCTGAATTTCCAGAACCCAATCTAGCAACATCACATAAAAGTTTAATGTTAATATCTAGTTTTTTTGCAGATTTAAAAAATTCAATAACACTAGTAGTAGTCATTAATGATAAAAAGTTAGATAATAATTTTGCAGAAGATGCCTTTGATACATCACCAAAATTAAAAACAGACTTACAAAATGAATTAAGGTACTTTTTACATTTTAAAAAATTATTTTTTTTACCACCATAAATACCACCTAATATACCCTGTTCACTTTGAACTGGTCCGCCCATTACACCACAAAAATTATAGCTTATTTTTTTTGAATTAAAAATTTTATCCATTTTTAAAGCACCATTTTTGTTGTGTGTTGTTAAATCTATTACAAGTGTTTTACGATCAAGTTGTTGTTTAATTTTGTTTGCAACATTCAATGCAACAGGTGTATTTGTTACACATATCATTAAACAATCAAGTTTATGTTTTTGTATTTCATTATATGATTTTAATTCTTTAGCCCCAATTTTTTTTAAATTGTTTATAGGTTTTCTATTTTTATGAGCAAAAATAAATACATTATGTTTTTTTAATAAATTTTTAGCCATTCCATAGCCCATATAACCAACGCCTATAAATCCTATATTGCTCATAGTAATAACTATAGTGAAAAAATAATTATTTAAAAGTTAATTATCAAATTTAATTATTTCTAGATGAAATTAAAGAAACTACTAAAACAATAATTAGTAATGGAATACATAAAAGATTTATAACGGTCCAATTTGAAAAATATAAAAGAAAACCAGCTGATAATGATCCTATTCCTTGAGTAGAAAAAACGATAAAATCATTTAGACCTTGTGCTGTAAATTTATCCTTTTCTTCATAAGAGACAACCAACAAACTCGAGCCTGAAACAAACAAAAAATTCCAGCCAATACCAAGTAGTATTAAACCTAGCATATAAGAATAATAGAAATCAAAGAATGTATTGGTTAATATACTTAATAACAAAATAATTACTCCTGCATATATAATATTTGTATTTCCAAACCTTTTAATTAAATCTCCAGAAAATAAAGAAGGTAAAAACATACCAATGACATGAAGTTGAATTACAATACTAGTTTCAAATAAAGTAAATTTATTAACAAGATGCATATGTAAGGGAGTGGCTGTCATAATTATAGCCATTGTAAAATAACCAATACCAGCACTTACAATTGATTGTATAATTTTAATATTTTTTAAAAGTTTGAAAATAGTTTCAATTTCAAATTTACTTTGATAATTAGAAGTTTTTGTTTCCTTATAAAAAAGAAGAACAAAGAAAGGAATGATTGTTGTAAACGATAAGAAAATATAACTACCAAGAAATAAATTACTTGGAAAAAAATCTTTAAAATATTCAGCAAAATTAGAAGAAAGTAACGCAGAGACTATACCCAATAACAATATTATTGAGATAGATCTTGGAATAAATTCTTTGGCAACTGACTCAGATGCAGCAAATCGATACTGATGAATAAAAGCCTGTGAGCTGCCAATTAAAAAATTACCTAATGCAAAAATAAAAAAATTTTCCAAATAAATTGCGATTGAACAAATAATTAAAGCTAAACAACTTAAAATAGATGAAAATAAAAATCCTTTCTGCCTCCCCCAGATACTCATAAACCTAGATGCAATAGGTGCACTTATTGCTATACCTATAATCATTAATGTCATTGGAACTGTTGCTAATGAATCTTTCATCATAATTTGAGAAGTAATTATTCCACCCAATAAAACTACAGCCATAGGAGGAAAAGCTGCAATTGTAGAAGAAATACAAATAACAATAAAATTTTTATTAAACATTACAAAAGATAATTTCTAATTGGTTATATTAATTTGATCACATGTCACTCTTTGATTTGCTATAAAAGTTAATAAGATTATTAAGTAGACAATATTTACTATTAAGATAAAAATAATTATGGTTTCAAGTCATGATTTTGTAGATGATAAAAGAAATAAAAATATTAAAATTTTTATCAACGGAAAATTTTATAAAAGAAAAGATGCCAAAATATCAGTTTTTGATTCATCTACAATGCTTGGAGATGGTATCTGGGATTCGTTAAGATATCATAATAATAATTTCATATTTCTAAAAGAACATCTAGATAGGTTATATAAAGATGCAAAGCTTATTGACTTAAAAATACATTTGACACGTAAAAAACTTTCAGAAGTACTAATAAAGACTATCAAAATAAATAAAATGAAAACAGATGTTCATTTAAGAATAATTGTTTCCAGGGGTATTAAATCAACACCCTATCAATCACCTAAAGTTACAATTTCCAAACCAACCATAATCATAATCCCCGAATATAAAAAACCAGATATTAAAGCATACAAGAAAGGATTAAAATTGGTTACTGTAAAAACTATTAGAGGGCCAATCAATGTTCAAAATCCACAAATAAATTCTCTTAGTAAATTAAATTGTATACTAGCATGTATTGAAGCTAATAAAAAAAATGCTGATGAAGCACTAATGTTTGATATTAATGGGAATGTCGCTACAAATAATAGCACTCATTTCTTCTTTATAAAAAATAAGACAGTCTTTACCTCAACAGGAAAATATTGCGTTACAGGAATTACTAGACAGAAAATTATTGATCTATGTAAGAAAAATAAAATAAAAGTAAAAGAAAAAAATTTTAAACTAAACGAAGTATTAAATGCAGATGAAGCATTTTGTACAGGATCTTTCGCGGGAATTATCCCTGTAAATCAAATAAATAAAAAAAAATACTCATTAAAGAAAAATCCTATTACTAAAGAATTAACTAATTTTTATAATAACTTATTTTAAATGATTAATTTATTTGTTTGGTCTGGACCTAGAAATATTAGTACTGCATTGATGCGATCTTTTGAAAACAGAAAGGATACAAAGGTTTATGATGAGCCTTTTTATGCATATTATTTAAAAAAAACTAACTTAAATCATCCAATGAAAGAAGAAATTATAAATTACTATCATACCAATGAAGATGAGATTATTAATTTAATTACTAAAGAAGATAATAAGTATAAAATATTTTATCAAAAACATATGACTCATCATATTTTAGATAAAACACGTTTAGATTGGATTGATAAAGGTATAAATTGCTTTTTAATTCGTGATCCTGCAAAAGTAATTGTCTCATATTTAAAAAAAAATACTTTAAAATCAATTCAAGATGTAGGTTTTAAAAAACTTTATGAAATTTTTAAATTATTAAATTCAAAAGATCCTATAGTAATAAACTCTGATTATTTATTAGCAAATCCTGAAAAGCATTTAAAAATTTTGTGTCAAAAATTAAATTTAGATTTTGATCAAAAGATGCTTAATTGGCCAAGAGGCTATAGGGATACTGATGGAATTTGGTCTAAAGTTTGGTATCAAGATGTAATTTCAACGACTACATTTAAAAATAAAATGAACAAAAAATACAAAGTACCTAAAGATTTTGAAAGTATTTATAAAGAATGTCAAGAGATCTATGAAGAAATCAACCAATATTCAATTCATATATGATCAAAGAAAATATTCAAGAAGCATCAAAAATTTTATTTGAACATAGATTGAATAAAACTGGCTTAAGTTCTTTAAAAAACCTAGCACCTCAAACAATTGATGAAGCTTATGCAATTCAAGATAATTTAAAACTTAGATACTTAGAACTGAAAGATAATTTCTGTATTGGAAAAAAAGTTGGATGCACATCTCTAGCTGCACAGAAACAAATGAACATAAAAGAACCCTTCTATGGAAATCTATTTAACCGATACAGTTCAAAAAATATTAATTTATTAAATTCCAAAAAATTCTTTGAACCCTATGTTGAACCTGAAATTAGTTTTAGAATAAAAGATGATATAAATATTGCTCAAGCACCTTTTAAATTTAAAGACCTAGATTATTTATTAGATGGTTTAATTTGTTCTGTGGAAATAGTTGATTTTAGATTTAACAAACCTTTATCAAAGATTGGTGCCTTGAATGTAATATCAACAAACGGAGCCTCGGAATTTTGGATACGGAATGAAAATTTAATTAAAATTAAAGATGTAAATCTTAATAATTTTGAAGTAAGTTTATTAATCAATGACAGAATTGTAGATACTGGAAATACAAAAAATGTATTGGATAATCCATTAAATGCAGTTCTTTGGCTGATAAATAATCTTGCAGAAAAAGGTGAGGCAATGCTTAAAGGTCAGTTTATCAGTTCTGGATCTTGCACTAAAGCATTTAGAATTTATCCTAAAAGTAAAATTAAAGCTGATTTTAATCAATTAGGTTCAATTGAATTTGAATATATTTAAGTTATTTGATTACTATGAAGACAAAAGTTTTTTATAACAAATCATGCAGTATTTGTAGTTTTGAAATCAATCACTATAAAAAAACTAAGAATAATATTGAGTGGATAGATATAAATAATGTAAATGAATCAAAATTTGAAACAAATAAAAATGCAAAAACACTTTTAAGACGACTACATACAAAAAAAAATAATAAAGTTTTTGCAGGAGTTGATGCTTTTATTGAAATGTGGTTAGAGATACCAAAATACAGATTTTTGGCTAAAATTATAAGAAAACCAATAATATATCAGATTTCTTGGGTTATTTATGAGTCTTTTGCATTAATTCTATTTTACAAAAACAAGAATCAACTAAATAAATTAGAAAGAATTTAAATGAACAATTATTTTGAGTTTTTAGAAAAAATTGTACTTTCAGTGCTTATTGTTTGTACAATCATTGCTATTGGTATGGAAATACAAGGTATGATTGCAATTTACAAAGTCACACTTGCCGACATTCTTTTGCTATTTATTTATATTGAAATTATTGGAATGATTAAGGAGTACTGGGTTTCAAAAATGATAAGAATGAGCTACCCTCTTTTCATTGCAATGACAGCCCTTGCCAGAATGATAATAATGCAAAGAAAAGATGTAGATCCATCTGCTTATGTATATGAGTCTGTAGCAATATTGATATTAGCAATTGCAATTGTAATATTAAGAGTGCGACACATGGAAATACTTAATAGGCGTTCTAAAAAATTACCTGACGATTAATTAATACTAAAATGTTTAAATCAAATATCAGCTTTGCTGAAGAGCAACTCCTATATTATTTGCCTAAAACAGGAAAATATTATGAAGCAAATAGAAATTACAGTGAAGACAAATCTAGTAATAATACTACCTCTATATTATCTCCTTTCATAAGATATAGGCTAATTTCTGAAGAACAAGTTCTGAAAAATGTCTTAAAAAAATATGAACTTAGAGAATGTGAAAAATTTATCCAAGAAATTTATTGGAGAACTTATTGGAAAGGTTGGCTTGAACATAGACCATCGGTTTATTCTGATTATTTAGAAGATAGAAATAAATTAATTGAAAAATATGGTAATAAAAAATTTTATTTAAATGCAATTTCTGGAAATACAAATCTCTCATTTTTTAATAATTGGGTAAATAATCTTAGAGAAAATGGATACTTGCATAATCATGTAAGAATGTGGTTTGCCTCAATTTGGATTTTTACTCTTAATTTACCTTGGCAACTTGGAGCAGATTTTTTTATGCAAAATTTATTGGATGGCGATCCAGCTTCTAATACATTATCATGGAGATGGGTTGCAGGTATACAGACTAAGGGTAAAAATTATTTAGCAAGAAAAAGTAATATCAAAAAATATAGTAATATTAAAATATCGGATAATGAAATTTTAAATGAAAATGCGAATCCTTTAGTTGAAGAAAAAATTTATAATGTAAATGAACTACACTTAAATTCTGATTATAATTTAGAAGAGATAAAATATATTTTAATACCAACTGATGAGCTAAATATTTTAAAAGATTTAAATTATAAAAAAGTTAATGTTTTTACAGGTTTACCACTAGAAGATTATAATGATCACAATTTCTCTGAAAAAATAATTAAACATATAAGAGAAATTTGTATTTCATGTTTTAATGATGATGATTTTTATAAAGATATTAAAATTGATATTGAATTTGAAAGTTATTTTGAAAATTTAGATAAATGGATAAAAAAATTTCAAATTCAAGAAATATATTTACCTTATGTTACTAAGGGAAATTGGAAAAAAATTTATAAAAAAATAATTACAAAATATCCATCAATTAATTTTATAATTTTTAATAGAAAATACGATGTTAATAGTTGGATTTTTTCAAAAAAAGGTTATTTCAAATTTAAACAAAATATTCCAAACCTGATTACAAAAATTTAAATTATGAAGAATATACTTGAAATAAATAATGTAACAAAATTTTATAAAAATTCAGTTAAAGCATTAGAAAATGTAAACCTCAATATTAAAGAAGGAGAAATATTTGCTCTACTTGGACCAAATGGTGCAGGAAAATCAACACTGATAAACTCAATTTGCGGTATTGTAAACTTTAATACAGGAACAATAAAAATAAATAAAATGGATATTGTTAAAAATTATCGAAATACTAGAAAAATAACAGGTATTGTTCCTCAAGAATTAAATCTTGAATCTTTTGAAACTGTCTGGAACAATGTTAATTATTCTAGAGGTCTTTTTGGTAAGAAGCCTGATCACAATTATATAGAAAAGCTCTTAAAACAACTATCCTTATGGGAAAAAAAGGATAGTAAAATTAAAGAACTATCGGGTGGAATGAAAAGAAGGGTTCTGATAGCTAAAGCCTTATCTCACCAACCTAAATTATTATTTTTAGATGAACCAACAGCTAGTGTGGATGTGGAATTACGCAAAGACATGTGGGATGTTGTTAAAAAATTAAATAAAGATGGAGTAACAATTATTTTAACAACACATTATATTGAAGAAGCTGAAGAGTTAAGTGATAGAGTGGCAGTTATAAACGATGGTAAAATAATTTTAGTAGATGAAAAGGATAAATTAATTAAAAAACTTGGAGAAAAAACAATTAAAATTGAATTATTTGAATCTATAGAAAAAATAAATGGTAATTTATCAAAATATAATTTTACTTTAGATCAAACAAATAAAATTATCTCACATACTTATAATTTAAACTCAAACACAACTGATATTACTGAACTATTAAATGATGTAAAAAAAGATGGTTTTAAAATAAAAGACATTAATACAGAGCAAAGTTCACTGGAAGAGATTTTTATTAAACTTATACAGGAAAATAATAATGAATTGGTACGGAATTAAATCAATATATATTCATGAAATGGAAAGGTTTAGAAGAACCTTATTTCAAAGTCTTGCCTCCCCAATAATTACAACTTCTCTTTACTTTGTAGTTTTTGGATCAGCAATTGGATCAAGAATTACAGAGATAGATGGAATAAATTATGGCTCTTATATTGTACCAGGAATGATTATGTTAACTATCTTAACTCAATCAATTTCAAATGCTTCTTTTGCTTTTTATTTTCCACGATTTACAAATACCATCTATGAAATACTTGCTGCACCATTATCTTCGTTTGAGATAGTACTTGGATTTGTAGGAGCCGCAGCATCCAAATCATTAATAATTGGATGTGTGATTATTCTAACTGCTAATTTTTTTGTAGATGTAAGAATAGATCACCCTCTTCTCATGATGTTTTTTTTAATTTTAACATCCATTACGTTTGCTTTATTTGGTTTTATAATTGGAATGTATGCCGAAGGTTTTGAAGGATTACAAATTATTCCAATTCTAATAATTACACCGTTAGTTTTTTTAGGAGGAAGTTTTTACTCTATTAATATGCTTCCAGAATTTTGGCAGAAAATATCATTACTCAATCCTGTTTTATATTTAATAAGTGGTTTCAGATATAGTTTTTATGAGGTTTCTGATGTTTCATTATTTACAAGTACATTAACTATCCTAACAATTTTAATTGGATGCATAATATTTATCACATATACATTTTCAAAAGGATATAGAATTAAAGATTAAATGATTGAAAAAAATATTAGTAATGAATTTCAGAATAATGGAGTTGTATTACTAAAAAAAATTATTGATCAAAAATGGATTGAAGAACTAAGAAAGGGTGTTGAGCATAATTTTAAACACCCAAGTAAATATAAATGTGTTTATGAAGAAGCAAATAATCAAGAGATATTTTATGATGATTATTGTAATTGGCAAAGAATAAAAGAGTATAGAAATTTCATTTTTAATTCTGATATTGCGACAATTGCTGGCTCGTTGATGAAATCTAAAAAAGTAAATTTATTCCATGAGCATGTTTTAATAAAAGAAAAAGGATCTAAACAAAGAACACCGTGGCATCAAGACCAGGGGTATTACTGTGTACAAGGAAGAGATAATGTAAGTATTTGGATACCACTTGATAAAATCGATATTAATTCATCAATGGAGTTTATAATAGGGTCACATAAATGGGATAAAATATTTTTACCTACAAAATTTAAAGGTCATAATTATGAACATAAAGATAAAGAATTTGAAAAAATTCCAGATATTGAAAATAATAGAAAAGACTATGAAATTATATCCTATGAATGTGAACTAGGTGATGCTATAGCATTTAATTATGCAACAATTCATGCTGCATATGGAAATAATTCCAATAATAGAAGAAGAGCTTTTTCTGTAAGATTTACAGGTAATGACGCGAGATATATTAAGAGGAAAGGTGAAATGTCTCCCCCATTTCCAAATATTAGTCTAAGAAATAATGAAGTTTTAGATAGTGAAACTTTTCCTGTCTTAATTTCTTCTTAAGAAATATATTAAAGGAAGAGCAGTTGCGTACATTATTAGACTATATATTGCTGCAGGTATTAAATAAACCGTACTTGCAAAGAAAGTATTAGCTACAACAATTGCTAATGTTCCATTTTGTAGCCCAACTTCCATCAACCAACATCTGAATGTTTCTTTTGAGGATTTAAAATTGTTAGATAATAAATAAACAATGATCATCATTATAATATTTAAAAATAACATAACCAAACCTGCTTGAGCAAAGTAAGTAATAACATTTTCTCTTTGAGAGAATATTGCTCCAATAAGAACTAAAACAAATAAAATTATTGATATATTTTTTGCTATTTTTTCTAATGAAGATAGTACTCCACTTAATAAAACTCCAACGATAACTGGTATTGTAACAATTAAAAACATTTGTGATGCAACACTAAATAACGACTGCCCCTCATTAATACTACCCATGTCAAGGACACTTAATGATATCATCAATATTAATGGAACCGTAATTACGCATAAAATACTGTTTATTGCAGTTAAAGAGATTGAAAGAGCAATATTTCCTTTTGCAAATGATGTTAAAACATTGCTGGTTACACCACCAGGTGCTGCTGCAAGAATCATCACTCCAATTGCTAACTCAGGAGATAACGGCCAAAACATAACAATTAATAATGCAACTATTGGAAGAACAATAATTTGAAAAAATAATCCGATAAGAAAATCTCTTGGTTTAAAGAAAACTCTAGTAAAATCAGTTAGACTTAAACCTAAACCCAATGAAAACATAATGAAAGCAAGAGAGAGAGGCAATAATACGTCAGTTACAATTCCCATAAAATTTGTTTAACATTTGTTTGTTTATAAAAAAATATAAATTTATTTAGATTTTTGATAATTGCAATTTATCAAGCATTTCAATAGGCATTTTTACAATTTTACCTTTACCATTTACAGGAGTTATTAAAATCTTCGAATCAATTAATAAATTTTTTTCTCTAAATATAGACTGATTAAAAATTATTTTTACTTTTGAAATTTCATGAATTTTTGTTTCAACATCTAAGATATCTTCAAAATATGCAGGTAATTTAAAATCAATATTGATATGTTTAACTACAAAGTAAAAATTAAGTGATTGGAGTAAGTTTTGATGATTATAACCCAATTTATATAAGAATTCTGATCTACCCCTCTCTAAATATTTTAAATAATTTGAATGATAAACTCTCCCTGATGAATCGGTATCCTCATAGTAAATTTTAATTTTATAATTCATAATATTGATTTAGATAATTTTTTGACATTTCAGAAAGATTAAAACCGATACCTATTGATGAATTTAATAAAAGATAACCATCTCTTATTTTGACGGCAGGTTTCAAAATATCAGTTCTGAGTGCATTTTCATTAATATCATATTCTAAAAAACCACTTTGATTAATTGCAGACATTAAATGTGCTGAAGTAACCAAACCTACAGCACCACCTAAATAATGTAGATATAATTTATCAGTAACTATTTTATCTTTTAAACTTATTATTTGTGAAATACCTCCATACCTAGCAATATCTGGTTGTAAAAATTTAATTGAAGTATCATCATTTAATTTAACAAAGTTATTTATTTGAGTAATATTTTCACCAAAGGCTAAATTTTTATGATTATTTATTAAATTAATAATTTCGTTTAAAGAATTATCAGCACTAATTGGCTCTTCTAACCAATAATAACTGAACTGATTTAATGCTTTAATATTTGAGTTAACTTTATCTATTTTCCAAGCTTGATTTACATCAATCATATAATCTTCAGAATCATTTAAAATTTTTTCAATTGATGCTAAACTTGAAATATCATCATTTAGATCATAACCAATTTTTATTTTAAATTTTTTTATTCCTAATTTTCTTGCTTCACTAATTCTTTCTTTGTGTTCGTCTCTATTAATTCCACTAGCATAAACTTGAATCTTATCTGAAGAATTATTATTGATTAATTTGTTTAAAGGTATTTTTTTATTTTTTGAAAATAAATCCCAACAAGCACAATCTATTCCGGAAATAATATTACTAAATGCTCCATAATCACCACTTTGAATTTTTATTGAATTAAATTTTTCATAAAAAAAATCATAAGAATCAGTCGGCTTTTCAAAATTAAAATTTTTAAGTAAATTTACAAAATAATCTTTAAAAATTTCGAATCTATACCTGCCAGCATGATTTGGGAAATTACACCATATTTCCCCAAATCCACTGTTGTCATTTTGATCAATTAATTCAACTATTAACGATGATCTAAAAGTCATTCTGCCAAATGAAGATAAAACTGGATTTTTATTCTTATACTTAAATAAATGAATTTTGATTTTATTTACTTTAATCATCAAATTAGCGAAACATATATTAATTATCTTTTATCTACATAAACTATCAATAATTTACATAATTAAAATCGTAAATTTTAAAGAGAAATCCTCGTTACATTGAAAAAAATGCAATAATCACTAAATAGCATTACGAAATGGCTGATTATTTAGACTCAATAATTCAAAGAGATCCAGCTGCAAGAAGCAAGCTAAGTATCGTGCTTACATACCCAGGAGTGAAGTCAGTTTTCTTTCATAGGATAGCAAATAATCTATGGAATTTTAATCTTTACACTCTAGCAAGAATAGTTTCCCAATTTAGTCGTTTTTTAACAGGAATTGAAATTCATCCAGCGGCTAAAATAGGTAAAAACTTATTTATTGATCATGGTATGGGCACTGTAATTGGAGAAACAAGTGTAATTGGAGATAATGTTACTTTATATCATGGTGTTACACTTGGAGGAATTAGTCCAGCAGAAAATTCCAATGATCAACGAAATACAAAAAGACATCCAACGATAGGAGATAATGTAATCATAGGATGTGGAGCAAGTATTCTTGGCCCAATTAATATTGGGAGTTGTGCAAGAGTTGGAGCTAATACAGTAGTATTAAAAGATGTTCCTCCTTATGCAACAATGGTAGGAAACCCAGTTAAAAATATTAATATTAATAAGGATACTTCATTTAATCCATATGGTGTAAGAGATATTGATGATAACAAATAATGTTACTCAATTAATTGGTAACACCCCCCTTATAAAACTAAAATACCCTTCAGAGATTTCAGGTTGTGAAATATACGGTAAAGCTGAATTTATGAATCCAGCTGGTTCAGTGAAAGATAGAACAGCACTTGGTATCATCGAGGATGCAGAAGAAAAAGAATTATTGGAACCAGGTGGAACTGTCGTTGAAGGCACTTTTGGGAATACAGGAATAGGCTTAGCGTTAGTTTGTAATGCAAAAAATTATAATCTAGAAATTGTAATGCCTAAGATAACCGTTCAATCTAAAAGGGATATACTCAAAAATATGGGAGCAAAACTTCATTTAGTTGATGCAAAACCATATTCCGATCCTGGCAACTATCAAAAAGTCTCTCAGCAATTAGCTAAAGATATAGAAAAACAAACAGGTAAAAAAACTTTTTGGGCTGGTCAATTTGAAAATTTAGCAAACTATAAATTTCATGAAAAAACAACATCTGCAGAAATTTTTAAACAAACAGAAGGTAAAATAGATGGTTTCACATGTGCAATTGGAACTGGAGGAACTTTAACTGGTGTTAGCGTTGGACTAAAATCAAAAAATAAAGAAATTATTATCGCTTGTACAGACTCACAAGGATCATCAATGTTTAATTATTTTACTAATGGTAAACCAGAAAAAAAAGGAGAGGAATCAATTACAGAAGGTATTGGACAAGCCAGAGTAACAAAAAATTTAGAAAATTGTCTTGTAGACCAATCATTTTTTGTTTCTGATCAAGAATGCATGGAAATGCTATTTAAAATTATGAAAACAGATGGATTATTTCTAGGATTAAGTTCTGGCGTAAATATATGTGGTGCAGTAAAATTGGCCAAATCAATGGGTAAAGGAAAAAGAATTGCAACAATACTTTGTGATGATGCAAATAAATATTATGATAAAATGTTTAATAAAGAATATTTATTATCCAAAAATTTACCTTATGCCGATTGGATGTAATCATGAATAATAAAAATAAAAAATTTAATTCTAAAGTAATTCATTCAGGTCATGGTGCTGATGAAACTACGGGTGCAGTCATGCCCCCTATTCATCTTTCGTCGACTTTTAAGCAAAATTCTCCTGGTGATTTTACTTATGAATATGCAAGAACAGGAAATCCAACAAGAGATATATTAGAAAAATTATTAGCTGAATTGGAAGATGGTAAATTTGCTTATGCTTTTAGCTCAGGTATGGCAGCAATTTCTGCATTATCAGATGCTTTAGGTAAAAATTATTCAATTATTTGTAGCGATGATGTTTACGGTGGAACAAGAAGAATATTTGATAAAATTAAAACAGTAAATCAAAATGTGGAAGTAACATATACCGATCTTAGTAAAGAAAATAATTGGCAAGGTCATCTAAAAGAAAATACAAAAATGATTTGGGTTGAGACACCCTCTAACCCATTACTAAAAATTATAGATATAAAGAAAATTAGAGAAAGCTTAAAAGATGATAATATCATTATAGTCTGTGATAATACTTTTGCCTCACCTTACAATCAACAACCAATAAATAATGGGGCTGATGTTGTTATACATTCGTCAACCAAGTATCTTGGAGGTCATTCAGATATAATTGGAGGTGCATTAGTTATAAATGATAATAAAATTTTAGCTGATAAAATTAAATATATTCAAAATGCTGTAGGTGCTGTTCCCAGCCCCTTCGATTGTTATTTACTTATTCGATCAATTAAGACACTTTCTGTAAGAATGGAGAGGCACAACAATAATGCCTTAGAAATTGCTAATTATTTATTAAAACATCCTAAAATTAATAACGTTTTTTATCCTGGATTAGAAAATAATCCAAGTTATGAAATTGCAAAAAAACAAATGACTGGATTTGGAGGAATATTATCAATTGAATTAATGGGTAATATTAATTCAGCAAAAAAATTTCTTGAAACAATTCAAATATTTACACTAGCAGAAAGTTTGGGTGGAGTTGAAAGTTTAATTGAGCATCCAGCTATAATGACACATGCATCCATTGATAAAAAAATTAGAGATGAATTAGGAATTTCTGATACACTAATCAGACTTTCAATTGGCATTGAAGATATTTCAGACTTAAAGAAGTCTTTAGATGATGCTCTAAAAAATATTTAAATTATTTTTTTCAAATCTGGAGGAGAATAATTAGGACCCTTCATAACTTTACCAAATTTATTATAAATTGGCTTACCTTCCTCTGAGAGTTTACTCATATTACTACGATGAACTTCGTTAAAACATTTATCTAGATCTATACCAAAAGCAGCACCAGCACCGTATGTTACAACTAAAATATCAGTTAATGCATCAGCAACTTCAACAATATCATTATCATTAATTGCATCTTTTAATTCATTAAATTCTTCATCAATCAATTTTTTTCTTAATTCAATAATTTTATTTTCTGGAAATTCAGCACTAGTTTTTACTTCTTGACCAAAAGTTGTCATAAATTCTTTTACTTTTTCAAAATTTGTCATTTTATCTCCCAATAATATTTATTTATAAAAAATATCGTTGTAAGTCACAACTATAAAGAGAAAAGATATTATTGTTATCCCCACAGCCAAATAAACTCTTGTAATAAATTCAGGAAGAGAGTTTGAAAAAATTCTTCTAATAATAAAATACATTATATGACCTCCATCTAAAAGAGGAATAGGAAGCAAATTAAATAATCCTACAAATAAAGAAATTATTATAAATAAAAAAAGTACTCCCCTTACTTGATCAAGCATCATTTGATCTGCATTTTTTACAATACCTATAGGTCCGGCTAACTGATCTCCTAATGTATTTTCTTTATATGATTGTTGAAGAAAAGAAAAAGAAGCTACATAGTATGTGGGAATAAATAAAGAAGAATTTTTAATTGAGTCAATTAAATTATATTTATCAATAATGGGATTTTGAGGTGAAGATATTCCAATAATATATCTATTTAATTCTGAATTAAATTTTAGATCAAAGTTTTTTTTAATTATCTGATTATTTCTTTCAATTAAAATATTAATACTTGGGTTGTTGCCAATTGCTTTTGGTATATCAGAAAACTCTTCAATACTAATATTGTTTATCTCAAGTATTTTATCACCTTCTCTAAGATCATTTTCAAAAGCAGATGAATTTTCACTGACTGATCCAATAATTGGCATTAAACTAACAATTCCAAAAAAGAAAAATATGCAGAATAAAGCAAACCATGCACTAAAAATATTAAAAACACTTCCTGCTAAAAGTACTAATATCTTTTGAAAAAGTGTAAGAGATTGAAAGGATCCCTCCTCATCATTAGAGTTTGGTGAAAATATATTATCAAGTCCCTTGATTTTTACATATCCACCCAATGGAATAGGAGATAATTTCCATGTAGTGCCATTTTTATCAGTAAATTTTAAAAGCGGTTTGCCAAACCCAATTGAGAAGTCAGTAACTTCAGCTTTAAACCATCTCGCAACTATATAATGTCCGTATTCATGGATTGCGACCAAGACTAAAAAGACTAAAATAAGATTAATATAAATCATAATTGTTATTAAATTAGTGTTTTAATTTATTGATAAATAGTATTTATCCAGTTTTAGCCTCTTCATATTCATCAATTGGAGGACAAACACAAAATAAATTTCTATCGCCATATACATTATCAATTCTACTGACTGGACTCCAGTATTTATTATTTATTAAATAAGGATGTGGGTAGGCAGCATCTTTACGTGAATATTTATGATCCCAATTGTCAGAAGATACTTCTTCAATTGTATGTGGGGCATTTTTAATAGGATTGTCTACTTTATCAAATTTACCATCTCTAATCATTGTGATTTCATTGTGAATGGAAATCATTGCTTCACAAAATCTATCTAGTTCCTCTTTAGATTCACTTTCAGTAGGCTCAATCATAAGTGTACCGGGAACTGGAAAAGACATTGTAGGAGCGTGAAATCCATAATCAATTAGTCTTTTAGCAATATCTTCATCTGAAATATTTAATTCTTGTTTAAACGGCCTGATATCAATAATGAATTCATGTGCTACCATATTATTTTTACCAGTATATAAAATAGGGTAATAATTTTTTAATCTTTCTTTAATATAATTAGCATTTAATATTGCTACTTGAGTTGCTAATTTTAAACCATCGTCACCCATCATAGAAATATAAGAATATGAAATAGGTAAAATAGATGCACTACCCCAAGGCGCAGCTGAAACTGCCTCTTGAGTAGTTAAACCTATTTCTTTTTTAAAAATGGGATGTCCTGGAGCAAAATCTGCTAAATGTTTTTTTAATCCTATAGCTCCAACTCCAGGTCCACCTCCTCCATGAGGTATACAGAATGTCTTATGTAGATTCATATGGCATACATCAGGTCCAAATTTACCTGGTTTAGCTATACCAACCATTGCATTATAATTAGCGCCATCTAGATAAACTTGTCCTCCAGCATCATGAATTTTTTTACAAATCTCAACAATACTTTCTTCAAATACACCATGTGTTGATGGATATGTAATCATTAAAGCAGATAACTTATCTCCTGCTTCTTCAATTTTTTTATCTAAATGAGTTAAGTCAACGTTACCTTTATCATCACAGTTTACTATTAAAATATCCATACCGCACATCTGTGCACTTGCCGGATTGGTTCCGTGGGCACTTTTTGGAATTATACATATATTTCTTTTAGTATCTGAATTTTTTTCATGGTATTTTTGAATTGCTAATAAACCAGCAAACTCACCTTGTGCGCCTGCATTAGGTTGAAGTGAAACTGCATCAAAACCGGTAATATCTTTTAACATCGATATTAATTCACTCATCATTTCGTTATATCCCTCACGCTGGTGGGGCTCTAAAAATGGATGTGCATTTGAAAAACCTGGTAAAGTAATCGGAAGCATTTCAGATGCCGCATTTAATTTCATAGTACAAGATCCAAGAGGTATCATTGATCTATTTAAAGCAACGTCTTTGTTTTCTAGTTTTTTTAAATATCTCATCATTTCTGTTTCAGAATGATAGATATTAAATACTGGATGAGTTAAGATATTTTCTTTTCTTTCTAAATCACTTTTGAAAATTGAATTTTCAATTTTACTCTCAATCTCTTCTGCATATATTTCAATATTATTTTCATTAAAAAATTTAATTAAATTATCTACATCTTGTAGTGATGTAGTTTCATCTAAGGAAATTGAAAAATGATCGTCATTTATAAATCTAAAATTGGTACCATTGTCTATAGATTTAGTTACCCAGTATTTAGATTTTGAATCTTTTACTAAAAGGGTATCAAAATAATTTTTAGATTTTACTTCAAAATTTAATATCTCTAATGATTTCTTTAGATATCTAGACTTATAGTGAATGTCCTCAGCAATATTTTTTAATCTAGTTGAACCATGATATATTGCATATGAAGCAGATATAATTGCTAATAAGGCCTGTGCAGTACATATATTACTTGTAGCTTTTTCCCTTCTAATATGTTGCTCACGCGTTTGAAGAGCCATTCTGTAAGATCTTTTATTAGTACGATCAACTGATACACCAATTAGTCTTCCAGGTATCATTCTTTTGTATTTATCTAATGTTGCAAAATATGCTGCGTGAGGGCCTCCTAGACCCATTGGAACACCAAACCTTTGTGTACTCCCAACAACTATATCAGCTCCAAAATCTTTTGGTGACCTCATAACTACCAAACTCATTATATCAGCTGCTATGATTGATAACGCATCGTGAGATTTATTTATATTTATTAAATCGTTGAGATTTGCAATTTCTCCGTATGTATCTGGATTTTGAATTAAACAACCAAATGTATCATCATCTGGATTATCAAAAATAATTTTTATACCTAGGGGCTTAGCTCTTGTTTTTAAGACAGATAGTGTTTGTGGATGACATTTATTTTGAACACAAAAAGTAAACTTTGTATTTTTTTTAATTTTAAAAGCCATCATCATAGCCTCGGCTGCCGCAGTACTTTCATCAAGTAAAGATGCATTTGCAATATCCATTCCAGTCAAATCAATTATCATTTGCTGAAAATTCATTAACATTTCCAACCTGCCCTGACTTACTTCTGGTTGATAAGGCGTGTAAGCAGTATACCATCCTGGATTTTCAAGAATATTTCTTAAAATAACGCTAGGAGTAATAGTATTATAATAACCCATTCCAATATAAGTTTTTTTGAAATTATTTTTTAAAGATAAAAGTTGAGTATTAATTTTATTAAACTCCTCAGACATACCAGGTCTAAGTTTAAGTTTATTTTTAAAAATGATATGATTAGGTACTGTTTTTTCAATTAATTCATCTAATGAAGAGCAATTTATCAATTTGAGCATTTCTCCAATATCTTCATTTCTAGGTCCTATATGTCTGCTAACAAATTTATCTATTTCAATCATCTATTGTTCCAAAAATTGTTTATACTCATCTTGAGACATAAGATCAGAATATTGATTTGAATCATAAATTTTCATTTTAAAAATCCATCCCTCATTTTCTGCATCTTGATTAATAATAGCAGCATCATTTTCTAGATTATTATTAACTTCAATTATTTCACCATCTATTGGAGCATATATATCAGAAGCCGCTTTTACAGATTCAACGACGCATATTTCATCTTTTGCTTTTACCGAATTTCCAACTGATGGTAATTCAATGAATACTATATCGCCAAGAGATTCTTGGGCATGATTGCTAATACCAATTGTAGCAATTTTATTTTCAATTGAAACCCATTCATGATCTTTTGTATATTTTTTTTCACTCATATGTGCTCCCGTTTTTTTTATAATTTTTTTTTACAAAAGGTAGATTATTAATTTTTACTAATTCTAATTTTTTTCTAATTTCACAAAAAATGGGATTATCAATATTATGTTCAGATTTTATATAACCAATAGCAATAGATTTGTTTAGATTAGGAGAAAAACATCCACTAGTAATTTTACCAATTTGATTATTATTATTATCGAATAATGTCATTCCATCTCTTAGCATTGATTTATTTGAAGAAATTAAACCTATTTTTTTATTGTATAATTTATTTTTTAATTGATCAGATAAAACTTTATTTCCATTTAAATGTTTATCTTCTAATCTTTCTTTATCTAAAGCCCATAATAAGCCAGCTTCAATTGGTGTAATATTTTCATTTAATTCATGACCATATAAACTTAATCCAGCCTCGAGTCTTAATGAATCTCTTGAACCTAAGCCACAAAGCATTGTATTTTTATTTTTAAGTAAATCAGTAATTAAATTTTCTGCACTTTCATTTGGAATAGAAAGCTCAAAACCATCTTCACCAGTATAACCTGATCTACTTACTATTATTACATTGTTATTATATTTACTTATTAAAATATCAAAAAAATTCATATTATTTGGAATATCAATAATATTTTTTAAAACATTAATAGAGTCAGGCCCTTGGATTGCGAATAAACAATTTTTATTATAAATTTTTTCTGCATTAGGAGCACAAGAAACAAAAATTTCTTCATCTTCTTTTTTTCGAGATGCATTATAAACAATATATAAATATGATTTATCTTTAATATCAATATTTGAAATAATTAGATCATCAATAACACCACCATCTTTATTGAGCAAAAATGAATAATGCGATCTATTTTTAATTAATTTCTTTAATTGTAATGGAATATATTTTTCTAACTTATGTAAATAAGATTCATTATTTTCAATTAAAATTTGCCCCATATGACTAACATCAAAAATACCAGAATGATTTCTAACGTTTTTGTGTTCATTAATTATTCCAGTTTTATAATTAATAGGCATATTAAAACCTGCAAATGGCAATATCTTAGCACCATTATTTTGATGAAAATTTTTCAGTGGAATGTCTATTGGTAACTGGTTCAAATAATTCTCCAAGCTACCCCTCTGTCTTTTTACCTGAGAGTTTTTCACCTTCGGTAGAACTAAATGCTCTTTTCCAGAGTTTTTTTTTAACGGTCCATTGTGCCTGAGAGTTTCCGGGTCGTTGCTCCTTCGGCTCTGAAATTTCAGTATCTCCCGTTAATTATTTGTATACTTATTTTTTTTAATTTAACAATTAATTTAAAGGAATTTTATTATAAATTTTTGATTTTTGATAAATTTCTGACATTTTTTGGTACTCTTCTTTAATCTTATAAACTTTATCTGATAATGAGCCCTCTATGCCTAATCTTTTAATTTCTGATATAATTGAGTAACTCTCCCAATAATCATTATTAATATTGTAATTACCATCTTTGATCTTAAAAACTTCCGTCAAAATTTTAAGATCGTGCGGAATATGAAAGCCTTCTTTTGTGTCGGTATAGGAAAAAAAATAGTAAAAATTGTCAAATCCAGACCAGGTTATAGCTGATAAACACATAGAACAAGGCTGATGTGTACTTATGAAGTAATAATCTTTTGTATTAAACAGTTTTTTTGCAAATAAATTAAAAAGAGTTGAAATTTCCCCATGATATAGAGGATTTTTGATTTCCTGATTTGTACCTAGACAAACAAGGCTTAGATCAGATTTTTTAACAATAAATCCGCCAAATATTTTATTTCCTTCATTTATTGAAATTTTTGTTAATGGGATAAGATCATCTAAAATAATATCTAAAATTCTTTCATAATTTGTTATCATTATTGAATGTCTGATACTTTATTTATTAAATTTGTCCATTAAACAAAAAAAAAGGACCCAGCAAGCTAGGTCCCTTTTGTGTATCGTGCATTTCCTCCCGATACAATTTAATAATCGTTTCCTTTTATTAAATCGATTATTACCTTTGCGTGTAATAATTAATTATAATTTATCTATTTGTTATTTATCAATCAATAAAAAAATGTATTTTTAAAAAGTAAATAATCTTTTTTTGTTGATATGTTTGTTAATAAAATGTGCAAAATTAAATTTGATTAAAAATGAATAAAAATTCAAAACTTAATGTCTTAGGAGTTATGACAGGCACATCAATGGATGGCGTTGATATTAGTTTGATTAATACAAATGGAACTGACTTTGTAAAAATTAAATGTGAAAAATCATATAAATTTGATAAAAATTATCAAAATACAATAAACAATCTAATAATAAATAAACCAAAAAATAATAATAAAATTAAAGAATATTTTTTAAAAAAAGAAGATTTCGTTACAAATATTTTAGAAAAAAAAATAATTTTATTTCTGAAACAAAAAAAAATTAATCAAAAAAATATCGATTTAATATCAATTAGTGGGCAGACCGTTTACCACGATCCATCAAATAAAATATCTATACAATTAGGAAATGGAAACAAAATTGCAAAAAATCTTAAAGTTAAAACTATAAGTAATTTAAGAGATAATGATATTAAAAATGGCGGTCAGGGAGCCCCAATTGGATCATATTATCATAAGTTTTTAATACAAAAATTTAAGAAAAATGCGATTATAGTAAACCTTGGAGGTATAGCAAATTTTTCAACTGTAATTTCAAGAACATTATTATCATCGGATATAGGACCTGCAAATTGCTTAAGTGATGATCTTTGCAATTATTTTTTTAAAAAAAAATTTGATAATGATGGAAATTATGCAAGAAAAGGAAAGATTGATAATAAATTAATCGAAAAATTCAAAAAAGATAAATTCTTTAAGAAAAAGTTCCCAAAATCATTAGATAGAAATTATTTTAGAAGTTATTTTAATAAGCTAATTAAATTGAACAAATATGATGCGCTAATGACTGCTAACTACATGACTTATATTGGATTCAAAGAATTATTAAAAAATAAAAAATTTAAGATTGAAAGAATTTTACTTACTGGAGGAGGAAGAAAAAATAAATTACTCAAAGAAATATTAATGAATAAACTGAATAAAAAAATTGAACTTATTGATAAATATAAAATAAATGGTGATTTAGTAGAAGCTCAAATGTTTGCATATATTGGCATGAGGTCATTTAAAAAATTAGAAATAAGTAATAAAAATACAACAGGTGTAAAAAAAAATTTAAGTGGTGGTATTTTATATTTTCCAGATTAATTAGTTAAATTTAACCAAGTTTTTTTATCAATATTTGAGCCGCACAATATTACCATTGTATTTTTGCCAATAAGCTTATTATTAATTTTATATTTTAAAGCAGCAAGCCCAGCTACACATGCAGGTTCAAGAAATAATTTAAATTTTTTAAAACAAAAAATCATAAATTCTTTCATTTGATCATCAGAAACAGTTACCATTTCATCAATTACTTGTTTTGCTACATCAAAAGAATATTGCTTATGTAAAGGTGCTGAAAGACTATCAGCAATACTATTAACTTTAATATTATTTAGTGGTTTGTTGGCTATCAAACTTTGATTTAAACCACTAGCATTTTCAGGCTCAACACCAATAACTTTAATATTTGGATAAAATTTTTTTACATAAGAAGATACACCGCTTATTAACCCTCCTCCTCCAACAGAAATTAATAAATTGTCAATTTTAGTATTAATTGATTTTAAATATTCTACAATTTCCAATCCCAAGGTAGCACTTCCTTGTAAAGTCAATGGGCCGTCAAAAGGATGAATGAAATAATAACCTTCATTTTTAGCATTTTCAGCATCTAGAAAAGCTTGTTTTGGATTTGTAAAGATAATGTTAGCACCATAATTTTTACAAGTTTGAACTCTGTATTGATTAGCACTTTCATATAAGAAAATTTTATTTTTTAGTTTAAATTGATTAGCTACAAATGAAGCGGCAATTGCATGATTTCCAGCACTAACTGCTGTAATTCCTTTGTTAAATTTATTCTGATCTTGAGAAATTATATTATTAATCGCACCTCTTGCCTTAAATGAACCAGATTTTTGTAAAAATTCGCATTTAAAAAATAAATTAGTAGAAAAATATTTATCAATATCATCAGGAGACTTTAAAAAAGGAGTTTTATTAATAAATGGTCTAATTTTTTTATAAACTTTACTAATATTATCGACAGATAAATCTTTAGGTATCAAGAAATTCCTCTAATTTCTTTAATTTTATCGTAAGCAATATTTATAGCTGCTAACTCTTTATTAGATTGTTTAATAAATACTTTGGGCATACCTTTGGCAATTAAATTATCTGGGTGATGTTCTTTATTTAATTTTATCCATTTTTTTCTTATCTCGCTATCAGTGCTTAATCTATTCACGCCCAATATTTTGTAAGGGTCAGATTCGCTATTTTTTAAATTTGATTGGAAAATTCTTTGAAAATCTTTTTCACTAAATTTAAATGATTTAGAAATTGATCTTAAAAAATCTATTTCGCTAATTGATACCTTTCCATCAGATGCAGCAATATAAAATAAATTATTTAATAATTCTTCCAATAAAATTTTATTAGTTGAAAATAAATCCCCTACTTGATTTGCTATTTGTTTATAGCCATACGTATCTTTCTTTGCCTCATTGAATATTTTAGCAACTTTAGGAATTTCAGATTTTGGAACTTTAAATTTTTCTTTAAATGCTCTGATTTCATCATCTGATACAATCCCATCTGACTTAGCTAATTTTGCAGCTAAAATAATAAAACTTAATGTAAAAATTTGTTGTTTTTGATTATTATTAATTCGATTAAAGTTAAATGATGATTTTGATTTAGACCTTCTGTCAAAAGCACCACCAGCCATTACACCTAAGATAGCTCCTATAGGTCCACCTAAAGCAAATCCAGCTGCTCCCCCTATAACTCTTCCCCAAATACTCATCTTAAAGATTCAATTATACCTTTTAATTCATTTATCTCATTTTGAGAAATTTTATTATCTTGATTCAGATCTATAATTTTAAAGAGTAAATTTAATGATTGTTCGATTTCTTTATAGGAAATAAATCTATCATTATTTAAATCTACAAAATTAAAGTACATTTCTTCTTTTTCATTTAATTCTGTGGAATATGCAGTTGAAGAATATAAAAGTAAAAACAAAAAAAATATTTTTATCCAAACCATCTATACATTCCTATAATACCTGCACCTGCGTAGAAAAATTGTAAAAAAAATATTCCATTGTGTTTTAATTTATAAGCCCAGATTCCAATTAATAATGCTGATAACAATAATAATGAAAAGCCAATAAATTCTAATCCAATGTTAAATGCAACTAGTAGGGAATAAAGGATGGCTGTTGTTACACCAATCCATTCTAAAAGTTTGTTTGAATTCAATTAAATGTTATTTTTTCTTAATATCAATAGCGTTTTCTTTTCCGCGGTTTTCACCAATTTCAAACTCGACTGGCATACCTTCTTCAAGTGTATCAATACCAGCAGCTTCTAAAGCTGAGACATGAAGAAAAACATCTTTTCCTCCATCATCATTTTCTATAAATCCATAACCTTTGGTTGGATTAAACCATTTAATTTTACCAGTTGGCATATTGTATTCTCCTTTATTGTTTATTGGGGGATTAATTTTATTTAACTTATATAAATATTGTATATTGATTAATTAATTTCTTTAAATAACTAATAAGCAATTAATTTCAAGAAATATTTTTATTTTTATGCTCAGCTATAAACACGGATATCATGCAGGAAATCATGCGGATGTTATCAAGCATATTATCTTGCTTTACTTGTATAATATTGAAAAAAAGGGAGAAAATTCAATAAGTTATATTGATACTCATTCTGGTAATGGAATTTATAAATATATATCAAGGTATATGGATAAAAATAAAGAATACAAAGATGGAATTAAAAAAATACAAAATTACAAAGGTAATAACATTTTAATCAAAAATTATCTTTCAACTATTACTAAAATTACTGGAAAAAATAATTATTATCCTGGATCACCCATATTTATTTCGTCTATATCAAATAAAAAAGATAAATTATTTTTTTGTGAACTTCATAATAATGAATATGATTTATTAAAAAAGAACTTAAACAATTATACTAATATTAAAGTTTTAAATGTAGATGGATTTAATTTTACTTTTAATAAAGTAAATAAAGAAAAAAATTATTTTATATTTGTAGATCCATCTTACGAAATAAAAGATGATTTTGATAAAGTAGAACATATACTAAATAATATTGATAACTTATTTTCAAAATCCAAAATCATAATATGGTACCCAGTTTTAAATATTTTAGAAAATGATGATTTTATTCAAAATATTAGAAAAAAAGGTATAGGTAATATTATCAATATTGAAGTTCCTATAATGAAATATGGAGACAATATTGGGCTACAAGGAAGCGGCTTATTATTAATAAACTTTACAAATAGATCTATAATGAAAAACCTCAAAGAGGTAATCCAGGAAATTCAGAATATTCTAAAAAAAGAAGAGAATAGCACTAGGGCTAAATTAAGGTATTTATAAGTATGAAAAAAATCAATTTACTAGATGAGGATATCTACAAATTATTTATAAAAATTGCGTTGCCAGCTTCAATTGGAACTATATTTAATAATCTTTATTCTTTAGTTGATACAATTTTTGCAGGTAGAATGATTTCTGAAACAGCTTTAGCGGCTATTGGTCAAACTTTTCCTGTTTATTTTATAATTATTGCTCTTGGCATAGGACTAAGTATTGCCACAACAAGTAACGTTGCTAATTCATTAGGTAAAAAAAATATTCAAAAAGCAACTCATGCATTTTCACAATCTTTTGTTGTGACAATTTTAGTTGGTTTAGTGATAACTATTATTGGACTTTATTTTGGAAACGTCATTTTAGAGTCTATAAATGATGACCCCAAAACTCTAAAACTTTCATCATTATATATGAATGTAATTTATTTAGGTTCAATTATTATTCTTTTATTAATGGTATGTAATTCATGTTTATCAGCTCAAGGGGACACAAAAAGTTATAGAAATGTTTTAATATTTAGTTTTTTTCTAAATATAATTTTAAATCCAATATTGATTACAGGTAAAATAATTAATTATGAACTATTTGAACCAATGGGAATAACTGGTATAGCAATAGCCACTATACTCTCTCAAATAATTGGTCTGTTATATTTGCTATATAAAATATACAAAACAGAGATTTATGAAAACTTTAAAAATAATTATTTGATTCCAAAATTAAATATAATTAAGGAAATATCATTTCAGGCTATCCCTGCTGCATTAGGATTAATGATGATAGCTCTTGGATCTTATATTTTATTATTTTTTGTTAGTCGTTTTGGCAATGATGCGATTGCAGGTTTTTCATCAGCAGGACGATATGAGCAATTACTTTTTTTACCATTATTGGGATTAAGTACTGCAGTCACTGCAATTGTTGGTCAAAATTTTGGTGCCAAAAATTATGAAAGAATTTTAGAAACTTACAATAAAGCAATGATTACTGGGGTAATTATTTTAACAATAGCAGGTTTAATTTTATTTATAACAGCTGAAGATTCAATGAGATTATTTACTGATGATACAGAAGTAATTTATTATGGATCAGTGTATCTAAAAATATATGCACTTGGTTTTCCAGCTTTTCCATTCTTTTTTATATCTAATGCATCATTCCAAGGTCTAAAAAAAGCAATAATAGTAATGTACATGGCTATATTAAGATTTGTATTAGTGCCTATAATTGTAATATTATTTGTAAATAATTTTATAGAAGAAAATTATATTTATATGTTTATTGCATTAACTCTTGCTCATTGGGTAATTGGTATCTTATATTATTTTTATTGTTCAAATAAAATTCAAAACATTCAAATCAGCTATACTACACCATGAAGATTTGGGACGAATAAAACATCATCAAATTCTTCAGAAATTATTTTATTATTGTGTTTTGTATATTTTACAAGTATTTGCTTATTATTTTTAACAATAGGACAAACAATAATACCTTCATCTTCAATATGAGAAAAGATTTCATTATTTATTTTTTTTGATGCTGCTGTAAATATAATTCTATCAAAAGGTATTTGTTCGATCCAACCATTATTCCCATCATCATATTTAGAAACAATATTAGTTAATTTTAATTTCTCAAATATTTTATTAGAACCTTCGTGTAAATTTTTAATTCTTTCAATCGTATATATACGCCTTGCTAAGATAGATAATACTGCACATTGATATCCACTACCCGTGCCTATTTCTAGTACTTTGTGATTTCTTTTCACATCAAGCAATTGGGTCATTCTAGCTACAACGTAGGGTTGACTAATTGTTTGATTATTTTCTATTGGTAAAGCTATATTTTCATAAGCTTGATTTCTGTAAGCCTCACTAATAAATTTTTCTCTTGGAATTTTTTCTATTGCAGAAAGAACTTCAGGGTTACTAATTCCTAATTCCCGTAGTTCGAGTATTAATCTTATTTTTCTAACATCAAGCACTAGATAAGAGTATCAGTATTATTGAAATATTTTTTCAAAACTTCAGGAATTTTAATATTACCATCTTGCATTTGATAATTTTCAAGAATAGCAATTAATGTTCTTCCTACTGCTAACCCTGATCCATTAAGTGTGTGGACAAAAACGTTGTTATTTTCTAATTTATATCTTGTATTCATTCTTCTAGCTTGAAAATCATTACAATTAGAACAGCTTGAAATTTCTCTATAAGTATTTTCTCCTGGAAGCCAAACTTCAATATCGTATGTTTTTGATGCTGAAAAACCTATATCACCAGTACATAAAGTCATAACTCTATAATGAATATTTAAATCTTGAAGAATGCTTTCGGCACTTTTAAGCATTCTTTCTAATTCATCTTTTGAGTGCTGTGGCTCAACTATCGAAACTAATTCAACTTTAGTAAATTGATGTTGTCTTAACATACCACGAGTATCCTTACCTGCTGCGCCAGCCTCTGATCTAAAACAGGGTGTATAAGAAGTTACTCTCATCGGTAATTGATTTTGGTTGAGTATTTCTTCTCTAACCATATTTGTTAAAGGAACTTCAGCAGTTGGTATTAACCAATGATTTTCCCCAGCAGTAAATAAATCTTCACCAAATTTAGGTAATTGTCCTGTACCAAAAAGAGCAGAATCTTTTACCAAAAAAGGTAAATTATATTCAATATAACCATTTTCATTCGTATGCTTATCTAACATAAAATTTGCTATTGCTCTTTCCAGTTTAGAAAGTTGATTTTTTAATAAAACAAATCTAGATCCTGATAATTTAGATGCAGTATCAAAATTCATTAAACCTAAATTTTCCCCTAACTCAAAATGTGTTTTAGGATTAAAATCAAATCCTGGTTTTTCACCCCATTCTCTATATTTTGTATTGTCTGCTTCATTGTTTCCAATAGGTACAGTCTTATCAGGCATATTTGGAAGTCTAGAGAGAATAGTTTTTAGCTCTTCATCTTTAATTGTTTCAAGTTCTTTTAAATTATTAATTTTATTTTTAATTTGATCTACTTTACTCATTTCTGGTGAAGCATCTTTATTTTCACTTTTAAGTCTACCGATAATTTTTGAAATTGAGTTTCTTTCAGCTAAAAGGTTCTGGAGGACAGTCTGAGTCTCTCTTTTAACTTTATCTAGTTCTAAAATTTTATTTGATACAGGTTTTTCTCCCCTTTGTTTCATAAGGTTATCAAACTCAGTAGGATTTTCTCTGATAAATTTAATATTATGCATTATTTATCTTTATTTTTTTGAATTAGTTTTGCAATATAAATTGAGACTTCATATAAAAGTATAATTGGCAGAGCTAAACTTATTTGACTAAATGGATCAGGTGGAGTTAAAAATGCAGCTGATAAAAATGCTAATACAATTGCATATTTTCTAAATTTTTTTAGAGATTCATGAGTAACCATTCCTACTCTTGCCATTAAAGATAAAACAACAGGAAGCTGAAATGCCAAACCAAAAGCAAAAATAAATCTCATCATAAGGGATAAATATTCTCCCATTTTAGCTTCTAATCGAATAGGAACTCCACTAGAACCAAGATTTTGATACGATAGGAAAAAAGACCATGCCAATGGCGCAATAATATAATAAACCATTGATCCACCTGCGAAAAATAAAATTGGTGTTGCAACTAAATAGGGTAAAAAAGCTTTCTTTTCTTTTTTGTATAATCCTGGTGCAATAAATCTCCATATTTGTATTGCAATTAATGGGAATGAAAAAAATAAAGCAAAGAAAAAAGCTATTTTTAATTCTGTAAAAAAAGCTTCTTGTAAAGCTGTATAAATAAATCCTTGACCTTTATCTTTATCAAATAGTTCTACTAGAGGACTAGCTAAAAATGCAAATAATTCGTCTGCAAAGTAAAAACAAACAATGAAGATTAATAAAATATATAAAAAACTCCATAGTAGTCTTTTTCGTAACTCAGTGAGATGCCCTATTAGAGACATTTCTTCAAATTTTTCTTCAGCCATTACAAAACAACAAATTATTTTTTATTTGAAAATTCATCCTCAGTCATTTTTACTGTTTCTTGAACTTCTTTAATCTCATTTTGAAAATTTTTTTTTATGTCAATACCATCTTTTATTTTTTTAACTTCTTTAACAGATTTAGCTAATTCTTTAATATCTTCTTCTTCTGCAATTTCATTTATAGATGACTTAAACTCAGATGACATTTTTTTAATATATTTAGTAAAAGATCCAACCTGTTTAATAAATTTTGGAAGATCTTTTGGGCCAATTACCACAACTACTATTATCCCAATTAAGAAAATTTCACTCCAGCCAAAAGTAAACATAGTATTTACTTTTCTTCGTCGTTTTTATTCTCTAAATTTTTATCTTCTTTTTTTTCTTCGTCTGACATTCCTCTTTTGAATGATTTGATTCCTTTTGCCATATCACCCATTAGCTGAGGTATCTTACCTCTTCCAAAAAGAAGTAAAACAATAACGAGTACAATTAATAGTTGCCAAATGCTTGGTGTCATGTGCCTCTTATACGGAAACTACGAGGAAAAAACAAGAAATAATGGGAATAAAAATGTTTAAATTACGAGAAATAAGAAAAATTATGAGTGCAAATTTGATACACTTATTGGGAGACTATTGGCTATATTTTTAATTTTAAATAAAGGTAGAAATGAAACACCTAGTATAATAGAAAGAATTTTATGACAGTAAGCAAGGAACGCTTTCTATGCGGCAATCATCATTATTGTATTAGTAAACAAGATTTACTATAAAGATTTGATTGTCTTAAATTTAATTAATTTTATGTGCGGAATAGTTGGAATATATCTAAAATCAAAAAAGTTTGAGAAAGATTTAGGTAAAATGCTATCTGGAATGTTAGTAAATATGGAATCTAGAGGACCTGATAGTGCTGGTTTTGCAATTTATAAAAAAGAAAAAAAAGAAGAATTTAAATACTCAATTTGTATTAATAATTTAGTATTTGAAAAATTTAAAAAAGATATTTCAAAAAAAATTAAATATAATTCAATCATTAAAAATTCAGATCACGCAATTTTAAGCTCTAAAGAAAATCCTGAAAAAGTATTGTCTATTTTAAATGAGCTTAAAGAAATTTCTTTAGTTGGTTATGGTAGATCTATTGAAATATTTAAACAAATTGGTAATCCAAAAGATGTAGTAAAAAAATTCAATTTAGAAAAATTTAGTGGCACGCATGCTATAGGTCACACAAGAATGGCCACAGAAAGTGCTATCACAACTGACGGATCTCACCCCTACTCGACAGGGTCTGATGAGTGCTTAGTACATAATGGATCATTATCCAATCACAATAATTTACGTAGAGATTTAATTAAAAGAGGGATAAATTTTAAGTCAGAAAATGATACTGAAGTTGCAGCAGGATATATTTCAAATCATTTGTTGAATAAAAAAAATTTAAAGGAAACGCTGCAAAGTGGTTTAAGTGACTTAGATGGATTTTACACTTTTATTACAGGAACTAAAAAAGGATTTGCTATAGTTAGAGATGAAATTGCTTGCAAACCTGCTGTTATTTCTGAGACAAAAGACTATGTTGCTATTGCATCAGAGTTTCAAGCAATGGCACATTTACCTGGTGTTAATATAGCTAATATTTTTGAGCCTGAACCAGGTATTGTATATACTTGGGGTAATTAATGAAATTAGATTTAAAAAAATTGAAACTTAGAAAAGTAAATGAGACGTTGCAATCTATCGATCCCAAAAGAAATAATAAAAATTATACAATTTTAAATCCAGAGGGAAATCATGCAATTTGTGTTGGTTTAACTGATGACATTGACATAACTGTAAAAGGTCACGTAGGATATTATTGTGGTGGAATGAATCAAAATGCAAATATCATTGTTGAGGGAAATGTAGGAACCGGGGTTGCTGAAAATATGATGTCTGGAAAAATTCATGTAAAAGGAAATGCTTCTCAATCTGCTGGTGCTACAGCACACGGAGGATTTTTAATTATTGATGGAGATGCAAGTTCTAGATGTGGAATTTCAATGAAAGGAATTGATATTGTTGTAAAAGGTTCTGTAGGACATATGTCTGCTTTTATGGCCCAGTCAGGTAATTTAATTGTTTGTGGTAATGCAGGTGAGGCATTAGGTGATAGTTTATATGAAACAGATATTTATATTAAAGGGAAAGTTAAATCTTTAGGAGCTGATTGCATAGAAAAAAAAATGGACAATAAACATTTAAAAAAATTAGACAAACTTTTAAAAAAAGCTAATTTAGAAAAGTTAAAATCTAAAGATTTTAAAAGATATGGTTCAGCCAGAAAACTTTATAATTTTAAAATAGATAATGTATCAAGTTATTAAATATGAGAAAAAATAATAAAACATTTCCAAGACAATCTTGGACTTTTGATGAGTATACAAATTCCGAAATTAGAAGAGCAGCAGAAACAGGAATTTATGATATAAGAGGAGGCGGATCTAAAAGAAGACTTCCTCATTTTGATGATCTTTTATTTTTAGGAGCATCAATATCCAGATATCCTTTGGAGGGATATAGAGAGAAATGTTCCACAAATGTTATATTAGGCACTAGGTACGCAAAAAAGCCTTTAGAACTTGAAATACCAATAACAATTGCGGGAATGAGTTTTGGAGCATTATCAGGATCAGCTAAAGAGGCTTTAGGACGTGGGGCTAGTATTGCAGGTACCTCTACAACAACTGGTGATGGAGGTATGACACCAGAAGAAAGAGGACAGTCAAATCATCTAGTTTACCAACTTTTACCATCCAGATATGGAATGAATCCTGATGATTTAAGGAAAGCAGACGCAATTGAAGTAGTAATAGGACAAGGTGCGAAGCCTGGCGGAGGTGGAATGCTTTTGGGTCAAAAAATTAGTGATCGAGTTGCAGAAATGAGAACGCTACCTAAAGGAGTAGATCAACGTTCAGCATGCAGACATCCTGATTGGACTGGGCCAGATGATTTAAAAATCAAAATTTTAGAATTAAGAGAAATTACAAAGTGGAAAGTGCCAATATTTGTAAAAATTGCAGGATCAAGACCTTATTATGATACCGCTTTAGCAATAAAAGCTGGCGCAGATGTTGTTGTTTTAGATGGGATGCAGGGTGGAACTGCAGCAACTCAAGAAGTGTTTATAGAAAATGTTGGTCAACCAACTTTGGGATGTATAAGACCAGCTGTTGATGCTCTTCAAGATTTAGATATGCATAGAAAAGTTCAATTAATTATATCTGGTGGTGTAAGAAATGGATCAGATGTAGCTAAAGCATTAGCTCTTGGAGCTGACGCAGTTTCAATTGGAAGCGCAGCAATGATTGCTATTGGAGATAATGATCCTAAATGGGAAAAAGATTATAATAAACTTGGAACTACTGCTGGTGCATATGATGATTGGCATGAAGGAAATGATCCTGCGGGTATTTCGACACAAGATCCTAAATTAATGAAAAGGTTAGATCCAATAAAAGCTGGAAAAAAACTCTCAAACTATTTAAAAGTAATGACTTTAGAAGCTCAAACTCTAGCTAGAGCGTGTGGAAAAAATAACTTACATAATTTAGAGCCTGAAGATTTGTGTGCATTAACAGTTGAAGCTGCAGCAATGGCAAGAGTACCCTTAGCTGGGACTTCTTGGATACCTGGTATAAATAATAAATAAATATTGCTACTTAGTAATTTAATTCATATTATATTTAATGTCTAAAAATTTGTCTCAAATAGCCAAATCTAAAAAAATTAAATATTTTCTAATAAGTTTTGTAGATTTATTTGGTGTATTAAGATCAAAATTAGTACCATCACAAGCAATTAATGAGATGCAAAAGAATGGAGCTGGTTTTGCAGGTTTTGCTACTTGGCTAGATATGTCACCAGCAGACAGTGATATGTTTGCAATACCTGATCCAAATAGTTTGATTCAATTGCCATGGAATAAAGAAATAGGATGGTTAGCTTCAGATTTATATATGAATGGTGAAGCTGTAGATGCATCACCTAGAGTAATGTTGAAAAATCAAATAAAAAAATTAAGTGAAAAAAACTTTCAAATGAAATCAGGTGTTGAGTGTGAATATTTTTTAATCTCTGAAGATGGATCATCTATTGCAGACCTAAGAGATATTCAGTCAAAACCTTGTTATGATCAATCAGCTCTAATGAGAAGATATGATTTAATTAAAGAGATATGTGACAGTATGATTGAGTTGGGATGGAAACCTTATCAAAATGACCATGAAGATGCGAATGGTCAATTTGAAATGAATTGGGATTACTCAGATTGTTTAGTAACTGCAGATAGACACGTATTTTTTAAGTTTATGGTTAAAAATTTAGCTGAAAAACATGGTCTAAGAGCAACATTTATGCCAAAACCATTTAATAATTTAACAGGTAATGGTTGCCATGCACATATTTCTGTTTGGAGAAAAGGTAAAAATCAATTTCTGGATAAAAAAGATAAATTAGGTCTTAGCAAAATGGGTTACAACTTTTTAGGTGGAGTAATAAAAAATGCTCAACCTTTATCTGCTTTTTTTAATCCAACAATAAACAGTTACAGAAGAATAAATGCCCCACCAACTAAATCTGGGGCAACTTGGTCTCCAAGCAGCATATCTTATACAGGAAATAATAGAACACATATGATCAGAATTCCTGAACAGGGAAGATTTGAACTAAGGTTAATGGATGGTTCGGCTAATCCATATTTATTACAGGCTGGCGTGCTTGCTGCTGGTTTAGAGGGTATGGATAAAAAAATAAATCCAGGGAAACCTTTATTCTGTAATATGTATACAGATTATAAGAAATATCCTAATTTACCTAAGCTACCAAATAATGTTTCTGAAGCATTAAATATGCTAAATAATAGTAAAGTTCTAAATAAGGCGTTTGGAAAAAAAAATATTGATAGTTATATAAAATTAAAGAGAAACGAATTAGACGCTTTCAAAAAACAAGGGCGATTTAATAAGAAAAGATCAGTGACTAAATGGGAAAAAGATAACACTTTAGATTGTTAATAATAAAATTAATAATTATTTGAAATAAAATCATCAATATTATTTTCATCATCCTCTTCTAAATTATCATTGCTTTGTAAATTTTTATCATTTTTTGCAATGTCGCTAATAGTTGCAATTGCTGCACGTTTATCTAGAAAACCACTTGCCTTTAGCTCTTCTTTATTAGGTAAATCCGATAGACTATTTAATCCAAAATGCTCAACAAACAAATCTGTGGTAGACCATAAAGTTGGTTTACCTGGTATACTTTTCCTACCTGAAGGACGTATCCATCCTATTTCCATCAAATGATCTAGAGAGCCTCTACCCATTTGAACACCTCTAATATTTTCAATTTCTGATCTTGTTATTGGCTGTTGGTAAGCAATTATTGATAATGTTTCAAGTGCTGCTCTTGATAATTTTCTTTTCTGTGTTTTAAAAATAGTTAATTCATCACTGACTTCTTCAGCAGTTCTAAAAGACCATTTGTTGCCAGTCTTAATTAAATTTATCCCTCTGTTTTTATAGAAATCTTTAATTTCTTGTAATAATTTACTTATATTTTTTTTGTCTTTAATTTTTTCTTTTAAATCATTTTCATCAAGTGGCTCTCCTGATGCAAATAATATTGCTTCTAAAATTTTACTATCTTTATTATTCATTTTGATTAAATTTTATATAAATGTTACCAAAACTTTCATCTTGTTTTAAATCAATAAAGCCATTTTTTGACAATTCTAAAGAGGCAACAAAATTTGATGAGATAATTGATTTATTAATTGTTTTATTAGCTTTAATTAAATTTGGAATTACATTTAAAAAATTAGTCCATTCTGTAATATTACCAAAAATACCTTTTAATCTTTTAACTGCTTGATCAACTGAATAAAGCTCTGAATATTCAATGGTTAATTGCTTTACGTGTTCATTCGATTTAAGTATTTGACTGTATGATTTTAGCAAGTCATATAAATTAGAAGTATAATTTATATTATATTTAACCTTAAGACCTTCAGATGAGCCGCCATAAAATACATCTCTATTAACAAGAGGTCTTGAATAAATGATTTTAGAAATATTTTGAAAAGCCTCTAGTCTCTGTAATTGATATTTTAAGGCTTCTTCTAACTCATCGGCTGTATATTCATCTGTTTTTTCTTCTTTTGGCAATAGTAATCTTGATTTCAAATACGTTAGCCATGCTGCCATCACTAAATAATCTGCAGCTATTTCAATATGAATATTTTTATATTGATTAATAAAATTAATATATTGATCAGATAATTCAGATATAGATATATCAGATAAATCAACCTTCTGTGATCTAGCCAAAACTAACAAAAGGTCTATAGGACCCTCAAAATTGTCTAATAATAGATTAAATTGACCTTCTTTTATTTCTGTATCTGGAACATTTAACACAATTTTTTATATAAAATTATTGAGATTCTCTCAATATTATTAATTTTGTAAATTAAGTATTATGCAACTCTTAACAATAGTTAATAAATCACAAGCTTCAGAAGCATTATTCTTAGAAATGTAATTTTTATAGGTAATAAAATATTGAGTACCTATTTCAGTTTTTTTATAAAAAACATAAATATATTCATGATCTATAATTTCTTTTTTATTTTCTAATAAATTGCTCAAGTAT
>CABZFN010000008.1 GCA_902525035.1 uncultured Alphaproteobacteria bacterium | reverse complement strand
ATCGACTACGAATTGAGAAATTAGACCTGCGTTTAAATATGTAGTATCAACTGATCTTAGAGAAACATTAATAAAAATTACTCCTGTCAGATTTGATAAAAATTTTAAAATTACAAATCTATTAGCTATTCCTAAAAATAACTTTCCACCCTCTGTTGTAATAAAAAATGCCAATAAATAGCTTAGTGTGCCAATTAAAACCAATGAATAACTTGATAAATGTGCACCAAAAAATCCCAAAAGATTGCTAATCTCAATGTTATTAACATTATAATTAAATTGATTAAACCCAGGATCATTTGGAGAATACGAATAAAGACTAGTAAGATAAATAAGGCCAAATATAAATAAAACTATTCCTATAAAAAATTTAATTACAAAATTTCTAAATGAACCATACTTGAACATATAGTTAGATTGTAATACATTTAGATTATGGTAATTCGAAGAAAATTATGAAAGAAATTCAATCAAATATCACTATAATAGGAGGAGGGTTGATAGGGGCTGTTACAGCATACTCACTTTCTAAACTTGGCAATAAAGTAGTAGTTTTAGAGCAAAATGCTAAATTTAATCATAAAAACATTTTAGACAAAAGGACAACAGCAATTTCAGAGGGTACGAAAAAATTTCTTGAAGAATTAAATATTTGGAAAGAAATTAGTAATTATGCACAACCAATAAAGAATATTCAGATAATAGACAGAAATCAATCAAACAAAATTTATTTTGATAACCAAAGAAGAAAATCCAATCTTGGATATATAGTTAAAAACGAGTTTATACTTGATTGCTTGTATAAAAAATTGCAAAGACAAAAAAATGTAGAAATTTTTAACAATGTTACAATTAAAGATATTTTTTATCAAAGCGACAACATTATAACTAAGCAAAATAATTTCTATGTTAATGCAAATATTCTATTTGCGTGTGATGGCAAAAATAGCTCTATAAGAAAAATTTTTAAAACACCAATTTATAAAAAAGATTATAAAAAAAAAGCAATTGTAATAAATTTTTATCACTCAAAGAATCACAATAACACTGCTTACGAGTTCTTCTTTAAAAACGGACCTCTTGCAATATTGCCAATGCAAAAAAATCAAAATCAATTTCAAAGTTCTATAGTTTGGACAAACACTAATAAATTTATAAACTCTTTACTTTCTTTAGATGATAAAAATATTATTTCCATTCTAAATGATAATACACAAGGAAGTGTAGGTGAGATAAAAAAAATAATTACCAAACAAACATTTCCTTTAAAGGCTCATTTAAATTCTAAATTTTTTGAAAATAGAATTATTTATTTAGGTGATTCAGCTCACTCATTTCATCCAATTGCAGGACAAGGATGGAATCTAGGTATGCAAGATGTAGAAAGTGTACATAAACTTACAAAAAAATATAACTCTCTAGGTTTGGAATTGGGAGATGAAAAATTTTGTAAGCAATTTCAGAAAGATAATTTTTTTAAAGCTTATAGATTATATCAAATCACTGATAAGGTTGATAGCATCTTTAAATTAGACAATTCATTTTTTAATTATGCAAGATTTTCAACTATTAATTTAATAGAAAAAAATAAAAAATTAAAAAATCAGATAAGTGATTTTGCCATGGGAGTTAATTAATAGTTTTACTATTATTATTTTCAACTATTTCAAGTTCCAAAATTGAATAAAGTTTTTTATAAAAATCACTTAAATTTTTTGTTTCCAAAAGAACCTGTTTTTCAATGTTGCTAAAAGGGGATATCATTGCAATAAACTTTATAATTTGATTAAAATCAATATTTTGAATCTCTTCTAAGTTTAAATTAATTTTTTTGACTTTAATATATTGCCTATACTTATCTAAAAGATTATTTTTTTGTTTTTCATTTATAATGTTTTTATCTTCCTTAAAATCCAACATTTTAGCTTCAACCCACCTAAACTTATATTTTTTTTCTAACTCTTCCTTAACTTTGAAACAACTAGTACCCTGTAGGCTAATTAAATATCGCCCGTCTGTTGTTTCACTAAAACTATGAATTTTTCCAATACAACCAATATTATAGAGCTTATTTTTTTCGTCAGATTGTATCATGCCTATACATCTTTCATTTGAAAGAGCGTAGTCAACCATCTCAATATATCTTTTTTCAAATATATTCAGAGGCAAGCTTGTTCCTGGAAAAAGGACAGCACCGTTCAAAGGAAAAATTGGGATTTTCATGTTATGAAAACATTAATTGTGAAAGTTTTTTTCTATATTGAATAGTGACTTGGTCAGCATTTCCAAGTACAGCAAAAAATTCTACCATCTTATTTTTAATACTATCTCTATTTTTTGGATAATTTTTTAGAAGTAGATCCATTCCATTTTCATATTCTTTCATTGAAAAATATTTATCTGATATTTCTAAAATTAGATTGATATTATCTGGTTCATTTTCAAGTTTACCAAGCAGCTCATTAATATTTGGTCCGGATGAATTATTTTTCACAATTTCCATTTTTTTTAAAATCTGTTTAACTTCATTCTTATCTTGTACATCTTTTTCCAGTGAACTTATGAACACCTCAACATCTTCAAATTGTTTAAGCTCAATCAAACACTCTAAATAAAAACAAATACCTTTAATTTCATCTGAGTTTTTAGAAATAAATTCTAGAAGAGTGTCTTTAGTTTCTTCAAACTTATTTTCAGCCATAGCACTTTCTATTTCATTATAAAATTCAGTGAAATCTTCATTAATTTTAGACCCTAGACATTTTTCAATAAATTCAACAATCTGACCTTCAGGAATAACACCCTGAAATGCATTAACAATTTGTTTATTTTTGAATGCATATACGGTTGGGATTGATTGAATTCTTAATTGTGCAGCAATTTGTTGATTTTCATCAATATTTATTTTTACTAAGGTGATTTTATCTCCTGATTTTGATATTATTTTTTCTAATATTGGTGTTAATTGTTTACAAGGTCCGCACCAAGGAGCCCAAAAATCAACCACAATTAATTTATTTTCACTTGCCTCAACAACCTTATCATTAAACTCTGTTTCATTAACATCGATTATATTTGTATTTTCACTCATAATGATTTGATTATACTATAACTATTCAGAGAAAAAATATGAATTTTTCTATTATTTTCAAGGAGGAAGTTAATAAACTCTGAAGTTTTAATACTTATAGTTGTGGTATTAATTAGGGGATGGAAGTTAATTATTTCACTGTTAAAAAGTTTTTCATCTAAGAAAAATTTAACAATATTATCTTTGTCATTAAGAAGAGCAAATGGCGAGACCGATCCAGGCTTTATACCTAAAAAATGTTCTAAATATTCAGCATTAGCAAATGATAAATTTTTAGCATCGATAGATTTAGAAAATAGTTTTAAATTAACCTTTGCATTTTCGTCACAACTAAAAAGAAAAAAATTATTTTTCTTATTTTTTAAAAATAAATTCTTTGTATGTGCCCCTTTAATTTCACCTCTTAGATTTTCAGAATCTTCAACTGTAAATAAGGGATCATGATCATGAATTTGAAATTTTTTATTTTTTGCACTAAGTAATTCAAATAAATCTGTCTTTGTAAGCATAAATAATATTATATTTATTAAGAAATAAGGTATTTAAATACAATTACAAAATTAACAATGGGAAAAAAAGCAGTAGTTATAGGAAGTGGTTTTGGTGGTATAGCTATTAGTTTAAGATTAAAAAAGCTTGGCTATGATACTACAATAATCGAAAAACTAGATGAACTAGGGGGAAGAGCAAGAGTATTTGAGGTAAATGGTTTTAAACACGATGCTGGGCCTACTGTTATAACTGCACCATTTCTTTTTGATGAACTATTTAAACTGTTTGGAAAAAACAGAGAAGACTATCTTAACTTTGTACCTCTTGAACCTTGGTATAGATATTATTTTCATGATGGTAAAACATTTGATTATTGCTCTACTATTGAAAAAACAAATGCTGAAATAAGTAAATATGACAGTAGAGATATTAAAGGATACTCTAAACTTTTAAATCAATCGAAAAAAATTTTTGATGTAGGATTTACTCAATTATCAGACAAACCATTTATTTCTTTTTTTAAAATGTTAGGTGTTATTCCTAATTTAATTATTTTAAAAAGCTATTTAACTGTATCCCAGCTTGTAAATAGCTACTTAAAAAACCCCTATCTTAGAAAAGCATTTTCAATTCATCCTCTTTTAGTTGGAGGTGATCCACACACAACAACTTCGATTTATGCTTTAATTCATTATTTAGAGAGAAAATGGGGGGTATTCTTTTGTATGGGTGGTACTGGTAAGATTGTATCTGAATTAAAAAAATTAATGATTGATTGTGGTGTTAAAATTAAAACTAATACAGAAGCTAAAGAGTTTATTGTTGAGAACAATAAGATTACAAAAATATTAACAAATAATGAAGAAATTACTGATCTTGATCTTGTTGTGTGCAATGCTGACCCACCAATGGTTTATTCCAAGCTTTTAAAAAAACAAAATTTAAGCAGACCTATATTAAGAGAAAAAAACTTATTATATTCAATGGGTCTTTTTGTACTTTTTTTTGGAACAAAAAAACAATATCATAAAGTCGCTCACCACACTATTTGGATGACTGAAAGATTTAAGTCTTTGCTTCATGATATATTTAAAAATAAAATTTTATCTGACGATTTCTCTTTATATATTCATAGACCTACTGCAACTGATAAATCTTTTGCACCAGAAGGTTGTGATAGTTTCTATGTTTTATGTCCAGTACCTAATTTACAAGGAAAAATTGATTGGGATATTGAATCAGAAAATCTTAAAAATAAAATAGTTAAAGAATTATCGCAAACAATTATGCCGGATTTAGAAAATAGCATTACAGATGTTTTTTGGATGAATCCTAAAGATTTTAAAAATGATTATAATTCTATGCACGGAGCTGGATTTTCTATAGCTCCAATCTTTACACAGTCAGCTTGGTTTAGGTATCACAACAAAGATAATAAAATTAAAAATCTATATTTTTCAGCCGCAGGCTCTCATCCAGGCGCTGGAATACCAGGAGTTCTTTCATCAGCTAAAGTTGTTGAAAACATAATTAAAGATGAATTAAAATAATAATGATTGATTTAAAGCTCAATCCATATGCTGACCTTAAAAAGGAAGGCAAAAGTTTCTATTGGGCAAGTTTTTTTTTACCAAAAAGTTACAAAAAAAATGCTGGCACTCTTTATTCAATTTGTAGATATTTTGATGATATTGCTGATAAATATAGTGAAGATCAAACTATATATCTCAAAAATTCAATTGAAGAAATAAGGACTAATAAAAAAAATAAAGTAAATATTTTTTTGCAAAAAAATAAAATTAACAATTTAATTTTTATAGATTTAATTGAGGGATTAATCTTAGATCAGAAAAATATAAGAATTCAAAACAAGGAAGAACTTATAAAATACTCTTATCATGTTGCTGGTACTGTTGGATTAATGATGTCTAAAATCATAGGCGTAAAACATGAAGAGGCAGCAAAATCCGCAATTGATTTAGGTATTGGAATGCAGCTAACAAATATAGCAAGAGATGTTTATGAAGATTCCAAAATGAAAAGAATATATTTACCTGCCAATTGGATACCTGACATATCATTAAAAAATTTAACTGATCTTCATAACAAAAGTGTGGAAAAAGATGAAAAAATATCAAACGCAATTCATAAAGTAATAGGCCTTTCAGATAAGTTTTATGAAAACGGTTTTGCTGGCTTAAAATATATCCCCCTACCTAGCAGACTAGGTATATTCATTGCAGCTAATATTTATAGAGGTATTGGCATTAAGATAAAATCCAATAAAAAAAAATATTTAAGAGAAAGGGTATATTTAAACTTATTAGAAAAATCTTTAATTACAGTTAAATCAATTTTACTTTTTATTTTAATCCCTTTTATGAAATATCATTATCATAAAATTAGAGATAATCTCCCAAATGAAAATTTATAAAGCTGCAATAATTGGCTTAGGTCCTAGTGGTTTAGCTGTAAATAAAATTCTTTACGGAGATAGCCATAACGAAATCATTGCATTTGAAAGTGGAGATATAAACAAAAGAGATAATATTTTTGGTTTTTGGTTAGTAGATTGGATGAAACCTTTTGAAAAAATTATTGAAAAAAAATGGTACAAATGGACTATTGGTAACAAAAATACTAACGTAACTCATACAAGTTTAGATAAACCTTATTGTGTCATTAGTTTTAAAACTTGGAAAAAATTTTGTTTAGAAACAAAAAATAAATTAGAAATAATAAATAAGCAAGTTGTCCAATATCTTCCTGAACAAAATTTTTTTAAAATAATAACTGCTGATGACAAAATATATTACGCTGAAAACATATATGATTCACGATCGGCAAAAGAAAAAAAAGGTGAATTATTACAACATTTTTTTGGAATTAATGTTACTGTTGAAGATAATACTTTTAATGAAAATAAATTAACACTGATGCACTTTACAGAAGAAAATAATGTTTTACATTTTATTTACATCCTACCATTTAGTCACAATAAAGCACTTGTTGAATCGACAGTCTTTTCAAAAGATGTTTTCCACAGCTCCTGGTATAGGGAAAAAATAAATGATTACTTGAAGAAAAATAATATTAATAAATTTAAAGAAGAGAGCTCAGAAAAAGGAGTAATACCGATGTTTTTTGCAGGAGAGAAAAGATCAGTTAATTCTAATATCTTCAATATTGGTATAAGAGGAGGTGCGTGCAAGCCCTCTACTGGATATGCCTTTTCATTTCTTATAAAACAAATCCAATTGTTAAAAAATTCAAAGAAAAACTATGTAAATACACATAATTTTTTAGAAAGAAAAATGGATAAAGTTTTTATTAATTTTTTAAAAAATAACAGAGAAGATGGGAGATCATTTATTAAGCTCGCATCTAATCTAAATGGAAATGAATTTCAAAGTTTTATGATGGGTGAATCAAATTTAATAACTAAGTTAAAAATTATAAATAGTATGCCCAAGCTTCCTTTTATAAAAGAATTATTTAAATAATATGTTAGCCGATCTTACAATTTTAAATATTATTTCTTTTTTATTAATTTTTTTTATTGGTCTTCCACATGGCTCATTTGATGGTGCAGTTGCTTCCTTAGTAGGTTTTAGTAACAGAATTCAATTTCTAAAATTTATATTTTTATACCTAATTTTATTTTTTTTAGTCATCTCATTTTGGTTATATTTTCCTATTATTGCTCTAACGATTTTTATTATAATGACTATTGCCCATTTTGGATTATGTGATTGGACAAATTTTAAAATAAATAAATATAAGTATTCAATAAGCTTTACTTATGGAATGACCACTATTTTTGGAATAATATTTTTCAACGAAGATCAATCTTTTTTGATATTTGAATATCTGACAAATAATAATATTTATTCAATCCAAAAATATTTTTTTATCCCATATTTTTTAACATTATTATCTATAATATATTTTATTTATCTATCATACTTCGAAAAGACATTGCGAAAAGGAATAATTGAAATTCTATTTCTTTTATTAATTTTTTATTTTTTTGATCCATTACTTAGCTTTGCAATATATTTCTGTTTTTTTCACACTTACAAACATTTAAAACATTTGACTAAAAATATTTATTTAAATTTAAAAAATAAATACTTTGTTATTTACTCCACAATAATTTTTACAATAATTTCTTGGATTGGAGGTTTAGGAATTGTTTACTATCTAGTTCAAAATTTATCATTATATGAGTCTATATTAAAAGTAATTTTCATTGGACTTGCTGCTTTAACGCTTCCTCATATGTTACTTGTTGATATTGTTTACAGAAGAAGATTTAAATAAATCGTTTTCTCAAATATTGACTTATAGATTCAAAATGGTAATTGTGTAAATTATGCGGGCGTAGCTCAGGGGTAGAGCGCAACCTTGCCAAGGTTGAAGTCGAGGGTTCGAATCCCTTCGCCCGCTCCAATAAACCCCACAAACCTTCTCTTTTGTCTGCTAAGTTTTTTAAAACTTTCTAATTTTAAATCCTTATTGTGACACCAGTGTGACAGAAAAAATAGTCTTTTACAGGCTTCTAGCTAATTTTTTGACTTTTAACATATGCTTATCGAATATCTTTTTTTCCATATTTGGCAAAACTGAATAAAATCGAATATATTTTGTTTTTAAACCACCTAATTTAAATACTACTTTCTTAATTCTTCTAAATGGTATGTTATCAAAAATTGAAAAATTTTGGTAACTAATCATTGGACCCCCATAAGTAATCGAAATAATTCCAAGTTTACCCCTCATTGCTCCTGGAACAGGGTAACCATAGTTTTTAAAATATTTATTACCTGGTATCAGAGATTTATAAGAAAAAAACCATTTAGGATGAAGTACCCAGTCTACCCAATTTTCTAGAATTGCATTAAGCCTTAAATTATGACAACTTCCAATTAACATCATGACAGAACATTTTTCTAATCTTTTTCTGTATTCAAGAACAAGTTTTGGAGGAGGGTTTATATTTTGATTATAAAATGGAAGCTGCTCCTTTTCCTCAAAGAGATTAACCAAGTCAATTTCATGACCAAGTCTCTTTGCTTCATCTACAAAAGTATCTCTAATTGCTGAATTAAAAGAGTCTTTATAATTATGATGACCAAAAGCAATAAAAATTTTTTTCATTAAAATTTTATAGTATTTTTGTAAACCCCTCAAATTCTGGATGACCTAAATAAAGATGTTTATTATTCCCCGCATTTCTATGGGCTAGACGAAACTCTTCTGATTTTGTCCAGTTAATGAAATCTTCTTCAGAATTCCATATGCTATGAGAGGCATACAGGGTATATTCATCTGTAGTTTTACCTTTAATTAAGTTAAAGTTTTGAAATCCTGGAACTTTATCTAAGTGTGTTTCTCTATTTTTCCAAACTTTTTCAAAATCGTTTTCTTTACCAATTAAAATCTTAAACCTATTCATTGCTACGAACATATTATTTATCTAACCGATAAAAATTTTTTTAAAACAATTATTTTTTTTACCAGATACTATATGTAATATTTGTTCTTTTTATATTTATTATTAATTTAGAATTATCTAATTTTTTAATTAAATTCAAACTTTTTCACTAAATTTTTAAATTGCTAATTTTCTTGCTATTATTCTCATTATCAATTTTGTAACTTTTCTTTTTGGTATTAAGTATATTTGCAAAACTATGATTCACATCTCTGTGACCAGCTTCATCATCTCTAATAACTTTAATAACATCTTTTAATTTAGAATTTAAGGGGAGGTTCCAGTAATTTATAGCTATTTCGGGAGCTTTAACGTTCTCAATTTTACCTTCCTCTACCTCTTTTAAATATTCAGTGTAACTTATTACAGCTTCTTCCTCAAAATACCCAACAATCCTATGAGCAGTTCTTTGTGATAATAAATATATGATTAAATAAAAAATGATAAATATGAACTGTGCTAATAAAATTATTATTCTTTCAATGAGTGTTGGTTGAGCGATTTTAATAAATGTCATTAGATGCATTCTTTCATTCTCAGCTTCATCAAGTAATGTTTTAATCCAACCATTATCATCTTGCATTTTTCGTAAAGATTTAAGGTGTATTAACATACCAGCAACCATACCTGGTACAGCTGCAACTGTTTCTAAAACAACTGCTCTATGACCGTATTTTTTTCTAAAAAAAGTATCAGCTAGAAACCTTAAGAATTTAGTAAATGCCAATGCAATTTTATCACTAAAATTTTTTGGTTTATGATGTTTAGACAAGTATTCCATGATATTAATATAGGCACTAATTATCCATATACATCAGGTAATAAAGGTTATTTAAAGCTACGAATTAATTTTTTAAGCTTTATTGTTATTATTGTGCCAAGAGTGTGACATAAAAACTTAATATAAATTAAAATCTACAAATTCCATCAAAAACAATAATCTAATTTTAACCTTGCCAAGGTTGAAGTCTAGGGTTCGAATCCCTTCGCCCGCTCCAAATTCTAACTCCAGTCTTATTTTTTAAAAAGTTCTTCAATATAGTTTCAATATAGTTTTATATGAAATGAAATTATGAAAATCCTTATCACAATCTTTGTTTTATTTTTTTCAACACTATTACAGGCAAATGAATGGAAAATGGAATACTTAAAAAAAATGAATGATGGATGTTTAAAAACTGCTGTTGATAGGGTTAGCATTGGTCAAGCATTTGAATATTGTGGTTGCTCAACACATGGTATTTATGAGGAATTTGAGATTGATGAAATACTTGACATATTCTCATCTGGAGGACTTCTTGAAAATAGAAAATATATTAGAATTATTACAGATTGTAATAAAAAAATTGGTTTTTAATATCTGAATTTTTTCTATTTCCATTTTCAACATATTTGCATTACATTTTTATGTTATAAGAAATTATGAAAAATCTACTCACACTCTTTGTTTTGTTGTTTTCATCTTCGGTGTTGCCAGAGGATATTTCAGACTTTCAGATTGAGGGAATAAGTATTGGAGATAGTGCTTTGGATTTCTTTAGTGAGAAGGAAATAAAAAATAATTTCAAAAATTATTATACAGATACAACATATTTAGTTACTGAATTAGAATTTTTACCATCATTTAAAGTTTATGATGCTATTCAATTACATTTTAAGAGTTCTGATAAGAACTATATCATAGATAGTGTTACTGGTTTTCTAGATTATCCAAATAATATTAATGAGTGTTATGATAAAAAAAATCAAATTTATGATGATATTGCTTATTTATTTCAGAACATGGAAAATGATGAATACGATCATTCACATAATGCAGATAAATCTGGGAAAAGTATTGCTAGTGTAAGTGAATTTCGTAATGATAATTTTGTTATAAAAGTTGTCTGTACTGATTGGACAGAACAAATGGGTTATATGGATACCTTAAAGGTATCAATAGAAAAAACGGATTTCTTAAATTGGATAAAAAACTCTGCTTATAAATAACCATATTAAGTAGGTCGAGAATTCGAAACCCTTCCCCACTCCAAATCCCAATTACACCTTTAAATTTTAAATTCCATTTGCAATTAAGTTGCAATTTAGTTTTATATTAAAAGAAATTATGAGAATTTTTCTAACACTCTTCTTTTTGCTGTTTTCGTCTTCAATGTTTGCAGATGATATTTCAGATTTTCAAATAGAAGGAATTAGTATTGGAGATAGTCTTTTAAAATATTTGGATGAAGATCATATTAAAGAAGATATAGATTATAGCATAAATGAATTATATAATTATAAAACTGAAGAATTTGCAGAAATATTTTTACACAAAAAGACAAAAAATTATGATTTGATTTCATTTATTGTTACTAATGATTTGGACAAAAAATATATTATTCATCAGATTAATGGCAGAAAGAAAATAAGTATAAGTGATTGTCTAGAACTCAAGAAAAAAATTGTAAATGATTTTAGATTTATGTTTCCAAATGCTGAGGTATCAGAATCAAAATTTATACCTTCTTTTGATGACTCAGGTAAATCAACGATTTATTATACCTATTTTATTTTGCACTCTAATGATGAAATAGCAGTAGAATGTTATGATTATTCAGAAAAAATTAGTTTCTTTGACGTTTTAATGATTAATTTAAATACTGAAGAAGTAAGTCAATGGTTAAAGCAGCGAAAATAAGAGGAAGCAAAGGGAAATTATAAAAGTGGGGAGTTCTGTGTTCTGTTGCCCTAATATTTTTTATATTTACTAACGAAAGCGGGTCGAGTTTGAATCCCTTCGCTCGCCCCAATAAAATCACCAATTTATAAAATAAAAAAATAATATGGGGACACACTGGGGACACTTCACATATTAAAATAATATTTTAAGAAAAATATTATATTTAATTTTATTACCAGATATAAACTTTTAAAAATACTAATTATATTTATTAAAAAAATTAAATATTTAAATTTGTAATATTAAATTAAAATTAATTTTCTAAATATTTTTTAGTGTTTAAAAATATTTTTTTGGCTTCATATCCTAAATCTGGCAATACTTGGCTTAGATCAATAATTCTTTCCTCACTACAACAAAACAATATTATCAACATAAAAGATTTATCAAAAATTAGATTGTTATCAGATAAAATGAACTTTACTTCATTTAAAAATAAGATTTATGATAAAAAAGGATTGATAGATTATGACTGGATGTCAAGAAACCTTATTTTATGTCAAAATAAACTTAATCAAAATACTAAATATAATTATTTTTTCAAGACTCATAGTGTGAGGCATAAAAGTTTTACAAATGAAACTGTAAATGCAGGTTTTATTTATATTGTGCGAGATCCTAGAGATGTAGTTGTGTCATTAAGTAAGTTTACTGGAATAAATTTGGATGAAGCTATAAATCAAGTTGTTTTTAATAAACAACTTATGACGAATGCAAATGGTGCTAGAGAATTGGTTTCTAATTGGGAATTAAATATTAAATCTTGGTTAGAATACAAAAGTGTCCCAAGTTTGTTTATTAGATATGAAGATCTATTATTTAAAACAAATGACATGATATTCAAAATTATCACTTTTATAAATATAATTACGAATAAAAATATTTTAAATAATAAAAAAAATATTGATAAGATTACAAAAAATACTAACTTCAAAATTTTACAATTTCAAGAAACCTCAAATGGTTTCGATGAAGCATCTAAGCATTCAAAATTTTTCAGATCTGGAACATCAAATCAATGGAAAGAAATTTTATCAAACACACAAATTGAAATTATAGATAATAATTTACAACCATTAATGAAGTATTTTAATTATATTTAGTAATTAGGATAAAGTGAGATTATTAAACAATTACAATTTACCTCTTTGTTAGTTTTCGTTATTGTTGCTTTCAATACTCAGACATCTCTCTATTGGGAACATATTGGGGGCGTTAATTCGATTATAAGACTAAGCTTTGTTTAAAATTATCCCACATAAATTGAGGGAAAATTCAAATCATTTCTACTAGGAAACCTTGCCAAGATTGAAGTCAAGGGTTCGAATTCCTTCGCATGCTTCAAATTTAAACTCTAATCTAATTTTTTTAAAAAGTTCTTCAATATACTTTCAATATAGTTTTATATGACTTCTATATTATGAGGATTTTAATTATTTTTACTCTTATTTTCTTATCACCACCACTATTATCTTTAGAATATGATTGTAATCTCAAAATTCATGTAAAAAATAATTCAGTCACAGATCCAAATTTAATAGACGGTATACCTTATGATGAATGGATAGACCTAGAGAATTATAATGTACTTTTTTTAGATCAGGGAAATCAATTATCAATGATCATACTTGAAGAAAAATTTATTGAGAATGATTATCCACCAATTGAATTTTATGAAGTTAAAGAAACTAATCGATATATTTTTGCTAATGAAAATTTACAATTTAACAATAATGATTTTCATAGCATCATATTTGACCAAAAATTTAAGATGTTAACATATATATATTATAGTGAATATGGGATATCTATCTATGAAGGTTTTTGTAATTAGTATTCTTTCAATATAGTTTACGTAGAATTTGTTTTATAACTTGGTTTTGTTGAAGCAAGTGATGAATTCGAAACCCTTCCCCACTCCAAATCCCAATTACACCTTTAAATTTTAAATTCCATTTGCAATTAAGTTGCAATTTAGTTTTATATTAAAAGAAATTATGAGAATTTTTCTAACACTCTTCTTTTTGCTGTTTTCGTCTTCAATGTTTGCAGATGATATTACAGATTTTCAAATAGAAGGAATTAGTATCGGTGATAGCGCGCTAGATTATTTTTCAAGAGAACAATTAGAAAAAAATAAAGAATTAAATTGGTTTGATACATCATTATACACTCCAATCGCTGAACTTTATTTACCAAATTCATTAACTTATGAAAGTTTTCAAATTTCAGTTAAAACTAATGATAAAAATTATGAAATTGTAAATATATCTGGTTTTGTTTTCTATCAAAGAAATAATATTAATGAATGTTATGAACAAATAGACAGTATATCTAAAGAAATAAAAAAATTATTTGTAGATATTTTAGATTTAGGCAAATCTACTTATGAACACCCATATGATAAATCAGGTAAAAGTAAAGTAACAGATATTGAGTTGTATTTAGATGATGAAGGTAGAATTATAATTCAATGTTATGATTGGGCAGATAAGTACCCTTATACTGATTCACTTAGAATAAATATTATGACTGAAGATTATTCTAAATTTTTAGAAAATGCTTATAATTAAAAATAATTTTAAATCAAAGTCTTAAAATAGTACTTCATAGTATATACTTTAAACGGGTCGAGAATTTGAATCTTTTCGCCCGCTCTAAATTCTAAACCCACCTTTAATTTTGAGATTTCATTTGCAATTCAGTTGCAATATAGTTTTAAATAAAATGAGATTATGAAAATGTTAATTAAAATTCTTTTTACACTCTCCTTTTTGTTTATTTCATCTTCGATGTTTGCAGCAGAAGGCGATAATTATACTTGCCTAATAACATATGTTAACAAAAGTACACCTTCTGGAGTAAGTGATAGTGGTATAGAAATTAACAGCAGATTTGGACTTAGTTGGAAAAAAGATACAGTAGTTATCGATAGTGAATCCATATATGAAATTCTTGTAACAAGAGATGAAAATGTAATGGCAAAACAAGATTTAGAGGTAGAATTTAAACCATATATACTCCCTTTTTCAACCTTATATCTAGCGGATGGTAATTTTAGTTTATCTATTCATTCGCCCGATGAAAATTTCTTTACGCTTTCTATTTTTGCTGATTGTAATGTTAATTAGACTTGCAATAGAGTTACAATAGAGTTTTACTATTTTGATAATTATGAAAACTTTTCTTATATTGATCATTTTATTATTTTCTTCTCAGGTATTTTCAAAGGATATAAAGTTATTTTGCCTTGCAAAAATTCATGGATCATCAGATGGTGTATGGATAGACTATGAAGATAGAATTTCTACATTAGAAATTAATTTAGAAAATAACCAAATTAATTTAGAGTGGAAGGTGGTTGATTATTATTTTAAAGTCCTTCTTGATATTATTAGTAATGTAGATGGTAAAATTAGAGCAGTAGAAGAAGACTCATGGATAGATGTCCCTGGTATAACCTCAATGTCAATAAATCTTGATAAGAAAATCTTTGTATACACAACTTCAACCGCTGGAGATGTTCATGAACATACTATTTGGTCTGGAACATGCAACTAACTAAAATATGTATATAAATTATTTAAAAATATTATGAAAATCTTTCTCACACTATTTGTTTTGCTATTTTCGTCTTCATTGGTTGCAGAGGATGTTTCAGATTTTGAGATAGGTGAAATGTCAATCGGAGATAGTTTGCTTAATTATTTTTCTAAATACGAAATTGAAAATGCTTTAAATTATGATGATTATCCCTCAGATATGAAATTTAGGATAATTGAGTTAGAGTCAAAAGATGAATTGTATGATGTTTTTCAATTTTATTATATTCCAGATGATAAAAAATTTATTATTCAGTCTTTAAACGGTAGAAAAGATTATAATAACATTAATGACTGCTATAAAAAAAAGAATGAAATTGTAGAAATTTTGTCTGTTACATTTAAAAATTCAGAAATAATAGACCAGGACAAAACTACCCATTTCGACGATTCATCTGGGAAATCTACTTATACCGGAACATATTTTTTGTTTGATAAAGGTGGACGAGCATCAGTAACCTGTTACGATTGGGATATAAATACGAACTTTCCAAAAAATATTGGTATTAGTATTCAGTCAGAATCAGTTTCTGATTGGGTTGATAGAAACTACGGATTGAATTAAAAAATAGTAAATTTTTATTTTGAAGTCGACAGTTCGAATTCATTCGACCACTCCAAATCCCAATTCTTCCTTTAAATTTTAAAATCTATTTGCAATACAGTTACAATACAGTTTTAATAAAACAAATTATGAAATTTTCATTTACAATCTTTATTTTATTTTTTTCATCTGCAACCTTTGCTGAAATTAAAGATAAAGAATTATTAAATTCATATAATGAAGGATGTTTAGGAGAAAATGTTGGTTTATCTATGTCAGTTGGTGAACAATTTTTTATTTGTGGTTGTCTTACTAGTGAAATTTCTAAAAAATATTCAATAGAAGAATTATTGGATGATGAAGATTATGTTGAGACAGAAAAATTTAATGATATAACAAATTATTGTGTTTCAATAATTTTAGATAGAAGATAAATTAATATTTTTGTTACTCAGCAAATATATTTATCATATCATCTATTTTTATGTTTTCTATTTGTATTTCTTTTTTTAAATCCAACACATCAAAAAATTTATAGTCGTATTTTTTTAAAAACTTGCTAACATTTAATTTATTTTCATCTCTTACTTCGATGATAATCTTTGGTTTATATTTACTAATTAATTTTTCAGATCCAAGCAATACTTTATAATCTTCACCTTCTGTATCTATTTTAATTGCTCTCAAGGGTTTCTGTAACTTTCCAAAAAATAAGTCATCTAGAGCAAAGACATCAACCTGAGTTCCTTCTCTGTCAATTTTTCCACCTTTTGATAAGTATGATTTTTCTGTTAAAATTTTAAATTTAGTTTTTCCTGTAAAGTTTGATGCAGCTGCTAAAATAGTTGATATATTTTTTGTTAACCCATTTAATCTTAAATTTGTTATTAATCTTGCCATATTCAAGAAATGTGGCTCAAAGCATATTACATTATTTTCCTTATTTGCTTTTAAACTTACTAAAGAATATAAACCAGTATGTGCACCAACATCAATAAAAGTTCCTTTTTCTGTAGAAATTTCATACCATAGATCCAATGATACTAAATCATGAGAATCTTTCCAAAAATACTTAGTTACAGATGAATCATCATTTAAGACATTTAACATTAAGAAAGATATTTTTGTTATTTTAAAATCAATAATTCCATTATGCACAGGAAGTTTTTGAAGATCAGATAAAGCCATATCCTTATAATTTAAATTTGGATTCGATTTTTTAAATCTTATTGCTTCAAGAGACATTTAAAATTTATTACACTAATATTTTGTCTTAAAATAAAATATTTTATTTCAAATAAAAATTTTATACTATAAATTAATTTTTAGTACTACAATATTAATATGAAAGTCTTAAATCTTTTCCCCCTTACGATTGCACAAGATATAATTGTAATAGATGAAGATGAAAGAACAACTTTGATAAATGAAATTGAAAGAATGCAATCTACAAATAAAAAGACAAATAAGTCTATGTATGCTTGGACAGGAGATACAAAGGGTTACGAATTTATATTCTCAAACAATATTTTTAAAAATCTATCTAAAAAAATATCAACTTCTATAATAAAATACTTAGAACTTTTTGAAATAAATACAGATCTTTTAGATATTTTTTATCAGAGATCTTGGGCAACATATACTAATAATGAGGAGAATATAAATTTTCATACACATTCACAATCAAATATAAGTTTTGCTTATTATCTTTTAAAACCAAATAATTCTGGTGGAATAATTTTTAGATCAAATGAATTACAAAATGAAATAGCAAAAAATATATTTACTAATAGCAAAATAGATAAATCATTAATAAATAAACCAAATGCATACAATTCAGACAAATCAGTTTTCGATTTAGAACAAGATACTATAATAATTTTTCCTTCTAAGACCCCACATGCTACTATGCCAAATCAGTCTGGTAAACCTCGAATTTCAATATCTGGAGATGTAACTATTATGCTAAAAGACAGTAGGGGTTTTGAGCACTTAATGCCAAATTTTAAAAAATGGATAAAATTTTAAAAATTAATTAATTTTCCTTATTAATCATCTCAGAAAATAGATTAGATACCATTTCAACTGATATTATTTTATTGCATTTTTTACAGTGTTCACAATCAGCTTTCATTCCACAAGGTGATCCTTCTATATCAATATAGATATTGTTATGAATTTGATATCCAATAAATTTGGGATCAATCCATCCTCCATATATAAATAACCCTTTTTTATTTAATGCACCTGCTGCATGACAAAATCCACCCTCTCCTCCAATTATATAATCACATTCATCTAAAACGGCACATGCCTCTCTAAAATCTGATTTAAATTTATAAACGCCATTTAATATATCGCTATCACGAAACACTGATTGTACAAATAAATATTCATTTTTATAAATACTCAAAAATGAGTTCCATTTTTCAAGCCCCCAATTTCTATTACTAGATGCATTATTTTTATTAGTTTTAATTCTTGAAGGTTCAAAAAATATAATTTTTTTATACTGTTTTCCTCTATTTTCCTTCCACCAAGCTATAGCATTTGAAATTATATTTGAGGAAAATTTTTTTTCTTCACCTGAAAAGTATAACTCACCAACTTTCACTCTATGTTTCTTATTCCAATAATATTTCTCTTCAGTTTCTTTTAAAAAATAGGGTCTATGACCAGAATAACTATCTATCCAAATAGTTTTCATATTTTTTAGCTCAGAAACTCTTTTAATATTGGGGTTATTGTTAAAAATTATGGAATCCAAAACTACTCCCTCTTTTCTGTTACCAGCTACTATTTGATAATTGGGATATTTTTCTTTCAAGGCTTTTGCATAACCTGTAATCATTATATCATCACCATACCCCATAAATGTATAATATTAAAAATTTGATCAATTAACTAGACTTATATTAAACTTTAACTAATAATTTATACTTTTAATTTAAACTATTAATAAAATACAATGTGTGGCATTTACGGTATAACTGAAAGAAACGAAAAAATAATTAAGAGTATCATTAAAAAATGTTCTCACAGAGGACCTGATGGTTCTGATATCTTTGTCAGAGATAATATAACACTAGGCCACAATTTGTTATCAATCACATCTAAACCAAATGAAGGAAAGCAACCATGGGTATCTGAGTCTGGTAATGTATTAGTGTATAATGGAGAAATATTTAATTATAATGATTTAGTAGATATATATAAAGATAAGTTCTTACCTAAAACTACTTGTGACACTGAGTTACTTAGTTGGCTTTTTGATAACATTTCTTATGAAAAAGTCATATCTACTTTAATAGACTCAATGCACTCAATTGCTTGGTACAATAACTCAAATAACGAATTAATTTTATCAAGAGATCATGCTGGAATAAAACCCCTATATTTTGCCTTTATAAAATCAGGGATTATTTTTTGTTCAGAAATTAAGGGTTTGCTTCCCTATGTAGAAAATTCAAATAAAATCGATAGACATTCATTAGCCTGTACAAGCCTATTAGGAGTAAATGTTTTAAGGCAAACGATTTTTAAAGGTATTTACAAAGTACTTCCTGGTGAAACAATTGTTTACAATATTGATCAAAAAAAAATAAAAAAATCTTTTAGATCTTTTGTAAAGCCTCTATCTAATAAGAAATTTAATATTGATGATTTTCTTGAAAATACATCATTAGCAATTAAAAACTCAACTATAGGAATGAGAAAATTTGGCGTTTTTTTATCTGGAGGTATTGATTCATCAGTAGTTGCATATGAGTTAAGTAAAACTCTAAAAAAAATCTCTTCATTTACAAATATTATGGATCCAAATGAAATTATTAATGGAGAGGATCATAATAGTGATGCTAATATAGCTGATAAGTTTTCTAAAGTTCTTAACTTGAATCACAAACAAGTAAAAATTACGCCAAATATAATTTCAGAATATTGGAATGATACAATTAAATTTATGGAAGAACCAAGATATAATTGGAATTTACCTATGTATTATTACACAAATAAGTTTTTATCTGAAAATAAAATAGTTGTAACAATGTCAGGTGATATGGGGGATGAGTTGTATGGAGGATATACAAATTATTTTAGAATCAAAAATATCATTGATAAACCCAAAACGTGGGATGACTTTATTCGTTTGTGGATGCGAAAATTTGCATCACCAATTAAGTTAAATGTTGATTTTAATTATGATGACTTACATGAGATTCTCAAAGAGTCTTTACCTGAAGAGATATGGAATCCTGACGATCTTGCTAATTCTGCAATGGCCTTAGATTGTATAACAATTGTTTCAGAGGATTTTTTTACGAGGAATGATAAATTTGGAATGGCCTTTTCTATGGAAGGCAGATTTCCTTTAGCATCAAAAAAATACATGGAGTATTGCTTATCAATTAACTCAGACTATAAATTTGGAACACATTCAGAGCAAATAAAATTACCTGTAAAGATTGCATATAAAGAGACTTTACCTGATTATATCCTTAATAAAGAAAAAACAGGTTGGTCAGTTCCTATAACAGTTTGGCTCAATCAATTTCAAAACATTCGCGACAAGTATATTAACACATGTAGTAAGGATGATGGTATTGGTGAGATATTATCGAATGAAAATTATACAGGAAATCCAAAAAGAATGATTATTACTTGGATGTTAAGAGCGTGGGCGCAGGAATATAAAATGTATTTATAATAATTTTTTATTTTACTGACACTAACTTCGAAAATAATTTTAATTATATTTGAATAGCGTGATAATAAGAAGTCAAAAAATGGAAAAACCTATTGTTATTTATACAGATCACATAATGAATAAAACATTATGTTATAATTTTGCTAAGGGATCAAACGCATTAATGTGTCACATTAAAGATTTTAAAGAATATGAAAAAACTATAGCAACTTATGGAGTGTTAAGAGGTACCTATGAAATAATTAGGAAGGTTAAAAATTTTTATTATATGGACCATGGTTATTTTAATCAATCAAGTAGGAAATTTGAAAATAAAAGAACTAATGTTCTGGATATGAATGGTTATTTTCGAATAGTATATAACGACTTTATTCATAACGGCGATGGAAATTATCCAGATGATAGACTGAATGAATTGGATCTTAATTTTGTTGAGCAGAGAAAATCTGGAGACGAAATTATTTTATCTGAACCATCAGATGCTATGAAAAAAATATATAATGCTTATAATTGGGTTGAGGAAACTAAAAAACTTGTAAAAAAATATTCTGATAGAAAAATTATAGTACATAATAAATTTTCAAAAAAACCCTTGGATAAATTACTGGACCATGCGTGGTCTTTTGTAAGTCTACAATCCACAGCCGGTTTTAAAGCTATGTTAAATGGCATTCCTGCTTATTTTACATTATCTTCTTTAAAAAATATTAACAGAATTGAAGAAATAGAGAATCCAAAAATAAATTATAAAATTTTTAATAATTTAGCTTATGGTCAGTGGACTTTAAAAGAGATTGAAAGTGGAGAAGCTTGGGATTTTATAAAAAATAATATGTAATTTATTATTTAATTTGTATTTTAATATTAAAACTTATTACAATTCTTTCTTCATTAGAAAGATTTTCATTTACCGAATGATCAAGAAAGCTAGGAAATAATACTAAAGCTCCTTCTTTTGGACTTATTCCATTTACCTGAGCATTTAGTAAGTTTGGATTTGATACATTAGGATGTGAAAATATAGGTGCAGGTCTAGGATCATAAAACACTATATCACCAGAGTTTATTGGTGCACGAACATAATAAGCCCCACTTATAGTGCTGTTTCCATGCTGGTGTCTTAAATTCGCTGAACCGCCAGTATTTATTATTGCCCATATGTTATTAATTTTAGCAATTTGTTTTTCTTTTTCCCAATTCATATCATTCATTACTTGTTCTATTTCAGGTAATATAAAAGATATAAAGTTTTGAATTTCTTTGTCAGTAAGATTAAAATCTTCAGAATGCCAACCTTTGACATTACTTTTGCTAATACCAATTTTATCATTATTTTGTTTTAATTTAATATAATCATACATTTGTTCATTAACATCATTGTAATTTTCTAATTGTATTGTCCAAACAGGAGTCGGAAACAAAAGATTAGGCTTAGTCATGTATTCTACTTACATTAAAACACATCTTCAGTAAACATTTCAAAATATTAATTATTTTATTAAATTATTAATCTTTAATCTTAAAATATTCCTTAATGATTTTTAAAGTATTTGTAATCCTTTGATGATGTTGATAAAAATTCTTTCTACCAGAAACAATCTTAGGATTATTTTTAATTAGTATTTTAATATACTGCGGTATATCAGTTTTCTTATTCAATGTTTAAAAAGTCTATTTTTAGTGAAATACAATGATATTCTATTTTTATTTGCAAAAGTGATTATTTTTCTATCATTTATCGATCCGCTTGGTTGAGCAATTGTATCACAGCCACTCTTATTTAGAATATTTATACTATCAGTAAATGGAAAAAAACCATCAGAAGCACATACAAAAGAAGAATTTTTAAAATAATATTTTTTATTTTTTATCGCAAAATTTAATGCATCTACCCTATTTGTTTGCCCATGTCCTAAACCCATAGTCTGTTTATTTTTTGATAAAACAACTGCATTTGATTTTAAATGTTTTACTATCTTTAAAGAAAATATTATATCTTGAATAGATGTTGAAGATGCTTTTTTCTCTGATACTAAATTGATAAATTTTTGATTTATTGGCATCAAATCTTTTGTTTGATAAAGATCTCCAAACAAAGTAGATTTATACTCAATTTTATTATTTTTTTTGATATTTGGCATCTTTAGTAAAATTAAATTTTTTTTATTTTTTAATATCTTTACTGCCTCCTTATCAAATTTGGGTGCAACAATCATTTCAAAGAAATTTTTAAATATTATTTTTGCTAATACTGAATTTACTTTTCTATTCAGAAATATTATTCCACCAAATGCACTTTTCTTATCACTTGCAAATGATTTTTCAAATGCCTTGTTAATATTTTTGGCAGAAGCCACTCCACACGGATTTGTGTGTTTAACAATAATAGATGTAGGTTCACTAAATTCATATAAACATTTGATTCCACTATCAAGGTCAAGGATATTATTATAACTTATTTTTTTTCCACTAATTTGAAAAGTAAAAATTGATTTTTTCTTATTACTAATTAGATGAGCTTTTTGATTTGGGTTTTCACCATATCTTAGTAATAATTTTTTATTTTTTGAATTCATTAAACCACTTTGCTATAATTTGGTCATATTTTGCAGTTTCTTTAAATACTTTATAAGCCATTTTTTTTCTAAAATTAATATCTGTCTCACCTCCATTGATATTAATATTTTGAATTAATTTAGGATAATCGTCTATATTTATAATTGGAGTAATATATTTAAAGTTTTTACCAGCTGCCCTTAGTAAACTTGGCCCACCAATATCTATCATCTCTGTTACTCTTTTATTTATATTATTTTGTCTATATTTTTCAAATGGATATAAATTTACAACTACAATACTTATTTCAGGAACATTTAATGATAAAAATTGTTTTTTATGATTTTTATTATCTTTGATATAAAGTAATGAAGCATAAATTAGTGGATTAAGTGTTTTTATACGACCATTAAACATTTCTTTAAATTTAGTTATTTTAGAAACATCAATACATTTAAATCCCATTGACCTTATTTTATTTCCAGTAGATCCAGTAGATATTAAACTATAATTATTTTTAATTAAATTCGAACAAAGATATCTTAAATTATTTTTATTATAAACAGATACTAAAGCAAATTTTTTCATTAAATTTTTTCTAAAGACCATTTTTTTATTGTTTTATCATCAGTTACTATACCTTTAATTACAATTTGTTTTATAGGTTTCGTAAAATTTTTGTCTACCAATATGCTATCTTCTATAATTAATTCTGTATCACTTTTAAATAACCATATGTTATTTAATTTTGTCCTTAAAATTATATTTTTTTTATTATTTGTAAAATTACAAGTCATCTCATCGGCTAAGTGAAATCTTATGTGGAAAATTAATCTATTGTTACTATTTTTATAGGCTATAAGTGTATCTTCACCCTCCAGCTGGTTTTTGTTTTTATATATAATTAATTTTCTTTTAATAATTTTATTAAACTTCTTAATGTATCCATTATGAGATCCTTCAAAAATTTCTTTATTATCGTTTGATTCTTTTCTAAAAACAACTGACTGAGGAAATATTATATGCGGGTTTCCCTCTTTAATTTCACTTATATTTGTATTTTGTAATACAATAGTAGAATGCGCAGCACTATATCTTAAATATTCAGGATTTTTTCCAAAACTTTCTGATGCACCACAATTTGTAAATATTTTTTCACCGTAACTACTCCATTCAATAGAAAGAGTACTAGCACTTAATTTTGAACTTATTTTATCTTGATTGGGTTGCACCACATCAAAGAAAAGTTTTTTATTTTTATCACCATAAAAAGCAATTCCATTATCAACGTTGTCAAAAGTTCTTTTTACTAAAAATATATCTTTATTAAGAGACTCATAAATTATCTTTGTGTATATATTATTTGATCCGTTGAAGAGAGGAAAACTACCATCATTATGAAAATACTGATTTAAAATAGATTTCATTTTTAAAATTAATTCATCAAAAAGATTTGATTCTTCAATCCTAAAAAAGAGTAATATATTTTTAATTTCATTTAAATTATTTATAAATTTTGAATGCTCTAAAAGATTATAACTTTTATGCATACCTATTTTGTCAATTTGATTTTCAATTATAAACTTAATATAAGAAATTTTTCTATTACTAAATTTATTAATAATTAATGATGACAACAAATATGCGATTATATCATACGATGAAATTTCACTGATTTTTTTTTGATTAAAGTCAAATAGAACTCTTTGTAAATGAAAGAAAGTTATTATATTCAATTTTTTTTTATCTACTAAAGAAGAAGAAGAATTGATATATTCATAATTATACAATAGGTTTATTAGTCTTTTAGAACTTAGATCTTCTGACCAAGGAAAATTTAACTTATTTTTATTTTTTTCAAACCAACTAAATATAGATTTTTTTGACAAATTAATCCCAATTTTTCCTCCAAGCTTGTTAGAAAAGTTTAAAAAATCAAAACTATGAATATTTTTATTTTTTAAAGTATAAAAATTCTCTTTAAAAATGAATGATTTTATATTTTGATAATTTGTAAAATCAATTTTTCTAAAATTTAAATCAAAAAAAGATAAATTTTTATACGATTTAAATTTATATATAATGTGAACAAAAAATATTTTTTTAATAAACAGTATCATTTAATTTTTTTTAAAAATGCTGCAAAATATCCATCAATGTTATAATTTAGGATAGTGTTTGGTAATGTAAGAAAAAAATTATTTTTTACTAGTTTTGCATATTTGATATTCTGATCAAACAAATTAAATTTACAAAGCTCGAAATTTGTATGATTAGTTAGAAAGCTTTCTATTTGATCTTCAGTTTCTTTTTTTAGAAATGAACACACCATATAAAGCAATAAACCATTTAGCTTTAATATGCTTGAAGCTTTTATTATCATTCTTGTTTGCAAGTCACATAATTCTTCTAAATTGGGACCATTGGTTTTAAAAAAAATTTCAGGATTTTTTCTTATCGTTCCAACTGATGAACATGGGGCATCAATTATTATCAAATCATACTTTTTGTTTTCTTTAAATTTAATAAAATCCATGTTTAATATTTTTGGATTAAAACTTAGTCTATTTAAGTTTGATTTAAGTATTTTAATTCTACTTTTACTCCTATCATTTAATACTAAATTTTGATTATTTGATAGTACTTGAAATGACTTACCTCCTGGAGCAGCACAAGCATCTAAAATTTTCACTTTATTATTTTTTAAATTTATGTTTTGTAACGGAAAAGAAGATGAAAAATCTTGAACCCACCAGTATCCTTTTGAAAAAGATTTTATACTTTCAATATTTTTTTTGCTAATTAAAAAACCAGATACTTGAGAAGTTCTAATTAATTTTTCTTCAAAATTTTCTAAATGGCCTTTATTTTTAAAAACTAAGTGCAAGCTTGGTTCTTTATTAAAGTTTTTTAAAAAAAAATTTTTTTTATAAGTAGATAGTGAATCAGTTTCATTTTTAAACCATAAAGGTAAGTCCTCAAAATTTATATTAATATTTTTTAATTTTTTTTTATCTCTTGATATATTTTTTAGTAATGCATTAATAAAACCATGATATATTTTTAATTTTTTAGCTATTTCAACTGAACAATTAATGACTGCGTAATCTTTAAAGTCTAAAAATACAATTTGTGTAATAGCACTGATTAATAATATTTTTTCTTTTTCTTTTATTTTTTTTTTAATATATTTATTGATTATCTTTGATGAATGTAAATGAAACCTCATTGAATTTAAAATTACGTTATTCAAAAGAGAAACATCTTCTATTTTATGTTTGTTAATAATTTTTTGTATAGATTGATGGTTTAATTTCTTATTGAATTTATGTACACAATATAAAATATTGTAAATATCAAATCTAACTTTTTCACCCTTAATCATATCAGAAAATAATCTATTATTTATTTAAATTAGTTATATAATAAATATAAGAAATAAAATATATTGACTTATGCGTGGTAATCTTGAAACGATTGTAGGTGCAATGTTTGCTGGCAAAACCAGTGAATTACTTAAAAGAATTCTCTGGGCAAAACATCAAAACAAAAAAATCATTGTTATAAAACCTAGTATTGATAATAGATATTCAAATGAGAAAATTATAACACATAATGATTTAAGTCACGAATGTTACTCTATGACTGATTGGGATACGACATTAAAAAAATTTACTTTTGATAAAAGTAAAGTTGACATGCTTTTCTTAGATGAAATACAATTTATGGACACAAAAAATACAATTGATAATGTGGAAATAATTTTAAATAAAGGTATCGATGTTGTCTGTGCAGGATTAGACCAAGATTCAAGAGGAAAACCATGGGAAACATCCTCAATGTTGCTAGGTTTATCTGACAAAATACTTAAAATATATGGGTTTTGTAATGTTTGTGGAATAGAGGCAACAAAAACTTATCGAAAAACTGAAGGTGGTCAGAGAACACAAGTTGGTGCAGCAAATATTTACGAACCCCGGTGTCTTAAGCATTGGGAGCCGAGGTAAATTATTTATTTTTTCTATTTTCTATTAAATCATTTACAACTAATGGATCTGCCAGAGTAGAGGTATCTCCTAAATTCTCAAAATCATTTGAAGCTATTTTCCTTAAAATCCTTCTCATAATTTTTCCAGACCTAGTTTTTGGTAATCCAGCTGCAATATGTATAAAGTCAGGTGTAGCAATAGGACCAATTTTTTCTCTGATTGTTTTTTTTAAATCTAAAGCTAAATCTTCTGATGAATTCACACCAACTTTTAGAGAAACGTAACAATATAATCCATTTCCTTTAACATCATGAGGATAGCCTACTACTGCTGCTTCAGAAACATCTTTGTGAGATACAAAAGCACTTTCTATTTCTGCCGTACCTAAATTATGTCCTGAAACAATAATTACATCATCAACCCTCCCTGTTATCCAATAATAGCCATCTTTATCTCTTTTACATCCATCACCTGTAAAATATTTACCATCAAATTGTGAAAAGTAAGTATCAATAAATCTTTTATGATCACCATAAACAGTGCGCATCTGACCTGGCCATGATCTTTTCATGCATAACATACCTTCACACTCACCTTCCAATTCTTTACCATATTTATCTACAATACATGGTTCAATGCCAAAAAAAGGTTTAGAAGCAGAGCCTGGTTTTAACTTCATAGCTCCAGTTTGAGGAGATATTAATATACCTCCAGTTTCAGTTTGCCACCACGTATCAACTATTGGACATTTTGAATTTCCAGGCACTTCAAAGTACCATTTCCAAGCTTCTGGATTTATTGGTTCACCAACTGTCCCTAATAATTTCAATGAAGATCTCTTAGTTTTTTCTACGTATTCGTCACCCTCACGCATTAATGCTCTTATGGCAGTCGGTGCTGTATAAAATATATTTACTTGGTGCCTATCTACTATTTGCCAAAATCTAGAGAAATCAGGATAGTTAGGAACACCCTCAAACATCAATGTAGTGGCACCATTAGATAGCGGCCCATAAATTATATAACTGTGACCAGTGATCCAACCAATGTCTGCAGTACACCAATATATGTCTCCATCATTATAATTAAAAATATACTCATGCGTCATAGATGCATATACTATATATCCACCTGATGTATGCATAACACCTTTTGGTTTACCCGTTGATCCTGAAGTATATAAAATAAATAAAGGATCTTCCGCATTTAAAATTTCAGGTTCACAGAAACTATCAACTTCTTTTACAATATCTTCAAAAAATATATCTCTTTCCTTTTTCAATTCTATTTCAGTGTTAGTTCTTTTAATGATTAGACATTTCTTAACATTTGGGCATGATTCTAGTGCTTTATCCGTAGTTTCTTTTAAAGGAATTGTTTTACCACCTCTAACTCCTTCATCTGCTGTTACTACATATTCTGATTGGCAATCTGTAATTCTACCAGCAATTGATTCTGCAGAAAAACCACCAAAAATAATTGAGTGTACGGCTCCAATTCTTGCACAAGCTAGCATCAGATATGCCAGCTCAGGTATCATAGTTAAATAAATTGTTACTCTATCACCTTTTTTAACTCCAATTTTTTTTAAAACATTAGCTGCTCTTGATACGTTAAATAAAAGTTCTTTATAAGTAATTTTTTTAACATCATTTGGGTTATCACCCTCCCAAATAATAGCTACTTTATCAGGACTTTTTTTAGCATGTCGATCAATACAATTATATGTTACGTTAAGTTGTCCATCCTCATACCATTTTATACTTACATCTTTATTAGAATATTTAATTTCTTTTATTTTCGTATATTCTTTAAACCAATCAATTCTAGTTCCATGTCGATCCCAGAAAGCATCATTATTTTCAATTGATTCTTTGTAAAGAGATAAATATTCATCAGAATTTATTTTGCTCTCCTCTTGCCATTTTTCTTCAATATTTATCATTAAAACAATACTAAATATAAAAATATAAAAAATTCAATAAATAAATTAAATTATTTATTAAATTTATATTCTAATCTTTTCATTATAGATCCAAATTGATTCTCTAACATACTAGTTTGATTTTGATTTAGTTTAGTTTTCCATTGTTCTTTTTTTCCAACCGCAAAAAAATTACTCTTATTATTTACACTTTCATTAAAACCATACTTTACTTCTAAGTTCTGTAATTTATTAAAAGAGGTAGAGTTTAAGATATTTTTTATTTTTAATTTTTTATCAGATATTTTAATTTTATAATTTTTTTCAAAAAAATCTATTAATTTTTCGATTGTGTCACTTTTATTGTAAACTAAATCTTCATAATTAAGTATTAAAAATGGACAACTAAATTTATTATCAATCCAAGATTTTATATGGCTTTCCCAAGAAGATAAATATACAGGCACATTGCTTTTATAGTCCTTAAATTTTTCTTCATCAGCCCATTTGATAGACGCAGCTTCATTTAACATAAAATCTATACTTGCATCTATTGATAAATCTGTATGTCTTGCCCATGACACACACACATCTCTCGGATCTCGGTAAATATAAATTATCCCTCTTAAATAATCATTAATAAAAAAACTTTTACCATCAAAATTATTTCCATTGAAATGTGTTTTAAAGAAAGCAAAATCTTCATTAAAACCTAAATTTGATTTATTTTGAATTTCAGACATATTTTCAAAAATTAAAAGATTCTTTTCTTTCCAATTTTTTGAATTAATAATTTCTGCTCTTGTATTGCGGCACTTTCTTAGTCTACTTACTTCTTCAAAGGCTACAATTTTTTTCAATAACTGAAAATTAAAAATACCTGTATCTGAAAAAAATAATGAACAAAGGACTGATCTTAAAAGTGTATTTCCACTTTTAGGATATGATGCTATCCAAAAAATATGTTTTGTCATATTATGCACTTAAGATGATGACATTTTAATTATTTCATTCCATTCCATTTTTTTTATTGGCATAACTGACAACCTACTTTGTTTCAGAAGAGCGACATCTTTTAATTTAATATTTTCTTTTATTTGATCAAGAGTTACTGGTTTTTTTAGTTTTTTTGTAGCTTTAACATCAACAACTACAAAACGTTCTGTATTATCAGTTGGATCAGGATAATATTCTTTTACTACTTTCATAATTCCTACAACACTTTTTTCAGTAACAGAATGATAAAAAAAACATAAATCATTTTTTTTCATTTTTTTTAAATTATTTCTTGCTTGATAATTTCGGACTCCATCCCACATAGATGCACCTTCTTTAACTTGATTATCCCAAGACCAAGCATCAGGTTCAGATTTCAATAACCAGTATTTCATTTTAATATTTCTTTAGTTTAAACTTTTTACCATATTAATTTTATAATACACTTCTTACTCCTAATCTAGGCATTGGTTTAAAAAATAAATCATTTCTTTCTTTTTTATAGAATTTCATACATGACCAAGCAATCATTGCAGCATTGTCTCCCATCATTTCTTTTATTGGAAAATAAATTTTAATATTTTTTTCGAAAAAAAAATTCTCTATTTTACTTCGAATATATTTATTATTTGATACTCCCCCAACTATAGAAATTGATTTTACATTTTTATTTTCAGAACTTAATCTTTTTAAACCTCTTTCTAACTTTTCAATAAGAATTTCAGTAATATTTTTTTGAAATGATGCTGACAAATCTTCTACAAACTTTTTATCAATTTTATTTTTTTTTGTTAAAAGGTTTATATTTGTTTTAATACCAGAAAATGAAAAATTAAAATTTGTTTCTTTAACTAATGGTTTTGGTAAAACAAATTTATTCTCATTCCCTTTAAGCGCTTGTTTTTCAATTTCGCTACCACCAGGATATGATAGACCAATTAATTTTGCAGTTTTGTCAAAAGCTTCTCCTATTGCATCGTCAACACTTTGTCCCAATAGCTCTATTTCATTTTCACTTTTCATCAAATAAACCTGAGTATGGCCTCCCGTTAAAAGCAGGATGAGATTTGGAAATTTAATATCGTTATTAAAACTTGTAGACAATATGTGTCCTTCAAGATGATTAGTTGGAATGAATGGTTTGTTATGAGAAATCGCTAAAGATTTGGTAAAAGTTGATCCAACCAATAAACTTCCTATAAGTCCCGGTCCACAGGTAGCAGTAAAAACATCTATTCTTTTTGGATCTATTTTTTTATTATTAAATAAATCATTTGTTATAATTTGTATTTTTTCCAAATGAGATCTTGAAGCTAATTCTGGAACAACACCACCATGTATTTTATGAATTTCTTGTGAAAAAGTAATATGTTCTACAATTGAGCTGTTTTCCATTAGACATATTGATGTTTCGTCGCACGAAGTTTCTGCAGCAAATACAAGCATATTTTTTTGGTATAGTATTTTACACTGTTAAACAACAAACTAATAATGCTAAAAAAAGGGTATGAAAAAAGTTTTTGATAGTTTTTATGTTTTTTCTAAATTTTCATTAAGCTTTATTCTTTTATTATGCGTTTTTTTCTTAATTTATCTTCTCTATACGAATTATCGAAATGAAGATGAATTATCAAAACTTCAGACTGAATTGGAAAATGAGCTTAGGGAAAATATTAATGAAAATTCTAAATTTATAAAAAATATATCTAAAGAAATATTAGAAACAAAAACAGCTTTAACAAATATAGAAAAACTTATTAAAGAAAATTCAAATAAAGAATCAAAAGTTGATTTGACGTCAATCAATGAAAGCATAGAATTATTAAATAAGAATTTCAATACTCTAAGTTATGAGTTTTCTTCTATAAAAAATAAAAATATTGAAGATCAGCCAAATAATAATCCTGAACTAGTAAATCAATCTATTAATGAAGTAGTTGAGTTAATAAAAATTAAATACGAAAACAATATAGATTTTGATAGGGAGCTCAAATACCTTGAAACAATTTTAGAAAATAATAAAAACCCCATTCTGGAAAAATTATCAATTCTAAAAAGAAATAAGTACAAAGGTCATATATTTTTAGAAGATCAATTTAACGATGAAGTTAATTCATATTTGAAAAATATAGCGAATAATAGAAATACTTTATTTAATAAAATCTTTTTACCCTACATAAACCTTTCCCCATCTTCAGAAAATTTTATTTCAGATGAAAAAATTTTATTACTAGAGGAAACTAAATTTTTTATTAAAAATAGAAACATAAATAAAGCTTATGACAGTCTAAGTAAAATAGAAAATCACAAAGTTTTTTTTAAAGTATCTTTGAATGAAATGAAAAACTATAATAATTTTATAACGGAAATATCTAAATTAAATAATGTATAGATTTTCAATTTTTGTATTGCAATTTTTGTTATTAATCATAGGGCTCACTTTTATTTTTACCAATCCATTTATTGTATCCTTAGATATAGGAAATTTAAAATATTCTTTTTCTTCAAATTTATTCGCTGTTGTTTTTATATCTTTTATTTTCTTATTATATTTGGTGTTTTATTTATATTTTCGATCAAGACTTTCACTTAGAAAATACTTCTTAAAAAATAAATATAATAAAATTGAAAAAGGGTACTTACACTTTGTCGATGCAATGATAGCGGTCGCAAACAAAGACAATAAAACAGCTTTAAAATCACACAGAAAAATGGTTAGTTATCTCAAGGATGATCCTTCATTATCTCTATTACTAAAGTCTGAAGTTTTAAAGATTGAAAAAAAATTTCCAGAATTAAACAATATTTATGAAGATATGATTAAATCAAAAAAGACTGAAACACTTGGATACAGAGGTTTAATGGAACAAAATTTAAGAAATCAAGATTATCACCATGCTTTCTTATATGGAGAAAAATTGTTTTCAATTAATCCTAATATTGAAAAACTTTATGATACACTAATATTTATTGCAGCAAAAACAAAAAACTGGAATCAAATAATTTCATTATCAGATAAAGCTTTTTCAAATAAAATAATAAGTAAAAATGATTTAAATGAAAATAAATCAATAGGATTTTATGAAATAGCTAAAATAAAATATGATAGTGATATTAAGGACTCTTTAAAAAATATTTTGAAAGCAGTAGACATGAAAAAAAATTTTCCTCCATATGTAAAACTTCATTTGGAAATTACTGCTGCTTTAAATGACAAAAGAAACCTTAAAAAATTAATCAAGAAATATTGGAGTTTAAATCCAAGTTCTTTACTTCGCTCTATAATAATAAAAATACTTAATGATAATGATCTTACCGATATAAAATTTATAAATGAAATAATTAAAAATAATGCTGGCGAAGAAGAATCCAAAAAACTTTTAATTTATTTTGCTATAAAAAATTTAAAATGGGATATCGCTAGAGAGAATATTATTGGAATGATTGGCTCTAGTCCTTCTAGGGATACCTGTTATTTTATGTCAGATATAGAACTTGGAGAAAATAATGATAAGCAAAAAAGTGATGCTTGGATAATGAGAGCTGAAAATGCTAAATTAGAAAATTGTTGGATATGTAGAATTACAAATCAGTCACAAGAAGAATGGAGTTCTTTATCCAAATCTGGTAATTATAATTCTCTTGTTTGGTCGTCTCCAATGATGATAAGACAAAATATCAATTAATATGAAATTAAATTTTTTTATAGGATATGATTCTAAAGAGGATATTGCTTACAGAGTTTGTAAATATTCACTACTAAAACGTACCAATGCTGATGTAAAAGTTATGTCTTTAAAACTTGATGAGCTTATTGCTAAAAACTTATACACCAGAAGCATTGATCCTTTAGCATCTACACAATTTACTTATTCTAGGTTTTTAGTACCAAAACTCACAAATTATGAAGGTTGGGCAGTTTTCTGTGACTGTGATTTTATTTTTTTAGGCGATGTCTCCAACTTATTTAAAAATCTTGATGAAAATAAAGCCGTTTACTGTGTTAAGCATGACTATACACCCAAAGAGAAACATAAAATGGATGGACAGAAACAAACAATTTATCCAAGAAAAAATTGGTCTAGTTTTATTTTATATAACTGCTCTCATCCTAGCACCAAACAATTAACTGTTGAAAAAGTTAATAACGAAACAGGTGCATTCCTTCATCAATTTAAATGGTGTCAAGATGATGAAATTGGATCTTTAGACGAAAGATGGAATTGGTTAGAAGGGTGGACGTCAGGCCGCAATAAAGATAAACCTTACGCAGTTCATTATACTAGGGGAGGACCATGGTTTTCTGAATGGCAGGACGTTGAATTTGCAAAGGAATGGCTTACGGAAAGAGATGAATATCTTTCTAATAAATTTAAATCATAGATTTTAAATAATTTTCTAAATTTGTAGATCCCTTTAAAAAACTCTCTCTATCAATTAATTCAACACAATTATACCAGGGTGTTTTGTTGTTTTTTTGGTTCCAATAATGAAAAAGAGCATAGTTATCTGGCTTTATTAATATTGTTTTGACACCCAGTGATCCTGCAAGATGCGCAGTACTATTACTTATAGTTATAAACATGTCTAGTGATTTTAAAAATGCTGCTACACTTTCAAAATCATTATAAAGATCTAGATCTTCAATCTTTAAAAGTTTATTTTTCTTATCATTAAAGTTATTAATCTCATCTAAAACATCACCGTATTGTAAATTAAAAACATTACAATTTGGTAACTTAAATACGTCCTTAAAGTCATTTAACTCTAATGATTTGTCAGATGCGTATCTATTATTAAAACTTTTCCATGAAATTCCAATATTATATTTATTATCATATTGAGATAACTTACTTTGTATCTCTGTATATTTTTTTTGATCTATTTTTAGGAATGGTTCATTAATAAAATTTTCTAATCTTTTACGATAATATCTACCTAAGCTTCCAGCATATAAAACATAATCTATTTTTTCTAATTCATAATCATCATTTGAAATACTTCCAAGCTCAATAAAGCTATTACTATATTTGGGAAAAGATCTTTTAAATAAATTCAATAATCTTGGATCACATTCTATTGTAACATTTTCTAATGTTTTTAAAAGATCGCCGTACATTGAACCATAAAGAATTTCATCTCCAACACCCTGTTCTCTTACAACTAAAAATTTATTTTTAGAGTTATTTAAAATTTTTTTTCTAAATAGTTTTTTATTTAATCTTTCAATATTTTTATTCTTTTTAATAAATTCATTCAACTTTAGTCTTCCATCAAAATAATCCCAACCTTTTTCAAAATCATGATCTTTTAAGTAAATAAATGACAATGTTTTTTGTATATCACCATCATCTGGTTTTATTTTTAATGCTTTGAAACTATTATCTTTCGCATCTTCATTAATGCCTAAATCAAAAAAAGTTTTAGATAAATTATTATAAACATATGGATTGTTTGGATTTAGATTTATGGCTTTTTTATAATAATATACAGCTTTATCATTTTTTCCTTCTTCTCTATAAAATCCAGCAATATTATTTACAATATGGTAAGAATATTCATCTCTTTCTAATGCTAATAAAAAAAACTTTTCCGCATTTTTTGTGTCACGTTTCTCATGATAAATTCTACCTAATGAATTTAGTGCAGATAAATTGTTAGGATCAAATTCTAAGATATCTATAAAGATTTTTATAGCCATTTTATTATCTCCTTCAGCAAAGGAACACTGACCTAAAATATTAAGAGCAATTAAATCTTTTCTATTTTTACTAAGATAATATTCACATATTTCTCTAGAAATTTTAATATTGTTTAATTTTAAACATGCAAAAGCTTTATCTTTGTGAACGTTTTCAATTTGTTGAATTTTTAATATATTATCTATTATATTTAATGCTTCGTAGTATTTTTCTTCCGAGAAAAAAATATTATAAAGATTAATCATAGCCTTTATATTTTTTTCAAACTTAATTAAATAATTGTAGTTAATCTTTGCCTCCTCATTTAAATTAAGTTTTTGCTGAATTACTGCCAAATTGTAACGTAATAAATTATCATTTTTATTTTTTTTAAAAATTTTTAATAATTCTCTGTAACTATCCCGTTTATTCCCAGACTCAAACTTTCTAAGAAGATTATTAATTTGAAAATTTAAATTCATTTCCTTTTTCTAAAATATTATTAATTACATTAACTGTCTCATTAATTGATTTTTCGACTCCTAAAACTTTTATGTTTTTATACCAAACTGAAGAACCAGTTTGTGTATTCCAATAGTAATAAGTAGATGATTTTCTTGGGCAAATTAGTATTGTCGGTATACCTAAGGCTCCAGCAAAATGTGCTGTTGAATTACTTACAGTAATAAATAAATCTAAATTTTTCAATAATCCCATACATGACTCAATATCATTAAATAAATCTAAATCGCTAAACACTTCCAAGTATTCGTTTTGCTCAAATATATATTTTTTATCTGAACCAATATCTCCATATTGTAAATTAATAATTAATCTGTTGTCCATAAACAATGGCTCAAAATCTCTAATTGATAATGATTTCAAACTACCATAAATATTCACAACACTTTTCCAAGATATACCTATTTTCAATTTATCTTTATGATTGTTTAGTTTTTCTTTATACTTATGAACAATATCTTCTCTAGCAGTTAAATAATGAGTATAATCAAAATCACTTTTATTTTTTCTGAAAAATTTGATTAAACTTCCTGCATATATAATTTTATCAAAATCAGATACACTAGAATTTTTTGAGTAATACCCATCTTCTACAAATATTTCTTTTCCAAATGATCGATTAAAAATAGGTAATAATCTTTTATCGGCTTCTATTTTAAGATTTTTAAATTTGTTAATAATATCAGGATATATTGAACTAAATAAAACTTCCTCACCTATTCCTTGTTCTCTTAAAACAAGTAATTTGTCATCTTGATTAATAGTTAAATTTTTAAATAAATTATTTTTAATCAAATCAAAATTGCTCAACTTGTGTTTATTTTTTTCTATTAATAATCGTGAATCAAATAATTCCCATGAATCATCAAAATTATTTATTTTTAATTGTAATGTACAATACGCATACATTAATTTGTAATCATACGGATTAATTTTTATTGCTCTATCGTAGTATATTTTTGCCTCTTTTTCTTTACTATCCCTGCAATAGCATATAGCCAAATTAGAAATAATTTCTTGATTATTTGGCTCTAAACTTAATGCTTCGTTATAATGTTCTAATGCACTCAAAATATTATCTTGAAGACTTAGAACATTAGCTAAATTAATTAGGGTTGATACATTTTTTTTATCAATGTCATAAGCAACATTGAAAATTTTTTTTGCTTCATCAAGTTTTTCTAATTCAAGTAAACAAACACCCAAATTATTATAACTATCTATATACCGATCATTTATTTTTAAAGCTGTATTAAAGAAATCTCTTGCTTTCTCAAAAAAATTATTTTTAAGATATATTAAGCCTTTAATATTATATCCAAAGTAATCGTCATCTTTTAAGTTTAAAATATTTTCAATGTATTTCTTTGCTTCAATATAATCTTTCTTTAAAAAATAAATATAGGATTTGTCACGTAAAGCGTCATAATTTTTATTATCTATCTCTAGTATAAAATCAATTTTTTCTAGTGCCTGATCAAGCATACCTTTTCCCAAAAGTAATTTATATAATTTAGAAAGATACGAAGTGTTATTTTTATCGATAATTAAGATTTTTTTTAAAGCATTAATAGATGTATCTATGTCACCAACTTTTATAGATATTTGATACAAAATATTTTGAACGCTTATGTTCTTGTTATATTTTTCAGATAATTTTTTAATATCCTTAAAAGCAATTTCTCGATTAATTTTGTTGAATGTATCGATAATTTTTTTAAGTTTATTTTCTAAGTTAGACATAAAAAAACCCAGCCTTTAAAAGACTGGGTATAATAAAAAGATATTTAGGTTTTAAAAGAATTATCTTCTTTGACCAAATAATTGTAGCAATAAAATGAATAGGTTGATGAAGTCCAAATACAATTTTAATGCACCCATCAATGCTTTTTTTGATCCTGTTTCTTCACTATCACCACCATAATACATATTTTTTATGTTTTGTGTATCATATGCTGTTAGTCCAACAAAAACTAGAACACCAATAACTGAGATTGCAAACTGCAATGCTGTTGAGCCAACAAAAATATTAACAACGCTTGCAATGATAATACCAATTAATCCCATAAATAAGAAGCCACCAAGTTTTGTTAAGTCTCTTTTTGTTGTATATCCATACAAACTCATTGCTCCGAAAGTACTTGCTGTAATAAAAAATACTCTAGCGATAGATGTTTGAGTAAATTCAATAAATACTGAGGCAAGAGATAGGCCCATTATACTTGCAAATAACCAGAAAGTTATCTGTGCAGCCGAAACTGACATCCTATTGATTCTGGCGCTTAAATAAAATACAAATCCTAGTGGAGCAAGCATAATAACCCATTTGAGTGGAGATCCAAAAAGTAATGCACCAACTTGAGTAACTCCTACAATTTGTCCCATCTCGTTTGTAACTATTGATGCTTTTCCAAAAAAGTAAGCAATAAATCCAGTAAGTAACAAGCCAATTGTCATATAATTGTAGACTTTAAGCATATACGCTCTCAAGCCTTCATCAATTGCCGCCTGATCTACTGATTTAGTATAAGATCGTTGATTAAAGTCTAAAGCCATAATTTCTCCTTTTAATTATTATTAATATCGCTATAAATCCGAGAATTTCAAGGTATTTTGTAAAAATAGTATGAAGTATAGAAAACTAGGGATCACAGATTTAGATGTAAGCGTCATTTGTCTTGGAACTATGACTTGGGGAGAACAAAACAATCAAGATGATGGCTTTGAGCAGATGGATTATGCATTTGAAAAAGGGGTAAATTTTTTTGATACAGCTGAGGTTTATTCTATACCAACTAGAGCTGAAACTTATGGCAAAACAGAAGAAATTATTGGTAACTGGTTTGGTCAAAATAATAAAAGAAAAGACGTAATTTTAGCAACTAAAATTTGTGCTAAAGGTCAAGGCAACAACTGGATAAGAGATGGAGGACCAAATCTTATCTTTGATAAAAAAAATATTAATGCTGCAATTGACGGTAGTCTTAAAAGATTAAAGACTGATTATATTGATTTATATCAACTTCACGCACCAGAGAGAAAAGTACCAAAGTTTGGAAAATTAGATTTTGAATATGATCCTGAAGACTCATGGGTTGAATTAGAAGAAGTGTTATGTTCTCTTCAAGATTTAATTAAGCAAGGAAAAGTAAGGCACATAGGCGTATCTAATGAAACACCATGGGGTGTAATGAAATATATGAAATTATCAGAAGAAAAAAACCTTCCAAGAATGATGTCTATTCAAAATGTTTATAGTTTAGTAAATAGAATTTTTGATATCCACAACTCAGAAGTTTCAATTAGAGAAAATTGTGGCTTATTAGCTTACTCCCCTTTAGCTGGAGGTAGGTTGAGTGGTAAATATATTGGCGGAAAAAATCCACCTAATGCAAGATTTACATTATGGGCTAATCGCTTTGATAGACACAATACGATGAGAGGAGAACATTCAATCGAGAAATATGTCAACCTTGCAAACAAGCATGGCATAGCTCCATCAACGTTTGCTAATGCTTTTGTGAATGATCGTCCTTTTGTAACTAGTAACATTATTGGTGCAACAACAATGGATCAGCTTAAAGAAAACATCGATAGTATTGATATAACCTTAACTGATGATATTTTAAAGGAGATTGAAGATATTCATCTTTATGATCCAAACCCTTGCGTGTAATAATTATGAAATTAAAAAATGAAATACAGAAAATTAGGCAATACAGATATTGATGTAAGTGTCATTTGTTTAGGTACAATGACTTTTGGTGAACAAAACAGTCAACAAGATGGCTTCGATCAAATGGATTATGCTGTTGAAAGAGGAGTGAATTTTTTTGATACCGCAGAGTTATACGCAGTCATGCCAAGAAAAGAAACTTATGGTAAAACTGAAGAGATAGTTGGTAATTGGTTTCAAGAAAAGAAAAACAGGGATAAAATAATTCTAGCCTCAAAAATAGCCTCCAAATCAGATGGTCTTGAGTGGATTAGAGAAGGATCAAAAACTCTTGGTTTTGATAAAAAAAATATGCATGCTGCAATAGATGCAAGTCTTAAAAGATTAAAGACTGATTATATTGATTTATACCAATTACATTGGCCTGAAAGAAAAGTTCCAAAATTTGGTATTTTAGATTTTGAATATGATGCTAGTGATAATGATTGGACTACCGTTGAAGAAGTTCTATATAATTTAGATCAGCTTGTTAAAGCAGGAAAGATTAGATATGTAGGTTTATCTAATGAGACACCTTGGGGTGTTATGAAATATCTTCAATTATCTAAAGAAAAAAATTTACCACGCATGATGTCTATCCAGAATGTTTATAGTTTGGTTAATCGAGTATTCGATATTCATAATTCAGAAGTTTCAATCAGAGAGAATTGCGGCTTACTAGCTTATTCACCTTTAGCTGGAGGAAGATTGAGCGGTAAATATATTGGAGGTAAAAATCCAAAAAAAGCAAGATACACTCTTTGGCCAAGAAGATTTTCAAGACACCATACCGAAAGAGGAGAAAATGCTATCGAGCAATATGTTAATCTTGCGCATAAACTCGGAATACCCCCATCTACATTTGCTAATGCTTTTGTAAATGATCGTCCCTTCGTAACAAGTAATATTATTGGGGCGACCACAATGCATCAACTCAAAGAGAATATAGATAGTATTAATATAACTTTATCAAAAGCTGATTTAAAAGAGGTTGAAGATATACATTTATCGGATCCCAACCCATGTGTTTAGGAATTTAATAGATTACTTTTCTCTTCAACTTTTAAATTAATATTTATTGAATCATTTCTTTTTTTGAAGCCTTCTATCATTAAATAATATTTACAAAGTAACCATATTTTATCTAAATTTTGTTTATTAATAAAATCATTATTAATATTTTTAAAGTTAAAAAAATTACTCTCTTTAAATTTAGTTTCATTAATGATTTCAGCAATCAAATTTATAGTATTTTCATTATAATCAATATTTTGTATATTTAGACCTTGTTTAAATTGTTGGTTATACATGGTTTTAGGAAAATAATCTTTAAAAGCTTCTCTTAAAACTGATTTTGTAAATCCATTTTTCAGCTTATTAGAACTGCTTAATGCTAATCCAAATAATCTTACATTGTTATCTAAAAATGGCATTCTAACCTCAACAGAATTTGACATCGATGCTCTATCCCACTTATTTAAAAAAAACTGAAACCAACCACAATAAGACATCAAATAAGTAAAACACAATTCATAAGGAAAATTTTCTAAATTTTCTAAATCATCATTAATAATTTGATAACTTCCATCAAAATTACCTGTATTTAGATAGCTTTTAAAACCATAATTTAAGTCAGGTACTGATTTGAAAGATATAGGATTAATCTCTTGTTCGCCTAGACCAAATAGTCTTTTAAATTTATTAATATTTTGAGTTTTTCCAAATTTATTTATTGTTTTAAAATTATTTGCAATACTGTTATAAATATCTACAGATAATTCTGGTATCCAATTTGGATATCCTAAAAACTCATCAGACCCATGACCATCAAGACTAACTTTTATTCCTTTTTCTTTTTGTTTTTTATATAGCTCAAATTGGATAAAGTATTCTTCAACTACCTCAAGTGATGAAACAAGATCCATTGTTTTATCAGCTGTAACTTTTTCAAAATCAACTACTTGATAATTTCTTTTAAATTTTTTTGACAGTTGAACTGCATCCTCTTTGGTTTTCATTTCCTCATAATTCATTATGATTGGGTTTAAATCTAAATCATCTTCAGCAAATTTTTCTTTTTTTTGTATTAAATTCATCAATGTGAAAATAGCAGAAGAATCCAAACCACCACTCAGTGAAGTTCCAGTTTTTACGTCACTGTTTAATCTTAATTTTGTAGATTCATAAAGAAGATCAAAATAATCATTAACATTTTCTCTAAATCCCGAATTTATTTTTGGTAAATTATTAAGTGGATAGTCCCATCTAGACATCTTTTTTTCTAGGTTATTTAAATTTACTTTTAGATATCTACCTTGTGTAAGTTGATTGATATTTTTAAAATTTGTTTTAGAGCAATTATTTAGAGTAGCAAAATTTATACCTAAATTATTATTATCAAACTCAATTGTATTTTCTAATGCGTAAAATGCTTTTATTTCAGAACTAAATGCAAAAAAATTATTATTATCATATATATAACAAGGCTTATATCCAATACCATCTCTACAGATTATTACTTCATTATTTTTTTTGTCTAGTATTGCGAAAGACCATTCTCCGTTAAACTTTTGAAATGAATCAACACCCCATTCTTTATATGCATTTAGGACAACCTCAGTATCTGAATTTGAATAAAATTTATATTTCTTTAGAATTAGTTCTTCCCTTAAAGTTTTATAATTATAAATTTCTCCATTATAAATAATCCAATATCTTCCATCTACAGACATTGGTTGAGAGCCAAGATTTGATGTATCGATAATAGATAGCCTAGTATGACCAAGTAAAAGATTATTATGGTTAATAAATCCACTATCATCCGGTCCTCTATGATCTAGAATTGCATTCATTTTAAGAATTTTTGAAACATCTGTTTTAGATGTTTTAAAAATTATTCCATTAATTCCACACATTATATTTTAATTTTTTCCAGCAATTTACGTACATCTTCAATATAGCTTCTATCCCATAAATAAACATTTAATAGTGAATAATATAATTGATAAATTGGTTCATATTCTAAGTAATATTTATCAATCTTGATGTGATCGTTGTATTTATCTAAAAAATTTTCATCAATAAATTTGGGGTTAAACCATCTCAAATAAGATATTTCTAATTCATTATGACCATAAAAAGATCCTGGATCAATAAATCCTACTAACTTTTTATTTTTAAAAAGTATATTTCCTTCCCATAAGTCACCATGTAATAAAGAAGATATTGGTTTGTTGGGAATAAAATTATCTATCTTTTTAATTAATAAATCAATTTTAGTGTTAATTGTTTTATCCATAGGTTGATTTTTGTTAATTATTTCAAATATGTAAGTTAATCTTTTATCTCTATAGAACTCTAACCAATTTGTAGAACTAGAATTAATCTGTCTCAAACCACCAATTTGCGTGTCAAAACTAAAACCGTAATTATCACTCTTATTTGAGTGAAGAGAAACTATACTATTTAATAAATCATCATTTGTTTGGTTTGGCTGATCATCATCATTATTTATGAATGACATTATTAATAAATTATCATTATAGTTAATAATACATGGAAATTGATTAAACTTTTGTTTATTAAAAAAAAGAAGGTTATCTGTCTCAGATTTTATAGCATTAAATTCATCATTATTTTTATAATAATATTTGACAATAAACTCTTTACTATCACTAGTGATAATTTTTAGGCAATTAATCCCAAAAGAGTCTGATAATAACTTGCTATCTATAATTTTTTTATTATCTAAAAGTTTTTCAATTTCTAAAATGATACTTTGTTCAACCATGCCAAATGTTTAAAAAAATAAATTTTCAATTTCTAATTTCATATTTTGGATTAATACCATATGTTTTAACTTTTTTAGATAAATACTATTTTTTAATTGTTGAAGAAGAACATCTGCTTAGATTTATTACTTACTACAGCCTAATCATAATTGTTTTTATAGGATCTATAAATTGGAATTTAAAAAATAATCCACCCACTCACATAGTAATATATGGTTTTTTACCTAGCTTATTTGCTGTAATAATTATTATTTTAAGTATCCTTAATATCAATATTTTAATAATTTTTATTTTAATAATTTTATTGTTGTTAACTCAATTATTTTTTGACTACATTATTTTATTTGCTAACGAAAAAAATAAAAAAGCATTTTACTTTCTCAGATTGCCTTTGACGGTATTAATTATCTTGTTTTTGTTTCTTATTTTATTGTAAGGCTGATGTGACCAATATTTCTGCCTGCATGATTTTGTAGCTTAAATTTTTCTTTTTTTTCTAAGTTTTTTAATTCTATCTTGTTCATGATTTTTAATTTTTTAAAAATATTAAGTATAGAAATAGGAATAGCTCTTTCATTACCATCAGAAATTTTAATTATGCCGCTAATTTCTTTTTGAATATCAATAAATAAAAAAACACCTTCAGCTCCACTTTTACAAAATATTTTTCCTTTTGAAGTTTTCATAACTTTAGTATCAAAACTTGTAGTTCCTCCAATAAATTCAGGATTTGCTAAAACTGAATTAATTAAAGTTTTGACTTCTTCACTATAATCATAATTATCTTTATAACTTTTAATCAAATTATTTAATGCCTTTGAAATAGATTTAATTTTAAATGAATATTGTGGTGCGCTACAACCATCTAAAGAATAAATTTTTTTTGATAGTTTAGTTTCAGTAAATTTGTTGAAAACTTTTCTGATATTTTTTTGATGTGTGTGATTGTAATCTAGATAGTTATTGATACTCTGATTATTGATCAAACAGCTTGTTAACATACCTAAGTGCTTTCCAGCACAATTATTGTGTAGTTCGTTAAATTTTTTTCTAGAATATATTATTTTTTCAGAAGCTTTTTTATCTAATGGTCCATGAATACCACATTTTAAATTTTTTGTTTTTAAGTTTATTTTTGAAATCCATTTTTTTAATTCTCTCATATGAATTTCTTCTCCTTTGTGTGATGCACAGGCTAAAGCTATATGTTTATTATTTAATTTATAATTTTTTATGGCATTTGACATTACAAAAGGAATAGCTTGAAATATTTTAATTGATGATCTAGGAAAAAAAAATTCATTATCATTATTTGTAGATAATAAAATTTTGCCGTCGATATTTGTGACTAAAGCTTTAACTTGATGGGTACTTTCAACTTTTTTACCTCTAATAAAATCTACGTGAATTTTAGACACGTAGAAAGTTATACAACAAAGAGTTTATTTTTGTTTAAAAAAAGATTTGATAAAGGTAAATAAATTCAGGAAGGATCCATACCTACCAAAGAATATTACCTCTTTTTCAGTAATACTTAAACAGACACAGCCTGTCTTATTTGATGCAATTGGAGTATGTTTTATATTTTGATCATTTATCTGAATATCACCCTTAGAATATTCACCATATTCGTCGCAGAAGCTACCTTCTAAAACTAATATGTACTCTTTTCCACCATGAGAGTGCAGTGGTACCGAGACTCCAGGGTCCATTTTTATTAACTTTAATTCGTCATAATCATCGATTGAAGCAGTATACTCTCTGAAACCCTTATACACTTGTTTCCAATTTAAATTGTTTAGATTGCCAAAGAAGCTGGTTACTGGATCATTTAGATTTGAAGCAGATTTGGTGTTTACACCGTTAATGCAGTCTGAATATTTCAAATTTTTAGGATAAATGTTTTCATTATCCATTAGATTTTCACCCAACATTTTTTCAAAAGTATTGCCAATTTTAGATGCATTTGAGTTTAATTGTAAATAAGTTGATGCGAGTAGCGACTTTGCTGGACCTAATATTCCTGAAGCAAAATCAAATATAAGCTCGTTTTTTACTATTGTTCCGTTCATTTTATAAATTCCTGCATTTTCGTTAAAATTTGCCTTATTCTAGATTTAACTGTACCTAAAGGAATTTCAAGCTCATCTGCAATTTTTTTATGACTTTTATTTTCAAAAAAGTTCATTTTTATAATTATTTTTTGCTGTTCATCGAGCTCATTATTTATTCTTTCAATTTGTTTTTTTGCTTCACTTTCTTCAATGAGATCAATTTCTCTATCTTGGTATAAAAATTCTCGTATATCTTCTTCTACAAAGTTTATCTTTGAATTTTTCCTGAAAAAGTCTATTTTTTTGTTTCTTGCAATAGTATATATCCATGTTGAAAAAGCTGATTTTTTTGAATCATATAGGTTTGATTTTACCCAAACAGCACTTAAAACCTCCTGTGTTAATTCCTCGGAACTTTCAATTTTGATTCTATTTTGAATAAAATAAGCATTGATTTTAGGGGCAAAAAAATCAAAGATTTCAGAAAAAGCCATTTCGTCGCGGTCTCTTTGAACTCTTTTCATCAAGTTATTTAGGTTTGATTTTTCCATAATTTAAAAAGACTCTAACAATGATTAAACGCTCTTAACTAATTGCATAAGATATACTAAAAGAAGTAATTGATGAAAATTTTTCTTAAGTTTTTACTAGTGCTATTTGTAGCACTTCCTAGTGCTCTCAATGCTTTAGAAGTTGGTAAATGGTCTTTTGAGCAGACTGATGAGTATTGTTATATTGGCAGTCTAGCGATAGAAACAGATTTATCAAGTGATAAAAAAAGGGGAGACTTCTATGTATTAGTCTATAAAAATGTAGGCAATCCAGAGACCGTAATACAAATAGAAGCTGGTTATAGTTATAAGGCTCCATCTGATATTATTATTAGTATAGATAAGGGAGATTACAAATTTTATACAACTAAGGATTTGCCAACTGCGGCTTGGACAGAAGAAGATGCCAAAGTCATATTTGCAATGAAAAAAGGGGTAGAGCTCACGGTCACAGGTGAGTCTTCTAGAGGTACTGTCACTAATGATGTCTATACCCTCAATGGATTCACTGCAGCATATAATCAATTAATTAACGATTGCTAAATGCCTAAGAAAATAGTTTTAGCTTACTCTGGTGGATTGGATACAAGTGTAATTCTTAAATGGCTTCAAAACAAATATCATTGTCCAATTGTTACATTTACTGCAGATCTTGGTCAGGGTGAGGAACTATCTCCAGTTAGAAATAAAGCTGAGTCTTTGGGGGTTAAAGAAATTTTTATTGAAGATCTACAAGAAGAGTTTGTTAAAAATTATGTATTTCCTATGTTTAGAGCAAACGCTATTTATGAAGGATCTTATTATTTAGGAACAGCTATAGCACGTCCTTTAATAGCTAAAAGACAAATTGAAATTGCCAAGAAAGTAGGTGCTGATTCTGTAGCTCACGGGGCAACTGGCAAAGGTAATGATCAAGTTAGATTTGAATTGGGATACTATGCAAATAATCCAAAAATAAATGTAATATCTCCATGGAGGGAATGGGATTTAAATTCAAGAAAAGATCTAATTAATTTTGCAGAAAAAAATCAAATCTCTATTCCAAAGGATAAAAGAGGAGAAGCACCATTCAGTACTGATGCTAACCTACTTCATACGTCATCTGAGGGTAAAATTTTAGAGGATCCTTGGATTGAAGCACCTGAACATATTTATTCTAGAACTAAATCAATTGATGATTCAAAAAATTCACCTGATGAAATAATTCTAAGTTTTGAAAGTGGAGATGTTGTAGCTATAAATCAAAAAAAACTAAAACCTCATGAGATACTTATAGAATTAAATAAATATGGTTTCGAACACGGAATTGGTAGAGAAGATATTGTAGAGAATCGTTTTGTAGGAATGAAATCCAGAGGAGTTTATGAAACTCCTGGAGGATCAATATTATTAAAAGCTCATAGAGCAATTGAAAGCATAACACTTGATAAAGGCGAAGCTCATTTAAAAGATGAAATTATGCCAAAGTATGCTGAAACTATATACAATGGATATTGGTTTTCTTCAGAGAGGGTAGCCATGCAAAAACTAATTGATACTACTCAAAATAAAGTGACAGGAGATGTAAGGTTAAAATTATTTAGAGGAAACATTATTATAAGCGGTCGAAAATCACCTTTTAGTAAATATAAATTGTCTTTAGTATCTTTTGATGAAGTTGGTGATTACAATCAAAAAGATGCAGAAGGTTTTATTAAAATATCTTCACTAAGATTAAAAATTTAAAATAAAATTAAATGACAAATAAAATTTTTGTTACAACTTTTAATTATCAGTTATATGAAAAGTATGCTTACAAACTTATTGATAGTTATCTTAAAACAAATCAGGATCTTAAACTATATTGTTATGTGGAAGATGATATCAATTTATATCCTAAAGATAAAAATATAATCTATCTTGATTTATTTAAAGAACAACCTTTGTGTTTCCAATTTGTAGAAAGAAATAAAATAAAATCACAAAAAAATTCCAAGATTTCTTATTTACTTGATGCTGTAAGATTTTCATATAAAGTTTTTGCACAGAGTGATGCCAGAAAATATTCTCAACAAATTTTTTTCCTTGATGCTGATACTGAATTCCTTAAAACAATTCCAAATGTATGGTTTGAAAAATGCCTTCCAAATAATTCTTTAATTTCAGTTTACGATAGATTAGGTTATTACTCTGAAGCTGGATTTGTCGGTTTTAATAATTTATTATTAAATAAAAAAAAACAAAGGTTATTAGATGTTTTTTTTCACCAATACACAAGTTATTATATTTATGATTTAATTTATAGCTTACCCGCGTTTACAGATTGTCATGCGCTTGACGCTACTAGATCAAGATTTATGCTACTTAAAAATTATACTGAAGAACACGCAAACTATAATGAAAAAATTTTGGGTAATTGGTCTAAAGATCAAGATCTTAATGTTATGGATAATGATGATTTTATAAATAAATATATAAAGCACAAAAAAGGAAATAAATAAAATTTTATTTATTTAACAAATCAAGATCATTGGTAACCATTTTTTCAATCAACTCGTCTATTTTTGTTCTAGCTTTCCAACCTGTTTTTTTATTAATTTTAGATGGGTTTGCTACTAACAACTCAGTCTCAGAAGGTCTAAAATAAATTTTATTAATTTTAACAAACTTTTCATAATTTAATCCCACACAATCAAATGCCTTTTCAACGAAATATTTGATACTGTGAATCTTTCCAGTTCCAACAACATAATCCCCAGCATTTTTTTGTTGAAGTATTAACCACATTGCCTCAACATATTCTGGAGCGTAACCCCAATCTCTTTTAGCTTCTAAATTACCTAGCTCTAAATACTTTTTCTTTTTAATTTTTATTAAAGCAACAGCTTGAGATATTTTTCTAGTAACGTACTCGTATCCACGTCTTTCCGACTCATGGTTATATAAAATTCCAGATGATGCATGTATACCATATGCTTCTCTATAATTTCTAGTCAACTCATATCCTGCTACTTTTGATATACCGTATGGAGATCTAGGGTGAAATGGAGTACTTTCATTTTGAGGAAATTTTTTTGTTTTTCCAAACATTTCTGAAGAACCAGCAAAATAAAATTTACAATCTATCCCACTTTCCTTTATTGCAGACAAACAATAATAAGTTGAAGATATATTTGAAGATAAAGTTGAAAATCCATCTTGAAAGGAATAATCCACATAGCTATTCGCAGCTAAATGATATAATTCATCAGGTTTTATTTTGTTAAAAATTTTAAAAATACTTGCATAACTCTCTACCGATCCTGAATGTAAATGGATTTTTTTAAGTATTTTTTTAACTCTCCATAATCGATAATCTTGGCTTTCTAAAGCAGATGTTCTAACAATACCATGGACTTCATAGTTCTTATCAAGTAATAATTCTGCTAAATATGATCCATCCTGCCCGGTAATTCCAGTAATTAAAACTCTTTTTGTCATTTTTTTTAAGAATTTTTAAAAGCAATAGTTGTATTTCTCAATAAGCAGGCAATAGTCATTGGACCTACACCACCAGGAACTGGTGTAATTGCACTTGCAATATTTTTTACTTCATTAAACAGAACATCTCCAACTAATTTTGATTTTTCTTCATTTACATTAATTCTATTTATACCTACATCTATGACAATTGCTCCATCTTTAACCCAATCTTTATTAACAAACTCAGGCTTACCAATAGCAGCAACTAAAATATCAGCATTTTTACAAACACTTTCGATATTTACTGTTTTTGAATGTACAGTTGTAACAGTACAAGATTCCTTTAACAACAATTGCGCCATAGGTTTTCCAACTATATTAGATCTTCCAATGACGACTGCATTTTTGCCAGCTAATTTAATATTAAGCTCTTTAAGAAGTAAAAGACAACCATAAGGAGTACAGGGTATCATCAGATTTTCATCATTTGTTTGACTTATTGATAACTTGCCTACATTAACAGGATGAAACCCGTCTGCATCTTTACCAGGCACTATACTATTTAAGATTACTTCTTCATTTATAGTTTTGGGTAAAGGAAGTTGGACAAGAATGCCATTTACATCATCATTATTATTTAATTGATTAATCAAATTGATTAAATCGTCTTGATTTACGGATTCTACCAAGTGATGATCAATTACATCAATCCCAACTTCTTTTGCAGCTTTTGTTTTAGCTTTTACATATACACTACTTGCAGCAACATTTCCTACTTGTATAACTGCAAGTCCAGGTACACGATTAGATTTTATTTTTATGCTTTCAATCTCAATTTTTAATTGATCTTTTAAATTTTGTGCTATTTTTTTTCCATCTAATATACGAAGCATAATTATCTAGGCCAATATTCAATTAATAAACTTTTTATAAACCACAAACCAAGATAAACGACAATTGGAGATAAATCTATTGCACCAAAAGTAGGCAAGTATCTTCTTACAAAATTTAAACTTGGCTCACATAATCGGTATAAAGCATCAAGAATACTATAAACAAATCGATTGCCAGTATTAATTATATTAAAGTTTACTAACCAAGTTAGAATTATATAAATTATGAGAACAAACTGAAATAAGTTTATAATTTGAATAATTAAATACAAAAGTGAGTTCATTATAAATTTTTATTTAATATCTATTATGCATTATGGTTGTAATTTAATCAAAAAAAAAGCGGTCTTTAAGACCGCTTTTATTAAAATAAAATTTGATTTACATTGAGATATCTCTGCCAAACCACTCTTTAGTTATTTCAGCAGTAGTTCCATCTTTAGACATTTCTGCAATGGCAGCATTCCACATCTCTAAGATATCTGTATCTTCTTTTCTAACTGCTCCACCAACACCATCACCGAAGACTCCACCAGAAAAAGTTGGACCAGTAAATGCAACGTCAACACCCCCATCGGATTCCATAAAATCAATAATTGATCCTACATCAGCAAGAACAGCATCACATCTTCCAGCAGCTAAATCTAAATTATGATCATCAACTGCTTGATATAGTTTTACATCTACTGCGCCAGACATGTGTTTTTCTAAAAAATTTTGGTGAATTGTTGAAGATTGAACACAAACAGTTTTACCATCCATTGCAGCAATTAATTGACCTATCGCAGCTTGTTCTTTTCCTCCTGCATTATTAAGATTAACTTTAGCCATACCAGCAATATTTAAATTAGCTAAACCACTGTTTTTTAAAACAGCAAATCTTGCACCATCAGTCATATATCCAGTTGTAAAATTAACTTTTTCTTTTCTTTCTTCTGTAATAGACATTCCAGCAATAATAATGTCATATTTACCTTGAAGAAGGGCAGGTATTATACCATCCCAATCTTGAGTTACCCATTCGCATGTAACACCCATTCGTTCACAAGCTTCGTTACCAAAGTCTATTTCAGCACCTTCTAGTTCACCAGCAGAGTTTAAATTATTCCATGGTGGATAAGCACCTTCTGTACCAATTCTTATTGTCTGCGAATTTGCAATTGATGCAACTCCAAAAATACCAATTGATAATAAGTATATTACAAATTTTTTCACTTTTCCTCCTTGAAGAAGTATTTCTAAATTATAAGGAAACCATATAAGCTAAATAAAAAAAAACAAAATAAATTGTTCAAGCCTTTTTTGTTTTGGTCTTAATTAATACAAAAAATAAGCCAATTATTAGTAATATAAAAGGAAAACTCCAAAGAAAAATATTATTATAATTCATAAGCGGTCTAAAAAGAATGTATTCACCATATCTTTCAGCTAAAAATTTCTTTATATCTTTCTCACTTTCACCTTCCTGTAATTTTTGTTTAACTATTTTTTTGATATCATTTGAGAATTCAGCATCCGAGTCATAAATACTTTGGTTTTGACAAGTCATACATCGTAACTCTAGAGTTAATTTTTTTACTCTTTCATCGATAGTTTCTAGTGCATATATTTTGAAAGTTAAAAACATAAAACCATAAATTGTTATATGTAAAATTCTAAAGAAGTGGCTCGATTTCATTTTTTAAAATATCCTTCGTTATTGGGCCCATAAATTTAAATATAATCTTACCTTCTTCATTAATTAAGTATGTTTCTGGCAGTCCAAAAACACCAAACTCTAAAGCAATTAATCCATCAGCATCTACACCAACAAAATCATATGGATTTCCATCATCTTCTAAATATTTTTTTGCGTCTGAAGTTTGATCTTTATGATTAAATCCTAACAAATATAGTTCAGGATATTTTTTACCTATTTCAAAAAAAAGTGGATGCTCTATTTTACAAGGACTACACCAAGAAGCAAAAAAATTAATTAAGGTCTTTCTATTTTTTATGTCTGTTGTTATAATTATTTCCTTTGTATCGTACAAAGAAGTACTTTCAAAACTAGGAACATTTTTATTTAAGAGAGCACTAGGTGGCTTATTAGGATCTTTACCACTTAATAAATAAGTAAGTGAAAAAAAACATATTATTAAAAGTATGATTAAAGGTGTTAAAATTATTATTCTATTCATCTTCTTGTAACTGCTATTAAACCAGAATAAATCATTATTATCACTCCGAGCCATATAAAGCTAACAAATGGATTTATTAAAACTTTTACGAACCACTCATTATTTTTTTGATCACCAAGGATAAAATATATATCCTTATTCCACTGATGTAAAATACCAGCTTCAGATGTAATCATCTTTGACACTGGATAATAATTTTTTCCAGCCTCTATTTCTTTTGATTGATTTTTTTCAATATCAAACAAAAATTTTCCTCTTAAAGATTGAAAATTAATTTGATTAGTTGTTTCTATTTTTTCAAACAAAACTGTTTTTCCATTTACATTAAACTTATCTCCCTCACTAAGGTTAAAATCTAGCTCATTTTGAAAAACACTAGAACAAGTGATACCAACTATAGCAATACCAACACCAATATGCGCTACATGAGGATTAATTATTTTAAAAAATTTAATGTTTATTTTAATTTTATATGAAGATAATATAGCAATAATTGAAGCCAATATTATCCAAAAACCTAAAAGTAACCCAACAAAACCCCATGCATTAAAATCCAAAAAATATGATTGAATTAGAACTAAAACACTTAAGATAATAAAAGCTAGAACATATTTTTTTGAATTATTTATCTTGTTTGTTTGCCAGGATAAAATTGGCGCAATACTCATTAATAAAAAACCAGGTATCATTATAGGAATTACTGTTGAATTAAAATAAGGGCCTCCAACCGATATTCTCTTATTATACAAAACTTCAATTATAATTGGGTATATAGTTCCTAAAAGAATAGTTAATGTTGCTATAATCATTAAAATATTATTTATTACAAGTGCTGAAACCTTATTGATAAATAACAAATTTAAGGCATTTGATTTTTTTGGTTCTTTTAACAAGAAAACTAAAAAACCAAATCCAGTTACAATAAAAAAAATTAGTAATATAAATATGCCTCTGGATGCATCTGCAGCAAATGAATGTACACTTGTTAATATTCCAGATCTTACCAAAAATGTTCCAAAAACACTTAATGAAAAGCAAAGAATTGATAAAAAAACTATCCATTTTTTAATAGCTTGCTCACCTCTTACCATCATGAGTGAATGAACTAATGCAAGTCCAGCAATCCAAGGCATCAGTGAAATATTTTCGACGGGATCCCAAAACCACCAACCACCCCATCCTAATTCATAATATGCCCAATATGAACCTAGAGCTATTCCACCGGTTAAAAAAGTCCAACTAATCAATGACCATTTTTTTGCAACATAAAGCCATTCATCATCTGTATTTTGAAATAAACCAGCGATTGCAATACTGAAAACTATAGAATAGCCAACATATCCTCCATATAAAATAGGTGGGTGAACTGCCAAACCTGGATCTTGTAAAATTGGATTTAAACCCAAACCTTCATTTACTAAAATTGAATTAACTAGAAATGGATTTGATGTAAAGACAATGAAGAGACCAAATAAAATATGAAGTAAAGATTGGATAATTAATGTTAATCTTTGAAAGCTTTCGTCTATATTTTTTGTAAAAGAAAAAAAGAAACTAAAAATAGATAATATACTTAGCCACAAAAGCATCGAGCCTTCATGATTTCCCCAAGTACCTGAAATTTTATATATTAATGGTTTATTTGAGTGAGAGTTTTGAAAGACATTATAATTTGAAAAATCAGATACCACATAAGCATACATTAATGAAAAAAAAGATAACAAAGTTAATAATGACGCAGAGCGGATGAATAAATTAAATTTCTGTTTTTGAAATTTAAATATGTATCTCGATAAAAATAAGTAAAAATTAATACCTATTGCAAAAACTAAGCTTAAAAAACCAACTAATGAACTCATTTGTATTTTTTATTCCAATAACCTGTATCTTTCAGATCTTCTTTTATTGATGCTGGCATATAATTTTCATCATGTTTTGCAAAAACATTGGTTGCGTTAAAAATATTTTTATCAACGAAAGCACCCTCTATCACTGCACCTTGCCCTTCTCTAAATAAATCAGGCAGAATGCCCTTGAAAGTAACAAGTATGGATGATTTTTCATCAGTAATTTTAAATTTAAATGAACTTGAAGAAATTTTATTAAAACTATTATTTTCTACAAAACCGCCTATTCTTATTATTTTATTTATTATGATATCTGATTTATCAATTTCCGATGGTGTATAAAAATACGACACATTTTCTCTTGTATTATATAAAATAAGTAAGACTGCACTTAGTATAATTACCAAAGTAAGCAATATAAATAGCAATCTTTGAAATCGTAGACTCATTTCTTTTTTATTCTTCTAAGTTTTAAGTAACTAAAAAATAATAACAAAAAAATTAAAAGAAAGGCAAAGATATAGGATCCTAAAATATACCAAAAATACATAGCTTCTAATAACAAAAATACTTAGGAATGATACTTAATCCAATGGACTAAAAGTCACAAATTAACTTAAATAAGATTTTCTTGAAATTATCTCTGTTTTTATTCTTAAAATGGCTATTGCTACTCCAATCATTATAAATGCAAATGTCATAATAATTAAAGGCGTCATCATTGAAGGATCAATGGTCGGTTTAGATAATTTACTTATTGTTGCAGGTTGATGTAAGGTATTCCACCAATCCACTGAAAATTTAACTATCGGCAGATTTACTGAACCAACAAGAATAAATATAGCAACAACCTTTTCTCTAACAATCCTATTTTCAAAAGATAAATTCATAAAAATAATAATTAGATAAATAATAAATAGTATTGCAACAGATGTTAAACGCGCATCCCATACCCACCAAGTACCCCACATTGGCTTTCCCCATAAAGATCCACTTACTATACATATTAAAGTAAAAACCGCTCCTATTGGAGCAACTGCAGTATTAAAAATAAAACCAAAAGGTATTCTAAAAGCAAGTGCCAAAATACTATAAATAGTCATTATTGCATAAGTTAGTAAAGCTAACCATGCACTTGGAACATGTATATACATTATTCTTACTGTTGATCCTTGTTGATAATCATCTGGTGAAAAATAAAAGGAAAACAATAATCCTATTGCAAACAATATCATAGATAAGATCAGAAATGGTCTAAATAAGTAATCAGCCATCTCATTAAATTTACTAGGATTAACTAAGAACTTCATATTAATTATTTTCTAATGAAAGTTTAAGACACAACCCACTTGCCCAGGGATTTATAGCAAAAACAATTAACAATATTCCAAATAATATATTTATAAGAGAATTAAAGCTTTCTTCCATATTAATTATACCTACTGAAAAAATAATTACTGGAACACTAAATATCATAACAATGACACTACCCAACAGAAAGTTTCGCTGATTCATTAGGTTCATTGAAGATGAAATTGAACCTAAACAGGACAGAATAAGTGATCCTATGCTAAAACTAGCAAATAAGTAGAAGAGTTTATCATTAGCAATATTTAGTAAGATGCAAGCAATTGGTATAGACAATAGAAAAGGTATCTGTACAAACAAAAAATGTGAAAAAGTTTTTAAAATAGCAATAAAACCAAAACTAAAACCATTTAAATGTATCATTAAAAGATTTCCGTTCTCATAGTCATCTTGATAAAATTTCCTTAGGGATAATGTGGAACTTAGTAATAATAGCGTCCATATCATACCTACTCCTATAAGAGAAATGACTTCCTTATCTGGCCCAATAGAGAATATGAAAATTAGTATCGAAACGAAGAAAAAAATTATATTTGTTAAAATATCCTGAAAGCCACTTAGATTTAATTTGTACTCTCTATAATAAAAGAAAATTATTTTATTTAAAAATTTCATTTTCTTTATAAGTTAATTTCTTCAGTTACATAAATCCCAGGATTGTGATGTGAACTAAAAATTACAGAGCCTTCCTTAGAACAATGATCTTCAAAAGTTTGTTTCATTAATTCCATTGAATCTTCATCTAAACTTGAAAGTGGTTCATCTAAAATCCATAACTTCTTATTTTCTATTATTAATCGTAAAAATTCTAATTTTTTTGTCTCTCCTAAAGATAATGTACTAACTTTTTGATTTAAATAGCCTTGTAACTTTAAAGTCTTTAATGCCTTTTCAATTTGGGAATCACTAATATTTGATACAAATATTTTTTTCCAAATATTTATATTATCTTTCACTGTTAGTCTGTTTAAGCTTGTAGTTTTATCAGCAATATATGTAATATTATTATAGAAATCATATAAATTTTTTTTTAATAATTTTCCTTTCCAATATATTGATCCGGCTGATGGCTCTATTATGTTTAATATTGT
>CABZFN010000007.1 GCA_902525035.1 uncultured Alphaproteobacteria bacterium | reverse complement strand
TTAAAACTATAGCTCCTGATCCATTCTTTTCTATAAGTTGAAAGGCAGACTTAATTTCACTTCCAAAAATATTTTTTTCTTCAAATATATCCTTTGTAACATTCAATCTGTGCATTCTAACAAGCATAGGTTGCTTTTGATAACTAAGATTTTTTACTAGAGCATAATGCTTTTCACTGGAAATAGTATTTTGAAAAACTTTTAAAGTAAATTGTGATCCCATTTCACTTTCAAATGGTCTTTCCGAGATTTGTTCAACAATTTTTGTTTTTTTAAGCCTAAATTTAATTAAATCACTCACCGTTCCTACTTTCAAATTATGAAATTTTGCAAACTTGATAATTTCTGGTAACCTCGCCATCGAACCATCTTCACTCATTATTTCACAAATAACACCAGATGGATTTAGATCTGCTAGTTTTGAAATATCAACTGCGGCTTCTGTATGCCCAGCTCGTAATAATACGCCTCCATCCCAAGCCATAAGAGGAAAAACGTGTCCAGGATAAACTAGGTCGGTCTTCTTTGAATTATTGTTTACAGCTACCGATATGGTATGAGCTCTATCTGCTGCAGATATTCCAGTAGTAACCCCTTCTTTTGCCTCTATTGAAACTGTAAATGCAGTTAAATCATTTTTTATATTACTTGGATTCATTAAGGGAAGTTCCAATTCTTCTATTCTTTCCTTAGTTAAAGCTAGACAAATTAATCCTCTTCCATGTTTAGCCATAAAATTAATAACTTGAGGATTAGCATATTGAGCAGGAATGATTAGATCACCTTCATTTTCTCTATCGGGATCATCAACAAGAATATACATTTTGCCCTTTCTTGCATCTTCTATAATTTCTTCAATAGAAGATAAATTGTCTTCGAAATTATCCTTATTCATTTTTAAAAATGAAACGTGCAAGATAATCAAATTCAATATTTACTTGAGCACTTTTGTTTAAAAATTTTAAATTAGTATTATGAAATGTATGATCTATTACAGAAATCATAAAAGTATTATTTTCTACGTTTGCTACTGTTAAAGAGATACCATTTATTGAAATAGATCCCTTTTCAACAATAAATTTATTGTTTTTATTAAATTTTTTTTCAAAATGATACTCCCAACTATTTTTAAGTTCTAAAATTTCAATGAGGGTAGTAGTGGTATCAACATGACCATATACAAAGTGACCACTGATTTCGTCACCTATTTGAAGAGATTTTTCCAAATTAATTTTTTCATTTTTTAAAATAGAGTTAGCAAGATTTGTTCTTTTCAAAGTTTCTTCTCCTATATTCACTTCAAAGCTAAACGATTTGTTGTCTGCTTGAGTTATGTTTTTTGCTGTTAGGCAGACTCCATTACAAGAAATAGAAGAGCCTTCCTTACATCTACTCAAATCAAGATTTGTGAATATCTGATAAAAACCTTCTTTTTTAGTTTTTATTGTGCCTAAATCTTGAATAATACCTGTAAACATTAATTCACCTGATAGTTTGTATAAATATCATCTTTAAATTTTTTTCTTTCAATTAAATTTAAATCTAGTTGGCTAAATTTTTTTCCAACAATTGCCGGTTTTCCATTTTTCCCTATAATAGTTTTTGATTTAAATAAATGAATTTCATCTACTAAATTATTATTTAACAATTCCCTAAATAAAATACCTCCTGCTTCAACTAATATATCAGATATTTTAAGTGAGTATATCTTGTTAAAAATATTTTTTAAATTTAATTTTTTATTTTTATTTAATTTACAAAAAATAATTTCACATCCTAATTTAATTAAATTTTCAGATTTCCTATTTTTTTTAGAAGTAAAGATAATTATTCTTTTTTTAGAAATATCTTTTAACAATTTTGATTTCATTGGTATTTTTAGGTTATTATCAATAATTATTATTGGAATATGTAGCTCAAAATTTTTTTTTAATCTTATAGTTAATCTCGGATCATCTTTTATTACAGTTTTTGAAGTGGTTAAAATAGCTTGACTCATTGATCTTAACTTATGTGCATATTCTCTACTTAATTTATTAGATATCCATCTACTTTTATAATCATGCCATGCAATTTTTTCATCCTTAGAAGTTGCAATTTTGACTTTTGTAAATGGTTTTTTCTTTAAAACACTTTTAAAAAAAAATTTATTTAAATTGTATGTTCTATTTTTTTCTAATCCAACATTAACAATTAAATTATTTTTTTTTAACTTTTTTATACTTTTATAGTTAGTTCTGACATCTGGATCAGCCGCAGATATAAATATTTCTTTAATTCCTGATCTTAATATTTGATCTGTACATGATCCATCTTTTGAACTATGAAAACATGGCTCTAAAGTGACATACATTGAAGCCCCTTTAGCTTTATCACCAGCTTTAGCTATTGCTATTTCTTCAGCATGAGGTCTTCCAGATTTATTTGTTACAGCTTTAGAAATTATTTTTGAATTTTTTGCAATTACACAGCCTACAGTAGGGTTGGGGAAAGTTTTTCCAAATTTCTTTTTAGCAATATCATGCGCTAAATTAATCATCTTTACATTTTGTTGAGACACTAAAAATTATTTATCTTCTAAATTACCTAAGAAATCTTCAAAATCTTTTGCTTCTCTAAAATTTTTGTAAACAGATGCAAATCTCACGTATGCTACCTGATCTAAGTGCATTAAAGCTTCCATGATGTATTGACCGATAATATTTGATTTTATGTCAGTTTCACCAGAGTTTTCTAATTTTCTTACAATAGCATTTACAATTTTTTCAATTTTTTCATTATCAACATTTCTTTTTCTTAAAGCCAAAGAAAGAGACCTATACATTTTATCTCTATCAAAATTTTCTTTTTGACCATTACTTTTCATAACGATTAAATCTCTTAACTGAATTCTTTCAAAAGTAGTAAATCTAGAGCCACAAACGTCACAAACTCTTCTCCTTCTAATAGCTGTATTATCTTCTGTAGGTCTTGAATCTTTTACTTGTGTATCTTCATTACTACAGAAGGGACATCTCATTTAAAATGCCTCACTATAAATTGGGTACCTAGTGCATAGATCAATTATATCTTTTCTTGTTTTATTGAAAATTTCATTCCTTTTGTTTTCTTCTAATAAAAGACTGTCTAGGATATCTGCAATCATGTTTCCAACTTTTTCAAAATCTTGCTGATTAAAACCTCTTGTTGTTGCGGCTGCTGTTCCAAATCTTAATCCACTTGTTATTTTTGGTGGGTTTGGATCATATGGAATTGCATTTTTATTACATGCTAATCCAACTTCTTCTAAAATTTTCTCAGCTTTATCACCTGTTAAGCCTTTTGGCGTTAAGTCTAACCAAACTATATGAGAATCAGTTCCACCAGTAACAATCCTAAAACCTCTATCCACGAGAGTTTTAGACATTACTTTAGCACTAGCGATTACATTTTTAATGTATTCCTCAAACTCTGGTTTAAGAGCTTCTCCAAAACAAACAGCCCTCGCAGCTATTACATGCATTAGTGGACCACCTTGTAATCCAGGAAAAACGGCGGAGTTAATTTTTTTATATAAATCTTCATGATTTGTTAAAATCATTGCACTTCTTGCACCTCTTAATGTTTTATGTGTAGTGGAAGTAACAATGTGAGCATGCTCAATTGGATTAGGATATTGTTTTCCTGCAACTAATCCAGAGTAGTGAGCCATATCAACTAAAAAATATGCACCTACTTTATCAGCAATTTCTCTAAATTTTTTCCAGTCTATTACTCTTGGGTATGCGGAAGCTCCTGCTATCAACATTTTTGGTTTATGCTCTAATGCAAGAGCTTCAACTTCATCATAATCAATTAAATCTTTATCATTTCCATCTTTTTTAACACCGTATTGAACGGCATTAAACCATTTACCAGATAAATTAGGTTTAGCTCCATGAGTTAAATGACCTCCTGATGCTAAAGACATTCCTAGAATAGTGTCATGTGGTTGAAGGAGTGCTAGAAAAACAGCTTGATTAGCTTGTGCCCCACTATGTGGTTGTAAATTTGCAAATTTACAATCGAAAAGTTTTTTAACTCTTTCTAAAGCAATTTCTTCAGCTTGATCTACAAATTCACATCCACCATAGTATCGTTTACCAGGATATCCCTCTGCATATTTGTTGGTCATTACAGAACCTTGAGCATTTAATATTGATCTTGATGCAATATTCTCAGAAGCAATCAATTCAATTTGGTTTTGTTGTCTTTCTAATTCACGACTTAAAGTTCCATAAACTTCTGGGTCAGCTTCTTTTATTCCTTTAGTAAACAAATCTGAAATCATAGTTTTTTAATCCTTCTTTTATGACGTCCAGACTCAAACTTTGTAGAAAGAAAAGCCTGAACACTTTTTTTAGCCTCGGTAGTATTTATAAACCTTCCTGGTAAAACAAGTACATTAGCATCATTGTGCTTTCTTATCAATCTTGCTATTTTTGAATTATTAGCAAGACCAGCCCTAATACCTTTTTTTCTATTAGCAGCAATACTCATACCAACACCTGTTCCACAGATTAAAATACCAACATTATTCTTATTCTTAAGAACTTCCTTTGTTAATTTGTGTGCAAAATTAGGATAGTCAACACTCACATCTGACTTTGTTCCTAAATCATTAATTTTTGGAAAGTTCTTTAGCAACTTGGTTTTTAATTCAAATCCAGCATGGTCAGAAGCAATGTATATATTTTTGTTTTGCATAATATTTTTTGTGGTTATTTACATCAAAATGATGATATTGCCTAATATTGTATGAAAGAAAATAATTGGTTTGATCCATTTTATATTCAAAGTCATTTAAGTGAAGAAGAAAGTAATATTCAGAAAAATGTTAGGAATTTTTGTAATACTGAACTCAAACCTACAGTAGTTGAAAGAAATAGAGCAAATGAATTTGATCAAGACCTCTATCCTAAATTTGGATCACTTGGAGTTTTAGGACAAACAGTTAATACACACGGTGGTTCTGGTACATCAAATTTAGCGTATGGACTTGTAGCATATGAATTTGAAAAAGTAGATAGTAGCTATAGATCTTCAATATCTGTTCAATCATCTCTAGTAATACATCCAATTAATGAATTTGGATCTAACGAACAAAAAGATAAATACCTCCCTCAATTAATTAAAGGAGAAAAAATTGGTTGCTTTGGCTTAACAGAAAGCGAAGCTGGTTCTGATCCTGCTTCAATGAAAACTTCATTTAAAAAAACAAAAGATGGATATATTTTGAATGGATCTAAAAATTGGATTACTAATGCACCAATTGCTGACATATTTATTATCTGGGCAATTGAAGAAGGTAAAGATCACAAAAATATAAAAGGTTTTATATTAGAAAAAAAAAATGAAGGATTAAAGATCTCAACGATCGAAAATAAAACCAGTTTAAAAATTAGTCCAACAGGACAAATAATTTTAAACAATGTTTTTGTTCCAAATAATTTGTGTCTAGAAAATACTGAGGGATGGAAATCAGTTTTTAGCTGTCTGAATAAAGCAAGATTTGGAATTAGCTGGGGTGTATTAGGCTCAGCATCTGAATGTTGGTTAATTGCAAAAGAATACGTAGAGAATAGAATTATGTTTAAAAAACCTTTAGCTTCAAATCAATTGATTCAGAAAAAATTATCAGAAATGCAAATTGAGATAAATTTAGGATTAGCCTCATGTCTACTTAGTTCTAAAGCTTTAGATGAAGGAAAAGACATCATTAATGCTATAAGTATTTTAAAAAAAAATAATTGTAAAAAATCGTTAGACATCATTAGAAGCGCACGCGATATGCTTGGAGCAAATGGCTTGTTAGAAGAATATCACATTATGAGACATTTAGTTAATTTAGAAACCGTAAAAACATATGAAGGAGCTGAAGATATACATTCCTTGATTTTAGGGAAAAATCAGACCGGAATTTCAAGTTTTTAGAAAATATTATGCATCAAAAACTTTTAAATTATTAATTTTTGTTAATATTTTAAATTAATAGAAATTGATACAAGTAGTATTTTTGTATAAATCTTAACTATCAATTCATATTATCTAGGGAGGACATATGAAAAAAAATTTAAAAAGACGTGAGTTTTTAAAGAAAGCCGGTGTAGCAGGTGCTGCTGCAGTTGGTGCTTCTACTTTGGCAGCTCCGGCTATTGCTGCAGGACATCAAGAATGGATTATCTGTAGTGCATTTGGTAAAGCAGGAGTGCTTGGTCAAGCAATTCAAGCTTTCGGAGACAATATTAATAATTACTCTGAAAAATTAAAAGTAAAAGTTTACCACGCAGGTGAATTAGTTCCGGGATTGGAAGCGCTAGATGCGGTTCGATCTGGAGCAGCTCAAGCAGCTTATGGAGCACCCTACTATTGGCCAAACCTTTCTGATGCAATTGAATTTGTTGCAACATGTCCATTTGGAATGAATGCAATGGAACAAAATGCATGGTGTTATTATGGTGGTGGTATTGAAGAAGCTGACAAAATTTATAATGCTTTAGGAGTAAAATTTTTACCAATGGGAAATACTGGTAACCAAATGGGTGGTTGGTTTAATAGAGAAATCAATACGCCAGATGATTATAAAGGTCTTAAAATGAGAATGCCTGGTTTGGGAGGAAGAACTATTGAAAAGTTGGGAGCTACTCCTGTTTTACTTGCCGGAGGAGACATATTGCCAGCATTAACCTCAGGTGCAGTAGATGCAGCTGAATGGATATGTCCTGCAGCAGACTTGGGTGCAGGCTTATATCAAGCAGCTAAATACTATTACGGACCAGGTTGGCATGAACCATCAACTCTTTTAGATTTATCAATCGATCTTAAAACTTGGGAGTCACTAGATGCTGAAACTCAAAGTTTGATTGATGATCTTGCAAAATCTTTTAACATGACTGTATTTAGTCGTTTCCAAGCAATTAATGGACCAGCATTACAAAGACTTGTCAATGAACACAATGTACAGATAAAAACTTTTCCTGATGAAGTATTAGTAGCTCTTGGTAATGCTGCAGGTGAAGTTGTATTTGAAAGAGGATCTATTAATGCTGAAACTAAATCTTTATCAAATCATTTACTTTCATTTAGAAAGGTAATTAAAGAATGGTTTACTAAAGGTGAGCAAGAATTCTCACGTATTAGAGATTTGCCATTCAAATTTCCAGATTCAGTATAATTTGATATAATATAAAAAAGAGGTCTTATTTAAGACCTCTTTTTAGTTAATAAGTCTAGGTAGCCAAGTTGCAATTTCTGGAAAAGCAAAGACTAAGAGAATTGCAAAAATTTGTATAAATATAAAAGGAATTACACCTCTATAAATATTTGATGTTTTAACATTTTCTGGAGCCACACCTCTTAAGAAAAATAATGAAAATCCAAATGGTGGAGTTAAAAAACTAGTTTGTAAGTTAAGAGAGATTAAAATTCCAAGCCATAACGGATCAGCTCCATTGGCAATTAAGCCTGGTCCCACAAGGGGAATTATAACAAATATTATTTCAATATAATCTAAAAAAAATCCTAAGATAAAAATAGTTAACATAACAATAATTAGAGCTCCATATTCACCACCAGGTATATTTGTTAGAAAATTACTTATCATTTCATCTCCTTGAAAACCTCTAAAAACAAGTGAAAACATCGAAGCACCAATTAAAATAATAAATACAAACGAACTCATTTTTACAGTAGTAATTGCTGCATCAGAAATATTTTTTAAATTTAAATCTCTTCTTAATAATGCAAGTATTGCAGCTCCAACTGCTCCTACTGAAGCTGACTCAGTAGGCGTAGCTATACCTAAAAAAATTGAGCCGAGCACAGCTAATATTAAAAATATAGGAGGTAAAACTTCAAAAAAAGCAGTTTTCCAAATTTCTAATCTAGGTTTGTTTATTTTTTTTACAGGCAAATCTTGGGGTCTTATTCTTGCAATAAACAAAATATAAATAATAAAAAATCCAACAAGCATTAATCCAGGTAATAATGCACCAGCAAATAAATCGATTGCTGTAACTGGTAATGGGGCCAAATCACCCCTTAATAGACCAGCTTCTTCGTTAGCCCCTTGCAACATTTCAGCAAGTAGTATTAAAACAATTGATGGAGGAATTATTTGTCCAAGTGTTCCAGAAGCACAAATTGTTCCAGTAGCTATTTTTTCATCATATCCAGCTTTTAGCATTGTAGGTAAAGCGAGCATGCCCATTGTTACAACTGTTGCTCCAACTATACCTGTTGAAGCTGCTAATAACATGCCTACCAACACCACACCAATTCCCAAACCACCTCTTACAGAGCCAAATAAATCACCAATGGACTCTAAAAGTTTTGCTGCTATTTTTGTTTTTTCCAGCATGACTCCCATGAAAATAAATAAAGGCACTGCAACTAGAGCTTCATTTATCATCACGCCATAAATTCTTTGCGGAAAGAAAAGAAGCATCTTAAAATTAAAAACTCCTAATAGATCTCCTATAAAAGCAAAAATTAAAGATGAACCTGCTAAAGTAAAAGCAACTGGAAAACCGAATAATAAAAATAACAATGTTGTTAAAAACATTACTATTGCTAAGATTTCAGGACTCATTCGAATACAGGTTTAAAAAATTATTAATAATTTTGGAGATAACTTGGATAAATAAAAGAAAAGCAAAAATTAAAATAGCTAGTTTTAGTAAATAAATCATTGTCAAACCTCCAGCTTCTCTTGATACTTCATTCATTTGCCAAGATTTGTAAACAAAGGGAAAGCTATAAGACCAAATGAGATATAGAAAAGGTAATAATAAAAAAATATTACCGACTAAATCTACAATAGATTTATATAATTTTGATGAATTTCTATAAATAATATCAATTCTTACATGATCATCATTTAGGTATGTAAAACCTGCACCAATCATAAAAATATATGCATGCATCCAAACATAAGTTTCCTGCATCCATATAAAACTGATTCCAAATAAATATCTTAGTATGACTACTAAGAAAACATTAATGACCATAAGGATAACAATAAAAGCACACAAATACCCTGCATATTTATTTATTATATTCAAAAAAGTTGAAAGATTTTTCATCATTATTATTAAAAAATAATATTAAACTTGAATATATTTAAATAAAAAAAATTAACCATCAAATTTCTGATTTTTATTGAAAAACTTAGGAACTTTTTTACCAGCCTGAGCTCTTTTCCCAATCCAAAACTCGACATCTTCTAACTTTCTATTTTTAGAACCAGTACTCCATTCTAATCCATCTTTGATAGCTAATTGAGTAACATCTGATAAAAAATCATCTTTCTTGATTTTAATTAATTGAACTCCACCACCCTTTTGTAATTTTGGCAAAGAATCTATTTCAAAAATTAGCATTTTTTGCAACTTTGTAACACAAGCTATGTGTTTTTTTGTAAGATTTAATACTTTAATAACTTCATCATTATTTTTTAAATTAAATAATTGCTTACCTTTCTTTTGGTTTGTTACAAGAAATACAGTATTACTAATAAAACCTTTACCATTTTTAGATACAATTAATAGCTGTTCATCCATTGATGAAAGTAATCCGTTAATCTTATCATTAGGCATACTATCAACAAAATAAATAAATGATTTAGGATTACTATTTCCACTTGGTAAAATATTTGGATCTATTGTGTAAACTTTACCAGAAGAAACAAACAAAAGTATTTTTTGATTAGAATTTAAATTAACTGAAAATAGATTTTCTTTTTTTATTTTTTCAATTTCCCTTTCATCAGTTATCTCTTTAATTCGCTTGAGCTGAAAATCTTTATTAATGATAACGGTGAATTTTTCAATTTCTTTAAATTCATCAATACTAATATCAATATTATTATTTAGTTCTGATGAAATTAAAGATTTTCTCTCCTTAATATTTGTATCTAAATCATTCTTTATAAGATCTAATTCACTTACTATAAATTTATCTAAAGTTTTTTTATCTTTTATTAATTTATTAAGGTATTTTAACTCTTCATTTAATTTTTGGATTTCATCTTTAATATTTTTTTCATCAATCTTTCTCAAAGATCCTAAACGCATACTTAAAATTGACTCACATTGTAAGTCAGACAATTTATATTTTTTTATTAATTCTTTTTTGGGATTATCTTTTGTTCTTATTATTTTAATTATAGAATTTAAATTTTTAAAGACAATTTGATACCCTTTAAGAATTTCTAATCTCTTTTTAATTTTTTCTATATTAAATTTGGATTTTCTTTTAATTATAATTTTTCGATGTTCTAAAAAATTAGAGAGTATTTCAATAATTCCAATTTGTTTTGGTTCTATACCATCAATTAAAACGTTAAAATTACAAGAATACTTAATTGATAGGTCAGTTAATTTAAAACATAAACTTATTAATTTTTCAGCATCAATATTTCTGGTCTTTGGTTTTAAAACAATTCTAATTTTTTCATCAGATTCATCGACAACATCGTCCAAAGGTAATTTTTTATTGTTTATGTTATTAGCAAGTTGTTCGATTATCTTAACTTTATTAACTTGATAGGGAATTTCAGTAATTATGATTTGATATAAGCCATTTTTTAATTCTTCTATTTGGTATTTAGCATTAATATTAAATGAGCCCTTGCCATTCTTGTAAATTTGCTTTTTTTCATTACTGTCTAAAATTATTTCACCTCCCGTGGGAAGATCTGGTCCATTAATAATTTTTAAAATTTCAGTTAGCGAGGCTTTATTTTTATTTATTATTAACTTTAAAGCATCAATTAATTCAACAATATTATGAGGAGGAATGTTTGTGGCCATACCTACAGCTATTCCCATTGCTCCATTAATTAAAATATTAGGAAGTTGAGATGGTAGGACAACTGGTTCTAAATTTTGACCATCGTAATTATCTTTAAAATCTACTGAGTTTTCTTCGATACCATCAAAAAAATAATTTGTATAATCTTGTAATCTTGCCTCTGTGTAACGCATTGCTGCAGGATTATCACCATCAATATTTCCAAAATTACCCTGACCATCTACTAATGTAATTCTTGTTGAAAAATCCTGAGCCATCCTAACTAAACTATCATAAATAGCTTGATCTCCATGAGGATGAAATTTACCCATTACATCACCAACAATTCTAGCACATTTTTTATAACTTGAGCTTTTAAAAAGTTTTAGTTGATACATTGAATAAATTATTCTGCGGTGAACAGGTTTTAAACCATCTCTCACATCAGGCAATGACCTTGAAACGATAGTTGATATTGCATAAGAAAGATATTTTTCACTAAGAATAGTATCTAAATTGGATTCAATTATTTTGTTCATTTTTTTCTAAAAAACTGATTATATTTTTCTTAAATAAAATATATTGATTTGGCAATTTATGATTTAAATTTGATAAATGATTTTTGATAAAAATAATTTCAAAAATTTTAAAAAAATTATTCAAAGAGTTAAAATCGAATGCAACATTTGCATTATTCACAAAAAGATGATGAGGAAAATTAATAGTATAGTTTGAATAATTTTCTTTAAATTCTAAAGTATCTGTATCAAAATATTTCAATCTATTATTGTTAACATAATCTAATTCGTATCCAATATATTTAAGTAAATCAAATAAGTAGATACAAAAGAAATTTAACCATTTTTTTTTATTAATCATAATTTCTATAAACTCTTTAGAAATTTTATATATATCGTTTATTTTCTGTCCCTCAATTACTGAGACATTAATTAAAGACACAACAGAAAGCAGGCAGCTTAGTTTATATTTATCATTAATAACACTTGATAAATAAGGTTTTGATAATTCAGCTTTTATTGATGGTGGGCGATTCTCAATGTATGTGACATTCAAATTTAAAAAAAAACCAAGTTGCATAATATTTTTCTTATTCTTTGAAAGTCCTCCGTAAACAATTCCTGAGAACACTTCATCTCTATCTGATAAAAATTTAATTAATAGATCATTATCTTTGAAAACTTTTGAATGTATAAGTATGCCGCTAAATTTTTTTTGCATCTGATGAAATAATATTGATATAAAGATGAGTTTTTACATCTAAAATATTAGAAATTTCTTTTTGACTTTTTATTCTAATATCTTTTATTTTAGATCCTTTTCTACCCAATAATATTTTTTTATATCTGTCATTATTAATAATAATATCTTGCTTTATTTTTAGCTGTCCATTTTTCAAATATTTAAAAGTTTTATTAGTTACTTCTATATTATATGGAATTTCTTTATGAATTAATGAAAGTATCTCATTTCTTGTGCATTCATTGGTGATAAAAATATCATCTTTGTCTGTGATTTCATCATCCTTATATAGCCACTTTCCATATTTTGATTTTTGTAAAAGATAATCAATTAAATTTTCAAAACCTAATTTTTTTTTAGCTGATATATTGAAAAATTTTTCAATTTTATATTTTTCAGTAATTCTTTTTATATACTTGAGTAAATTTACTGCTTTTATCAAATCGGTTTTATTAAAAATAATTGAAATATTTTTTTTTAATTCATAAAGCTTAGGAAAATCATTTTTCAAATCATTTAATTCAATTCTTTTTGAGTCAATCAAATACAAAATAATATCTGATTGATTTAAGCCTTCCCATAAATTTTTCTTTAATTTATTTTTTTGATATTTATTATCTCTAAGAAAGCTAATACCAGGTGTATCATATAGAACTAGTTGTGTATTTTTAATATTAACAATACCAATTACAAAGTCTTCAGTGGTATTAATTTTTTTGTTTGTTATTGAAATTTTTTCTCCAACAAGATTGTTTAGTAGAGTTGATTTACCTGCATTAGTCTTGCCTACAAGACTAATTTTTAATATTTTTCTTTTCATTAATTTTATTTAATGCAATTTCTGCAGCATTTCTTTCTGCCTCTCTTATTGAAGAACCTTTTGAATTGATCTTAATTAAATTTACCACCTTTACTGACACAGTGAATGTTGGTGAATGAGGTGGGCCTTCTTTTTTGATTAATTTATATTCAGGAAGTTTTTTATAAAGTTGTTGTGATATTTCTTGTAATAATGTTTTTGGGTCTAGGGTTTTAGAAACTGCAATATCTAGAGACTTTGACCAAAATTTATTTATAAAATCAAATGAAGGATTATATCCTCCATCTATAAATATTGCTCCAATTAATGATTCAACTGAATCTGAAAAAATTGAATTTAACATTTTGTTATTTTTTTTCTTAAAATTGTATTGAAGCACATCTTCTATTTGCAATTCTTGTGAAATTTTAAACAAAAATTTTTTTTGAACTAAATAAGAATATTTTTTAGATAAATCACCCTCATTTAATTTTTTATATTTTAAAAATAATAAATTTGCTATAATTAAACCCAGAACTCGATCACCCAAAAATTCAAATCTTTCAAATTCATTGATTTTAATTTTTTTTTCATTTTCCAAATAAAAACTTGGATGTGTTAGGCATTGAATTAAAAATTTATTATTTTTAAATTTATAATTTATCTTTTTTTCAAATAGTTTGAGCTTTTTACTATCTATCATTGAATTTTTTGAAAAATTCTTTCATATCTAATTGAGTTCGGCCATTTCCATATCTGTAAAAATCTTGCATTTTCTAAAGAAAAGAAAATAAACTGGGCTTTACCTACTAAATTTTCATAAGGAATGAATCCAACTGTGCTTATAAATCTACTATCTTGTGAATTATCTCTATTATCTCCCATAACAAAAAAATGACTTTCTGGGACATTAAATAACTGAGTATTATCCGCTATACCTTTGTCTGTAATATCAAGAATATTGATCTCTTTATTAAAAAAATATTCATTATACATTCTGACTCTTATATTACTTGTATTATTATCTGTATCTATAAAATCATTTAATTTTTTTCTTAAAATTTCTGATCCATTTATAAAAATAATTCCATTTTTAATTTCTATTTTATCACCTGGTAGACCGATTACTCTTTTTATATAATCAGTTCTGTTATTTTCAGGAGTTTTAAAAACTACTACATCACCTCTTTCGGGAATTTTTGAAAATATTTTCCCAGGTATCAAAGGTAATGAAAATGGAAGAGAATGTTTTGAAAAACCATATGAATATTTTGAAACAAAAATAAAATCTCCTACAAGAAGATTGGGTTTCATCGATCCTGAAGGTATATTGAATGGTTCAAATATAAATGACCTAATTAAAAGGGCTATAAAGATTGCTATAAGTATTGATTTCAAATTTCCAAAAAAACTATTTTTTTTTGCTTTATTCATAAATTGTTACATTTGCTATTGCATATTTTTTTTCGTCAGAAAGTGATACTTCGATTTGTGTATTTGAAGTTTTGTTCATATTCTTATAAATTTCTTTTGCCTTACCATGAAGTTTTATAAATGGTTTACCATATTGATTATTTTCAACTTCGATATCTTTCCAAAATACACCCCTTGCCAAACCTGTGCCTAAGGCTTTAGCGCAAGCTTCTTTAGCAGCATATCTTTTTGCATAAGACTCTACTGAATTTAATCTTTTTTCTGATCTTTCTATTTCAGAAATACTAAAACATCTTTTTTTAAATTTATTACCATATTTATCTATTACTTTTTTTATTCTACTAATATCAATAATATCAATCCCATTACCGTAAATCATAATTAACCTTTTAATCTTTCTAAAGAAGATACTTCTTTTTCCATTCTTAATGCTGCAATAATATTTTCCAAATGATTAGCATCTCTAACCTCAATATCTATAATAATTTCAAAAAAATCTGATTTCCTGACTGAAAAAAGGATATTTGATATATTACCATTATTTTTTGCAATAACCGTTGTAACTTTTCCAAGACTTCCAGGTTTGTTAAATAATACAACAACAATTCTTGCGTTAGATATAGTTTTCAAATTATTTTGATTATCCCATGAAATATTTAACCATCTATCAGGTGCATCTTGATAGGAAGTAAGAGTGTCACAATCAAGTGTGTGAACAGCAACTCCTATTCCAGCAGTTACTATACCTACTATACTATCTCCTTTTAATGGTGAACAGCAGCCTGCTAGATGATAAGACATTCCAGCGGTTAAACCCTTTAACTTTATTGGATTTTGAGTTTTTTCATTAAATTTAGAAACTGGAATATAATTGTACTCTGGATAAATTTTTTTAATTACGGAAAGTGCCGTAATTTCTCCAGATCCTATTGAAGCGTATAGTTCGTCAATTGATCTATAATTAAAATCATCAAGTATTTTTTGTTCAATAATTTTAGTAAATTCATAATTTTCTTTTTGAAAATAATTTATTAAAATTTCTCTACCAAAAATTATATGCTCTTCTTTCTTCTTAAATCTAAAAAATCTTCTTAGCTGAGATTTAACTTTTGTTGTTACTGTGAATCTTTGCCATAAAGGTGATGGCTGTGAAGATTCTGAAGTAATTATTTCTATTTGATCTCCATTTTTTAAAATTGTTTTTAATGGCTGTAATTTATCATTAATTTTAGCTGCTACACATTTATCACCTACTTGACTATGAATAGCATAAGCAAAGTCAACAGGAGTTGCATTTTTTGGTAATTCTATAAGATCTCCTTTTGGGGTAAAAACAAAAATATCGTTTTGAAATACTTTTAATTTAGAATTTTGTATCAACTCATCCTGTGAAACTGAAGAATTCATAGAGTCAACAAGATCATAGACCCACTTATATTCTCTTGCATCTTTTTCTTTTATTTTTTTTGGATCTTTATATTTCCAATGAGATGCTACACCATAATCTGCAATTTGATCCATTATATTTGAACGAAATTGAATTTCAATTTTCTTATTTTTTGGCCCCATTACTGAAGTATGCAATGCCCTATATCCATTAGATTTAGGAGCGGAAATAAAGTCTTTAAATCTTCCCTGAATATATGGATATTGTCTGTGTATTATACCTAAACATCTGTAACATTCCCTAGTTGAATTAGTAATGACTCTAAAAGCCATAATATCTGAAAGTTGTTCGAAGGAAATATTTTTATTTTTTATTTTATTCCATATTGAATATGGAGACTTTATTCTCCCTTCAACTTTACAAAATAAATCCTCTTGAAAAAAAATATTTTTTAACTCATACCTAATTTCATCGACAATATTGTCATCTTTAGATTTTAGATATTCTAATCTTTCTATAATTGTTTTTTTTGCATCAGGATTTATTACTTCAAATGAAATATCCTCTAGCTCATCTTGCCATTCTTTCATTCCTAATCGTTGAGCTAAAGGTGCAAATACTTCTAATGTCTCTAAAGCAATTTTAGTTTTTTTATTTTCATCTTTAATAAATTGAATTGTTCTCATATTATGTAATCTATCTGCCAATTTTACTAAAATTACTCTTAAATCTTTTGTTGTAGCTAAAATTAACTTTTTATAATTTTCTCCAAATTTTTGGTTTTTAACCTTTAATGAATATTTATTTATTTTTGTTAATCCATCAACGAGCTCAACTATTTGATTTCCAAAATTTTTATCTATTTCCTCAATATTTAAATTTGTATCTTCCAAAGTATCATGTAGTAGACCAGCAACTATTGAGTCAGCATCTAATTTTATTGAAGTCAAAATTTTTGCAACTTCTAAAGGATGCGTTATAAAAGGATCGCCTGATTTTCTTAACTGATTACTATGAGCTTCTTCACTTAATTTTAGTGCATGTCTTACTTTATCTTTTTCTTCAGTTGTGAGGTATGAAGTGATTAATTCTATTTCTTTGAGAATTTCTTTAAACATAAATAATATTTAAATTATTTATTTTTATTTAATCTAATTTTTTTATATGTTTTGTAATTTTTCTTCATCTGATGAATTTTCTAGATTATCTTGTGAAGTTTCAATAGATTTTTCTTCCAGAGGCAGATTTTCATTTTCATCATTTTTCAGTGATTCATCAGTGTCTAAATCACTTGCTTGCAATTCGTTTGTTTCAGATTGACTTTCATCGCTACTATCCTCTATTTCATTTATATCTTCATCCTCACTAAAAGTATTGGTTTGATATTCTTCAATTAAATTATTTTTTAACTGTTCTTTTGTAATAGTTTCTTCTGCTATTTCTCTGAGTGCAATTACAGTATTTTTATCGTTATCGATTTCTACTGTTGGATTTTCTCCAGAATATAATTTTCTCGCCCTGTTAGAAGCTACAAGAACCAATTCAAATCTACTTGGAAATTTATCGATACAATCTTCAACCGTTATTCTAGCCATGGGTGGCTTATAGTGATCAATTTTTAAAAGTAAATAGTTAATTATTTTTAAGCATTCTTTGCTTTTTAATATTCCAATCCCTTTGTTTAATTGATTCTCTTTTATCAATCTTTTTCTTACCTTTAGCAATTCCACAAGATAGCTTCACGAAACCCTTATCAGAGAAGTAAAGAGATAGTGGTATTATTGTATATCCACCTTGTTTAATAGATCCTGATATTTTATCAAATTCTCTGCTAGTAACTAACAATTTTCTATTTCTACTTGGGTCATAATTATAGTCTGAGGAATTTTGATATTTTTTTATAAAAGAATTAGAAAGCCAAAGTTCGCCATTTTGTTCTATAATATATGAACCTCTAATAGAACCTGTATTTATACGTAAAGATTTGACTTCAGATCCAGTTAAGACAATACCTGCTTCTATTTTATTTGATATTGTGAAATTATAATTAGCCCTATTGTTAGCGGCAATAATTTTCATTTATAAAAGTTGTAATTCTTTTAGACAATTTTCGACTACTTCTTTTGTGTCATCTTTGATTTCTGACAATGGTAACCTTGTTTTTTCAAAACATAAACCTAATAATGATGCAGCGTACTTAACGGGTCCAGGACTTGACTCTATAAATAAAGCATTATGTAAAGATGATAATTTTAGATTAATTTCTTGAGCTTTGGAAATATTTGAATCTTGCCATGCAGAATGCATTTCTGAACATAATTTCGGGGCTACATTAGCTGTAACCGAAATACAACCGTGACCACCTTGAGCCAAATATGCTAAAGCAGTTCCATCTTCTCCTGAAAGGTAACAGAATTCACTTTGCATTTTTTTTCTCGTAAGTAATGGTCGAAATAAATCATTAGTGGCATCTTTAACACCAACAATATTCTTAACTTTTGATAACTCGATCATAGTTTCGATACTCATATCAACAATTGATCTACCAGGTATATTATATATTATTATTGGAATATTTGTTTTTTCAGCTATAGTTTTGAAATGTAGATATAAACCAGATTGAGTTGGTTTATTATAATATGGTGTTACAATTAAAGCAGCATCTGCTCCAGAATTTTCGGCATGATTTGTGAATTCTAAAGCCTCTAAAGTATTATTAGAGCCGGTACCAGCTATAACAGGAATTCTTTTGTCAGTAATTCTGATTGTTTCTTCAATTATTTTTTTATGTTCATCATGCGATAAAGTTGGTGATTCACCAGTGGTTCCACATGGAACAAGTCCGTTAGATCCATTATCTATTAAGTGTGTTAAAACTTTATTTAATGAATCATAATCAACTTTATCTTCAAAAAATGGTGTAATTACAGCTGGTATACTTCCTTTAAACATTTTATGTGGCGGAGAGAGAGGGATTCGAACCCTCGGAAGGAATTACTTCCTTCGCAGGTTTAGCAAACCTGTGGTTTAAGCCACTCACCCATCTCTCCTCTTGTCTATTCATTGAACTTATTATGATGTAATAACGAAAATAGAGGGGAATCTCAACATTATTTAATTAATATTTAAAATATTGTTAACAACTAAGAAATTATCAAAAAAGCATTTCTTAGCATAAGTTATCAATTCATTGTGCCCATGGTGTACCTAAAATTTTATTAAAATTAGAGGTTGTTAAATCTTCTTTCTTTAGTAGTTTGATAATTTGAACTCCAGCAAATTTGATTAAATAAAATTAATTCTTTCAAAAAACCAATATAGCCCAATACAAGAAATTAATATAGAAGATGGAACTTGAAATAAAATTCTGTAATTTTTATTTTTTGCAAAATTTAAAGCAATCAATAGATATAAAACCAATACTATGGATATTTGCGCTACTTCAATACCAATATTAAAAGATACAAGATTTATAAATAAGTCTGTACTCCTATAACCTATATCACTCAAAACTAATGCAAATCCTAAACCATGAAGTAATCCAAAAAACAAAATTACAACATATCTTAAATATTCTTTTATATATTTTTTAAAAATATTTTCTAATCCTATATAAACTATAGAAAGTGCAATGATAGGTTCAACAATTTGAGGATTGATTCTCATTAAAGATAAAGAAACAAATATAAGGGTAATTGAATGAGCAATAGTAAAGATAGTTATTTGAGAAATTAATGTTTTTAAAGATGATGAAAATAAAAAAAGTCCAAATATGAATAAAATATGATCTAATCCTTTGGGAATTATATGTTGAATTCCTAATACAAAAAATTTTGTGAAACTATTAAATGTTTTACTAAAATTATTTTCATTAAATGAAAATTGACTTGATTCAATTCCTGATTGCAAATATTCTGTAACTAATTCGTCTTCTAATTTGTTATTATTATTCTCTCTTAGAATGATTGGGCCGTAGTTTTTAACCCACCTAAATGTAAATTGTTCAGAATTTTCATCCAATAAAGCTCTAAAATAAACATGAGTATCTCTACTTATTTCAAAATTTTTTATATCTTCAACTTCAGTTTTAATTAAATTTATTTTCTTTGTTTCATTATTAATTTTAATATCAATATTAGAACTTATTTCACTCCAAGAATTTTGAAACATTTCTTCAAGGTCTTTTTTGCTTAAAATTCTAAATTTATCGTAAATTTCACTTAGTGATGAAGAGTCTGTATTAGAAACAGTAGATGCATCAATATTAGATAATATCAATTCAGCGTTTAATCTTATTTTAAAATTCAAATATTTTTTGTCATAAGTAAAATCTGCAATAGATGGCTTGATTTCATGACTAATAGAAGATGTTGAAAATAAATTTAAAAAACATACTAGAATTAAAAATAGATATAACTTTATAATTTTTATATAAGAGAACATGATGAAACTTACTTTAAAAAGATTAATATTTATTATTATCCTAACTTCAATAACAAAAATCTCTTTATGTCATGAATTTTGGATTGATCCAAAAAATTATCACTTATCAAATAATGAAAAAGCTGTGGCGAATATCTTTATAGGAGAAAATTTTGAAGGGTCACCAATACCATTTACAAAAGAATATTTTAAAATTGCATTTCTGTATGCTGAAGATAATAAATTAAAAATTAAAGGTAGATTAGGTGATATTCCAGCTCTTAATATTAAAGAAAAGTTCAAAGGATTAAATGTAATACAAGTTGAATCAGTTACTAAATATATTGAGTATGAAAAATTAGTAAAATTTGAAATATTTACAAGAGAAAAAGGATTTCCTAATTTAGCTCAAAAACATAGAGAAAATAACTATCCAGAAAATTTTTTTGAAAGTTATAAAAGATATGCAAAGTCATTAATTAGCGTGGAAAATTTTGATGGTAAAGATATCGATACAAATATGGACTTTGAATTAATTTTTTTAGACAATCCTTTTAAAAATTTAAATGAAAGTAAAAGAATTCTATTAGAATATAAAAATAAAATACTAGCTGATCAAAAGGTTTCTATTATGAGTTTAAATAATGGTTATTTTAGAAAAGAATACGTTAGAACAAACAAGGGTGGATATTTTGATTACTTATTTAAAGAAAATACAAAATATCTAATTGAAAGTGTTATTATAATTGAAGGCAGTAATAAGAAAAAAGATAATTATGCTAAATGGCATTCTTTGTGGACTTCTTATACATTAAAAATACCCAATAAATGATTTAAGAGTGTTGAATTGCTATTAAAAATTTATGAATAATTATAATATTAAAAATAAATAAAAATGACTAATACAAATATAATAAAAGATTTTTTTGAAGGAAAAATAAAACTCTGGAAATCCTATTGGTTAGTTGGTGAACTACTAAATGGTATTGTTTTGCTTATTATATTTAATCTTGAAATTTATTTTTTTAATACGGATAGCTCTGTTTCCCAAATACCATTTTTAGATTTTACTAATCTTGCACTAATCTCAAAAATTTTTATTTTTATTTGGACAATATTTATTTCTATTGGAATTTGGAGAGCAGCAGAAAATTACAAAGGAAGTATTATTTGGATAGTTTTAACATTTATAATTGTTGCTTATAGATGCTATTCTTTACGTTTAATTTTTTTTATTTAATTTTTGTTTTAAAATATCATTTAACATTTTTGGATTAGCTTTTCCTTTAGTTAATTTCATAGCTTGGCCAACAAAGAAACCTAATAACTTATCTTTACCTGCTAGATACTGTTCGACCATTTTTGGATTTTCTGCAATGACCTCATCAATAACTTTTGCTATTTCACCCTGATCTGTAACTTGTTGCAAACCCTTTTCATCTACGATTTGTCTAGCTGTTTTTCCTGAAGAAAACATATCTTCCAATACATCTTTTGCAATTTTGCCAGAAATTTCATTTGTAGAAATTAACTTTATAAGTTGTCCTAAGTTTTCAGGTGATACTGGAGATTTATTTAAATCTTGATTATTTTTGTTTAATAATGAAAATAATTCAGAAGTAATCCAATTTACAACTATTTTTGCATGATTTTTTAATTCTGAATCTGAATTAATTGTTTCATTAAAATAATCAGATGTTTGTTTCTCTGCAGTTAATACTGAGGCATCATAATTAGATAATTTATAAGTCTCAATAAATTTATTCTTAAGCTCATCTGGAAGCCCTGGTATTGATGATTTAATTTTTCCTATTTCTTCTTTAGAAATTTCTAGTGGTAATAAATCTGGATCAGGAAAATATCTATAGTCATGAGCTTCTTCTTTATTTCTCATGGGTCTAGTTTTGCCGGTAGATGTATTAAAGAGCATTGTGTTTTGTTCAATAGAACCGCCAGACTCCAATATTTCTATTTGTCTTTTTGCTTCATAATTAATAGCTTGCTTAATAAACTTTATAGAGTTTAAGTTTTTAATTTCACATCTAGTTCCATATTCATCTCCAGGTTTTCTTACTGAAATATTTACATCTGCTCTTAAAGAACCCTCTTGCATATTTCCATCACATGTATCTAAATACATTAAAATTGATCTGATTTTGGATATATACATTCCAGCTTCATCAGGCGTTCTAATGTCAGGCTCACTAACAATTTCCATCAAAGCAACGCCAGATCTATTAAGGTCTACATATGTTTTTGAAGGGTTTTGATCGTGCAAACTTTTACCAGCATCTTGTTCTAAATGTAATCTTACAATTCTAATATCCTTTGATGTCCCATCTTTAAAATCAATTGTAACTTTTCCTTCTCCAACAATTGGATATTTATATTGGCTAATTTGATATCCTTGTGGGAGATCAGCATAAAAGTAATTTTTTCTGTCAAAGACAGAATAATTATTAATTTTAGCGTTTAAACCAACTCCAGTTTTTACTGCCTGTTCTACACAATACTTATTAATTACTGGCAACATTCCTGGCATAGCAGCATCAACTAAAGAAACTTGACTATTTGGTAAAGAGCCAAATTTTGTTGATGATGAAGAAAATAATTTGGAATTTGATTTTACTTGAGCATGAATTTCAAGACCGATTACCATTTCCCAATCGTGCTTTTCACCTTTTATTAAATTATTCATATGATCTTTCTAGAGATACAGCAGCATTAAATACTTGCTGTTCATCAAAGTGTTTTCCTAATATTTGAATACCTAGTGGTAAATTATTTTTATCTTTCCCAAAGGGAATGGAAATACCAGGTAAGCCTGCTAAAGAAGCAGGGACCGTAAACACGTCATTTAAATACATTTTGATAGGGTCATTTTGTTTTTCATTTAAAGGAAATGCAGCACTTGGTGCAGTAGGAGTAACTATAAAATCACACTCTTTAAAAGCTTTATTAAAATCATCAGCTATTAATTTTCTTACTTTTTGTGCCTTCAGATAATATGCATCATAATAGCCTGCAGATAATACGTATGTTCCTATTAAAATTCTTCTTTTTACTTCTCTTCCAAAACCTTGAGCTCTTGTATTTTCATACATTTCATCAAGAGAATCAATTTCATCAGATCTAAAACCATATTTTACTCCATCATAACGAGCTAAATTTGAGGAAGCTTCAGCAGGAGCAATTATATAATAAGTAGGAAGTGCATATTTAGAATGAGGAAGTGAAATATTTTTAATTTTAACACCTTTTTTTTCTAAAACCTTGATAGCATCTTCCCATATCTGACTTATTTCCATTGGTGTACCATCAATAGAATACTCCTTTGGTATACCAACAGTTTTCCCATTTAGATCATCATCTAAATTTTCAAAATAATTTGGAATATCTACTTTAGCACTTGTACTATCTCTTTGATCAAATCCAGCGATTGATTGTAATAATATTGATGCATCTTCAACATTATGAGAAAAAATTCCTGCTTGATCCAAACTAGATGCAAATGCAGCTATACCCCATCGTGAACATAAACCATATGTTGGTTTGATACCAACAACACCACAAAAGCTAGCTGGCTGTCTTATTGATCCACCTGTATCTGTTCCAGTTGCCCCTAAACATAAATCTGCAGCAACTGCGGCTGCAGAACCACCAGAAGATCCACCAGGAGCTAAAGGCTCATTTTCTTTTGATAGGGGATTAATTGTATTTCCAAAAAAACTTGTATTAGTAGCTGAGCCCATAGCAAACTCATCTAAATTTGTTTTACCGACAAAAATAGATCCTTCATCTAATAATTTTTGAGTAACAAAAGATTCATAAGTTGGATTAAAATTTTCTAAAATCTTTGAAGCTGCGGTTGTAGGCATACTTTTAGTACAAAATAGATCCTTGATTGCAATCGGAATACCTTTTAATTTTTTTGCTGAATTATCATTCTCTAAGTTATCTATCTGCTTTAAAACATTATCTTCACTAAAATGAATAAAAACATTTAAGTTTTCATTTTCCTTAATTCTATTTAAATAATCCTGATTTAATTCTCTTATTGATATTTTTTTTGTATCGAGATCTTTTAACGTTTGTTTCAAAGATGATTTATACATTATTCTACCACCTTTGGTACTGCAAAAAAACCCTCGAGTTTATCAGGAGCATTTTCAAGAATTTCCTCACTAGAATTAGAATCATTAGATAAATCTTCTCTTTTAGGTAAAATTGATGATGATATGTTACTTAAAGGTTCTACATTTTCAGTATTTACTTCATTTAACTGCTCTACCCAGTCTAAAATGGAATTAAGATCCTTAATATAATCTTCAGATTCTTTATCATCTAACTTTATTCTAGATAGACGAGCAATTTTATTTATTGTATTTTTATCAATCTTCAATTTATGAGCTCCATTATATGAATGATCAAAATAATATAATCGATGGCCTTAATACATCACAAATACTTGTAGGTCTAGACCTAGGAACTAAAACGATTGGTGTTGCAGTAAGCGATAGATCAAAAATAATCGCTACACCTCTTTCAATTATCCAAAGAAAAGGAACTAATAAAGATTTAATTATCATGAAAGATATTTTGAAAGAGTATGAAATTGGAGGATTTATTCTTGGTCTACCGATTAGCCTGGATAATAGTGAAAACAAACAAAGCCAATTAGTAAGGGATTTTAATATTAATCTTCATACCTTTTTTAAAAAACCTACAGCTCTTTGGGATGAAAGATTTTCATCAGATGTAATCTTTAAAGAAATGAGAAAAGCTGATGTAAGTAAAACAAAGATTAAAAGTAAACTTGATCAACAATCAGCTGCTTATATCTTACAAGGATATTTAGATAGATATAGAAATAATTAATAAATTAGTTTACACATACTTACACATTATTAACACATATGAATTCAAAGCTACTTAAATCAGGACATATAAAATTATATAAAAGAGAAAATTCAAAATATTGGCAAATGAAAGTCAAATTGCCTAAATTAAAAGCAATCAGGTCATCTACAGGTTCAAAAATTCTTAAAGATGCAGAAAAAATAGCTTTAAAATATTATTCATCAATTTCTTCAAAAACAAATATCAAATTAAAACGAACAAAAAATATTTTTAAAAAAATTCATTTAGTAGAAACAGCTGACTTAACCAAGAAAGAAATTGAGCACATCTTAGATGAATCTAAAAAATATATATCCTTTAATAAAAGGAGAATTAAAAAAATTAATGTTCTAGAAGGGAGAACAATATTTAATCTTTTCTTTGAGGACTCAACAAGAACAAGAACAAGTTTTGAAGTAGCCGCTAAAAGGCTAGGAGCAGATCTCATTAATGTAGTGGTAAAAGATAGCTCAATTAATAAAGGTGAAACCTTACTCGATACTATGACTACTATTAATTCAATGAATCCTGACGTTTTAATTGTGAGACATCCAGAGGAAGGAATTAGTAAAAAAATTTCAGAAACAGTAGATGCGTCTGTAATTAACGCAGGTGATGGTAGTCATGAGCATCCCACGCAAGCATTATTAGATGCACTTACTATAAAAAATAAATTTGAAAATTTTTCAAAATTAAAAATTGCTATATGCGGGGATATTTTACATAGCCGTGTTGCTAGATCAAACATAATCATACTCTCAAAGTTAGGTGCAAAAATAAATGTTATTGGGCCTAAGGAATGGTTACCAAAAAGTTTAAATAAACTACCTGTGAATGTTTATACAGAAATGAAAAAGGGATTACAAAATTGTGATATTGTTATGATGCTACGTATTCAAAAAGAAAGAATAGTTGGTAAAATAATGCCAAATCAAAAGATTTATTTTAAAAAGTATGGTTTAGATTACAATAAGCTTAAATATGCAAAAAAAAATGCTTTTGTTATGCATCCTGGCCCAATGAACCGTGGTGTAGAAATAGACTCAAAACTAGCCGATGACGTCACAAGAAGCTTAATACAAGAACAGGTAGCTATGGGCGTTGCAGTAAGAATGGCATGCTTAGACTTAATTGTTAAAAACAGAGATGACTTTAGTAAGTAGTTTATCATTAATCATATTTTTTTATGTAATAGGATCATTACCCTTTGCATTAATTTTTACAAAATTATTTGGATTGGAAGATATTAGAAAGGTTGGTTCTGGAAATGTAGGTGCAACAAATGTTTTAAGAACAGGAAATAAATTTGTAGCATTCATTGTTCTTTGTTTTGATATATTTAAAGGCTTTCTTCCATTCCTCATTTTACAAATGTATTTTCAAGATATTTCTTTATTAAATAAAATACTTCTCTGTCACTTTGCCATATTAGGTCATATCTATCCTGTTTGGTTAAAATTCAAAGGTGGAAAAGGAGTGGCAACATATATTGGCTTCTTATTTGGTTTTAATCCTTACATTGCAATTTTATTTTTATTAGTATGGCTTGTTACTGCTTTTGTAAGTAAGTACTCTTCTCTTGGATCTTTAATTGGAATTTTAGTTGCTCCAGCTTATTATATTTTTATTAATTTTAATTTTTATATTCTAATTTTCTTTATTTATTTAACTTTAATTATTTATCTTAAACACACAGAAAACATTAAAAGACTCGCAAACAAAACTGAAAGTAAAATTAAATTATCCAAGTAAAAATATACTTTTTTTTAAAATTTCTTGACGAATTATCTTTAAACTGAAATTTGGGGCACAAATTTATGAATGTATTAATTGTTGAATCACCATCGAAGGCAAAGTCTATTAATAAATATTTAGGCTCTGACTTCAAAGTTCTTGCAAGTGTGGGGCATGTCCGAGATTTATCAGCAAAAAATGATGCGATAGATACTGAAAATGATTTCCAAATGAAATGGGAAACCAGTGATCGTGGAAAAAAAGTAATAAAAGAAATAACAGATGCTGCAAAAAAATCCGAAAATTTATATCTAGCGACTGACCCAGACCGTGAAGGTGAAGCCATTGCATGGCATGTAGAAAAACTACTTAGAGATAATTCATCACTTTCAAAATTAAATATTCACCGAGTTACATTCAATGAAATTACAAAAAATGCAGTTCTTGATAGTCTTAAAGAGCCAAGAGAAATAGATGAAAATTTAGTAAATGCTTATCTTGCAAGAAGAGCGTTAGATTTTCTTGTTGGTTTTACACTTTCTCCAGTGCTATGGAGAAAGTTACCAGGTTCAAAATCAGCGGGTAGAGTTCAATCTGTTGCCTTAAGAATAATTAGTGAGAGAGAACTTGAAATAGAAAAATTTATTCCACAGGAATATTGGTCTTTACAAGGCGAGTTTAGAAATAAAGAAGATAAAATCATCAATTCCAGACTTACAGTTTATGGTGGGAATAAAGTAGATAAACTTGATATTAAAAATGAGAGTGAGGCGACAAAAATTTTTAATGATATCAAAAATTCTACTTTCACTGTTGGAAATATTACGAAAAAAGAAGCTAGAAGAAATCCCTATCCTGCTTTTACTACATCTACAATGCAAATTGAGTCTAGTCGTAAACTTGGTCTTAGTGCTAGTCAAACAATGCGTACAGCTCAACGCCTTTATGAAGGAACAGACATTAAAGGAGAAACAACTGGCTTAATAACTTATATGCGAACAGACAGTGTCGTCATGTCAAAAGAAGCTATTAACCAAGTTCGAGGTTTTGTTACTGATAATTATGGTGCAAACTATTTGCCAGAAGCGCCAAGAGTTTATAAATCGAAGGCTAAAAATGCCCAAGAAGCACATGAATGTATTAGACCAACAAATATTTACCTCACACCTAAAGATATTAAGCAATACATTACTTTAGAAGAATACAAGCTATATGAAATTATTTGGCAAAGAGCGGTAAGTTCACAAATGGCGAGTGCTGTATTAGATCAAGTAGCTGTTGATATTACAAACGAAGATAAAAAAATTGTTTTACGAGCAAATGGATCAACAATCAAGTTTCCTGGGATGTATAAAGTTTATCAAGAAGCTAAAGATGATGATAAAGATGAAGAAAAAGAAACAATTCTTCCTGCCATGAGTGAAGGAGAGAGTTTAAATCTCAAAAAAGTTGAAAAGACACAACATTTTACCTCCCCTCCTCCTCGTTACACCGAAGCAAGCTTAGTTAAAAAACTTGAAGAACTTGGTATTGGTAGACCATCTACTTATGCTTCTATTATTAAAGTTCTACAAGATAGAGATTATGTAATTTTAGATAAAAAACGTTTTAATCCTCATGATAGAGGAAGAATAGTATCGATATTTTTAGAGAAATATTTCAATCAATATGTCGAATATGATTTTACCGCTGATCTTGAAAATCAACTTGACGAAATTTCTGATGGTAAGCTTGATTGGAAAGAGGTTCTAAGAAAATTTTGGGAAACGTTTAAACAACTTTGTGACGAAACTGTAGGTAAATCAAACAGAGAAGTCATTGATGTTTTAGATGAAGCCTTAGGTCCACATTTCTTTCCTCCAAACGGAGCAGATGAAAAAAGGAAATGTCCAACGTGTGATAATGGAAGACTAGGAATTAAAGTTGGCAAGTTTGGAGGTTTTATTGGTTGCTCTAATTATCCTGATTGCAAATATACGGTTCAGTTTAACCAATTAAACGATAAAGATGGCGCTGCTCTTAGTGGACCAAAAGAAATTGGTATTTATCCGGAAACAGGAGAAATGATTACTCTTCGAAAAGGTCCTTATGGATTTTATTTGCAAGTTGGTGAAGGGACGAAAGAAAAGAAACCAAAAAGAGTTTCTATTCCTAAAAATTTTGAACCAGATGAAATAGGATTAAACACAGCTATTCAATTACTTGGTTTACCACGTAAATTAGGATTTCATCCGGAAACAAATAAAACGGTTAGTGCCGGGATTGGAATGTATGGTCCATATATTTTGCATGATAAAAAATATAAAGCTCTCGAAAAAACAGACAACATTCTTGATATTGAACTTGAAAGAGCCATTGAATTAATTGCTAAACCAACACAGAGAGGTAATGCGACGTTAAAAACATTTGGAGAGCATCCAACAGAAAAGAAAAATATTACTGCCCATGATGGAAAATTTGGACCATATGTAAAATGTGGAAAAATAAATGCATCAATTCTTGGTGATCAAACAATAGATAGTTTAAAACTAGAAGATGCCATTAGGTTAATTGATGAAAGAAAAGCTAAAATGGGTCTCAAAAAAAAGAAAAAAACAGTTAAGAATTGAATTAAGCTGAAATAGTTTTAAATAGAGAATATGGCAAAAAATATATCTCTTTCAACAATTAAAACTTTCAAAAATAAATTTCTAAAAAATAATAAAAATACTGCGTCTCGTAATGCACTAATTAAAAATGATTTAGCTAATGTTGCACTCAATTGGGAAAACTTTAGTCAAATCAATCATAATTTTTCCAATCTAATAAAAAAAGAACTTCCTGTAACAAACCAAATGGCATCAGGTAGATGCTGGGGATTTGCAGGGTTAAATCTTATGCGCTTACAAGTTGTTGATACCCTTGAACTAAACACATTTGAGTTTTCACAAAATTATTTCATGTTTTGGGATAAGTTAGAGAAAGCAAACTATTTTTTAGAGAATATTATCAAATCAAGAGATGAATCATATGAAAGCAGATTAATTACTCATCTTTTAAAAGCGCCTGTTCAAGATGGTGGACAGTGGGATATGTTTGTAAACTTAATTATTAAGTACGGTGCAGTACCTAAAGATGTAATGCCTGAAACAAATCATAGCAGTAAATCTGGTGCAATGAATTATATCTTGACTCATAAATTAAGAGAGTTTGCTTCTATACTAAGAAAGAAACCAGCTAAAAATTCTACAGCTCTAAAAAAAGACATGATGGGAACAATTTATAATTTACTAGCAATGTTTCTTGGTCAACCACCAGATGTTATCAATTGGTCTACTAGAAATAAAGATAATAGACACATTGTAATTTCAGACATGACACCAATCGATTTCTGTAAAAAATATGCAGATATCAATATTGAAGATAAAGTTTGCTTAATTCATGCTCCAATGAGTAATAAAAGATTTAATACAATGTATACAGTCGAGTTTCTTGGTAACGTCGTAGAAGGTCAAATTATAAAATATCTAAATGTTAATATTAAAGAATTAAAAAAATCTGCGATGGACTCAATAAAAAACAATGAAGCGGTATGGTTTGGTTGCGATGTTGGGAAACGCTTTAGTAGAGATTTGGGTGTACTTGATATGGGCATTTACGACTATGAAAATGTTTTTCAAACTTCATTTAAGATGAATAAACAAACTCGTTTAGAGTATGGTGATAGTGAAATGACTCATGCCATGCTTTTAACAGGTGTTGATATTAAAAAAAGAAATTCAACTAAGTGGAAAATTGAAAATAGCTGGGGAACAAAAAGTGGCAATCAAGGATATATGATGATGACTGATGAATGGTTTGATGAATATACATATGAAGTTGTCATTGATAAGAAATATCTAAACAAAAGACTATTAAAATACTTAGATATGGAGCCTGTAGCACTAGCTCCATGGGATCCTATGGGAGCTTTAGCAAAATAATTAAGTTTTTGATATTTTGGAAATATCTACTTTATAATAATTTTCCGAATTAAATGCCAACTTGATAAGATAAGGTAATGTTGTTTTATAGAAATGAAATAATCCATAAAATGGCTCAGGTAATTCGCCTTTAATTTCTTTGCGAAGTTTTTTAAGATTATAAGAAGGCACCATTGGAAAAAGATGGTGCTCTAGGTGATACTCCATATGCCAATAATAAAAACTTAATATTGGATTTAAAATAATTGTGTGAGTACTTAATCGATGGTCGTTGGTGTCAAATTTTGCTGCTAGATGCTGAGTAACATTTACGGCAAAGTGAATAGGTCTGCCAACAAATGGTGGTAAAAAATAAAAAATAAATAACCATAACGTTTGCAAATAAATTGAAGAAATAATGATTAAAATCCAAAAGAATAATAGAATTCTAGCATTCCGAATAATTTTGTCCCACTGGTTTTTTGGAGCTGATATTATATTACTTGGAGCCATTATTCCAAAAGCAAGCTTAGTTACTGTAACAAAACTTGACTGATGAATATAAAACAAATCAGTTAAAGGAATAAACTTAAGAAAAAATTTAATTAAATCTGTAGGTCTTGAAACTTCAATTTCATGATCATATTCTCCTTCTGTTTGTAATGTCTTTGAATGATGAAAAGTATGACTCCATCTAAAACTTAATGGCTCTGAATGTAATTGAAAAAAAGAAATATAACAGAACACTTCATTGATCCATCGAGATTTAAATGCTGTCCGATGAATTGTTTCATGTCCATTAGCTACAGCAAATGTATAAATTGTAGAATAAATAAAAAAAAATATTATAAAAAACCACGTTCCCCAATAAATAAAAGAAAGGTAACCGAAAATAATTAGAGATAAAAAGTAAATTGCAAAATGAAAAAGTCCTGGAATATCATTTCTTTTTGAAAGTTCTTTTAATTTATTTTTATTAATTTTAGGCTTAAACCAAGTTGATGAATCTACGTGCATAGTAATTAATTATATTTTAATATTAATATTCTTAAATATGAATAAAGAAAACGCAAGTAAACTCTGGAAGCTAATTCAAGAAACAGGAGATTTTTTAAGAGGCAAATTACCAGAACATCCAAATCATCCTAAGGGCAGAAATCCTTATGCTCATGTTGCTTTAGAAGTAAAAAATCATTTTGGTATGACATATAAAGATATACCAGATAATAAATTTAATGATGTTACTGATTATCTTGAAATATTAAAATCTAATCCTGAGTAATAATATTATTTTTATATTGAATTGGTAAAAAAATAATAAATATTGAAACTAAAGTCATCATTACTGCATTAATTAAAAATAAATAAGTAAATTCTAGAGTAATTGAATATATTTCTGAAATTAAGTATACCGAAATTGGTCCCGATCCAAATGCGAGAATAAACTTAATTCCGTATACAACACCATGATATTTTTGTGGTGTAAATTTACCAAGTAAGAGGTTTTCTGTAGGAAGAATACTAGCATTGAATACAGCTGCTAGAATACATAATACCACAAGGGAGTAGCCGGATATGTATGCTATGCCAAGATAGCATGGAAATTGTAGAAATATACCAATCAAGTAAATAGTTTTTAGATTAAAACGATCAGCAAGTAATCCTCCAACAAATGTTGTAGCACCAGAGATAAAATAGATAACTGCTATCATAAATCCAATTTGAATAGAGTTTACATTACCAATTCGTATTTCAAAAACTTTTGGTAAGGCTGTTTGCATATTATGAAAAGATAATCCAAGAGCAAACATTGACAATAGCATTATTAAAGCAATCAGAATCATTTCGTTACGTGAATGATCTTGCTGATCATTTTTAATAAAATAATTTTTGTAAGATATTTTATCAATTAATATTAAGTAAATAAGAATAAATCCAATAATTATAGATATTAAACCTGGTAAAATAAATGCTAGTTGCCAATTAAGTAATTCAGTCAGAGTACCAGCTACAAATGCTCCAGATCCTATCCCTACTCCACCAAAAATTCCATTTACGCCTAAAGCTCTTCCTTGTTTGTTGGCTGCATGTATAACCCAGGGAATTCCAACAGGATGATAAATTGAACAGAAAAGTCCAAGAAGTGATAAAGAAAAAAATAAAAAAGAAACTGATGTGCTCAAACCACATAAAATGGACGCTAATCCCATTCCAATAAACATAATTGTCATTGTTCCTGAACGAGACCATTTATCACTCAACCACCCAAAAGGAATTGCTCCTAAACCAATGAGTAGAGCTCCAAGAGACCATAATCTAATTAATTGATCGTAAGAAATATTCCATTCTTTTTCAATGGTCAAAATAATCACAAAATAAAATGCTGCAAACATATGCATGAGTGCGTGACCTATTGATGAAAATAGGAGTGTATAAAAAGTATTATTCAAACTCTTCGTAATTGATAGAAAGAGAATTTACACAGTATCTTTTTCCCGTAGGCTCTGGGCCATCATCAAAGACATGGCCTAAATGGGCATCACATTTGGCACACATAATTTCAATACGCACCATTCCATGAGATCGATCAGTCTCTGTTTTAATTGCTTTGGGCGATATTTGTTCAAAAAAACTTGGCCATCCGCAATAAGAATCATATTTTGTAGAACTATTAAATAATTCATTGCCACAGCATTTACATTTAAAAATACCGCTATTAATAATTTTAAAATTTTTACCCGAGAAAGGAGGTTCTGTTCCCTTTTGTCTTGTTACATAATATTCATCTTCTGTGAGAAGAGATTTCCATTCCTGATCAGTTTTGACTATTTTGTTCATTTTTAAATCTTATATTAGATAATATAATCCCTGTAATTATAAAAAAAACACCTACAATATGAAATATTGCAAAACTCTCATTTAAAAAAGTTATTGCCCAAATTGCAGCAAAGACAGGTATAAAATGTAAAAATAAACCAGCTCTATTTGGCCCAATTAAATAGACACCCTTATTCCAAGCAAAAAAAGCAGCAATACTTGCAAAGATAGCAACGTAAATAATAATAAAAAAATCATATGTTGATGAAAGTAAAAAGGTACCATTAAAAGACTCAAAAAGATAAAAAGGAATAATAAAAAATAAGCCAATAATAATCATTACTTCTAAGCTTGCTAACTGAGGGATTGAAGTATCCATCTTTTTTAATAATACGGAATACAAGCACCAAGATATTACAGCAGCAAACATCCATATATCTCCAATAGTAAAATTAAGGGTATATAAATTATTTAAATTTCCTTTTAAAATTATTGCTATAGCACCTAATAAAGATAAAATTATACCAATTAGTTGAAGTTTCGAGATTTTAGTTCGAAACATTAGCCAAGAAAAACCAATCATAATTACAGGTGCAGTAGATGCCATTATAGTTGAATTTAAAACTAAAGTTGTCTGCAGAGAAATATATGTAAAGGAATTAAAAATTGTAACACTTAAAATACTTAATGTAGTCATCAGTAAAAAGTTTTCTTTGTAATATTTTAAATTTTCTAAAATATTTTTAATAGTGAAAGGTAATAGTAAAATCATAGCTAAAGACCATCTAAAAAAACTTAATTTAAAAGGTGAAATATCAGTTAAATGAGCAACTTTTCCAAAAAAAAAATTTCCTGACCAAAATAAAGAGGAAGCTGTTAACAATATTACTGCTAACATTAAGTTTTTTGACATTTATTTATCTACAAGAGTCATGAGGGATGATGTATCAAACCTATTGCCACCATTTTTTTGAACTTCTTCATAGTATTTATCAACTATTTTTGTAACAGGAAGAATTGCACCATTTTTATTAGCTTCATTAAAACAAATTGATAAATCTTTACGCATCCAATCAACTGCAAACCCATAATCAAACTTGCCATCAAGCATTGTTCTATATCTATTTTCCATTTGCCATGATTGAGCAGCACCCTTAGATATTACACTAAGGACTTTTTCCATATCTACATTTGATTTTTTTCCAAAAGCCATTGCTTCAGATAAACCTTGAACTAATCCTGCAATACAAATTTGATTTATCATTTTAGCTATTTGACCTGATCCAGATGGACCTATAAGTTCAACCGCTTTGCCATAAGATGTGAGAACTGGTTTGACTGTATTATAATCTTTTTCATCCCCACCTATCATAATAGAGAGAACACCATTTTCTGCACCTGCTTGACCACCGGATACAGGGGCATCAAGAAAACTTAATTTTTTATCTTTAAGTTTTTGATAGTAATTTCTTGATATCTCTGCGGAAGCTGTTGTGTGGTCAACAATAATTGATCCTTCAGCTACTTTTGAAAGAATTCCACTTTCACTTTCCATTACTTCAATTATATCCTCATCACGTCCAACACACATAAAAACAATTTCTGAATTTTGAGAAGCTTCACCAGGAGTTTTAGCCATGCTGCCATTATATTCTTCTACCCATTTTTCTGCTTTAGCAGTCGTTCTATTATAAACAGTAACATTATAACCATTTTTTTGAAGATGACCTGCCATTGGATAACCCATTACTCCTAGGCCGATAAAAGAAACATTTTTAATACTCATGAATATTCTCCCAATTTTTCTAAAATTTTTAAATTCAAATCTTCTGAATTACTTACAATTAAATTCTTATTTTTCTTTGTAAAGTCATATTTATTTTTATCAAAATCAATGTCAGCACCACCTGCTTCTCTAACAAAAAGAATACCAGGAATATGATCCCAGGGAGATAGTTTTGATAAAATAGCAAAATTCCTAATTCCAATACCTATATCAATATATTCAAAACCAATGCATCTATAAGAGTTTACTTCTTTAAATATATTTTTAAATATTTTTAACCTTTCTTTAAATCCTGGTTCCCAATACTTTGTACTTATCGATCCTATAGTTTCTTCGATTATATTAGTGCCTTTTGTAACGATTCTATTATTATTGATATAAGCACCTTCATTTACAATAGCCGAGCACATAATTTTTTCTAGTGGCTTATATATCCAAGAACGCAAAATTTTCTCTTTAAATGTTAAGGCTATCATAATTGCAAATTTATCTCTACCGTTAGCAAAATTTGTTGTTCCATCTATTGGATCAACAGTCCAACAATATCTATCTTCGTTATAAAAATTTAATATATTTTCATTTCTAGAATATTCCTCTTCACCTATAAAATTTGAAGTAGGTAAAATTTTTAATAAATTTTTTTTTAATTCTTTTTCTGCTTCTATATCAGCTGCTGTTACTAAATCAGATCCATTTTTATAATTAATTTCATTGTCTGATAAATTTTTAAACTTTGGCAAGATAATATTATGACTTACGTTAAAACAAATGTCCTCTATGTCCTCTTGCTTTATATTATCCATTTACACATGCTTCAGTATACATTTCTGCTAGTTTCAATGTAATATTACCAATTTTGCCATTATTAATTTCTTTATTATCAATTTTTAAAATAGGAGTAATAAAACTTCCAGAGCTTGTTAAAAATACTTCATCTGCATTAAATAATTGCTTATAAGTAAAGTGTTTTTCTACTAATTTAAGTTTAGTTTTTTTTATGATTTTTAAGAGAGATGTTCTAGTTACTCCTTTTAAAATATCTGAGTTAGCTGGATGAGTTATTAAATTATTTTTTTTTATGATCCAAATATTGGAAGATGTGCCCTCAGTTACTTTTCCATTTTGTATTAAAATTGCCTCATAAGCTTTTTTCTTTTTGGCCATGTTTGCTGCTATAATATTTGGAAGTAAATTCACTGTTTTAATATCACGTCTTTTCCATCGAAGATCTTGGTAAGTAATTGTATTTACTCCAACAAATTCTTTTCCAGGTAAGTTAAAGGTTTTATTTCTTGTATATACAATCAAAGTTGGAATTAAATTTTTTTGAAATTTATGTTCTCTAAATTGAACACCTCTTGTAATTTGTAAATATATTATACCATTTCTCGTTTTATTTTTCTTAATTAGATTTAGAAAAATATTATTTAAATTTTTTTTATTGATTGTAAATTTAATTTCTAATTCACGAAGAGAATATTTTAATCTCTTAAGATGAAAATCTAAATCAATTAAATTATTATTCAAAACTGCGATAACTTCATAAACACTATCAGCAAATTGCAATCCTCTATCCTCTATATGAATTTTTGCCGATTTAAAATTTACAAATTTGTTATTTATAAAAGCAAAATTTGGCATTAGATTAAACTTTTGATAAAAGTTTCTCAAGTTTTTTTATGCAGTTTGTTTCAGCAAAAAAAACAACATCATCATTCTCTTTAAAAACAGTTTGACTATTAGGGATTATAATTTTTTTATCTCTTACAATTGACCCAATACGGATTCCTTTTGGTAATTCTAAATCTTTTAGATTTTTATTACAAAGAAATGATTCTGACTGAATATCTGCCTCTATTACCTCTCCAAAACCTTCACCTATAGAATAATCATTTCTTATTTTTACACCTCTAACCTTTTCTAAAATTTTAGAAATTGTTATTATTTTTGGATCTATAGTCATATCAACACCAATATTAGACAACAAAGATGAATAATTACTATTATTAATCAAAGTTATTGATGTATCAGCTCCTGCTCTTTTAGCTAGTAAAGATGATAGTATATTAACTTCATCGTCTTCTGTAATTGAAATACAGTAGCCTGAATCTGATATGTTTACCTCCTCAAGTATCTGATTGTCCAGACCGTCTCCACATGTCACTGTGATATTTTCTAAATTTGAGGCAAGAAATTCAGCACGTTCTTTATTAGCTTCAATGAGTTCAGTTTTTATATATGTTTCAGAATTTTCAATTAATTGTGCAAGTGAAAATCCTATATTTCCTCCACCAATAATCACAGCCTTTTTTGCTTGCAATTCTTGATGACCAAATTCAGATAACACGTCTGTCAAATTATCAGTTTCCACAACTAGAAAGATGGTATCTTTTTTTTCAATTTTAGTTGAAGAATTTACTGTAAATTTTTGATCACCTCTAAATATAAACATTATGTTAGCTAAATAATCAGAAAATTTTTCTGATAATTCTCTTACAGATAGGCCTGAATGTAAAAAATTATCCTCACACTTTAATCCAATTAACTTCAATTTTTTATCTGATAATTCAACCATGTCTATTGTGCCAGGAGAAATTAATCTTCTAAATATACCCTTAGCAACTTCTTGTTCGGGAGAAATAATTGCATCTATTGGAAAATTTTCATCATTATATAAATTTTTCCAATCATTTTTTAAATAATCTTGTTGTCTTATTCTTGCAATTTTCTTTTTTATTTTGAATAAAGAATGACCAATCTGACATGTGACCATATTAGTTTCATCACTCTTAGTAACTGCAATTAGTATTTCACATTCATTTGCCCCGGCACTATCTAAAACTGATGGCATACTAGGAATACCATTTATTGTTTTTACATCCAAGTTTTCAGAAACTTTATTTAATCTATTTTCATCTTCATCAATAACTGTAACTTCAAAATTTTCATGTGATAGTTTATCAGCTATACTATATCCAACATCGCCAGCACCACATATAATTGTTTTCATTGATTAGTTATTCTACTTTTATATTTAGTGATTTAAATTTTCTATAAAGAGCAGTTCTCTCCATACCTGTAAATTCAGATACTTTAGTTATATTACCATTAAATCTCTTAATTTGCGATACCAAATAATTTTTTTCAAACTCAGATCTGGCTTCTTTAAGAGATAAATCCAATGAATTATTTGAAGAATTTGACGCAGTTTCATCTCCCATTTGCAGAGCTAAATCATCAACTTCCAACTCTTTTATATTTTGATCTTGATTAAGAATTAGACTTTTCTCTACATAATTAATTAATTGAGATATATTTCCAGGCCAATCGTACATTTGTAACTTTGTTAATGCTTTAGAAGAAAATTTAAAAATTAAATTTCCTCCACTTTTTTCATTTAAGTAAAAATTAAGAATAGGAAGAACATCATCTCTTCTATCAGAGAGAGATTTAAATCTGATAAAATCTGTTGAAATTCTATCATATAATCTTTTAATAAAATTACCTTTTTCAATTTCTATTTCTAAATTTTTCTCAGTAATTGTAATAATTTTATGATTTAATTTAATAGCAAGATCTTCAAAAAATTTTTTGTTTTCAAGAAAATTTAAGAGTTTTTTTTGATAAATATTTGGTAGAGTTTCAATATTAAGCAGTATTAATGTATTATTGTTTGATCGATAAAATATATTTTCATTAATTGCATTTTTATTTTCTGCAAACATATTATCCAATGCTTCGTTTGTTAGTTTTTTTAAATCAATTGATATAGGAAGCTTATCTCTATATTTTGAATTTTGATGTATTAAATTTGTAAAATGTTTTTTTCCTGTTCCAAATGGTCCTTCAATTAATAATCTAGAATTGCTTGAGCTTTGCTCACTTAAATGTTTATTAATTTTTTTAATAAATTCTGAATTTCCTATCAATGGTGTTGTTTTAATTAAGGTATCTTTTAAATTTTTATTTTCAGTCAATAATGATGAACTTTCAATTGCTCTCTTAGTAAGAATAATTAATTTATCACTGTTAAATGGCTTTTCTAAAAAGTCGTACGCTCCATTTTTTATAGATTTTACTGCAAGATCAACAGTTCCATGACCACTTATAATAATAATTGGAATATTGCTATCAATTGATTTAAATTCTTTTAAAATTTCAATACCATCTAATTTACTGTTAGATAGCCATACATCTAAAATAACTAAATCGGGGTTAATTTCATTGAATTTACTAATTGCTTCATCTGAATTAAGAGCAATTGAAGTATTATAATTTTCATCTTTTAAAATTTCTGAGATGAGAAAGCAAATATCCTTTTCATCATCAATAATTAAAACTTTATGCATTGTATTCAAAATTAATTACTGATTTTGTTCCTGCCATATTTTTATTTTTTTCAATTTTTATTTTTCCGCCATGATCTTCAATAATTCTTTTTACTATAGATAATCCAAGGCCAGTTCCTTTCGTTTTAGTTGTAAAATAGGGCTCAAAAATTTTACTCAACATTTGTTCATCAATTCCTACACCATTATCTTTTATTTCTATTTTTATATCTTTAGCATCAGTTGTCATTAATACTTCAACTGCAGGGTTTGGTATCTTTTCCACAGCTTCAATAGCATTTTTAATTAAATTATTAAAACATCTTGAAATTTGAAGGGTATCAAAGTGAAAATAAATATCATTTTCAGGTTTAATTAAATTAAACTTTATATCCTTCCTTGTATTAAAATAGAGTATGTAAGCCTCTTCTAAACATTTTGATAAGTTATCAAGTTTAATTTCTGCTTCAGGCATTCTAGCAAAAGATGAAAATTCATCAACTAACTTTCCAATATCATCTACTTGTCTTGATATTGTTTTAGTTAATAGCGAAATATCCTCTTTACCTGTTTTTGCGTCTAAAATTTTCTTTTCTATTCTTTCAGCAGAAAGTTTAATAGGAGTGAGGGGATTTTTAACCTCGTGGGCTATCTTTCTTGCTATATCAGACCAAGCTGCATGTTTTTCTGCTAATATTAGAGATGTAGCATCATCTAAAGCAACAACATATCCCTCAACTTTATTATCATTAATTTCTTTAATAACTCTAATATTAAAGTTTCTTTGATCATCATATAATGTAAAATCGTACTGAAAATTTAATAATACTTTATTTGAAGTTTCAAAATTCTCAAATATTTTTTTCCATTCAGGGAAATAGGTAAGAAAATTATCATTTATTTTAAAAGTTTTAGTATTTTTAAATAGTTTTGTTAAAGTTTTATTGAATAATAAAATATTAAAATCTTTATCTAAAGAAATAACACCGATTGTTAATAGACTTAAAATCGCCTCAATAAAAATTCTTTTTTCTTCATCTTCTTGACTTTTTGATATTAATTCATTTTGTTTATTCTCTATTTCAGAAATCATTTTATTATAAGATGTTAGTAATACTTTAATCTCCTGAAATTGATCTGTTTCACTAACTTTAGCATCAAAGTTTCCCTCTGATATTTTGTTTGCGGATTTAATTAAATTGGTAATTGGTTTACTAAGATTACTTGCCAAATTAAAACCAATTAAAATAGCCACTAAAATAAAACAAATAGAAAAAAGAACAAATATCATTGAATAAGTTATTTGAATTCCTGAACTTTCTTCTTCTTTCATGGTATAAATATCAAATGCTTCTTTTGTAGCACTAATATGATCCCAAATATTAGTGTTAAGATTTCTATTAACCTGCATGTAAACATCATTTAAAAAATTTATTTTTTTATAAGCAGTAATAGAATTTTTATTTAATTGAAAAATATAAACACGATTTTGATTAACAATCTTAAATATTTCATTGGATGGCACAGAAAAATTTTTATTATCAGGATCTTTTAAACTTAAATATATATCGCCTTCCATATTAAAAATATAAATACTTGAAATTGTTCTTAAGTTAATGAATTCACTTAAGGCTGTTCTAATTGACTGAATATCAACCTCATTATTTTGAGACACTTTTAATATCTCTCTCATAATTAACTGAGTATCAGACACAATTTCTGCCTGTATTTCATTTTCATAATTTCTTGCTACTATATTAGAATTGACAACCGCATCCCTTACAGCATCTCCATACCAAGTTCTTAATTCTAAATTAAAGAATAGTGATGTTATAATAACTAAACCAATTGCTGGTCCTAAAGCCATTGCAGCAAATAAATTTACAAATTTTATATATAATCGAGATTCATCATAACTTTTTCTTCTTCTCACTAAAATCAGAACAATTTGTCTAATAATTATAGAAATCAATAAAATAACAAAAATTACATCCGCCAACAAAAAAAATTGTAATCTTCTTGGATCTTTTACTAAATCGTTATTTGGAAGCATTAAGTAGAATGTGATCGAAAAACTCAATATGATTAAAAAGATTAAAAAATAAAAAGATAATCTTGATAGATGTATAGATTTAAGTAATTTTGATAGGTCAAACACTGTGTACTTTAGTTAATTTTTCAAATAATGATTATAAAATAATATTATTTATAAATTAAAATGATGAAAAATGCACTTGTAATTCTAGCTGGTGGAAAAGGAAAGAGATTTGGTCAAAAAATTCCCAAACAATTCTTAACAATTGGGAATACAAATTTTTTAAATTATTTAATTTCAAATTTAGACTTATCAAATTTTGATATTATAAATATTTCGATAGATAAAAAATATCAAAATATTTATTTCAATAATAAGTTAATTTCTGAGAAAATAAAAATCACTTTTTCTAAACCTGGAAATACTAGACAAATTTCTTCATTTAATGCTCTAAAAAATTTAAAAAAATTTAAAATTAAGAAAGTATTAATACATGATGCTGCACGTCCTTTATGTAGTAATAGATTAGTTAAAAAAATTATTTCTAAATTAGATAAAAATACTAATGCAATTCCATATGTTGAATATAATGACAGACAATTAATAAAGAACAGTAAATTAGAAACAAAAGTAATTAACTTACAAACGCCCCAGGGTTTTAATTATAATTTAATATTAAAAAAACATATCAAATATAAAAATTTTGAATTTAATGATGATGCAGGATTATTGCAAAAATCAAAAATGAAAATAAATTTTATCAAGGGTGAGAAAAATAATATTAAAATTACTTATCCAGAAGATATTGAATTATTTAATTTATATAGAAAGCCAATAACAAAATATGGTATTGGTTACGATATTCATCAAATTGATAAAAAAACCAAAAATGGATTAAAATTAGGAGGCATTAAAATTCCTTTCTCTAAATTGATTGGTCATTCTGATGCAGATGTTGTACTGCATGCAATTTGTGATAGTATTTTTGGAGCACTATCTATGAGAGATATAGGTTATCACTTTCCCAACACAGATAAAAAATGGAAAAATGCAGATTCATATAAATTTATTATTTTTTGCAGAAATAAGCTTAAAGAAAAAGGTTATTCCATAATAAATCTAGATATCAATATAATAGCTGAAAAACCTAAAATTAATAAATATGTTTCAAAAATGATTAAAAATATTTCAACACTACTTCAAATTAAAAATAGCTCTGTGTCTATTAAAGCAACTACAAATGAGAAGATTGGTTTTATTGGTAATGGTGAAGGAATTGCAGCTGAGTCAATAGTCCATATAACAGATGATAAAATTAGCTAATTTTTTTGTATCTTTATCATTTGCTGGATATATTAAATTAATACCACCAGGAACTTTTGCATCTTTTTTATCTATAATTATTTTATTTCCTGTTGTTGAATACAAAATCGTTTCTTTAGAAATATTTGTTGCTTTTTTTATTATAATTTTTTTACTATCATTATTTTTTATTAATAAATTTTCTTCACAAACTCAATCACATGACTCAAAAATAATAGTTATTGATGAATTCTTAGGAATATACTTAATTTTAATTTTTTATAATCAAATTAAAATAATAAACCCCTATGTCACAATGATATTAATTTTTATTTTATTTCGTTTTTTTGATATATTGAAAATTTTTCCAGCTAACATAGTAGATAAGAAACTTAAAACAGCTTTTGGTGTAATTTTTGATGATTTAATAGCAGGAATATATACAATAATTATTCTTTATATTTTAAATGCCTATTATTAAAAAAATTATAGATAAATTAATAAAAAAAAATATCTCAATTTCTGTTGCAGAGTCATGTACAGGTGGACTAATAGCAAACACTATCACAAAATATAGTGGAGTTTCTAAAATTTTTTCATATGGAATTATTACTTATTCAAACAAAGCTAAATATAAATATTTATCTGTTTCAAAAAATAATCTCTCTAAATTTGGAGCTGTAAGTAAAGAAGTTGCCGAAGATATGATAAATGGATTATATAAAAATGAAAAAACAAAAATTTGTATTTCGACAACTGGTATCGCAGGTCCAAATGGTGGGACAAAGACAAAACCGGTAGGATTGGTATATATAGGAATTAAGGTTAATAAAAAAAATTACATTTTCAAAAAAATTTTTAAAGGAAAAAGATCAGAGATACAGAGAAAAACTAGAGATTTTATTTTTAATAAAATTAATCAATTATTCTAAAATTTCATCAGCTCGTACTTTAAATGATTCAATCATTTTATTTTCAATCAATGGAAAAAATGCTTCAGCGATTTTTTGATGGAAAAAACGTTTAAATTCAAATTCAACATTAAAATGTATTAGTGTTTGATTTTTTTTTAGTGATTCAAAAACCCAACTAGTTTTTAAATCTTTTAAAGGTCCTTCAATATAAGTTGTAGTAATTGAAAGTCTTTTTTTATCAAAAGTAACATGTGATCCAAAAGTTTGAGGCATAAAATATTTATACCATACCACCATATCAGCATATATTTCATTTTTGTTTTTTGAATGAATTCTCATTGCTGAACACCATGGAATAAAATATGGATAACTCTCAATATCTAATACTATATCAAAAAGCCCTTTAGCGTCGTGATCGACAATTTCCTCCCTATTTGATGATTTCATTGAATTAAATAAAGTTTATTTTTCCTATTTTCTTGCATGATTTTAAAATCATCTGATGCGTGATAGCTTGATCGTGTTAGTGGTGAGCAAGCTGCCATTAAGAAGCCTTTTGCATAGGCCATTTTTTTATAATTCTCGAATTCCTTTGGAGTAATAAATTTTTCTAATTTAGCATGCTTAGGAGTGGGAGGTAAATATTGACCAATTGTAATAAAATCTACATCTGCTGCCCGTAAATCATCCATTACCTGATAAACTTCTTCTTTTGTCTCGCCAAGACCAACCATCAAACCGGATTTAGTAAATATATTTGGATTTTTTTCTTTTATTTGGCTTAGTAAATTTAAACTAGTAAAGTATCGTGATCCCGGTCGGATTGATGGGTATAATCTTGGAACCGTTTCTAAATTATGATTAAAAACATCTGGAAGATTTTTTGATAGTATATCTATTGCTTCAGGCTTGTTTTTAAAATCTGGTGTTAAAATTTCAATTGTACAATTTGGATTAAGAGATTTTATTGAATCAATCACATTAATAAAATGCATTGCTCCTCCATCTATTAAATCATCTCTATCAACACTAGTTATTACAACGTGTTCTAAATTTAATTGTTTTACTGACTCAGCAATTCTAATTGCTTCACCATGGTCAATAAATTGAGGTTTACCTGTTTTGATATTACAAAATGCACAGGCTCTAGTACAAATATCCCCTAAGATCATAAAGGTAGCATGTTTTTTTTGCCAACATTCAGCAATATTAGGACAAGCAGCTTCTTCACATACAGTAACTATTTTTTTATCCTTTAAAAGCTTATTTGTTTCTTTAAAAAATTTAGAAGTTGGAGCTTTCACTCTTATCCAATTAGGTTTTTTTGGGATGGGATTTATTTTGTTTTTATCTTTTTCTGGATGTCTTGAATCTGCCATACCTCCTAAATAACTTCCATATCCAAGCTATTCAACCAAATTTGAAAGGGGTCCTCTAAAATATCGCTGAAATCTTTGAGTAATTTTGCCGCAACTGCACCATCTAATGATCTATGATCCGCTGAAATAGTAGATTTCATTGTATGCCCTACTTCAATGCTTCCAGCGTTAACAACGGGTTTTTCAATTATAGATCCAACTGCAATAATACTTGATTGTGGTGGATTAATAATTGCTTGAAATTCTGTAATTCCAAACATGCCTAAATTTGAGATAGTTATAGATCCTCCAATATACTCTTCTGGTAATAATTTATTTTGATTAGCTTTTTTTACTAGTGATTTAATTTCTGTTGAGATTTCAGTTAATCCTTTTTTATCTGCTTCTTTTACAATAGGTGTAATCAATCCTTCATTTAACGCTACAGCTATAGCAATATCGATATTTTTATATTGATGAATTTTACCATTCACCCAAGATATATTTGTTTCTGGATTTTTAGCTATTGCCATTGCGCATGCTTTAACAATAAGGTCATTAAAAGAGATTTTGAAATCACTATTTAAATTAATTTTTTTTCTTAAATTTATTAGCTTATCCATTTTTGTTTCAATTGTAAGATAAAAATGTGGAACCTCATTTTTTGTTTGTGTTGTTCTTTCAGCAATTATTTTTCTAATACTAGAAGGCTCAAGTACAGAAATATTTTCATCATTAATTTGTTGTTCAAAATTTTGAATATCTTTTTTTATTATCCTGCCATCAGGGCCAGAACCTTTAATAAGAGTTAGATCAATATTATTATCTTTAGAGAATTTTTTAACAAAGGGTGAAGCATAATTTGCATTTTGATTAGTGTTTGAATCTTTACTTATTTCTATTATTTGATTTTTATCTACTTCAATATTTGTTTGAGTTTCAACTGAAGCTTCATTTTTTTCATCACTACTTAAAATTTGATCTTTATTATTATAATCTTCTAATCTTTCATCTTTGCTACCATTGATTAAAGCAATGACAGAATTAACAGCAATGTGTTTATCTGGTGTTGTATCAATTAAATGTGTAATTTCTCCCTCATCAACTGCCTCAACTTCCATTGTTGCTTTATCTGTTTCAATTTCTGCTAATATATCTCCAGCTGAAACAGTATCACCAATATTAACTAACCACTTATTAATAACACCCTCTGACATTGTAGGAGATAATGCAGGCATTAAAACTTTAATGGCCATTTATTTTATATAGCTTACTTTTTTTGCAGCATTCATAATATCATCAATTTGAGGAAGGTATAACTTTTCTAAACTTAATGAGTATGGCATTGGAACATTAGCGCTATTAACTTTTATAACTGGTGAGTCTAAATAATCAAATGCATCTCTTTGAACAATATTTGCAATTTCAGAACCAACACTACCAAATGGCCAAGACTCTTCAACAGTGATTAGTCTATTAGTTTTTTTAACTGAATTTAATATTGTTTCCGTATCCAAAGGTCTTAAAGTTTGTAAATCAATAATTTCTGCATCTAAATTGTATTCCTCTTTTAGTCTTAATGCCGCTTCTTTCGATTTTTGTAACATTATAGAATAAGTTACAATTGTTAAATCTTTTCCTTCTTTTTCAATATTTGCTTTTCCTATAGGTATTGAGAAGTTAACATCATTGTTAACAGGACCTTTTAATCCATAAAGAATTTCATTTTCTAGAAAAATCACGGGATTTGGATCTGATATTGCAGAACGCAACAAACCTTTTGCATTATATGGAGTAGATGGTGCAATAACTTTTAAACCTGGAACCTGAGAATACCAGGAAGAGAAATCCTGACTATGTTGTGCGGCAACTTGGGCCGCAGCACCATTAGGTCCTCTGAAAACAATAGGACAATTAATTTGTCCTCCAGACATGTAAAGTGTTTTTGCAGCTGAATTTATAATTTGATCTATTGCTTGCATAGAAAAATTAAAAGTCATGAATTCTAAGATTGGTCTCAATCCCTTAAATGCTGCACCAACTGCTAATCCTGTAAATCCATGTTCGGAAATAGGAGTATCTAATACTCTTTCTTTACCAAATTCTTGAAGAAGATCTTGCGTTACTTTATAAGCACCTTGATACTCAGCTACTTCCTCTCCAAGTATGAAAACTTTATTATCTTTTCTCATTTCTTCAGCCATTGTATCTCTTAGGGCTTGACGCATAGTAATTTCTTCTGAACTTAAAATTGTATCCTGATCTATTTTAGGTGATGGTGTATCAATTATATCATCTTTCTTATTCTCTATTTTTTTCTCAATATTTGTTTGAATTTTCTTTTCTTCAATAACTTTTTCAGCTGGAGTTTCTTTTTTAACTTGATCTTTTTCATTTGGATCGCCAATAATAGCTATAGCTTTATTTACAGGAATATTGGCTTCTCCTTCTTTAAATAAAAGATCAAGAACAACGCCTTCATCTACTGCTTCTACTTCCATTGTTGCTTTGTCAGTTTCAATTTCAGCAATCAAATCACCAGCTTTAACAGTATCCCCTTTTTTAATTAACCATTTAGACAGATTCCCCTCTGTCATTGTTGGAGATAATGCAGGCATTAAAATTTCTGTGCTCATAATTTATAAGTAAACGTCCGTATAAAGCTCACTGTCCTTTGGAAAAGGACTATTAATTGCAAATTCAGCGGCATTCTTTATTTCTTCTAAAGTGTCTTTATTAATTTTTTCTATTTCATCATTAGTTGCAATTTTTTTCTTTAATATTTCAGCTTTAACTATTTCAATAGGATCAGTTTGCTTATAGTTATCTAACTCTTCTTTCGTTCTATATTTTGCAGGATCTGACATTGAATGTCCTCTATATCGATATGTCTGTACTTCAATAATATAAGGCCCATTACCTTCTCTAACATATTTACCAGCTTTATCTGCTGCTTCTATAACTGAAAATACATTCATTCCATCTACCTTCTCGCCAGGAATACCAAATGCCTCACCTCTTTTATATAAATCTAATCCGGCTGCCGCTCTATCTACAGATGTGCCCATTCCATATTTATTATTTTCAATAATGTATAAAACGGGAAGCTTCCATAAAGCTGCTAAATTAAATGCTTCAAAAACTTGTCCATTATTCATTGCTCCGTCACCAATATATGTTCTGCATATATTGTTTTCTCCATTATATTTATGTGTGAATGCTATACCCGTCCCAATTGGTACTTGAGCTCCTACAATACCATGCCCACCGTAAAAATTATTTTCCTTTGAAAACATATGCATTGAACCACCTTTACCAGCCGAATAACCATCTTCTCTACCTGTTAACTCTGCCATAATTCGTTTAGGATCTAGTCCTCTAGCAATCATGTGGCCATGATCTCTGTAAGTTGTTACAACTGAATCATTTTTATCAATTGTCATTAATATACCAACAACAACAGCCTCTTGACCAATATACAAATGACAAAAACCACCTATTTTGCCCATACCGTAAAGCTGAGCAGCTCTTTCCTCAAATCTTCTAATTTTGAGCATAAAAGAATACATTTTAATGTAATCTGCTTTTTGAAGTTTTTTCATAAGATAATCTTTAATTATAATTAGGGTGATTTTTTGTCAAATAAATCAATTTACTCTATAATTATAACTGTTTCGTTTTCCGAAGTAAATCCTGTAACTTTCCTAAATGTCTCATCTAAATAGTCCAAATCTATAGTATTTGGTTGTAATCTTTTAATTCTATCTAGGTAAAATGCATTTTCTTTTTTTAATGACATATATTCTTCATTGTAATTAGCATTAAGATTTTTAAGGCTGAAATATTTCAGCAACCCCCTCTCACCATTTATAAGAAAATAAAGTAGATAAACAAATAGAAAAAAAGTAAATAAAAACGACAAATAAAAATAAAATTTATTTTTTAAAACTAATGATTTGTTCATTTTCTATACAAATACCATATTTAAGTTCGAGATTGTCAATTATTATTTAAGATAGAAGAACCAGCATACTTTGCCTTGCTTTTTAATGCTTCTTCAATTCTTAATAATTGATTGTATTTTGCAGTTCTATCAGTTCTAGATAATGATCCTGTTTTAATTTGACCTGCTGAAACACCAACTGATAAATCAGCAATCGTCGTATCTTCAGTTTCACCAGAACGATGTGAAATTATAGTAGTGAAATTATTTTCTTTAGCTAATATAATCGACTCTAGAGTTTCTTTTAGAGTTCCTATTTGATTTACCTTAACTAAAATAGAGTTACCTGCACCCTCTGAAATACCTTTTTGTAATCTTTTTTTATTTGTAACAAATAAATCATCACCAACTAACTGAACTTTTTTTCCTATTGTTGATGTTAAATTAGACCAACCATCCCAATCATCTTCTGACATTCCATCTTCAATAGAATAAATTGGATATGCATTTACCAATTTCTCTAAATATTTTATCATCTCATCTGAAGACAAAACAATTTTTTCTCCTTGTAAATCATATTTATTATTTTTGTAAAATTCAGTTGATGCAACATCAAGTGAAAGATAAATATCTTTTCCAGGTTTAAAACCTGCATCCTCCACTGATTTCAAAATAGTTTCTATGACTTCACTAGAACTATTTATGTTAGGGGCAAATCCACCTTCATCACCAACATTTGTATTTAACCCTTTTGATTTTAAAAGTGACTTTAATGAATGAAATATTTCACAACCATATTGAAGTGCATCTGAAAAATTATTTGCACCAATAGGAGCAACCATAAATTCTTGAATATCAACATCGTTATCTGCATGTGAGCCACCATTAATAATGTTCATCATTGGAACTGGGAGACTCACTGTATGTTCTTTACCAAGAAAAGAATATAATTCATGACCTTCTGAAGATGCTAAACATTTTGCAAAAGCTAAACTTGCGGCAAGAGTTGCATTTGCACCTAGGTTAGATTTATTTTCAGTACCATCAAGTTGTAATAAAAAATCATCAAAAGAAGAAATATCTTCAAATGATTTGCCAACCAGTTCATTAAAAATTGTATCATTAATATTTCCTACTGCTTTCAAAACTCCTTTACCTTTATATTTGGATTTATCATTATCTCGCAATTCTAAAGCCTCATGCACTCCAGTAGAAGCTCCACTTGGAACAGCAGCTCTTCCAAACGTAGAATTTTCAAACTCTATGTCGCATTCAACAGTAGGATTTCCCCTACTATCAATTATTTGTCTTGCTTTTATATTCGTTATTTTAGGCATTGTTTTTTGCTATATCATCAAATTGTTTAAGTTGAATTAATAAATTTTTTAAATCTTTAATGTTAATCATGTTTGGTCCATCACTAGGAGCATTATCTGGATCATTATGTGTTTCTATAAATAAACCAGCTACACCTATAGATATAGCAGCTTTAGATAAAGAAGGAATATGCTCTCTTTGACCACCACTCTTATCACCTCTTCCTCCTGGTTGTTGAACAGAATGAGTTGCATCAAAAATTACAGGATATTCATATTTTTTCATAATATCTAAACCTTTAAAATCATTTACAAGAGTATTGTAACCAAAAGTTGTTCCTCTTTCAGTTATCATTATATTTTTATTATTTGTAGTTTCTATCTTTGTGAAAATATTTTTTACATCAGTTGGTGATAAAAATTGACCTTTTTTTACATTAATAATTTTATTTGTATTACCTGCAGCTAATAATAAATCTGTTTGACGGCATAGAAACGCAGGAATTTGCAAAATATCGATGATACTATCTTTTTTTAATTGATTACATTGATCTTCATTATGAATATCTGTTAAGATTGGTAAATTAAAATTAGTTTTAATTTTTTCAAAGATTTTTAATGCATCATCAAGCATGACACCTCTTTCACTTTTTATACTTGATCGATTTGCCTTATCAAAGCTAGATTTAAAAATTAAATTTATACCAACATCATCACATATTTTATGTAACTCTTCTGCAATCATAAATGAGTGACTTTCGTTTTCTATTACGCATGGACCAGCAATTAAAACAAATGGAGAATTATTTGAGATAGAGTAATTTTTTAAATTAATATTAATCATTAATTGTAGCCTTTATAAATGATACAAAAAGAGGATGAGGATCTAAAGGTCTTGATTTTAACTCTGGGTGAAATTGCACTCCTATAAACCATCTATGTTTTTTGCTCTCAAGCACTTCAGGTAATAATCCATCTGGTGACATACCACTAAAATAATAACCTTTGTTTTCAAATTTTGATAGAAATTTCTGATTTACTTCGTATCTGTGTCTATGTCTTTCACTAATTACTTTATTTTTATATATTGAAAAGATTTTAGAATTTTTTTTCAAAATAGCTTTGTATGCTCCAAGACGCATTGTTCCACCTTTATCACTATTTTTGTTTCTTTTTTCAATTTTGTTTTTGTTTACCCATTCTGTCATTAAACCAACTACTGATTTGGTGGTTTTCTTAAATTCTGAAGAATGAGCATTTTTAATTTTTAGAACATTTTGTGCTATTTCAATAACTGCTAACTGCATTCCAAGACATATTCCAAAAAAAGGAATATTATTTTCTCTGGCATATTTAATGGCATTAATTTTTCCATTAATACCACGAAAACCAAAACCACCCGGAATTAAAATGCCATTACAACTTTTTAATTTTTTTATTAAACTAGTGTTGTTTTCTTTTTCAGAATTAATCCATTGAATATCTACATCAGCAGAATTTTCTATTCCACCATGTACTAATGCTTCATTGAGTGATTTATAACTATCTTTAAGATTTGTGTATTTCCCAACTACTGCAATTTTTACTTTATGTTTTCTTTTTTTAATTTTTTTTTGAAGATCGATCCAAGGCTTTAAATTTAGTTTATGATTTTTTGGTTTATAACCCAATTGATTAAGAAGAGCTTCATCCAAACCATATTTGGAATATAGTGAAGGAACTTCATAAATTGATTTTGCATTCAATGCAGGAATTACTGACTCTTTTTTTACATTACAAAATAAAGATATTTTAGAAATTGAATCCTTATCTATAGGTTGTTCAGATCTACACATAATAATATCAGGTTGAATACCAGCATTGAGAAGTTCTTTAACTGAATGTTGAGTAGGTTTCGTTTTTAACTCACCGGCTGAACTTAAATATGGAATATAAGTCATATGAATCAATGCTGATGAAATGTTTTTATCATTTCTAATTTGTCTTATTGCTTCTAAAAAAGGTAGGGATTCAATATCTCCAACTGTTCCCCCTATTTCATAAATTGCGATATCTTCATTTTTTAAATCACTGTTTATAAAAGATTTTATTTCATTAGTAACATGAGGAATTACCTGAATAGTTGAGCCTAGATAATCACCTTTTCTTTCCTTCATAAGGACATTTGAGTAGATTTTACCTGATGAAACACTATCTGATTGCTTAGCTGACTGATTTGTAAATCTTTCGTAATGTCCAAGATCTAAATCTGTTTCTGCACCATCATCAGTAACATAAACTTCTCCATGTTGATATGGACTCATTGTTCCTGGATCCACATTTAAATACGGATCTAACTTTCTTATCCTTACTTTAAATTTCCTACTTTTTAGAAGAGTTGCTAGAGAAGCTGAGGCTATACCTTTTCCAAGAGATGATGCGACGCCACCCGTAATAAAAACAAAATGCATTACGGAATACCGTGATACATAATAGATCTATTTATAGCAAGAAATTATTAATTATTTTCTGGTATAGTTGGTTCTTCTGAAGTTTCTTCAGTAGTAATTGAAGGAAGTGACTCTAAAACGTTGCGATCTGAGCCAATGGAGGCGGTAATTGTAAGAACGATACTCATTACCATGAATAACCCAGCAGTTATTGCAGTTAGTCTAGAAAGTAAATTAGCAGTACCTCGTGCTGACATCATTCCAGTTGAAGTTCCACCACCAAGGCCTAAGCTATCGTTATCAGATCCTTGTAATAAAACTAATATAACAAGAGCAAGTGCAAGTATCAGTTGAATAATTACTAAAGTTGTCATTAGTGCGCTTATAGTAAATTGATTTCATTAATCAAGAAATAATTGTATTGAATTCATCAACGTTTAGTGATGCCCCGCCAATTAAGCAACCATCTACTTGACTTAATTCAGTAATTTCTTTTGAATTTGAAGACTTAACAGAACCTCCATAAAGAACCTTAAAACTTCTAAATTTAGTATCAAAATTTTTAATTAAATCATGTACTTGATTTATTTCATCTAAGGTCGGGGTTAATCCAGTTCCTATTGCCCAAACTGGCTCATAAGCAATTAAAGCATTTAGATGAATTGCTGAATTTGGAACACTATCTTTAATTTGTGAAGATAAGGTTTCTTCTGTTAAGTTGTTTTCTTTTTGCTCTAAGGTTTCGCCTATACAAATAACTGGAATAATATTTTCTTCAATTAGATTTGAACTTTTAATATTTACATTATCATTAGTTTCAGAAAAGTATTGTCTTCGCTCAGAGTGTCCAACCAAACAAAAATCTATATTATTATCTTTCAACATTGAGGCAGATAATTCTCCAGTATAAGCACCTTCTTTATAAGCGGAAACATCTTGTGCCCCACAAAATAAGTTTTCATTATTTCTTTTTAGTGATTTTAAGTAAACTGAAGGTGAGCAGATAACCGTACAATTATTAGAATTAACTTTTAATTTTTCATAATAATCTTTTAAAAATGAGGAATTTCCATTTAATTTCCAATTTGCAATGAAAATTGAAGAATATTTATCAAGATTTACCATAATTACTTTTATTTATAGAAACTAATATTATAGAAGCAATAGAAATTTTATGAGATTTTTTAGAAATTCTTGGATTGGAATTGGTTTAGCTATTCTTTTTGGAGCTAGCTTGTTTTTCTTTAGAGGGCAAGCAAGATACTCAAATTTATTTAATTCTGATAATTTTGTAGCTGATATTTCTGGCACACCTATTTCAACAACAAAATTTATGCGTTCAATGGATATGAATATTAATCAATTTTCTCAAATGATTGGAAGTAAATTAACTGGTGATCAAGTTAGAAGCTTTCAAGTTCATCAAATTGCCCTTCAAAATTTAGTCAATAGCGCAGTCTTTGAAAATGAGTTTGATAAAATAAATTTTATTTTAGATGACACCACAATTGCAAAAGAAACAAAAAGAAATTTTCCAGATCTCTACATAAACAATAAATTAGATGATGAAATATTGAATACTTTTTTAAGAAGACAAGGCTTGAAAATTGAGGATCTTGTTGATTTAATAGACTTTGAAACTAGGTCAATTGTATTTGATCAGCTTTTCTTTCAAAAAAATTATCCATTAGAGTTGCAAATAAATTTTAATAAGTATGATAATCAGAGTAGAGACATAGAGTTGCTTAAAATACCTTACGACGAAATCAAACTTGAAAACTATAGTAAAGATCAAATTTCCAAAGATAATAATGAACTATTAGATTACTTTAATAATAACTCTGCAGCATATATGACAAAAGAAGATAGAGATATTTCATATATATTAATAAGCAAAAGTGATTATCGCAACAATTTTTCACCTTCAGAAAATAGTCTTAATGATTATTATAATAACAATAAAAACTTATTTATTAATCCAGAAGAGAGAAGTTTTAAACAATTTAATTTTAAATCAAAAGAAGAAGCAGATGATTTTAAAATAAAAGTTTCTGGAAAAACTAATGAAGAAATTATTAAATATGCAGAAGAAAATAATATAGTTTTTAATGATTTCAAAAATGTTGATAAAAATAAAGTTTTAGAACAACTTGCAAATGCAATATTTGAATTAGACAAAGGAAGTATGTCAGATGTAGTACAAACAACTTTGGCATATCATATAATTATTTTGGATGAAATTTTCCCAGAAAAAGAATTAACATTTGATAAAGTGAAGAATGAAATAAATAATACATTAATCAATTTTGAAGTAGATAATTACTTTAATGAATTAAAATCAAGCCTCGACCAACAAATACTTGATGGGTTTTCAATTAATGAAATAGCAGATCAAAATAATCTTAAATTAATCATTAAGAAAAAAATTATTAACAATACTAACGAAGATGACCCTACTTTAAGCAACGTAATTTCATTTTCTTTTACACAAAATAAAGATTTTGTTAGTGATTTAGTAGACATTGATAATGATACTTCTTTTATTGTAAACATTGATGACATTTATCCGTCAAAAATAGAGAGTATTGATAATATCTTTGACAGTGTTTTAAATGATTTTATTTTTACAAAAAAAACTGAACAAGCAGAAAATATTTTTGAAAATAATAAAGAGACCTTCACAGATATAAATAAATTTTATGCAACTAATCCGGAAAATTTAATTTTATCTTTAAAGACTAATGATGAATTACCAATATCTTTTAAACAAAAGATTTTTGAAACTGATATTGATAAAGTAGCTTTTGGATCAGATGAAAATGCTATTTATTTTGCTAATATTAAAAGTATAAAGATGCCTGAAGAAGGTGAAAATACTTCAAATATTAATTTAATAGGTGATTTGAAAACAGCATTTGGTAGTGAGATTATTAAGACAAAAGAAATTTCGTTCAATGATGAACTGATAAATGGTCTTTTATCTCAGTATAAATGAGTCTAGAAAAAAAAATTTTTATAAGTCAATATAACAAAGGCTTACCTCAGATATTAAAAAAAAATCTTATTGCTGATATTGAAACACCATTTTCATCATTATTAAAAATTAGTAAATCGGAAAAATATTCCTTTCTATTAGAGTCAGTAGAGGGTGGAAGTAAAAGAGGACGTTACTCATTACTTGGTTGTGATCCAGATTTAATTTGGACAGTTAAGAAAGGTAAGGCAAAAATAAAATATTTTGATCATAATTTTGATTATAAACTAGATCAAAAGCCAATTCATAGTCTTAAAGAACTTGTAAAAATTTCAAAATTTAAAAATAATGAAATTGACGCTCCTTTCCCAACACTAGTTGGATATCTAGGATATCCAATGATTCAATATATTGAAAAAATTAAACTAAGTAATAAGGACAATATAAAAATACCTGATGCAATTTTAATCAGACCAAAAATTGTCGCAGTTTTTGATAATATTAAAGATATTATTTCCCTTATGACAGTTACTTATCCAAGTAAAAAAATCTCAGCAGAAAAAGCCTATAGAAAAAATAAATTACTTATTGATAAAACAATTAAAAAGTTAGAAAAAAGCATTTTAAAACCTGCGCAAAAGAAAAATAAAAAATCTAAATTAAAATTTAAATCAAATTTCAAGAAAGAACAATTTTATAAAATTGTAAATAAAGCAAAAGAATATATTAAAAATGGAGATATCTTCCAAGTTGTGCCTTCACAGAGATTTGAAACAAAATATAATTTAAAGGCAGTCAATCTTTATAGATCGTTAAGACGACTAAATCCATCTCCTTATCTTGTAAATCTTAACTTCGATAAAATTGGCCTTGTTGCATCTAGTCCAGAATTAATGGTTCAATTAAGAAATAAAAAAGTTACGATAAGACCAATTGCTGGAACAAGAAAAAGAGGAAAGAATGCCTCTGAAGACCTTTATTTATCTAATGACTTACTAAATGATAAGAAAGAACTCGCAGAACACTTAATGCTTTTAGATTTAGGAAGGAACGATGTTGGGCGCGTTGCAAAAAAAGGAACAGTGAATGTTACTGAAAAGATGATTATAGAATACTACTCTCATGTAATGCATATTGTTTCAAACGTTGAGGGAAAAATAGATAATAATTTAGATGCTCTAGATGCTTTAATGGCTGGATTTCCAGCAGGTACAGTTTCTGGTGCACCAAAAATAAGAGCGATGGAAATCATAGAGGAACTTGAAAATTTAAATAGAAGTTTTTATGCTGGTTGTATGGGTTATTTTGATTCTAATGGAGACATGGATACTTGTATTAGTTTGAGGACTGGGCTTGTAAAAGATAATAAATTATACATTCAGGCTGGTGCTGGAATAGTTTATGACTCAGTCCCAAAAAATGAACATCAAGAAATTTTGAATAAAGCTGGTGCTTTAATGGCAGCTGCAGAGGAGTCATACAAATTCGATATATGATATTACTGATAGATAATTATGATAGTTTTACTTACAATGTAAAACACTACTTATTGGATTTAAATCAAAAGGTTGTTGTTTTTAGAAATGACAAAATTTCTATAAATAAAATTCGTAAATTAAAACCTAAATCAATAGTTATTTCACCAGGTCCGTGCACACCAAATGAAGCTGGAATAAGTCTTAATATCGTTGCAGAATTATCAAAACAATTTCCTATACTTGGCATTTGTTTAGGACATCAAACTATTGGTCAAGCTTTTGGAGGTAAAATCATTAAATGCAAAGAAATCATGCACGGAAAAGTTGATACAATTAATCACTTTGGACACTCTATATTTAAAAATGTAGAAAGAAAATTTAAAGCAACTAGATATCACTCGCTTATAATTGATAAAAGAACTATGCCTAAAGATTTTTTAATTACTGCTGAAACAAATAATAAGATAATAATGGGTATTGCACATAAAAAATTACCAATATTTGGACTACAATTTCATCCAGAAAGTATAGGTACTGATATGGGTAAAATTATTTTAAAAAACTTTTTAAACTTAGCAAAATAATGGATCAAACTTTAATATTAAATAAAATTCTCGAACAACAAAATCTGAATATTGAAGAGAGTATGTATATATTCAATAAAATTATGTGTGGAGAATTAGATGATATTAAAATTACATCAATACTAATTGGTTTAAAGTTAAAGGGTGAAACAAAAGAAGAAATTATCGGTGCAGCCAAAGTAATGAGAGAGAAATCTCTAAAAATAAACTCTCCTGAAAATACAATTGATACTTGTGGTACTGGTGGAGATATGAAAGACACATTAAATATATCAACAAGTGCAGCAATAGTTGCTGCAAGTGCTGGCGTTACTATAGCAAAGCATGGTAACCGTTCGGTTAGTTCAAAATCAGGTTCTGCAGATATGCTAGAAAAAATAGGTTATAAGATTACAAATAAATTAGAAGATTTAGAAAACTCATTATCAAATAAAAATTTTTGTTTTTTATTTGCTCAAAATCATCATTCTGCCATGAAGAATGTAATTAACGTTCGTAAGAATTTAGCTACACGTACAATTTTTAATTTGTTAGGCCCTCTTACAAATCCTGCAAAAGCAAGTAAACAGCTTCTAGGTGTCTATTCAAGAGATTTAGTTTCTATGCATTGTAATTGCTTAAAAGAACTAGGTTCTGAAAAAGCTATGGTTGTTCACGGATTGGATGGTTTAGATGAAATAAGTTTATCAGATAATACCCTAATAAATGAATTGAAAGATAATAAAGTTCTGGAATATAGTTTTGATCCAAGAGACCATGGTTATGATTTAATTAAATTAGAAGATATAAAAGGTGGAGATCCAGAATATAATGCAAATTGTTTTAATAAAATGATTAATGGTGGTTATAGAGAATTTCAAATGATTGTAGAAATAAATGCAGGAGCGGCAATATATTTATCCAATTTAAGAAATAATCTAAAAGATAGTTTTGATTTAGCAAAAAAAACAATTGAGGAAGGAGTTACAAAAAATTTTGTAAATTCACTAATTAATGATTAATATACTTCAAAAAATTTGTGAAGATAAATCTAAAGAATTAAAAGAAACAAAGAAAAGATGTTCTTTTAAAACATTAGAAAAATTAATTTCTTCAAAATTAGAGAAACGTGAATTTAAAGAAAAATTACTTTCAGCTCAAAAAAATAAAAAAAATTTTATAATTGGCGAAGTAAAAAAACAAAGTCCAAGTGCAGGTGAAATAATTTCAGATTACAAACCAGAAGACATTGCTATTTTATATGAAAGATCAGGTGTTGGAGCATTATCGATTTTAACAGAAAGTAAATATTTTTTAGGCAATATTGATCATTTATCTCTGGTTAAAAACAAAACAAATTTACCTATTTTAAGAAAAGATTTTATTATTGATAAATATCAAATTTTAGAAAGTAAGATTTATCAAGCAGACTGTATATTGTTAATTTTATCAATATTATCAGATGATCAGGCAATAGAATTTATAAATTATGCAAATGAATTAAAATTAGATTGTATTATAGAGGTTCATGATGAAGATGAACTGAAAAGAGCAATCAAATTAGACTACCCTGTTATCGGAATTAATAATAGAAACCTTAAAAGTCTTGAAATCAATTTAAATAACTCAATAAATTTGAATAAAAATTTAACTAATGATTATATTTTAATTGCAGAAAGTGGAATTAAAACTTCTGATGATATAAAAAAATTTAATTCAACAGGTATATATAATTTTTTAATTGGAGAAAGTTTGTTAAAATCTAAAAATAAAGAAAAGAAAATAGGAGAATTGCTTTTAAATGAGTCATATTAATAAAAAAGGAAATCCTTATATAATTGACATATCAAATAAAGATGTCACAGAAAGAGTAGCAGTTGCCTCAGGTGAAATTAAATTTGATAAAGAAACATATAAAAAAATAAAATCATTTGAGACAAAAAAAGGGAACCTAGAAAAAACTGCAATAATTGGTGGTATTATGGGGGCAAAAGAAACTTCTAGATTGATACCGCTTTGTCATAATATTCCAATCAATCACATAAATATTGAGGTTATAAAAAATGATAAAAAATTTACTTTTATTGTTAAAAGTACAATTAAAACAAACGCAAATACAGGTGTGGAAATGGAGGCATTAACTGCCGTTACAATTAGCTGTCTGACAATTTATGATATGTGTAAGTACTTAAATAAAAAAATTATAATTCAAAATATACACCTTGTTTCGAAAACAGGTGGTAAATCTAATATTTAAATAACTGAAAAATATAGTTATTTATATTTGTTCTTGTTTTGATCTTAAAGAACATATATAGAACGATAATGCTTACTAAAAAACAAAAAGAGCTATACGATTATTTAAAAAATTACATTTCAAGTAATGAAATTTCCCCTTCTTTTGAGGAAATGAAAAGTGCAGTTAATCTGAAATCAAAGTCAGGTATTCATAGATTAATAACAAGTCTAGAAGAAAGAGGTTTTATTAAAAGATTAAAGCACAAGGCAAGAGCAATGGAAATTATTAATAAAGATAATATTGATAATGAAAATTCTTTGTCGAATAGCATTAATATCCCATTAATTGGTGCAATAGCTGCAGGTGAAGCAATAGAAGCTATTGAAAATGCTGATGAATTTGTTTCTGTACCCTCTTCGATGACATCACCAAATGCTAAATATTTTGGATTAAAAGTAAAAGGTCTATCTATGATAGATAAAGGAATATTTGACGGTGATATTGCTGTGATAAAAAAGACAAATAATGTTGAAAATGGAAAAATTGCAGCTGTTATTACACAAGATAACGAGGTTACTCTAAAAACTATTAAATTTGATCGAAACAAAGTTTTGTTAATTCCTGCTAATCAAAGTTTTCAGACAAAGGAATATGAAGCAGGTGAAATACAAGTCCAAGGGACTTTATCTGGTATTATAAGAAAATATAATTAATAGTTTATCTTAATTTTTAGATGACTATGTTACAAACACGATTTGCACCCTCTCCTACTGGCAATCTACATCTTGGAGGTACTAGAACTGCTTTAATTAATTATATTGTAAGTAAAAAATCAGCATCATCTAAATTTTACTTGAGAATTGAGGATACAGATCATGAAAGATCAAAACAAGAATACACAGATAACATAACTAATTCTTTAAAATGGCTTGGGCTTAATTGGGATGAGGAAATTCAAGTTCAATCTAAAAGATTATCAAGGCATCAAGAAATTGCTAGAGAATTACTTCAAAAAAAACAAGCTTTTAAATGCGTATGTTCTGAAGAAAAAATAGCTAACCAAAGAAAGTTAATTAAAGAAAATAAAAATTATTCTAAAAAAATATGTACTGAATGTAAAAATGATAATGATATTCAAAGTAGAGATGAAGGTTTTGTAGTTAGATTAGATGTGCCAGATGAAGGCAATTTAAAAATTAAAGATACAATTCAAGGAGACGTTACAGTAGCAAATTTAGAGTTAGATGATTTTATTTTACTAAGAAAAGATCAATCACCCACGTATATGTTATCTGTAGTAGTGGATGATCATGATTTAGGAATTAATTATATTATTAGAGGTGATGATCATTTTATTAATACTTTTAGACAATACTACATATATAAATTTATGAATTGGGATATACCTCAATATGCTCATATTCCTCTTATTCACGGAGAAGATGGAACAAAATTATCAAAAAGACATGGTGCCGTAAATATTTTAGATTTAAAAAAAGACGGTTATTTAAAAGAAGCAATTATTAACAATCTTATACTTTTAGGTTGGTCAAATAACCAAGAAAAATCAGAAACTATTGAATTAGAGGAAATAATTGAAAATTTTGAAATATCAAATTTATCTAAATCATCTAGTATATTTAGTTTTGATAAATTAGATTTTTTTAATAATTTTTATTTAAGAAAAGAAAACGGAATAGAAAAATTCATAAACTTTTGTGAAAGTGATGTTGAATTAAATAAATATCTACAAAAAGATGAGACAAAAATGAAAAATATTTTTAATGTTTATAAAAAAGATATAAAAAAACTAAGTGATTTGAATGATACAATTAAAGTTTATTTTGATGAAAATTATAAAATAAATAAGACAGAAAAACTGAGCTTAGAATTTGGTAGTATTTTTAAAGAATTTTTAAATTCAATTGGGGAAATAAATGATTGGAATAGAGATAATATTCAAAATGTCATTAATGATTTTTTAAAAAATAATAAAATTAAATTCCCTGTTTTAGGTAAGCCAATAAGATTTTTATTAATAAATTCCTATCAAGGACCTTCAATTTCTGATATTTTTGTAATATTAGGTAAAAAAGATACTATTGATAGATTAAATCAATATATAGGTGATTAAATATGGCTGATTACGAAGATAAAAAAATTAACGATAAACAGTTTACTCTATTTAATAATGAAAGTGGTAAATCGTATCAAATTCCACTTATTGAAAGTAAAGATGGTCCAAATGTTTTGGATATTCGTAAACTTTATCAAGAAACAGGTTTATTTACTTTTGATCCAGGTTTTACTTCAACTGCATCATGTGAATCTGGAATAACATATATTGATGGTGAAAAAGGAATTCTTCGTCACAGGGGATATGATATTCATGATTTGGCCTCAAAAAGTGAATTTCTTGAAGTTTGTTATCTTTTACTGCACGGTGAATTACCATCTCCTGAAGACAAGCAGAAATTTAAAGATGTAATAACCAATCATACAATGTTGCATGAGCAACTAGTAAATTTATATAGAGGTTTTCGTAGAGATGCGCACCCTATGGCAATTATGGTTGGTGTTGTTGGTGCCCTATCGGCCTTTTATCATGACAGTACAGATTTTTCAGATATTAATCAAAGAATGATTGCCTGTCATAGATTAATAGCAAAAATTCCCACAATAGGTGCAATGGCTTATAAATATTCCATTGGTCAACCATTTGTTTATCCAAGAAATGATCTTTCTTATGCTGAAAATTTTTTATACATGACATTTTCTGTGCCGTCAGAAGATTACAAGGTGAGCCCAAAAATTGTTAGGGCAATGGATAGATTTTTTACATTACATGCTGATCATGAACAAAATGCATCCACTTCAACAGTAAGATTGGCAGGTTCCTCTGGCGCTAATCCTTTCGCTTGTATTGCTGCTGGTATTGCATCTTTATGGGGACCAGCACATGGTGGAGCTAATGAAGCTGTGATTAAAATGTTAGAAGAAATTGGTGATGTATCAAATATACAAAAATTTATAGATAAAGCTAAAGATAAAAATGACTCTTTTAGATTAATGGGTTTTGGGCATAGAGTTTATAAAAACTATGATCCAAGAGCCACTGTGATGAAAGAAAGTGCGCATGAAGTTTTAGAAGAGTTAAATATGCAAGATGATCCATTGCTTAAAATTGCAATAGAATTAGAAAAAATAGCTCTGAAAGATGAATACTTTATTAGTAAAAAATTATTCCCAAATGTAGATTTCTATTCAGGCATAATTCTAAAAGCATTAGGTTTCCCTACAAGCATGTTTACAGTGCTATTTGCAATAGGAAGAACTGTAGGATGGATATCACAATGGAAAGAAATGATAGAAGATCCTATTAATAAAATTGGCAGACCACGCCAATTATACACAGGTTATAAAGCTAGGCCTTATCAAGTTGAATCTTCTAGAGAAAAAAAATCAATTTTTAATTGGCTTTGGAAGAAGGATTAATTAACTTATTTATACGATTAACACTCACATCATAAGGACTAAAATCATTAACAATTTCTTTAAGTTGCATATTAATTGATTTAATTTGAGTTTCTTGTTTTTTTTTATCATTAAATAAATTTAGAAAGATATTTAATAACTTTTTTTCATTTAAATTTGAGTTAAGAACTTCTGGAATAATCATTTGATTACTTATAATATTTATAAGATTTGCATGTTGGACTCTTACAAAAGGCTTTATTAAAATTTCTGTGAAATAATTAAGTTTATAGATTACTATTTGAGGAATATTCCTTTTGGCAATTTCTAAAGATGCAGTACCAGAGCAAGTTATACTTATGTAAACATCTTCATAATATTTATCAAATTTACTCATATCAGTTGAGATTATAGTCTCAGTTTTCCATTCTTTTGTATTTTCTTTAATTAATGAGACAAGATGAGGCAAAGTTGGAATAAATATTTTATAATTTAGATTATTCTTCGATACATAATTTTCAATATAACTGAAATATTTCATGAGTTTTAATACTTCATTTTGTCTACTACCTGGTAAGAAAGAAATGTACTTATAATTTCCTTTATTCTCTCTTTTTTTTATATGAAAAATTGGATGCCCAATAAAAGTTTTATTTAGATTATCAAAATTAAAATATTTTTTTTCAAAATTAAACAATAGAAAAATTTCATCAAAAATATTTGCAAATTTCCTTGCCCTATATGATCTCCAGGCCCAAACAGTTGGTGCAACTACATGTATTATTTTATTCTTATAATTTGATTTTCTTAATTGATTTACAAGGTTATAATTGAAATCTGGTGAGTCTATAGTTAAAACTAAATCATAATCATTCTTAATAATATAGTTTTTTAATCTACTTATCATTTTTAAATATTTTGAAATTGAAAATATTATTTCAAAAAGCCCAATAGATTTAAATTCCGATAAATCATAAATTTTTTTAGTTATATATTTTGCAGATTGTTTGCCACAAACTCCATCAAATTGGTATTTATCTATATTCATTCTTGATAAAATATTTGAGCAAATATTTTCACCAGATTGTTCAGTACAACAAACAAAAATTTTTATTTTTTTCAATTTAATTCGACTGATGAGATAAATAAGTTATTTTGACTAGCATAATCAATAATTTTTTTCTTATCTAAAATTAAACACTTATTTTTTTGCAAAAATACACCTTCATAATTATATTTTTTTAAATTTTTAATTGTATCTAAGCCAATTAAAGGAATGTCAATAAGATTACTCTGGTTTTGTTTTGAAAATTTAAACAGCACACCATTATCATCTTTTCTTTTATATTCTTTACATCTTTTTAACAATTCATCTGTACCTTCTATAGCTTCTAATCCTAAAACTAATTGATTTTGAATTATCATAGCCTGACCAACATCTAATTTCTTATAAATTTGATATATCGATTTTGCTTTTTTTAAATTTAAAATTGCATTTTTAGAAGGTTTGAGTTTTGTTAAATTTATTTCAGTTGAAAATAATTCCTTGCAATATTTAGTCCAATTAAAAAAAAAATATCCTTTAGTTTCAAAATATTTCTTTAAGCTCATTAAAAGATTGTTGTCACCTTTTTTTTCTAATAAAAGACTTTTAGCAAGTAATAATGTTGGCAAATCAAAACCTAAATCTTTAATACCAGGTCTTTTTATGCTTCCTGCAAATATTATATATTTAATTTTATTTGAATCTAAAACTTTAAAGATTTTTTTTACTGATAAGATGTCTAAATCGACAACATGATGGTTATTATAAAATTTATTATTTTTATTATTTAAAGATAAAAATGTAACATCATAATTTTTACTTAATAGTGATTTACCAATATATAGAGGCAAATTACCATCGCCAGCAATTATTCCTATTTTAGTCATTTTCAAAAGTGGTAATACCTCTTTTTGAATTTGAGTTTAGAAAATCAATTACTTCATTAATTTCTAAAATTTCAGAACTTTCAACAAAATTATTTTTAATATTATTTTCAATAGTATCATTTTTATCAAAAATTACATTTATGAGATTTTTAATTTCATTAATTGAATTAGATGTTAAGCCTTTTCTTTTTAAGCCAATGATGTTTAAGCTTTTCAAATTTTCTCTTATTCCTGTATACAAACCATATGGTATGATATCTTTTTCAACACCACTCATACCTCCAATCATTGCATATTTTCCTATTCTAACAAATTGATGAATTGCTGAATTACCTCCTAAAATTGCATTATGATCAATTTCTACATGTCCTGCAAGAGTGGCATTATTGGCTAAAATAACATTTGATTTAATAATACAATCATGTGCTACGTGCGAACCTACCATAAATAAACAATGATTAGATATTATTGTTTTTAATCCCCCTCCAGAGGTCCCTGGATTTACAGTAACATTTTCTCTAAATTTATTATTGCTGCCAATTTTAATATATGATTTTTCTTTATTGTATTTTAAGTCTTGAGGTTCTGAGCCAATTGAACAAAATGGATAAAACGTGTTATTATTTTCAATAATTGTATCACCAATAATAGAAACATGAGAAATTAGATTATTGTTTTTTCCAATTTTTACCCCATTTCCAATAATACAAAATGGGCCAATGTTTGTTGTTTCGTCAATTTCCGCATTATTTGAAACAACAGCTGAAGGATGGATCATATGAATGACTTTATTAAATTATGAAAATGTAACTTAAAATAAATAATATATTTCCGATTATTACTTATAAGTTATCATTGCTGAAAACTCAGCCTCACAAACTTTTACATCTTCCTTGTAGCAAGTACCTTCAAATTTATAGACATCTCTAACACTATTAACAAAATTTACTTCAAATGATACTTTTTCATTTGGGAATATAGGTTTTCTAAATTTAGCTTTATTTACACTCATGAATAAAACCGACTTTTCTCTAAATTCTTTAAGTTTGTATGAAACAACTATGCCAGCAGTTTGAGCCATCGCTTCAACAATAATTACTCCAGGAACAATTGGATTATTAGGAAAGTGTCCATTAAAAAAGTACTCATTTTCAGTAAATAATTTTTCAGATTTACCATGCTCACCAGGTGTAATTATCTCACAAGTATTAACAAATAAAAAAGGATCTCTATGCGGAATAAGGTTTTTAATTTCTTCTATATTTAATTTCATTTTCTTAAACTATTTCTTATGATTTCTTTCTTCCATAACTTAATATCTTTTGCTGGAAAACCGGCAATGATTGCATTATTAGTTATATTTTTTGTTACTCCACTTTTACCGGCAATAGTAACATTATCACCTATTACTAAATGTCCTGATATACCTACTTGTCCACCAATTTTAACATAATTACCAATTTTTGTACTTCCAGCAATGCCAACTTGAGCAGCAATTACTGCAAAATTTCCAATATTAACATTATGAGCTATTTGAACTAAGTTATCTATATTAGAAAATTCACCTATGGAAGTTGAGTCAAAAACTGCTCTATCAATAGTAGTGTTAGATCCAATTGAAGAATTTTTACCAATTAAAACATTTCCACTATGACTAATTTTCTGTTTAGTTTTCATTTCAAAACCAAAACCTGTACCACCTATTCTAGCACCAGATTTAATTATACAATTTTCCATTATTATTGCATTTGAAATAGAAACGTTATCATGAACAACAACATCTTTATTTATAATAACATTTGGGCCAATACTTGAATTTGAACCAATATAAACACCGTCTTTAATTTCGGTATCGTTAAGTATCATTGTAAATGGATTTATTTGAACATTTTTATGAATTTTACAATTTGAATCTATAGAAGTATTAGTTGAAATAATTCCATTCGATTTCAAAACTTCACTATTAAATAAATTACTTACAAAAGCTAAAGCCAAATATGGATCAATAACTATAATGGGATAACAATTATCAGGAAGATAATTGATAAACTTTTCTTCAATTAAGCAAGCTTTTGCCTTTATTTTTTTTAAGACATTAAGATATCTAATATTTGAAAAAAAAGATAAATCATTTTCAGACGAATTTGAAATAGATTTTAAACTTAAAAATATTTCTTCATCAGAAATATTTGATTCAACTTCTAAAGAATTTTTTTTTAGAATTTCTTTAATTTCTTTATATTTAATTTTTTTCAAAATCGTTATATTCCAAATTAAAATTAATTTTTTCTAATTGATTATTAATAGTATCAGTAATATCTATAGAATTTGATGCTATAAGATAACTAGTAGAATCAAAAATTAAATCATTGTTGTTTTTAGTAGCATATTTTTCTAGTAATACAACTATTTCCTGTAGCACTCTTTTCCTTATTATATTGATTTGATTTTGAAAATGATAATTAAATTCTTCAATAAGAATAGAAAATTTATTTAGTTCATTATTATAATTATTAATCAATAAATTTAATTCACTTTCTTCTAAAATTATTTTTGAATCTTCAATTTCATTAATCATTTTATTTAATTCTTTTTCCTTTAGTGTAAAATTTTTTAAATGTTTTTCTCTTAATTTTTCAATTTCTTTAATTGTCTCTAAATAAATTTTATTATTATCAATCAAAAACTGAATATTAACTACAACTATTGATTGAGCAAAAATACCTATGCAATAAAAATTAATAGTTAAAAAAATTACAAAGAATAATCTCAATCTATATTTCCTATTGAAAATAAAAACATTCTCTTAATGTCATATTCTTCATCAATAAGAGGAAAACCCCAGGTGAATGCAATAGGACCAATAGGAGAATAATACTTTATTCCAAATCCTGCAGATGATCTTAAACTATTATTGCTGTGTGTTGGTTTGGTTTTATTGTCCCAAATTAAACCATAATCATTAAAAATATTTATAAAAATTGGAAAATTTGATTGATTTGTAACTTCATATGAATAATCTAGTTTCGTTACAGCAATATTATTTCCTCCAACATATGAATTTCTTGAATTGCGAGGACCGACACCATAATTATCAAATCCCCTTAACCATCTTCCACCAAGTGCAAATTTATCATCAGTAAGTATATCATTATTACTTAAAGAAAAAATATTACCAAGTTTTGTTTGTAGAGAAAATATATTATTATTTTTATTATAATAATTTTTAATTGTAATAATATTTCTTACATAACCATTACTTGAACTTGTAGGGGTTTCAATAGTATTATTATAATTCAAATAATTTCCTATTTTAGGGATAAAACCTGGATTGATAGTTGAAAATCGTATATTGTTTTTAATAAGATAACTCATATTAGCTCCAGAAGATTTTGCAATTGATTCAGATACAGTGGAGCTATTAGTAACTTTATAATCTTTTAAAACATATTCAAGATCAACATTATGATAAAGATTTTTATTAATTTTATAACTAACGCCAATACCAGCACTAAAGGTGTCTAACTTATAGGAGCTAGCATTAGAGAAATCATTTTGTTTATAATTTAAACTATAGCTTATATCAGCATTATTTTCATATGAAAATCTGTCAGTAGTAATTAATTTAAATTGATTTTTATCTTCCGAAGTATTAATTAAAACATCTAAAGATCTACCAGTACCATAAAAATTTCTTTCTCTCAAACCTGTAACAATAGCAAAACCATCTAAAGTACCAACAGAAACTCCTGCGTTAAATGAGCCAGTTTGTTTTTCTTTAACTTCAATAATTAAATTAATTGTATCATTATCAATAATTTCTTCTTTTACATTTACTGTTTCAAATAAATTTAAAGAAATTAATTTTTTTCTTATATTTTCTAATTGGTTTGTATAAAAAGCATCACCTTCAACAATTTCAAGTTCTCTTCTAATTACATAATCAAATGTTCGATAATTACCAACTATATTTATTTGTTCAGCATATTTTGGTTTAATTGGAATTATATTAAAAGCAATTTCAATATCATTGTTTATAACTTTTTCGTCAAAAACAACTTCAAAAAAATTAATATCATTTTCAAATATAGTTTTAGTTATTTCATTTTTGAAACTATTTATTGCTTCAGGAGAGAATGTTGTA
>CABZFN010000006.1 GCA_902525035.1 uncultured Alphaproteobacteria bacterium | reverse complement strand
ATTCCATTACAAAATCATGTTGGTTCAAACATCATTGTAACAAAAGGGAACGATTTAAAAGAGAAAAAAAAATTTCCAGAAAATATAAAACCCGACCAACCATTTTTTAAATTTAAAAACCTAGCTTATACTTTAGACGATAGTTTGTTGGTTAATATTAATTTTGAGGGTATTTTATTTGAAATGGAGGATCAAAGAAATTGGGGTGATGCTTCCTACAAAATATATAGTGGTTCTTTATTAGATCCTTTTCCATATTTAGAAAAAGGGGGGTCTAATTTCTCTCAAACTGTTAAAATAGATGTAGAAAATAAAAAACAAAGATCATTTCCATCTATGAATATTGTAAAAATTGATCATACTACTTCCTATAAATTCCCTAAAATTGGTATAAAAATTGATTCTCTAATTCTTCCTGATGATAATTTAATAAAAAACTTTGATTATTATTACTATCTTATTGATTTTACTGAAGATTTAAAGAGTGTAACTTCAAGATCTGACAAAAAGGTGTTTCTTGTAGCTTTAGTTGATCATGCTAATGATCCTGAAGAAGAGTTAACAAAAATTTATAATTTTATAGCTGAAAATACTATTAATTTAGATAAAATTTTAATTTGTCCTAAAATATATTTGAATAGTTTTCAACCAGCTGGAGAATGGCCTAAAGTTCCAGAATTAAATGAATACTATAAAATTGCGAAAAAGATGCTTTCTCATAGTCAAATCGTTTCTGGAATGGTCACTAATTTTACTGAATTAAATAGAAAAAGGCCAAAAATGTTTTATGATTTGGTTAGTTTTTCCTTCACTCCAATTGTTCATGATTCTAGTGATTTTGGTGTGTTAAACACACCTGAAACTATGCCTTATATCCTTAATACATTAAAAAAATTTTCTAAAAGTACCGATTTTCATATTGGTCCAATTTCTATTGGTATGCATTTCAATCCGTATGGTGAAAGTCTTGTAAGTAATAAAAAGAAAATAAGATTAGAAATGGCTGATAGCGATCCAAGGCATGATAAATTATTTTCACTAACTTGGACACTGGCAATTTTTATTCAATCAATAAATAAAGAATCAAAATTTTTTACTTTTAATTCTATTTATGGGCATCACGGAATATTAAATAAAGATAATACCAAAAGACCTTTGTATCATTTAAATAATTTTCTCATTTCATTATCAAATTCAGAAATTTTTAAATTTAATCCAATTAACGAAGTGTATGGATTAAAAATCGTATTAAATGATAAAAAGTATTATTTATTTGTAAATTCCTCAAAACAAAAAAAAGAAATTAATGTTCCAAAATTAGATTTTAGTCATCAATATAAGCTTAATTTAAAAAATTATACTGATATTTTTAATAATGATTTTTCATTTTTTAACTTTAAAAAAGATGCATATCCTTATGCATTTGAGCCATTAGAAATTAAATTTATAGAAGATAAATGAAAAAATTAAAAGGAGCATTAATAGGTTGTGGTTTCTTTGCTGAAAATCATATTTTAGCTTGGAAAGAATTAAGAAATATAGAAATAATATGTGTTTGTGATTTAGATATAAAAAAAGCTAATAAATTTAAATCTAAATTTAACATTTTGCACTCTTATTCTTCTATAGAATTAATGTTAAAAAAACATAAAATTGACTTTGTTGATGTTGTAACAACAATGGAGACACACTTAAATATTGGTAAAATTTTATCTAAGTATAAAATTCCAACTTCTATGCAAAAGCCATTTGCTGAAAATTTATCAAATGCAAAAAAAATTGTTTATTTATATAAAAAAAATAAAACACCACTTATGGTTCATGAGAATTTTAGATGGCAAAGCCCTCTATTAAAATTAAAAGAAATTATAAATAAAGAGAAGTTAACTAAACCACATTATGCCAAGATATCTTTTAGACATGCAAATCCTGTTGGATATACCAATCAAACATATTTATACGATTTAAAAAAGTATTTAACCTTGGACGTAGGAATCCATTTATTTGATTTAAGCAGATTTTTTATGGGAGAAGCAAAAAGTATTTATACTGTTAATCAAAATACAAATAATAAATTTAAAGGTGAAACCGATTTTATATCACTTATAAGAAATAAAAATAAAAGTATTACTATTGTTGACGCATCTATTTCTTCAATAAAAAAACCAGATAGATTTGCGCAAACACTAGTTAATTTAGAATTCACTAACGGCTCAATTGATTTGGACTATAATTACAAAATTACTCTTCACAAAAATAGTAAGAAGAAGATTTATGATGGAAAACCAACAAAATATAAATGGATTTCAAAGCCTTGGGATCAAATTCAAGAAAGTGTGATTAATACGCACAAACATTTCATTGATTCATTACTAAATAATATTGAACACGACACCAGTGGTGAGGATAACATAAAGAGTTTATCATTAGTCTTCAATTCATATAAATCTGATAAAATAAGAAAAGAAATTATAATTTAATTTTTTATTCAAGTTTAAATTGTAAATTTCGAGATTTCATCTCTAATTAATTTACTTAAGAGACTGTAACCAAGTACATTCATGTGTAATGGATCTTCTGAATAAAATTTTTCAAATCCAGCATCAAGCATAGGAGAGCAAAGATCAATATAGCGCCATTGACTAAAATTCTCAATTTTGTTTTTTATCCTTTCATTTGCTTCTAAAATTGTATTTAAAAAATTATTTCTGAATATACTTGGTTTTATTGATACAAAAAAACATAACGTATGAGGTAATTTTTCATTAACTTCAGAAGCAAATAATAAAAATTCATTTTCTAAATCTTTAGCACTCATTCCGCTGCCTATATCATTATCACCGGCATAAAAAATCATCTTATCAGGATTATTTGGAACTACTATTCTATTAAAATAGGTGCGGCATGATACTAAAGTGGATCCACCAAATCCAAAATTTAATAAACTATCAAATGACAAATCTGTTTTTGCATTTTCCCAATCTCTAAATGTTGAACTTCCGAATAAGACTATTTGGTTATTTTTATATTGATCTGAATGTAATTTAATTTCTAATTCTCTCACATCTGCTTCAAATTCTTCTTCAATAGGGCTAACTAAATTTAAATTACTTTCTACATCTTCATTATTAATTTTATTTTTTGACGCAGATTTTGCTAATTCAACGGCTTCCTCAACATAAGTTTTAAAAGTTTTTCTATATTTAGATAAAAAATTCTCTAACTCTTTTTTATTTTTCATATCATTTACATAATCTTTTATTTTAATTGGTTCTTTAATAACTGCAGAATAAATTGTATCAGAAATTGAATAATCAAAATTGGCTAATGCAATTGGAACAAGAAGAGGTTCTGGTTTTAATTGATCTGCTAATAAAAAAGCTCCTGGCTTAAAAGGTCCAGGGGAATTTGGAGTTAAATTATCTTCAGTTTCAGATGTGCCTTCTGGTGCAATAACTAAAGGTCTGTTTTGATCAAAAATATTTTGAGTTTCGATAAATAATTTACTTTTTCTTTTCTTTTTTTGGTTTTGAGTTTCATTTAAATAGTCTGACTCAGGTGTATGAACAAAAATATAATCTAAATTCTCGTAATAATTATATCTCCAAAATTCTGTATTTCTTGAATATCGAGCAATTCTTTGACCACCATCACCGTATTTTGGAAATAAAATTTTTGCACTTATAAAATGACTATCTATACTAAATTGATGTCCATTAGCTAAACCATTTTCTTCAATGCTTGCTAAATGATTATAAAAAAATATGTTTGTAGGTTCATCTGGTAAATTCTCAATACCTTTAATAACATAAGGGACTTGATCAAAAGCTTTTGTAAAATCTGAATTTGTTAATTTTTGTAATGCTTGTTTATTTATTGAATCATATGAAGTTGCTACTCTGTTGTATATTTTATTTAGTTGTTTAAAAAATCTATTTTTTCTCTCTAATCCACTCAATGCATCTATCATGAGACTAGCTATAGATTTTTCATCATCATTACCTTTAACAATTAAATCATAAATTGTATCAAATGCTAAAGAATGAGTTAAATGATTTTCTAACAAATGGGGAATTGTATAAAGTTTTGAATTACTTGGTATTTTTGAAGAATTATCTTCTAGTAAATATTTAAAAAACTCTTTTTCATTTTTAGCTGGATATGTTGTCAAACCAGTTGAGCTTTGAATATAACGACCTAATTGCCATAATTGTCTTTTAAAAAATTTTATAGCTAATTTTGGATTAGTTTTAATTAGATTATCAATAAATTCGTTTGAAAATTTTAAAATTGTTGTATCTCGCGTCGATTTCAAAGAGTAGGGTGATTCTATATGATGCAATCCTGATGATAATGATAATGCTACTCCTGTTCTAGCTATTGATCTTGAATTATTTTCTAATTGTTCATCTTTTAGATTTGTAAAAGAAGCTTCAACTTTCCCTTTTAACAAAATATTTATTCCATCAGATTTTGTACCTTCTAGAGTTACGAATTCACCGGCAGAAAATAACCTAATATTTGCATAATTTATCAGTTCATCTAAATCATTATCATCTAGAAAAGCTAAAAATGCTGAATTCTTAATTCTTTTAGTGTTTACAATATCTCCACCAGTTTTAACACCATCCGCTAAATTAATATTTTTTTGCTTTATGGGTTTTTCTAAATTACGCGATGACCAGATTAAGTTAATTGATTCATATAATAAAAAGGAATAAAAAAAACTAACATAGTCAGGGTCTATCTCTTCTAACTCTTTTAATTTTTCTATTTCGATAGAAATATATTCTGAATTACCTTTAATAAATATATCTGACATATATCTACCTGGTGCATTTAACCCTGAAATACCAAGAGGTGATCCAACATTTTTCAATGTTGCTAACTTATAAAAAACATTATTATGATATTTTACGTATTCCGCTTCACCTTTTAAAAGAATAAATATTTTATCTGCAATACCATGCTGCTCTACAATTTTGATGTCTTCAGTACTTTTGTGAAATTCTGAGCCTGAATTGATTAAGTCTCCAGTGTTTTTTTTTGGAGATAAAGAAAAACCTTTATCTACTAGTATTAAAGATATTTTTTCACTTAAATTCATTAATTATCTAACTTAATAAATTTTCCTTTTTATATAAAGAGAAAAATCTTATCTTCTTATAATAGATTTAAAAATATTAATAAAAGACAACAGTATTATTTTTAATCTAAATATGCTCACTATAGATTGAGCTAAATATGTCAATGCTGCAGCTCTTAAAACTGATTTACATTGGTATATATTTTCTTTGGGAACATATTTTTTGAGTATTGGTAAAGCTCTCTTAAAACTTGCATCAAATTCTACAGGAAGAGTAATCAAATGGATTAACACATTTGTAGATAAACATCCCATTATTATTATTGCAGCAATAAGGGTGATAAATGGACTTTTAGTGAAGGCAAATATTGATGGTAGTCCTATAATCAATAAAAATGAACCAATTCTCTGAAAGATCATTGTTTTTTCAATTAAAGACTGTCTAAGGATAAGTGGTTTATATTTTTCTTTATCTTGAATTGCATGACCAATTTCATGAGCAACAACGGCAATGCTTGTTATACTTTTTTTATCAAGTTTATCTTTAGCGATATGTATTTTTTTTTCTTTAGGATTGTAATGATCTAATTGCTGAATAGGATTAATTGATACATTAGTGATTTTTTCTTCTTCAAGTATTTTTTTTCCAAGTTCTCTCCCTGTAAAGGGCATATCAGTTAAAATTTTGTTATATTTTTTTAAAATATAATTTACCCATAAACTTGGTAGAAAGAGGGCAATAAATGGTAAAAAATAGTAAAATAATTTAATCACATTATAAAAATAGGAATAATATTATTAAAAATCAATTTTATTTTAACTAGTATTATTAATAATAATTAATTATTGCTTAAAAAGTGAAATCTAAATTTGAAAGAATTAACAGACTTCCCCCATATATTTTTGGGGAGATAAATTCATTAAAAATGAAACTGAGATCAGAGGGTAGGGATATTATTGATTTTGGTATGGGTAATCCTGATATGCCAACACCCCTTCATATAAGACAGAAACTAAAAGAAGTTATAGATAAGCCAGGTGTTGGACGTTATTCAGTTTCTAAAGGCATTAATGGATTAAGAAAAGCTCAAGCTAAATATTATAAAAAACGATTTAATGTTGATTTAAATCCATCAAGTGAAATCATAGTAACAATTGGTTCAAAGGAAGGTTTAGCAAATTTAGCACAAGCTATAACTTCAAGAGGAGATAGAATATTATGTCCTGATCCATCATATCCTGTTCATCCATATGGTTTTATGATTGCCGGAGCTAAACTAACGCCTCTGCACACATTTTTTAATGGACAGTTCGATAAAAATAATTTTTTATTAAATATAGTTAATAATTTAAAAAAATACTCTTCAATAAAAGTAATTATCGTTTCTTTTCCCTCAAATCCAACAGCTCAGATAGTTGATTTAGATTTTTATAAAGAATTAGTAAAAATTGCAAAAAAATATCAAGTTTATATTCTATCCGATTTAGCTTATTCTGAAATTTACTTTGGTAATAATCCTCCTCCATCAATATTAGAAGTTAATGGTGCAAAGAGCATAGCTGTTGAATTTACAACCTTATCCAAAACTTATGCAATGGCTGGATGGAGAATAGGTTTTGCAGTTGGAAACAAAACTTTAATTGAAGCATTAACAAAAATTAAATCATATGTAGACTATGGTGCTTTTACACCTGTTCAAGTAGCAGCCACTGCTGCTCTAAATGGATCTCAAAAATGTGTAGAAGAAATAAGGGAGACTTATAAAAAAAGAAGAGATGTTTTAATAGAATCTTTTGAAAGGGCTGGTTGGGATAAAATTCCAGAGCCTGAAGCATCAATGTTTGTATGGGCTCCTTTACCGAAAAAATATAAAAAAATGGGTTCTATGAAGTTTGCCAAAAATTTAATGATAAATGCCGACGTTGCAGTAGCTCCTGGTTTGGCTTTTGGAAAAGGAGGAGAAGGTTTTGTTCGTATTGGTCTAGTAGAAAATACTCAAAGAATAAGACAAGCAGCTAAAAATATTAAAAGATATTTTAATAATTAATATCAAACTGATAAAATCTTAATATAATGTGATAATTTTTCACCTGCATCCCAGGCATCGCTTAGACTTTTTCCTAGAACCCAGTCTCCACTTAAAAATATTTTATTATCCCTGGAATTAATCCAATTCTTTTTTGATATACTATTATAACTCACCTTTGTTTGCGCATATAACCACCTGTGTGATTTGATAAAACTTATCTCATTTTTTATATTAAATGTTTTTTCAAATATTGATTGAGCATATTTTTCTAATTCAGTCTTATCTACATCAATATTATTATTTGTATATTCAGAACTCATATTTAATACCCAACAATCATGGGATAATTCATTAAATTTGATATTTTGATTCATAAAGAAACTAATATCTTTATGAAGATTTAATCCAGCTTTAATATTAATGTTATTATTATCTTTATAGCTTAACATTACAGTATGTATGGAGTCATAAGATGGCTCGTTAATAATTTGACTAAAATCAATCAGATCTTTTGAAAGTTCTTTTGATTGTAAATAAGGTATACAAATTAAAACATAATCAAAATCTTTAAATTCTTCCTTTTCAGAAAATACTGAGAAGAAATCATTACTATTTTTTGAAATTTTAATTATTTTTGAATTTAAATAATTTTTTACTTTAATATTGTCAAAAATAGACTTTGGAATAGAATTCATTCCATTTTGACCAATAATAATTTTTTTTCTAGTCTTTTGATTTTTTAAATAATCTGTTGCAAAATCTATTTCTATTACTTGTCCCAAGTTATATCTACTTATTACTTCATTTAATTGATTTACAGAATGATTTGTCGATAGATAATGTGTACCATGATCAAAAAGATAATTATCATGCTTTCTAGTAGAGACTCTTCCTCCTGGTCTCCATGATTTATCAAAAATAGTAATATTATGTTCTTGAAGATTATAAGCAAGAGATAAACCAGTCATCCCAGCTCCAATAATTGCAATATTTTTCACTTAATTAATATTAATTATTTGAAAATTTTTTTTACTTGAAGATTTAAATTTTTTTAATCCAAACTTACTGCATAAATTTTTGTATCTTTGTTTTGATGGTAAGTTAATAGTTTTAAAATTTAAATTGTCATGGCCAAACATCATTTGTTGACCATTTGCTTCATATATTTTTTTATAAATGCTAGATTTTCTTCTAATAACCATAATTTAATAAAAAAAATAAATAGTTAAATTTAAAGCAGCAAAGATAAAAACTATAGCAATAGCTGCATATATATTTCTTTTGTTCATATCTAATTATAATTAAAACTATTCTTCATAAGGCATAACTCTTATTACATCTCCGTAGATAATTACAACTCTTTGACCATTCAGAAGGGCATTATTATCTCCTTGCACAAATGCCTTTTCTTGATCATTTTGGCAATTAGAAATATCATTGCCGCATTCATCAATATTTACGATATATTGGAAGCCATCATGATTACCAATTTTAGCTTGTATCACTGAACCCATAGCGGCCCCTCCAATACTTCCATATACTATAGCAATATCTTGGCACTTAGTTCCTAATATTTCATCTTCTCCACATATTTGAGATGCTAAAAGGCCACCTATCATTGCTCCAGCAGTTGCACCAATCCAATTACTTTCTCCTTCAATTTTAACTGGTAGAGAAGTTTTTATTGTTCCATATTCTATATTAGTTATTTTTTGTGCATCAGATTTTTTTACTTTATTTGGTGATGTTGTATTGCAAGAAATTAGTGCAAAACTAATTATAGAAGGAATTACAAATAATTTTATTAATTTGACCATTATTATTAGTGATTATAGTTAAAAATTGTCTGAAATAACTAATTAATTTTAATAAATCATATAAATTTTGTAATAACTTACTATTTAGAATTTAATGAAAAGTTTATTTTTAATACTAGGAAACCAATTATTCCCTCAAAAATATCTAAACAAACATAAAGACTCTACTATCTTTATGTGTGAAAGCTTTGATCTTTGTACTTTTCAAAAACATCATAAATTAAAATTAATTCTTTTTTTGTCTTCAATGAGATCTTATGCTGATGAACTAACAAAAAATAAATTTAAAGTAAATTATATTGATTTAAATAAGGATTTTAAAATATCCTACGAAAAAAAATTAGAGATTTTTATAAAAAAAAATAATTATAAAGAATTAATTTCTTTCGAAATTGAAGATAAATTTTTTGAAAAAAAAATTAGTTCTTTATGTAAGAAAAACAAAATTGAATGGACTATCATTCAATCACCAATGTTTTTGAATTCAAGAGACGAATTTAAAAATTATTTAAGCAAAACTAAAAAACCTTTTATGGCAAATTTTTATAAAATTGCTCGTACTAAAACAGATATTTTGATGGAAAATAATAAACCTAAAGGAGGAAAATGGAGTTTTGATGAAGATAATAGAAAAAAACTCCCTAAAAATATTAATATACCTGAAATGATTACTGCAAAAGAAACAAAACATACAAAGGTTTTAAAACAACAAATAAATAAAATTTTTAAAAATCATCCAGGTGAAGTTGACAATTTTTGGCTACCTACAACATATGATGATGCAGTAAAGTGGTTAGATTATTTTATTATAAAAAAATTTAATTTATTTGGTGATTATGAAGATTCAGTTGACACAAATAATAATTTTTTATTTCATAGTGCGCTTAGCCCAATGATTAATTTAGGTTTACTAACACCAGAGTTGATAATCGAGAGAATTAAAAGGGTTGAAAATAAAATTAAAATCAATTCTTATGAAGGTTATGTTAGGCAAATTATTGGATGGAGAGAATTTATTAGAGGAATTTACCAAAATTATGACCAACAATTAGAAGAAAATAATTTCTTTAAGCATAAAAATTCTCTAACTAATAAATGGTATGATGGTACAACTGGATTAGATCCCTTAGATCACTCAATTAAAAATGCCCAAAAATATGGATATACACATCATATTGAGCGATTAATGATTTTATGTAACATAATGAACTTATGTGAAATTAAACCAAATGAAGTTTATAATTGGTTCATGGAAATGTTTGTTGACAGTTCTGATTGGGTAATGTCACCTAATGTTTACGGTATGGGATTATTTAGTGATGGAGGTATATTCAGTACCAAACCTTATATTTGTGGTTCAAGTTATTTTATGAAGATGATGAATTTTAAGAGAGGTAATTGGAATGATATTATGGATGGATTGTATTGGCGTTTTATTAATAAAAATAGAAAATTTTTTCAATCTAATCCACGTTTAAATATGATGGTTAATATCTATGACAAAATGAATACAGAGAGGAAAGATCATATAATAAAAAAAGCAAATCAGTTTATCCGTGATAATACCACTTAATGAATAAATTCGATGTTGTTGCAGCAATAATAATAAAAGATGATAAAATTTTTATTGCTCAAAGAAATAGAAATAAACATATGGGATTAAGCTGGGAATTTCCTGGAGGAAAAGTGGAAAAAGAGGAAACTTTTGAAAATGCACTAAAAAGAGAGATAAAAGAAGAGCTTAATATAGAAATAAAAATTAAAAACAAATTAGGTGAAGAAAATTACCAAGATAACAAAATAAATGTAAAATTACATTATTTTATATGCTCTCATATAAAAGGTGAAATTAATTTAAATGAACACGAGGACTCAGCTTGGGTAAAAAAAAATGAATTAAAAAATTATAATTTTGCTGAAGGGGATAGTGATATTATAAATTTATTATGAGATTAATTTTGAAATCGCCTTAAAACCTTAATTTTTCTGTATTTTTTTCAAAAAATTTATTTTCTCTATTTTTAATGCTAAAGATCGATATCTTTTATGAAAGTTGATAAAGATCAAATATCTGCTTGGGGCGTACATGCTTTTACAGGATCTGGTGCTATACTTGGATTCCTTGCATTAATATCAATATTAAATAATGATCAGACTGGAGCTTTTTTATGGCTGGGATTGGCATTACTTGTGGACGGAATAGATGGTACATTAGCAAGAAGAGTAGGTGTGGAGGAGAAAGCGCCAAACTTAGATGGTATTATATTAGATAGTATAGTTGATTACGTTAATTACGTAATAAATCCAGCTTTAATGATTTATTGGTTTCAATTAGTTCCAAATGGTTTTGAGATTATAATGCCAGCTATAATATTTGGAGTTTCTTTATATACATTTATTAATGTTAATATGAAAACTGAAGATTATTATTTTAGAGGTTTTCCTGCTATTTGGAATATTGTTGTTCTTTATTTTTTTATATTAAGTTCAAATGTTTGGATAAATCTGATAGTCATAATTATTTTATCAATATTAACTTTTATTCCTATTAAATTTGTACACCCATTAAGAGTTAAATCTTATAGAAACTTAACTATTTTTTTCACATTATTATGGTCAGCAACAACATTAAGACTAGTTACAAAATCTGAAATAAATCTAATCATAAATGATTCAATTGTTTTAATTATATGGTTAATTTGTACTGGTTATTTTTCATATGTATGTCTTGATAAGTCATTGAGAGATTTTTCCTAAAGAGTAAAATTTTTACTCCATCTTAGTTGTATATTGATTTAATTATGATTGTTAGCTGTTTATTATTAATTAAAAACAATAAAATGTTTTAATTTATCATTTAATTAATATAATGAAAAAACACTTATAGAAACTGTATTAAAAAAAATGGTCTTCACAAAAAATAAAATAAATCAGCTTTTATTATTGCTTTTGTTTATTTTTTATTCTCATAATCTATTAGGTAATTGTATAAGTGGTAATTGTGATAATGGATTTGGCACTTGGCAAAGTGAAAACTATAAATACATAGGTCAATTTAAAAATAGTTTATTTAATGGTCAAGGTACAACTATGTTTGACAACGGTGATAGTCATGTGGGTACATATAAAGATGACTTATTTAATGGTTTTGGAACATACTTATATGATGATGGGGACAAGTACATAGGAAACTTTCTTGATGATCAATTTCATGGTCAAGGTATTTACACTTATTCTGATGGTGATATTTATGAAGGTGAATATAAGTATGATAAAAAAAATGGATACGGTGTATATTTATTTTTAGATGGTGATCGCTATGAGGGTGAGTGGAAAGAAGGTAAATATCATGGCTTAGGAAAATATACTTATGCAAATGGAGAAGTATATGAAGGTATATTTGAAAATGATGAGTACGTAAGTGAAAATATTGGATATTCAAATAATAAAAATAGTAATTTCCTAGAAGATTTCTTTGAAATAGAATTGTCGCAAAAAACCATTAAAGAATTTATTGAAAATTCAGATATAAATTATGATGAATTTGAGTTTATAGATGACAATAGTTTTAGCATTAAAAATATTTTTTTTGATGATGGTATATCAAAATTTCAAATTGGTGAAATTACTATTTTAGAATTAGATTATTACGCCATTAATAAAATTAAATTAAATAGTGAATTAAATATAAATTTATTCGATAAATTTATAATTAAAAATTACACACTTATTGAAGATAATATTGATCATAAAATTGAGTATTTTGAAGTATCAAATTTAAATATTAAAAATTCAAGTTTAATTTATGAATTTTTAAATTCTTCAAATTTATTTAATTCTGATACATTTGAAAACTTTGAAAATATTTATTATCTTTTAGATACTATTGGTTTTGATAAAATTTTATTAAATGGCGTTAAGATAAAAGAGAGTGATTCATATAGTGAGTGGAAAAATTTTGAGTTCAATAAGTTTGAAAATATGAAATTTAATGAAATATTGTTAACAGATTTTTATTTTGATGATCAGGAAGCGGAACAAAAAGGTGAGTTAGTTAAAATAAATGATTTAGAATTCAATAGTGCTAAAAATATGACTGTTTTTGATACTAATGATCCTGATTTTATCTTATCAATTTTCAAATCTTTAAATAATTTTTCTGCAAAAAATTTTTGGTATACAAACAAACAAGATAATGTAACTTTAAACTCTCAACTTTATGAAATTTCTAATTACAAAACTACAAAAATAGATAATTTACTTTTTCCAATATCAATAGATTTAAGTTTAAAAAATACTTATTTTTCAAATTTAAATCCTGAATTTGATATCTATTTAAATTTATTAGGATACGATAATTTATATTTTGATTTTGATATAGAATCTTCAATAAATTATGAAAATGATGAATTTATTCTTAATTTTAAAACATTCTTTTATGACGCAATACAAATTAAATCGCAGTTATTATTTTCTGATCTTTCATTAAATGATTTAAATTTATTAAATGATAATGAGCTTATAAATTATTTTAGTAATGATTTTAAATTTAATTCCTTTGATATAAAGTTCACTGATTATGGATTAATAGAAAATATTTTTGTTTTTTTAGATGATATATATGGAGTAACCAAAGATGAAATAATAAATCTTTTATTACAAGAAATAAATAGTGATATTAATTTACAAAATTCAATAGATAAAAAATATATAGATAAAATTGTTAACTTTATTTATAACCCATCTAATTTAAGATTTAGTATAAATCCATTAATGCCAATTTCTTATAATGATTTACTGTCATATTCCATGGACCTCGTTGGTTTAATTGATATTTTAAACATAACTCTTGATTAATTTCATTAATACCTTTCCTATATTTTTAGGCTTTTTTTTCAGTATGCAAATTTTGCATATCTAATTATGTTCATAATCAATTTAAAATACAAATAAATTTTATTATTAATTTTACATCGTTCATTTTGAATAATTCAAAACGGAAGTAGACGAAAGTTGAAGGAACGCATGCAAGTTATTAAATCGTTCAATCTGTTTATAACAGATCGGAAGTAAGCTAAAGCTGAAGGAACGCGGATCTTTTTAAAATCCATAGCTAAGCATGAATTATAACAGATTGAAAGGACTGTTATTAAATATGATAGGTATTAAGTTTGGATTTATAAACGCTTCATACATTTCACCGCAATAAATATGTTTAATGAAATGTATCAATCTGAGAGTCTAATCAGAAATCACTATAATAATATAAATGAATGGTTAGAAAAAATGACTGCTAAAATGATTAATGAAAAAAATGCTGAGGCAGAAACTCATTTTAGAAATATAGGTATTACATTCTCAACTAATAGTGAAACAATAAGAGAAAGAATTATACCGTTTGATTTAATTCCAAGAATTTTTACTTTTAGCGAATGGTCTAAATTAGAAAAAGGAGTTATTCAAAGAGCGAAAGCTTTAAATGCTTTTTTGGCAGATATTTATAATCAAGGAGAAATAATAAAAGCCAACATTATACCTAAAGAATTAATTTTTAAAAAAAAATCTTACGAAGTTTCAATGTTTGGTTTTACACCACCTAGATCAATTTATAGTCCAATAGTAGGTATAGATTTAGTAAGAACAAATCATAATGAGTATTTTGTATTAGAAGATAATTGTAGAACACCTAGCGGTGTATCATACATGTTAGAAAATAGAGAAATAATGATGAGAATGTTTCCTGATTTATTTCATACAAATCGAGTTACACCTATTGATGATTATCCAACTAGATTACTTCAGACTTTAATGAGTTTAGCTCCAATAAAATGCAACACATCTGAGCCAGTATGTGTTCTTCTTACACCTGGTCCATTGAATAGTGCTTATTATGAACATAGTTTTCTATCCGATCAAATGGGTATTGAAATGGTAGAGTCTACTGATTTGTTTGTTGAGGGTGAATTTCTATACATGAAAACCGTAGATGGTCCCAAAAAAGTAGATGTTGTATATAGAAGGATAGATGATGATTTTTTAGATCCCCTTTGTTTTAACCCAAATTCAGTAATTGGAATACCTGGAATTATGGATGTGTATAGAACTGGAGGAGTAAATATTTGTTCAGCTCCGGGCGCCGGTATTGCAGATGACAAAGCAATTTATATTTATGTTCCAGAAATGATAAAATTTTATTTAGGAGAACAACCAATATTAGAAAATGTTCAAACATGGAGTTGTGACAAGGATGATGATCTTAATTATGTATTAGATAACTTATCTAATCTTGTTGTAAAAGAGGTTGATGGCTCAGGAGGATACGGGATGTTAATAGGTCCAAAATCCTCTAAATCCTCAATTGAAGAATTTAGAAGAAAACTTTCCGCAAATCCTCGGGGTTATATTGCTCAACCTCTCTTAGATCTATCATTCTCTCCAACTTTGATAAAAAATCAAGTTGAAGGAAGAAGAGTTGATTTGAGACCTTTTTGTTTAATGGGAGAAAATGCACAATTAAGTTCTGGAGGATTAACAAGAGTTGCAATGAATGAGGGATCTTTTGTTGTTAATTCAAGTCAAGGTGGTGGAGTCAAAGATACATGGGTTTTAGCGGAATGAGATACAATGTTAAGTAGAACAGCTGAGTATCTTTACTGGATTAGTAGATATATGGAGAGAGCTGAAACTAATGCAAGACTTTTAGATGTTGGTTACAGAATGTCATTATTTCCTAATCCAAATGGTTATAATAATGAATGGGAATCTGTTCTCGCTGCTGCAGGCGCAATACAAGGATACAAGAATAAATATAATATTATTGAACAAAAAAAAGTTGAAGATTACTTATTTTTTGATGAAGATAATCCCTCTTCAGTTTATAATTGTATTCTTAATGCCAGAAATAATGCATTAGTTGTAAGAACATCATTCACACCTGAATCTTGGTTAGCAATAAACAAAACTTATCAGGAAATTTTAAAATTAAAAAATAATAACTTTAATGCATCAGATCTACCAAACTTAACTGAATGGACAATAGAGCAAGTTAATTTATTTAGAGGTTCCTTAAGTTCCTTATTAAGAAATGACGGTTATAACTTTCTTTATTTAGGATTATTTGTTGAAAGGGCAGATAATTCAGCAAGATTATTAGATGTTAAATATTTTGTTTTACTTCCTAAACCTCAGTACATAGGTGGTAATATTGACAATATGCAATGGAGCATCCTTCTTAGATCATTATCATCATTTAATGCTTTTCGATGGGCCTATGATGGAAATGTTACCTCAACTAAGATTGCTGATTTTTTAGTTTTAAATAGTGATTGTCCAAGATCTCTTAGTTTTTGTATTCAAAATATTGTGAAACACTTAACTAATTTAACTTGTAGTCCGGAGAAGGTTAGTAAAATTTATAATACTTTAAAAGATTTAAATACTAAAATTCAAGAAGAGAAAATTGAGTCAATTGTTGATTTTGGGCTACATGAATTTGTTACACAATTTATTAATAAAATTTCAAGTGTAGATTCAGATATTCAAAAGGAGTTTTTTAACTAATGGAAATAATAATTGAGCATACAACTAAATATAAATATAAAAATCCTGTAGCTGGCCTTATACAATCTACAAAATTATATCCCTCTGAATATAATGGTTTAAAAATTTTAGATTGGAATGTTCATCATGACTCAGCTGAAAAGTCTGCAATTTATAAAGATGGAGAAGCGAATAATATACAAAGTTTTACTAGTTTAAAAAAAGTAAAAAAAATTCAGTTTACAGTTCTTGGTAAAGTCGAAACTTTCGATACAAAGGGTGTTTATTCTAATCCCGATGATAAATTAGATCCTACAGTTTACTTAAGAAATTCAAATTTAACTATTCCTGATGTTGATATTAAGAATTTGGCATTAGAAGCTAAAAGTGGTTACAATGAAGATGAAAAATTACTTATTTCTCATAATTTAATGAATTTAGTAAGAGAAAAAGTTGAATATAAACCTCTTTCAACAAATAATGAAACAACAGCTCAGGTAGCTTATAATCAAAAAAAAGGTGTATGTCAGGATCAAGCGCACATAATGGTGTCAGCTGCTAGAACAATCAATATACCTGCTAGATATGTTAACGGTTACATGCACAATAATTCACATTCATCAGAATTTCAGTCAACACATGCATGGGCAGAATTTTTTATAAATGATCTTGGTTGGGTTGGTTTTGATCCTACAAATGGTTGTAGCCCTGATGAAAGATATATCAGAGTATCTTGCGGCCTTGATGCAAGTGAAGCTGCACCTATAAAAGGGGTTTTCTACGGACATAATGGGCAAAACAATTTGATTGAAAACTTAGATATACACGTTCAAACACTTGAAAATAATTCTCAACAATAAAAAAATCTGTTAAGCTTATAAAAATATAGAAGGAAAAATATGTACCAAAATAAAAAACAACTACAATTTATATGGATCTTTAAACCTGAACTTTCAGATGTTGCAAAGCGAGTAGCTGAAGATCATGTTAAATGGATGAATGAAACTCACACTAAAGAAGGAGATAAGGCTCTTATAGTATTAAATTGGTCAATTGGACCTGAATTTAAAGAAGGAGCCGAGACAGGAAACATAGCTCTTATTTTAACAGAAATTTATGAAAACCAGGCTGGAATAGATAATCATTTTATGCTTGCTCAAAATAATGGAAGCTATTTTAGAGATGATTTAGATGAATTTGCAAAAAATTGTGAACAAAGAGTAACTATTCATTCTTCAGATGTCATTCAATCAATATAAATTAATATAAAACATAAATCTATATTTGATCTTTAAAATCATTTCTTCATTATAATCATTATTTAGCTTTATTTTATGCATTAGCTGGCTTATCTATATGATAATGGAAATTGAAAAAATTTTTAAAAATTTAATTTTAGCAGACTTTATTGTTATAATTTTAATGGTTATATCATCTATGTATCAACCATCTGAAATTTCAAATCTTTATGAAAATTTAAATGATGGATTATTATCTAATTTTGAAAATTTTTCTCGAATAATATCTATTAGTTTATTCTTTTTATATCTATTTACTTTAAATTTACTTTATAGATTTATATCTTATGGAAAACCGCTATATTTGTTTTTAGTTGTAGCTGGCATAGTTCTTAATTATTTTAGTGGTTCTGTTATTTATACTGCTTTTAGTGGCATGCTTGATCAAATTGGTGGATTGATTAGTGGCGCAATTTTGATTCTTTTATATTTTTCACCAGTTAAAGATAATTTTTGATAAGAAATAACTCAATTTTTCTGCAATCAAATTAATTTTTATGTATTTTTTTTTAAATTTTAGTTAAAATATCTAAATAGGTTGGTCAAAACCCTTGTAAAAAAAAGACCATAAATTTTATTATGGTAAAAACATTAGCTAAATTTATAATTGGTTTATTAAGTTTATGGGCAATTGCATTTATAATTGCAGAGATTGTAGGTGTAACTATTTATTTTCCATTCACTATTGTTGAAAAACAAGAAATACCATATCATAGAATTACTTCAGTTAGATTAGCTGTTTTTCTAACTTTTGCTTACTTTGGTTTTAGATATCTTTTTTTTCAATCAGAAAAACTATATCCTATTCAGTTTTTAGAGATTTATATAAAATCATTTACGGTTTGTTGTTTATTTGTTTTTTACACCAGTCAAGTTGAATATAGAGAATACTATTTTGTTTTATTTTTATTTATAGTTTCATTAATTTTACATTTTGCATCAAGAAAAAAGATGAGAAGTTATTTTAATTAAAAGGCGATTTAAATAAATCGCCTTTTTCTAAAATTAAAATTTTTAAGTAGTAATTAGTTTTAATACTATTAGAATTAAACCAACCAATGGAAATATTAAACCTCTGATATTAGGTTTAAAACCATAATTATTGACTAAATTAAATGCTCGTAATGCTCCATTTATGGTGGCAAATGTAAAAAGCATCAATAAAAATGAATACCAAAATTCGTATTGAATTAGGTTTTCTTCGTATGTATTGCCTGTTACATCAAATGTTAGAAGTATAGACATCAAAAGTATTGCTAAAAATAATACACCTAGAACACCTCTAAAAATTGTTTTTGGTTCTTCATTTGAAAAACCAAGCTCATCATAAAATTTATTATTTAAGAAAAATTGATAAATAACAAAAGCAATAAAAAGCATGAATAAAACATGAAAAGTAAAGGGTAGGGTGCCACCAGCTTCAAGTATATGTTGGGCCATAATATCTCCTTTTTGTACTATTTATCAAATAACTAATGATTCTTATAAAAATAATTATTAAAGTACGCTCATGAAAAATATATTAGTAACAGGTGGCTCAGGTAAAGCTGGTAGAGCAACAATTAAATTACTTTTAGAAAAAAATTATAATGTATTTAATGTTGATTTTGTAAATAACCCTGAATTGGATATTCCCTTTACAAAGGTTGATTTAGAGGATTTTGGTGATGCTATGGAAGTAGTTTCTGAAATTGATGACCGTATAAATGGTATAGATGCGGTAATTCATCAAGCAGCTATTCCTGCTTCCGGTTTGGAAGCAAATCATAAAACTTTTAAGGCTAATACTCTTAGCACTTATAATATTTTCCAAGCTTCAAAAGTTATGAAAATAAATAATATTGTATGGGCATCAAGTGAAACAGTTTTAGGTTTACCATTTGATACTTATCCGCCTTATGTACCTGTTGATGAAAACTATGATCCACGACCAGAGTCAAGCTATTCACTTTCTAAAGTGATGGGTGAAGAAATGGCTAGGCAATATTGTAGGAGAAATCCAGAGATGAAAATATTTGGACTTCGCTATTCCAATATAATGGAAGAACATGATTACAAACAATTTAAATCATTTCAAAATAATCCTTTTTTACGAAAATGGAACTTTTGGGGCTATATTGATGCTAGAGATGTTGCACAAGCTTGTTTATTAGCTATGGAAAGCAAATTAAAAGGTGCAGATCATTTTATTATAGCAGCTGATGATACAGTTATGGAAGAAGATAATAAATCACTTTTAGATAAAGTATTTCCAAAAATTAATATTAAAGGAGATATTGGAAAAAATAAAACACTCTTGAGTAATGAAAAAGCAAAAAATATTTTAGGTTTTAAACCTGAGTATTCTTGGAAAAATTATATTTAAATATTTAAACTCATAATTCCATCAGAATTAAAAGACAAAGATATAGGATTTGAGATCTTACCAATAAAATTTCCATCTTTATCATCATGTAAAAAAGCCATAAAAAAATAATCTTTTTCTATTTGTAAAATTCTTCCAGCATATAATTCTACTTCGGCTTCTGAAGTTAAAAAAGATCCTGGAGCAATTTCCCATGGTCCATCAAAGTTATCTGATATTAAATAATGCGTACCTCGTCTAATAGGGCCATTATAATTTTGTTTAAATTTATCTGACCAATCTTCAGGGTGATTACAAAATAAACAATACCATTTATTATTTATTTGTAATATTTGAGGTACTTCAAGTTGACTAAATAATCCTCCAAAAAGTGGTTTGGTTGATTTCCAATCATAAAGATTAGTAGATTCTGCCATCCCTATAACTCCACATTGGTAAGGATCATCATCTATTGATGCTCTTGCTGTATAGGCCATAATATATTTATTTTCTTTAGGATGTTTCATTACCCACGGATCTCTCATAGCTTGATCTTTCCAAAACCCATTTTCAGTAAATTCCAAGTAAATATTTGGATCTAAATCTAAAGCTAACCCATTACCACATCTTTCAAAAGAGTAGGGAGAATTGCCTACTGCATGACCTATTCTTTGCTTAACACCTTTTTCATTTTTATTTCTTCCAGTATAGAAGTAATGCCATTTAGGATTTTCTTTTAATATTGATCCTGTCCACACTGTGTAATCATCAAAATTTTCTTTTTTTGAAGGTGATAAAACTGTTCCATAATAATCCCAGTTGATTAAATCTTTCGAGGTAGCAAGACCTTGAGTAACATTATTATGTCGTAAATCTGGATCTTTTAATGATTTATCTGCTTGTAAAAAATAACAGTACCATTTGTTATCATCATTTGCTAACCAGAAATCCCAAACCCACTTATCTTTTATTTTTAACACAAATTATTTTAAAATTACTTGTGCAAATGATGCTGTATCTTCTAAAAATAAATATAATTCATTGTTATACTTTATCATATCTCTAATTCTCTCACCTATTTCAATTCTTTTCATATTTATTACTTCTTTATTATCCTTTAGTTCAAAAAAATAAAGTGAACTATCTTTTAATGAGGCAACAACATAATGGTTTTTTTTATCTAAACCTACAATCTGTGAAATACCAATTGAAGGAACAAAATATTTAATTGGTTCAATAAAACCATAATCAGAATGAGATTTGTAAAGTGGATATTTTTCATATGTTTTCTGATTATATGAAGCATTCGCTCCACCATAATGTTCTCCATAGCTAGAAATTGCCCATCCATAATTTGGGATTTCTTTTTGATTTAGTTTAATTATATTTATTTCGTCCCCACCTTGAGGTCCGTGCTCAGCTTCTATTAAAAAATTATCTTCTTTATTATAATATAAACCTTGAGGGTTTCTATGACCCATACTTATTACTTTATAATTTTTAGAAACTTTATCGATCTCAATAACTTTACCAAACATACTATCTATTTTTTGAGTTCGGTGCCTGCTTCTAAAATCACCAGTAGAAAAATATACTTTATCATTTTCTAAACTGATTACTCTACCACCTGATTGATGAGCATTAAATTCTTCATCAATATTATCATAAAAATGTACGCACTCTTCAGAAGTAAAAAAATTATCAAATTCAATAAATTGATAATTCATTTTTCCATAAATTAAACTTGTATTCCAACAATTATTAGAAACTTCTCTTGTATAAGAAACATAAATTTCATCATTGTGAATTTCAATATCTTTTACAGAAAACCATCCTCCTTCTAACCAATCAAAATCATGAATCCGGGATTTTTTAAATTGCTCTATGCCAATAAATTCGCTGATATTTGTTTTAATTTGTTGAAAAAAAAGATCACTCTTAATATTATTTATTTTAATATTTGAAAATCCTAAAATCCCACTTGCTGAAATAATAATTAAATTATCATTATGGGTTTCTAAATATCCACTTCCTGGATATTGATTTGCTATGCCATACATAAATATATTTGATGTTGGACCAAAAATATTTACATCAATAGTGTTATTTGAAAAGCTATGTTCTGAATTATAACTATATTCAAGATTGCTAGAATTATTTATCAAACTAATATCAAATTCATAAGGATCAAATTGTGATAATAATTTTTCTAGTAAAAGACTGTTATATTCAAGGTAGGGCCTATCTTCCATTAAATCTTGAAAAGCTTCCTCATATAAAATTCTTCTTTTATCAATTTGGTTACGTTCTTTTCTTAATTCTTTATTTTCTTTTTCCAAATAGACCGCATGTTTGTGAGGAAGAATATAATTATAAACAAAGTTTTTTATTTGATTGTTAGTTTGATGATTGATAAATTTTAAATCAAAAAAAAAGTTTAATAAAAGAAAGATTAATAAAACTGGAAATAAATACCTTAAAATGTTCACTAATTATTATTTATTTCAAAATTATTATTTTACAATTAAAAAATTAATCTTTACTTGATCTAGACCAAAGATTTATATTTTCTTCTTTTGCATATTTATCTATTTCTTTTAATTCTGAATTACTAAAAACTAGATTATTTTGACTATCTAAACACTCATCTAATTGCTTAACTGTTCTCGCACCAATTAGAGCGGATGTTATGGTTTGATGACGAAGTATCCATGAAAGAGCCATTTGAGGTAAAGATTGCCCTCTATTATTTGCAATTTTTGTTAACTTTTTAATTTTAAATAAATAACTTTTTGTAATCATTTTTTTATCAAGTGATGAATTATCTGAAATCCTTGATACTTTTGGTATTTTTTTTAAATATTTTGCCGATAACATTCCTTGAGCAAGAGGAGAGAATGCAATACAACCTATACCTAATTTTTTTAATGTAGATAATAAATCTTTTTCCACCCATCTATTAATCATTGAATAGGATGGTTGATGAATTAAACAACTAACTCCCCTTTCTTTTAATAGTTTATTCATTTTTATTGTTTGTTTTGAACTATATGATGAAATTCCTACGTACAACGCCTTGCCGCTTGTAATTGATTGAGATAATGCATCTGCTGTCTCTTCTAATGGTGTTAATGGATCAAAACGATGAGAATAAAATATATCTACATATTCTAGCTTCATTCTTTTTAAACTTTGATCAAGGCTAGCAGTTAAGTATTTTTTTGAGCCCCATTCACCATATGGACCATCCCACATATGATAGCCTGCCTTACTTGATATTATCATTTCGTCTCTATATTTTTTAAAATCAGAGTTCATGACTTTGCCAAAATTTTCTTCTGCTGATCCTGCTGGTGGACCATAATTATTTGCTAAATCAAAATGAGTTATACCTCGATCAAATGCTTTATAAAGCATCTGCTTTGCTTCTTTCGACATAGTTTTTTTACCACCAAAGTTATGCCAAAGACCCAGTGTAATAGGAGGTAAAAGTAAACCACTATTTCCACATCTTCTGTACTCAAGTTTTTCATATCTTTTTTTATTTGCTTTATAGGCCATTAATACTTTTTAAGTATATTTAGCTTTTACATCAAGTAATTATTTAAAAATTAAAGATAATAAAAAAATTATTTATTAATTCTCATGTTTTTGTTTATTCCACATTAATGCGTATAATCCATTTTTATTAAGTAGGCTTGAATGATCTCCTTCTTCAACAATATTTCCTTTATCTATTACAATTATTTTATCTGCATTTGACACAGTAGAGAGTCTATGAGCTATAATTAACGTAGTTTTACCTTGAGATATTTTGTTTAAATTTTTATTTATTTCCTTCTCTGTATTAGTATCTAAAGCTGATGTTGCTTCATCAAAAAAGAGAATTGATGGATTTTTTAAAACAGCTCTTGCTATAGCAACTCTTTGTTTTTCTCCTCCAGATAATTTAAGTCCTCTCTCACCTACAATTGTATTGTATTTGTTTGGAATACTCTGAATAAAATCATGAATACCAGCTATTTTTGCTGCATTTATTACTTCTTCTTCACTTGATTCTATTAAACCATAAGAAATGTTATAAAAAATTGAGTCATTGAATAAAACTGTATCCTGGGGGACTACACCTATCATTTGTCTTAATGAATTTTGTTTATATTTTTTAATATTCTTCTTATTAATTAATATTTCTCCACTATCTGGATCATAAAAACGAAACAATAATTTACTTATTGTTGACTTTCCTGCACCAGTTGGTCCAACTATCGCTAAAGATTTACCTTCTGGTATACTGAATGAAATATTTTTAATGATTGTTCTTTTATTTTCATATCCAAAAAAGATATTTTTAAAAACTATTTCTGCATTATTATTTTTTAAATTATCGGTTCCACTATCAACAATATCATTTTTTTCCTTTAAAAGATTGAACATATTTTCCATATCAACTAATGATTGCCTTATTTCGCGGTAAATTGTACCTAGAAAATTTAATGGTTGATAAAGTTGAAGCATATACGCATTTATAACAACAAAACCACCAACTGTTATAGATTTATTCTGAATTCCAAACACTGTTAAGACTAGCATAAGTGTTATTCCAATCATTATTACAAATGTTTGACTGATATTTAAAAGAGATAAAGATGTTCTATTCTTATTAGCTGCAATTTCATATTTTTCTAAGGATTCATCCAATCTTTTAAATTCATGATTTTCATTATTAAAATATTTAACAGTTTCAAAATTTAGAAGACTATCAATCATTTTAGTGCTTGCTGCATTATCTGCTGAATTCATATCTTTTCTAAATTGCAATCTCCATTGTGTAATTGTAAATGTTAAAATAACGTAGGTAGAAATAGTTATAAAAGTAATAATTGCGTATTCAAATCCATATAAAGTAAGTAAAATAAATATTACAAGAACTAGCTCAATAAATGTTGGAACAACATTAAACAACACGTAACGTAATAAAAAGTCTATTCCTTTTGTTCCTCTATCAATAAATCTGTTAAGCCCACCTGTTTGTCTTGATAGATGAAAATCTAAAGATAAAAAGTGTAAATGTTTAAACACTTTTAAACTTACTCTTCTAATTGCGTTTTGTGAAACTTTAGAAAATAGAGCATCTCTTATTTCATTAAAAGCAAATGATGCTATTCTTACCACACCATATGAAATGATAATGGCAATTGGAACATATAATAATAAATTTATACCACTACTTAAATCATTAAGTGAATCAACGGCATTTCCCAGAATTAACGGGGTGTAAACGCTAGCTACTTTTGCTAATATCATGCTCAACCCAGCTAAAATCACTCTTGTTCTTAGATCTTTTCTATTTTTTGGCCATAAATAAGGGAGTAATAATTTTGAAGTATTAAAGAAAGTTGAATTTTTTTTCATTTATAATTTTATGTAATAAATTATTAATTAGAATTGTTGCTATACTAATTCATATTAGTTAAATTTTACTCTTAAATAATATATAATTTAGTTTTAATGACTAGTTTTCAATGGATAATATATATTATAGGAATAATATCATTTATTATTGGTTGTTTTTTTTACTATATTTCAAAAAATGAAATTCATAGTAATAGAAAGAAAATATTAAAATGGATTATGAATATTTTTCTAATAATTGCTTTAGTCTGCTTAGGAATATCATGGTTTTAAAATTTAGTTACATCAATTGAAATATTATCTTACAATCGATGCTGGTACTTCTGTAATTAAATCTGTTCTTTTTAATACAAATTTCAAAGAGGTATTTTCATACAGTATTAAAAATCCTGTCATCATTGATGAAAATGGTAATTCTGAAGTTGATATGAATGATTTTTGGTTACTAACTACAAAATGTATAAAAACTATAATAAATAAGTCTAAAGTTAAATCACAATCAGTAATAGGCATAGGTATAACTGGAAATATGGTTGGTTTTTGGTCAATTGATCAAAATAACAAATCAGTAAGAAAGGCTATTTTGTGGAATGACACAAGAAGTCAGAAAATTTTTAAAAATAATAAAATTTTTGATGAAGTTTACAATCTTACTGGTTCTATCGTGCAATTTGGCTGCACAATACCAATTTTAAAATGGATATCTGTATTTGAAAAAAATAATTTAAATAAAATTAAATATATTTTAACATGTAAAGATTGGTTGAGATATAATTTAACTAATAAAATTTTTAATGATGAAACTGAAGTTGCAGTTTTTCCAGGAGATATAAAAAATAAAAAATTATCGCACAAAATTTTTAAAATTTTTAATTTAGACACCAAGTATTTTAAATTATTCCCCGAAGTAAAAAAATCAAACGATTTAGCCGGACATATCACTAGAAAAGCTGCTAAACTAACAAACTTGAAAGAGGGTACGCCAGTCATTATAGGTTGTGGAGATGTAATTGCTTCAACTCTTGGAGCAGGAGGGATTAATCATAATAAAAAAATTAGTATTATTGGAACTACATGCCATAATATTATTGTAAAAAATAATTCAAAAATATCAAAAGATAATTCGGGTTTATTTTTTGCTTCTATAAACAATACATGGTTAGAGACTAAAATAAATGTTGCAGGAACAACCAATATTGATTGGGTCATTGATAATTTTTATAAGAAATCAAAAAATTATTCTGATAAAATTAAAATAATTAATAATTTTGAAAATAAATATTTAAAAAATGATAATAATGAAAATTCATTAATTTTTTTACCATATTTAAATTATGGTGGATCAATATCGCCATTTGTAAATTTAAATTCTAAAGCTGAGATATTTGGAATTTTACCCCATCATATTAATTTTGATATTATGACTTCATGTTATGAAGGATTGGCATTATCTATAAAGGATTGTTATGGTAATAAAATTAGTAAAAAAGATTATCTCTATCTCGCTGGTGGAGCATCGAAAAGTAAAGTTTTGCCACAATTAATTTCAAATGCTTTAAATGTTAAAGTAAAAATACTAATTAATTCTGAACTTGGAGCATTAGGTATTTCTTTTTTAATAGATAGTTATTTAAATAAAAAAAATTTAAAAAATTTAATAAATGCTCACCAAAAAATTGGTCATGTTTACACACCTAACAAAAAACATTCTAAATATTTAAATAATAAATTTCAAAAATATAAAAAATTAAGAGAATCATTAAATAATATTTGGTAGAATTCTGAAATATAGTTGATAAAATTGTAATATTAATATTAAGATACAAATTAAAAATTAAGCGAGGAAAAATGAATAAATTATTACTTTTTTTTATCTCAATTCTATTCTCATTTAATGCCTTTGCAGTAACTAATGTTACTTTTTGGCATATGGAAGGTGTTCCCCATAGAGTTGATAGAATTCAAACATTAATAGATGAATTTAATGCAGCAAATCCTGACATAAATGTTACACAAGAAGTCCAAAACTGGGGGGAGATTTATGCAAAAGCTCCAGCTTCTGTTGCTGCAGGGACTGCACCAGAATTACTGGTAGGTATACCTGATTTCACTCCAATTCTAGCAGAAATGGGCGCGGCACAACCTGTAGAGGATTTTGTTGCTGAACTTGATTCAAAGTATGGCTTCTATCAAAAAGCACTTGATCAATATACATATAATGGACACACCTATGCTGTACCACTTTGGAATATGGCACTCTCACTATGGTATAGAAAAAGTGATTTTGAAGCAGCTGGAATTGAACCTCCAAAAACTTGGTCCGACCTTAAAAAAGCTGCTAAAGCTTTAACTAAAGATGGTGTTTATGGAATAGGTCTTCCTGGTAACAAACAACTTTATACTGATCAAACAATCTACAGTTTCATGGTTAATTCAGGTGCAGAAGAAATTTATAATTCTGATGGCACTTTAAGATTTGATAATCCTCAAACTGTAGCAGCATATGATGTCTATAAAGAATTATATCAATATTCAGCTCCCGATGCAGCAAATTGGACTTGGGGTGAAGCTGAAGCTTGCTTTGCAAGTAAAGGCTGTGCAATGATATTACAGTTTACAGTTATCTCTACATATGACTCACAAGCTGGTGGTGATGCTAGTGATTTAGGCGTTATACAGATACCTTATGCTAACGGGAAAGCTCATAGGGCAGGAACTGTTTCATATGTTAATTCTGCAATGATTATGACAGATGATGAAGCAAAAATGGAAGCATCTAAAAAGTTTTTAAGTTTTTTAATGGAACCTGGAAACTATGGAAGATTTATTAACATGGAGCCTGGATTATTTTTACCAATAACTGAAGCTGGAAGTAAAGATTCAACTTATTGGGATGATCCGGTTGTTGTAAAATATAAATCGCAAGTAGAAACAATGTTAGACAACTCAACAAGAGGAAGTCTGTTTGGTTTTACGAATGGTAATACTTTTACAAGTATATCATCAATCTCAGCTCAGAATTTATTAGCTCAAACTCTTCAATTAACTTTAATCGATGACAAAAGTGCAAAAGATGCAGTTAGTGAAGGTATGGAAATAATGACTGAAGCTATTGAGTAATTTATAATATTTTCAGTACCTCTTTTAGAGGTGCTGACATTTCTGTGAAAAAAAGTAATATTGAAGGTTGGTTATTTGTATCTCCATTAGTTATTTGGATATCGCTTATTATTTTAGTTCCAATTTACATAGCTTTTGAATTAAGTTTATTTAATGTAAAAATTATAGGTACGTCAGGAAAATTTGTAGGTATTGATAATTACATAAAATTACTTGTTAAATCTAATTTTTTAAACGCATCATTGAATAGTTTTTACTGGGTAATTGGAAATGCAATCTGCCAAACATTTTTTGCTTTTACAATTGCATTAACGATTAATTATAAATTTCCTGGTAAAAAAATTATGGCTAATTGGATTATTTTATCATTTATCATTCCTACCGTAGTTGTTGTTGTAATTTGGAAATTAATGTTAAGCAGTAGTAGCGGTGTAATTAATTCAGTTTTAATTGATTTAGGAATTCTTGATGAAGCAACTGGTTTTTTTAGCTCTCCAAATAAAGCTTTTATTAGCTTAGTTCTTATCAATTCATGGAGGTGGAGTCCATTTTTGGCATTAATTATACTTTCTGGACTTAATTCCATAAATAGAGAAATGTATGATGCTTCAAAAGTTGATGGAGCTAATTTCATTCAACAATTCTTTTTTATTACATTTCCAAATCTTAAAAGTGTTCTGTTTGTTCTGGGATTAGTTGGTACATTATTATCATTCAATATTTTTGATATTATATGGCTAATTACAAAAGGTGGTCCATCAAGTGCCACTACTACATTACCGTTATTAATTTACGAAACTGCTTTTACTAAATTTAGAATCAGTCAGGCTGCAACTTTATCGATAATAACAAGTTTTTTACTATTATTATTTTCTATAATTTTTATTAAATCTATGGCTCCAAAAGAAGATGATTAAAGAAGATAACATAAAACTTATATTTTTAAGTTTATCACTAATAATTATTATTTTAGTCTTTTTCTTTCCTTTTTTTTGGATCATAACATCTTCTTTTAAAAGTCCTGAAGAAATAATTTCAACGTCTACAACTATTATTCCAAGATCCTTAACCTTAGAACATTATAATAAAATTTTATTTAACTCTGATTTTTTTATATATTTAAAAAATAGTTTAATTGTCTCATTTTCTTCAATGATAATCTCAATTATTCTATCAGTATCTGCTGCATATGGGTTACATAAACTAAAATTTTATGGAAATAAATTTGTAGAATATTCACTTCTTGTAACTTATGCATTTCCTGGAGTTATTTTACTAGTTCCTATTTATTTATTATTTGCAAAAGTTAATTTACTGAACAGTTATTTTGCATTGATTATTGTAAATGTATTATTTGCGACACCATTTGCGGTATGGATGCTTAAAGCATTCTTTAAGTTAATACCAAGTGAAATAGAGGAGGCCGCTTATATCGATGGAGCTTCTCGGTATATTGTAATTTCTAGAATTATTGTTCCCTTAGCTGCGCCAGGTATAGCAAGTGTATCAATTTTTTGTTTTATTATATCTTGGACTGAATATCTTTTTGCATCAATACTAATAAGTGGTGATGATTTAAAAACCCTACCTGTTGGTTTAGCAGGAATTGTTGGTCAATATCAAATTGATTGGGGTTTTTTATTATCTGGTGCTGTCCTTGCAAGTTTACCAGTTATTGTATTATTTGTATTTATTGGTAAATATTTTATATCAGGTTTAACTGAAGGAGCGGTAAAATAAAAAAAGTAACATTATTATTAAGGAAATAAATGACAGATAAAGATTTTAAAAATATTGAAGATATAAAGAGAATATTAAAATACTTAGATAAAGGAAAACTCGATATTGAGTCATGGTCTAATACTTTAGATCTTAATAAAAGTTTAAATCTTTTAATAGAAGAGCATAAAGAATTAGTTGATCATATGAAGCATCATCATTAAAATAAGTGCCCGTAGCTCAGTAGGATAGAGCACCAGATTCCTAATCTGGGGGCCGCATGTTCGAATCATGCCGGGCACGCCAAATATGACATATAAATTCACAAATGCAATTATTAGAAAGCCTAACAAGAGTATTCAAAATGCTTTGAGTTCTCAGTATTTAAATCCTAGTTATGAAAAAGTTTTAGAAATACATAAAAATTATATTTCTTCCCTTGAAGAAGCGGGTCTAAATATAACTTTATTAAATAGTTTAGAACAATATCCTGACAGTATTTTTGTTGAAGATCCTGCCTTAATCTACAAAAAAAATATTATTATATTAAACCCATGTGACTCTACAAGAAATGGTGAAGCAAAAATAATTAAAAACGAAACAGGTAAATACTTTGAAAAAATATTAATTGTTGAAAAAGGAACAATAGAAGGTGGAGATATATTAAATATCAATGATCACTTTATTATAGGTTTATCAAATAGAACTGATAAATTGGGTGCAGAAAATTTATCAAATTTACTTGTGTCACTAGGCGCAACTGTTGAAATTTGCCACACACCAAAAAATATTCTGCATTTTAAGTCAGAATGCAGTTTAATAGATGATGATTTAATTTTAGTAAGTAATAAAATGTCAAAATTAGATTATTTAAAAAAAAATTATAATTTAATTGAATTACCATCAGGTGAAGAAAATGCAGCAAACTGTATTCGTATAAATAATAAGTTATTAATTCCAGATGGTTTTATTAAAACTGAAGAAATCTTATCTAAAAATTTTAATATTATAAAAGTTAATGTTCAAGAAATACTAAAGGTTGATGCAGGTTTGAGCTGCATGAGTCTTAGATGGTAAAAATTTTTATTTACATATTAAGGCTTAAAGAAATTCCAAAATTATATTGGAGCTCCCCATTAGAATATAATCTTAAGCCAAAAAAAATTACAATCTTTTATTTAGTTTTTGGACTTATACTTTTTGGTATTGGTGAAGCATTATTAATTACTGCAAATTTAGGAGTATCTCCTTGGTTTGTGTTACATCAGGGATTAGCATTTAAAACTGGTTACACAATAGGTATTACAACATTTTTTGTAAGTGTTGCAGTATTGTTACTTTGGTTTCCACTTAAACAAAAGCCAGGTATTGGAACAATATTAAATGCAATTTTAATATCTATTATTTTAGATCTTTCATTGATCTATCTTCCTTATCCTAAAGATTTCTTATTTAAATTTTTACAAGTATTAATTGGTATTTTAATAATAGGTATTGGAAGTGGTTTTTATTTAGCTGCAAATTTAGGACCAGGACCAAGAGATGGATTAATGACTGGATTAAATAAGCAAACTAATTTTTCAATTTCAATTATTAGAACACTGCTTGAAATATCTGCGGTAGTAATAGGATTTTTTTTAGGAGGAATTGTTGGAATAGGAACACTAATTTATGCAATAGGAATAGGTTTCTCAGTATCCTTTGGTTTGTTTTTTGTTGCTAAAATTTATAGGAAAAATTAAGTTTAACTATTATTTATTAATAATTTTTAATCCTAAAACATTAAGTATTTTATTTTCTTAAATTTTGTTTCGATTATACTTAATCAAACAATAATGGATAAATTACTCCAAAGATCAAATGGAAAAATAGATATAGAATTATTAAATAATAATTTTCAAAAATTTTTTCAAAGTGGTTGTTGTAAAATCTTAAATCCTAAAAATTATAATGAATATAAAGAATTAGTCTTAATTAATACGGCTGGTGGAATTACTTGTAATGATAATATTGAAATTAATGCTATTATTAATAATTCTCAATTAAGTATTTGTACACAAGCTGCAGAAAAAATTTATGAAGGAATTGGTGACCCTGCTAGAGTAGAAATAAACATTAATCTAAATAATTCTACTTTGCATTGGCTCCCAAAAGAATTAATTTTATTTGATAATTCAAAATTAAGAAGAAAAATTAATGTTAATCTATCAGATAATTCTAATTTGATTTTTTGTGAAACATCAATTTTTGGAAGAAAAGCAATGTCTGAAAAAATTAAAAATATTTCTTTTTCTGATCAATGGAAAATTAATGTCAATAATTCTTTAAAACATTTTGAGGCTATCAATATACAAGGAGCAATGATGGAAAATTATAAAAATAATTATACATTTGATAGTCAATCCTCATTATCAACAATTCTGATTATTGGTGAAATTATTCATCAACTTGAACCTGAATTAAGAAAAGCTATAAAAAATATAGAAAATCATTATTGTGAATTGACAAAATTTGATGATAAGATTGTTATTAGGTGCTTAGCAGATGATAATTATGATTTAAAAAAAACACTAAATTTCATTATGAAAAATATAATAAATGGTAAACTGCCAAAAAGTTGGGATTTATAAATGAAATTAACGCCTAGGGAAAAAGATAAGTTAATGGTGAGTATGGCAGCTAATGTTGCCAGAAAGCGCTTAGAAAGAGGAGTTAAGCTTAATTATCCAGAAGCCATAGCATTGATAACAGATTTTGTCATAGAAGGTGCTAGAGATGGAAAAATGGTATCAGAATTAATGGAAACAGGCGCACATGTTGTAAAAAAAGAAGATTGTATGGATGGAATTCAAGATATGATTCCAGAAGTGCAGGTTGAAGCAACATTTCCTGATGGAACAAAATTAGTAACAGTACATAAGCCGATCAGATAATGAAACCTGGAGAAGTAATAACAAAAAAAAATAGTGATATTAATTTGAATGATGATCGTAATTCAATTACGTTAAAAGTTTCTAATAGTGGCGATCGACCAATACAAGTTGGAAGCCATTATCATTTTGCTGAAACTAATGAATATTTAAAATTTGATAGAGTAAAATCAAATGGTATGCGTTTAGACATTCCATCAGGAACAGCTGTACGATTTGAACCCGGTCAATCAAAAGATGTAGAATTAATTCCAATAACTGGAGATAGAAAGATATTTGGTTTTAATAAGAAAGTAATGGGTCAATTGTAATGAAAAAAATAAATAGAGATTCTTATGCTGATATGTATGGTCCAACAACCGGTGATAAAATTAGACTTGCTGACACAGAACTTTTTATTGAAGTAGAAAAAGACTTAACAACATACGGTGAAGAAGTAAAATTTGGTGGAGGAAAAGTCATTCGAGATGGAATGGGTCAGTCTCAAGTATCCCGACAAGATGGTGCGGTCGATACAGTTATAACAAACGCTTTAATTGTTGATGTAAAAGGAATTTATAAAGCTGATATTGGTCTTAAAGATGGCTTAATTAATGAGATTGGAAAGGCTGGTAATCCAGATACACAACCAAATGTAAATATTATTATAGGACCTGGAACAGAAATTATTGCCGGTGAGGGAAAAATTATCACAGCAGGAGGCTTTGATAGTCATATTCATTTTATTTGTCCTCAACAAATTGATGATGCGCTTCATTCAGGCATTACAACGATGCTGGGAGGAGGAACTGGTCCTGCTCATGGAACATTAGCAACGACTGTTACCCCGGGACCATGGCACATAGAGAGAATGATACAATCTGCTGATGCTTTTTCAATGAACTTAGCTTTTGCAGGTAAAGGAAATAGTTCATTACCTAAAGCTCTCGAAGAACAAGTAATTGCTGGAGCAAGTTCATTAAAACTACATGAAGATTGGGGTACAACTCCAGCAGCTATCGATAATTGTTTAAATGTAGCTGATGAACATGATATTCAAGTTATGATTCACACTGATACATTGAATGAAAGTGGATTTGTAGAAAGCACGATTAAGGCGATTAATGGAAGAACTATTCACGCTTTTCACACAGAGGGAGCAGGAGGAGGTCATGCACCTGATATTATAAAAGTTTGTGGTGAAGAATATGTTATTCCTTCATCAACAAACCCCACAAGACCTTATACAGTTAATACAGTCGAAGAACACTTAGACATGTTAATGGTTTGTCATCACCTTGATAAGTCTATACCAGAAGATGTTGCATTTGCTGAAAGTCGAATTCGAAAAGAAACCATTGCTGCTGAAGATATACTGCATGATATGGGTGCATTTTCAATTATTGCATCTGATAGTCAAGCAATGGGTCGTGTTGGTGAAGTTATTATAAGAACATGGCAAACCGCTCATAAAATGAAAGTACAACGTGGGCAATTAAAGGCAGAGCAGGGTGATAATGATAATTTACGTGTTAAACGTTATATAGCTAAATATACAATTAATCCTGCCATTGCTCATGGTATTTCCGATCATATTGGCAGTATTGAAAAGAATAAACGTGCAGATATTGTCATTTGGGATACAGCTTTTTTTGGTGTTAAACCTGAAATGGTTTTGCAAGGTGGGAGTATTTCTTGTTCGCAAATGGGTGATCCTAATGCTTCTATTCCAACACCACAACCAGTGTATTCACGACCAATGTTTTCTTCTTTTGGAAAATCATTAGAAAAATCTACTGCAACATTTGTAAGTAAAGCTTCTTTAGATAAAAATTCATTCAAAAATTCTGGAATTAGCAAATCTTTATTGCCAGTTAAAAATATTAGAAAAATTTCTAAAAAAGATATGGTATTAAATGATTATTGTCCAAATATAGAAGTTAATCCAGAAACTTATGAAGTTAAGGCAGATGGAGAATTAATTACCTGTGAACCTGCTAAAATATTACCTTTAGCTCAACGTTACTTTATGTATTAAAATTTATGCATACAGCTTTTAAAATAACAGATCACAAAGATGCAAATAAAAATATACTAGATGAAATTACCTTATCTTATGAAGAACGATTTATACGAAGAAAAAAATTAAGAACAGATAATGGGACAGAATTTTTAGTTAATCTAGAAGAAACAGTCAGTATGGATGAAAGTCATTATTTTGAATTAGAAAATGGACATTTAATTCAAGTAGTTTCAAAAGAAGAAAATTTGATTGAAATTACAGGTGATAACTTAAAACATATTATTTGGCATATTGGCAACAGGCATTTACCTTGTCAAATTGAAGAAAATCGCATCCTTATTCAAGATGATGCTGTAATTTTAGATATGATTTTAAAATTACACGGCAATGTAAAGAAAGTTTTTGAAAAATTTAAACCTGAGGGTGGAGCTTACGGTATGGGACGTACTCATAGTCATAAACACTAAAATGAAAAAAATAAAAGATCCTCTTCAAATATTACAAATTTGGTTTTCATCATCTTTTCCTGTTGGTTCCTACGCATACTCACATGGTTTGGAAGCACTAATAGATGATGCTAAAATTAAAAATAGAGATGATGTCAGAGAATATTTAGATGCATTATTATTTTACGGCAGTCTTCGAAATGATTATATTTTTTTAAAGTCTGTATATATGGGTGAAGAAATTAATGATTTAATTTTAGCAAGTGCTTCTTCAAAAGAAAGACATATAGAAATGATTGATATGGGTAATTCATTTCGAAAGATAATGAAAGATAGTTGGGAGTTAGTATTGGAAGAAAAAACCTCTTTTGTTTATTGTATTGGCAAAGCAGCTCTTCATTTTGATATAAAATTTGAGGACTTAATTAAATTTTATCTTCAGTCGTATATTTCAAACTTAATAAATGTATGTGTAAAGCATATACCTATGTCACAAAAAGAGGGTCAGATATTAAATGTTAATTTTATTTATCAAATACAAAAATTTTTAGAAAGATCCGATCAACTAACTCTGAAAGATATTGGAACGAGTTTTTTTATTGGTGATATTTTTGCAATCAAACATGAAAATCTAGATTCAAGGATTTATTTGACATGAGCAATATTAATGGTCCATTAAAAGTTGGTATAGGTGGGGGAATAGGAACAGGAAAAACTAGCTTAACAGAAGCTTTATGCCGTCATTTATCAAATAGAATTTCAATGGCAGTAATATCAAATGATATTTATACAACTGAAGATGCAGAATATTTAATGAGAGCTCAAGTTCTTCCTATCGAAAGAATTAAAGGCGTTGAAACTGGTGGATGTCCCCATACGGCTATCCGAGAAGATTGTTCTATTAATTTACTAGCCGTTGATGAAATGAAAAATAAATTTCCTGATTTAGAATTAATACTTATTGAATCAGGCGGTGATAATTTGGCAGCTACTTTTAGTCCAGAGTTAGTCGATTTAACAATTTATATGATTGATGTTGCTCAAGGTGCTGATATTCCAAGAAAAAAAGCTCCGGCAATAAAAAAATCAGATTTACTGGTAGTTAATAAAGTTGATTTAGCACCTCATGTTGATGTTAATATCGATCGAATGGAACAAGATGTAAAGGAAGCCAGAAATGGATTACCTTATGTTTTCGGTGAAATGAAAAATAATAACGGAATAGAAAAAATTTCTGACTTCTTAATTTCTCAAGGTGGTATTTAATATTCTTGTTTCTCTAAAGTGTACACAGTGTCTGTACTATTAAATTTTGCGTCAAATTCTTTTGATTTTGGGTCTTCAAATAAAGCATAAAATTTTTCTTGGTCAGTAACATTTGCCATTGTGATAACATGACCATCTTTTACAAATGCCATATCAAAGGCATCTGTGTAATTGAGTAAATCTTCTTTAAAGTAATTAAATAATTCCATATAATCATCTTTTGTAAATGTTCCTTTTGTAACAACACATAAGTTCATAATTCTCTCCATTTATTCAAAAAAAAAATCCTCACCATTTCTCTTAATGGGAGGATAATTTTATACGTATCTCATTTTAGCTGCTTGTGAACCGCAATAGAGACAAATCGTTCACTATACTAAATAATACATATTTGTTACGATTCAATAAAATCTTACACTGTTATCAATATTAAATAGTTCTAATTGATAAAAGTTAATCTATTTGAACTTTTGATTACAAAACCTATATTTTTATTATGAAAATTTTAGATAATATAAATAACTTTTTTACTCAAAATACAAAAAAATCAGATGAAGAGCATACTATTCCTGAAAATCTTCGAAGCAAAGAATTAGAATGGAAATTAGCTCTACTTGTAAGAAACATCGATGATGTGGAAGATACAGATCTAAAATTTGTTAGTGTTTCCAAAATAGATATGGGTACCAAAAAAGATTTATTTACATCCTATAGATTGGATTTCAATGGAAGAGATAGATTAAATCAATTCAAGAAAAAATACAAAAATATACTTCTGTAAAAAATATTTAATAAAATAATTTATAAATCTTATTCGTATTTATCAAAATACAAATAAGGTATGCCGATGACTAAAATAATATAGAAGAACATAAAGCCAGCTATTAGTGGAATAACTTCACCAGCAGGCACTGTACTAAATGGGCCTAAAATAAATCCATAAATCACAAAAAGAATATTTAATCCCACTAAATAATACCCACCACTTCTTTTCATACTGTACAACATATAAATTGTGTAAGCGATTGCTAACTGAAATACGATACTTACAATAAAATCTAAAGTTGAGAGTTGAACATTAAAATCTCCAACAGGGGGTTGAACACCTTCACCTGAAAAGTATCCATAAGTAATTCTGTAACTAGTATCAATAAAATCAAGAGATATAAGGATTAACATAATCCAATGTATAGGTTTAAATAATTTTTCTTTCATTATTATTAGTTTATTCTTTTTTCACAGATTCTTGCAATGAAACATTATTATCTTCTGATGGTTTTGTATCTTTTTTTATTGATTGAATTTTATCAGAAAGTTTAATGTCACCACTTATTTGACCTCCAAGCTTAATTTGTAAATTTTGATACTCAATTTTACCTGATACTTTACCTTCTTCTTGAATAGTAAGAGTACCAGATGCTTTAATATCTCCATCAAATGCACCCCAAATATCAGCGTTATGAGTTTCAATATCACCTTTGCAAGCACCAGTAGCACCAACTAAAAGATTATCAGTTTTCATCGTAACATCGGCTTCACCGTCAATCTGCACTTCATCAGCTTTTTTAATTTCACCATTAATAACTACACCATGACCAATGACTACTTTTGCAGATCCCTTAGCAGGTCTAAAAACATCAGGCGTTGAATTTGAATTATCTTCTTTTTTATCAAACATTCTTTCCTCCCTTATGTTTTTTAACGCAGGTATTCTTCGACTGCAGGAGTTTTGTTAAAGCAGGTTTCTACAACTGCTATAAGTAGAATTTTAACATAAAAAAATAAAAAATTAAATATTAATATTATCTTTCAATACTATTTTTGATGGTTTACAACATCAACAAGTATAGCAATTACTAAGTTTAATATAGTTATTGAACAAATTGAAATAAAACTAAAGAAATAAATCCAAGCCCACCAATAAATTGCTTGCATAGGCAACATAACATTTTCCCAACTAGATAAAGTTAAAACTTGGAAGAGAGTAATAAGGGAAATACCAAGATCAGCCCATCTTTCTGGATCATCTTCACCGAATAAAATTGAGCCCATTGTTGCGTAAATATAGAGTATAATAAAAAGAAGGAGGCTAACAAAAAATACTCTTTTTATAGAGGCAAGAATAGCTTCAATAATTTTTTTTAATTCAGGAATAACAGATATTAAACGTAAAACTCTAAATATACGAAGAAGACGTAAAACTAAGAAACTAGAATTATTTGGAATTGGTATAAGTGATATTGCTACAATTATTGTATCAAAAACATTCCACCCATCTTTTAGAAAATTTTTCTTTTCTTTTTCACCAATAAAACGAATTAAAATTTCAATAACAAAGAAAACAGTGATCGCATAATCAAGTAAATGAATAGTATTTAAAAAAATAGGATCTAATTGATATGTTGTAGCACCAATAAGAATGGCATTTAATATAATTATTACAACAACAGAAAATTGAAAAATACGATTATCTTTCAACTTGGAAAAAAAAACTATCATTTTAAATTAAATTGTTTTTAATTTATCAATTTTTTTATCCATCACAAAAAACCACATAGGAGGGATTAAAGCCATAATTAACATGATGGAGTAATTAGCAGGCATCTCTATCGCTTTTTCTTTTTGTGATAAAAGAGGATAGGGCTTTGAAGCACTTTGGTGATGCTCTGCATGAAGACCTAAATTAAATGTCGACCAATTAGCAGAGATGTGACGACTATTCCATGAGTGAAGATCTGTAAATCTTTCATATTTTCCATTTTCTTTTTTTCTCTCTAAGCCATAATGCTGAATATAATTTACTAACTCCAATAATATTATTGAAACAAGAGAATGAAAGATCACAAAAATTAAACCATTCATTCCAGCAATTAAATATGCGAATACTAAAAATAAAAATTCTAATACAAAATAATGAATCATTCTGTTTTGGAAACTAAATGAATTTAATTTTTTTTTATCAAGAATATTTTTTTCAATATTCCAAGATGAAATCACACTATTAATTACACAGCGAATAAAATAAAAATAAAAATTTTCACCTCTTCTAGCTGTAGCAGGATCTTCTTTAGTGGCTACATTTAAATGATGACCATAAATATGTTCAATACGAAAATGCCCATAACAACATAAAACTAGTAAAAATACTCCAATACCTCGCATAAATTTATTTTTTCGATGAATAAGTTCATGTGCCGTTGTGATACCAATAGAGCCTCCTGACATACCTACAGCTGCGCCTAAAGTAGCAGCAGTTAATAAAGTGATAGCTGAATCAGAAACAACAATTAAACCAAATATAATTAAAAATAAAATACAGGGAAGCACGATTAAAATAGAAAAATCGTGAAACACACTTTCATTTAGTTCAACATCATCTTTGCTTAAGTAAGGTAATACAAGGTCAATAATTGGAACCAATACGAAAACCCAAATAAAGGGTGAAATAGACCAAGAGGGATTAATTATTAATCCTAAAGAGCTAGAAAGTATTAAAATAAGTGGTGTTACAAGATAAAAAACCATTAAAAATATTTATATATTATTTTTTTATTAAACTAATACTTAAAAAGTATAATTAGAAAAAATAATGAATAATAATAATAAAGGTCTGCTAATTCTCATAGTAGGAGTTATTCTGATATTCACACAAGATGTTTTAATTAAATATACTATATTCGACGCAAGCTTATTGCAGATACTGGTTTTTAGAGGTTTTATTGGATTTTTATTACTTGCTGCTTATCTCACTTATAATAAACAACCTATTACCTTTGGTTCAGCTCATCCGTATATAGCAATATTTAGAGCTTCAACTTTCTTATTTGGTTTCACTATGTTTTTTATTTCTTTGAGTCAGATTAGTTTAGCAGAAGCTACTAGTTTATTTTTTGTGAGTCCATTTTTTATGACTATCTTTTCTTACTTTATATTAAAAAAAAAATTTGGAATAAATAGATTATTTTCTATTTGTATTGGTTTTAGCGGTACTATTCTTATCATCAAACCAGAATTTAATAATATTAATGTTTATATGTTTTTTCCAATTATTGCAGCTTGCACTTATTCTTTGAGTATGGTTTTAGCAAAAAAAACTTCTGCAAATGATTCCTTATTTCAACAAACATTTCATGTCTATATTGGTGCCTTTATTGGCGCAAGTATAATTAGTATTTTAATTCATAATTATGATTTCAATTTATCTATATTTTATATTTTAAGTAATCCATGGGTATTTAATGATTACCGAACATTGGGATTAATAATTTTTATATCTATTATCGGAGGTCTTGGCTTGTTTTGCTTAATTGGAGCTTATAGATTAGCCTCACCTCTAAGTTGTAGTATCCTAGAATATATCCATCTAATATTTGCAATTATTGTAGGCTATTTTATTTTTTCTGAAATTCCAGATTTATATTCATTTATTGGAATTTTTCTCATTGTATCAAGCGGTATTTATATTGTCTTCAGAGAAAATAAACTTGAACAATTAGTAGTAGCTAAAACTACACTTAGAACATAAAAATATATATGGGGCAAAACTCCCTCAATGGAGAGGGCTTTATACCCCATATACATATAGTTTAGTTTTTTTTTAAAATCTACTCAACTAAAAATACTAATTCTTGACTATCTAAATCAACACCAGCATCAGTTCTTAGTTTAGATAATTCTGGATCCTGCATCGCTGCCTGCATTTTTTCCATCGATTCAATTTCTAAAACTTGATAAATTTTAGTTTCATCATCTTTCGGATGACCATAAGCTAAAACTTTTATTCCATATTTTTGTCTTTGTGCATCAACACTAAGAAAAAGATCTTTCCATTTCGCATATCCTTCATTGATTTTAACGTTCATAATTATTTTCATAATACATCCTTTTTTATATTTATTTTAATTGAGTATGGTTGCCTTTAGTTAATTACATATAGCTATTTAAGGTGCCTCAATGATTACTAAATTTCTCACAACAACATCTTCTTTATTTTCACCTAAAAGTGCTAAAGCTTCTTGATACCGAGGATCATTGTAACCATCTATTGCGTCTTGAACGCTATTAAATTCAACAACAGCAGAAAATAACAAATCAAAATTCTTTTGAACATAGTGCTTTGGTTCACTGCCAGCAGTAAATACAAAATTTCCTGATTTTTTTTCTGCTTCCTCAGAGACAATATTCATAAATTTTTCTAAATATTGCCCCCATATTTCTGCATTTTTAATTTCCTTTACTTGTCCTACCCAATATCCTTTTTTCATGTATCCTCCAAAATTAATAATTTTAAAATAAATTAATAAATTTAAATGATAATAACTAGATTAAATTTAAATAAATTTTTCTTTTCTAATGTATCCAACGTCAGTTGTTTTAAAGTGTTTGAAGGGTACATTTAGAGCCTTAATTGCTTTGATTGTTTCATCTGTAATATTACCGTAAACTTCTATTTCAAATTTATCAGCAATTTCTTGATGTTTTTCTACATAAGCTACAACAGGAGGGTTGTTGATATGATGAACCATTGCTTCACTCGTACGGTATACTTCACTCCAAGTAAATTCTAAAGGATCTGTTGGATCTTGATCAAATGTATGGATCAGCATATCTGGTTCTGTTAAATTAACAGCATTATCAGCCTCTTTTGCGATCTTGAGATAATCTTTAATCTTACCTTCTTTTACACGAATTCTAGCTATTAAAATAAAAGGGTTAGACATAATTTATTTAATCTCTAAAGGAACAAACAGAAAATCTCCAGTTTTTTCATGTAAATCAAAATCAAATTCACCATAAACAGGATTCTGTTTTTTGGAAAATTTAGGAAGTGTGGTTCTAACTTGACTAAATAGATCACCAGCCGGCAAAACATCGTTATTATTATTTAAAATATCAATCAAGACAGTTGCAAATGGTGAGTGATCACTATTATTTATTGAGTCAGGTACAAATTCATAATTTCCTGATGTAATTGCCACCCTAGTTTTTTTTCTATTCATGTTGAAAAAGACATTTTCTAAATCTGAATTGTTATCTTCAAATGCACTTCTATAATCAACAGTACTAAAAAGAGAGCCTGAAAAACAAGAGTCTGCAATTACAATTATATGTTTTGCATTTAAAGATTTTGTTAAACTTATCAAACTTCGATTATCAAACCACGTCCATTCATTATTATCTTGAGCATCAACTGGTAACCAGTATCCCTCTTGAGTCCATGAGTCTACTGTGCCATGACCTGCGTAATATATTAATAAGTTATCATTTTCAGTTAATATAGATCTATATTTTTTAATTGTATTATTAATATCTGCTAATGTAGCATTTCTTATTACTTCTGTTTTAAAACCATATTTATCCTTCAATAATTTACCAATTTTTTCAGCATCATTTATAGCTGTTTTTAAATTAGTTAAAGAATTTTTATTTTCATCATAAATATTATTACCTATAACTATTGCATAGTACTCACCCCATTCTATTTCATATTTTGTTTTATTTTTTTGTGTGGTTTGAGTATCAATAATAGGCTCTGTTTTACTAAATTCTATTTTATCTTTTAGAACAAAACCTATTACTATTTCTCCATCAATATCTGCTTCAATATTAACCCAATTACCTAAAATATTTTCATCAATTAATTCGCTAATTATATAAATTTCAACACCTTTATCTAGAATACCTATTGTGTTAGAAGTTGAATTAGAATCTTGTTTAAGTCTTGTCTTAATTTTAATTTTACTGAATTCTTCAATCGGTATAAACTTAGCTTGAACTACTGGCTCATTCGCAACATTAATTTTGTCTTCTACTTTTAGTTCTATAACTTCATCACCTTTAATTTTTTTTGTTATAAATTGACTTGATGAAGTATTATCGCTAATTTTTTCTTCCTTATCTTCTGCTAATAATATTTCAAGTCGTTCTAATGAATAATCATTTCCTTGATCGGCTGCCATTGAATAAAATTCAATTGCCTTATTAATATTTTTTTCTACTCCTTCTCCCCATTCATATAAGTATCCAACATTTGATTGAGCAAATTCATCACCTTTATCAGCAGCTAGTTTGGAAAATTTAAAAGCTTGTTCAAAATTTACTTCTGTGCCTTCACCAAATAAATATAAATGACCTAACCAACTTTCAGAATAAGTACTTCCTTGTTCAGCTGATTTTTTGAACCAATAATATGCTAATTTTCTATTTTCTTCTATTCCTTCTCCGTAGTAGTAGTGATATCCTAATTGTCCTTGGGCATAATCATCACCTTTATTTGCTGATTTTGTATAATAACTAATAGCTTTAGAATAATTTTGACTGACACCCCAGCCTTGTAAATAATGTTCAGCTAAAAGATTCATTGCATATGAACTTCCGCCATTTTTAGCTCTCCTAAGATATTCAAGAGCCTTGTCAAAATTTTTATCTACACCGTAACCATTTTGATAAAACCACCCAACTGCTCCCTCAGCATATGTATCTTTTTGATTTGCAGCTATTATTGAGCAACTAAATGCTTTTTCATAATCTTCTATATCAATGAAGTAATCACTTTTTTTATTTAAATTTGTTATTGATAAAGATTTATTACATGATGAATCTTTATCAAAATTTTCACTTTGTTTTTTTGTAATCCAAGAAGTAGCTGAAACGCTGAATGAAATTAAAAAAAAATTAATAATTATTAATATTTTAATTATGTACATAAAAAATAAAATTTTAAAATATTCTACTTAAAAGGTCAAATAATAGAGGTTATAATCACGAAAAAAAACACTAAAATTTTAAAAAACTATGAAGTTTATTATATTTTTATTTTTATTAATGTTTACAAAAAATAGTCTAGCAGACGATATTTCTGACTTTCAAATTAATGGAATAAGTATTGGGGATAGTTTATTGAATTATATGTCTAAATCAGAAATTCAAATAGAATTAAAAAGAACAAGAGAGATATACTCCTTTTTAAATAATGATTTTGGTGAAGTGTACTTATTTGATAATTTTGATTTTGGTTCATATGATGCTTTATCTTTTATGGTTAGCCAGAAAGATAAAAATTATTTAATATATGAAGTTAGAGGGATGCTATATTTTATTGAAGAACCAAATCGTTGTATTGAGAAAAGAAATCAAATTGATAAAGAATTATCTCAAATATTTTCTAATTTAGAAAAAAAAGAAATTTTTTTTAAATCAAGACATGACCCTAGTGGAAAAAGTACTAAAGATAAAATATTGTATAAATTTAATAATGGTGACGAAATACAATTGAGTTGCTCAAATTGGGAAGAAAATTTGAGAAAAAAAAATAATTGGACTGAAGGACTAAGTGTAATAGTTACATCAAAAGAGATTAATGATTGGATGACTGGTAATTAAAAATTTCTTAATATGACAAAAATTTTAATATCTTTGATTGTTTTTTTTAGCTCTTCAGTTCTTGCAGAAAACATTTCTGATTTTGAATTAAAAGGAATTAGTGTTGGGGATAGTGTATTAAATTTTTATTCACAAGATGAAATTAATAATGGGTTAATTACGGAATATCCAAATAGTAAAAAAATTATAGAATTATCTATTATTGAAGAAGAGCATGATGATTTTGAACAAATGAATTTTAGCGTTTACAGCAATGATGATAAATATATTATATTATCTCTTTCTGGCTATATGAGATTTAATAATAAGTTAGAAGAATGCTTAATAAAAAAAGATGATATTGAAAATGATATACTAAAGATTCTTGATATTGAAAATATCGAAATTGATGAGTATACATATCAATATGATAAAATTGGAGATGGAAAAAACTATGCGTACATAACTGATTATGATCTTAGTGATGGTAGCATAAGAATTTATTGTAATGAATGGTCAGATTCTTCAAAATCTTTAGAGCAATATAATTTTAATGATTCTCTGACTGTATCAGTCTCAAACAATGTATATTTAGATTTTATAAATTATGAAGCGTATTAAAAAGTTTTATTTAGATAATTTATTAAAAATAGTTTTTATATTTTTATTAATTTTTTTTACTTTTAATTTAAAAGCTGAGGATGATTATGTAATGTATGGCGCTGTTACTAATTCATGCAGTGAAATGGATAATCTGTTATCTTACTATATTGAGGAGGACCCTATTACCATAAAAGATTATGTCATAGCTACTTTCCAAGGATATTTAAGTGGTTTGAATTTCTATATAAATGAATTGACTGGAAAATATAAAAGACTCAATGAATACAGTGCTGAATATATGTTTGAGTACGTTAAGGTTTATTGTAAAAATAATTCAAATGAAACTTTTGCAGATGCTCTTACTGATTTTATTCTTTCACTTCCTGATATAAAATAATGAAATTAATATACATTTTTATATTTTCATTTTATTTTATTTTTTCTCATTCAGCATTTTCTGAAAATATTTCAGATTTTATGATAGAAGGTATAGGTATAGGAGATAGTGCTTTAGATCACATATCAGAAGATTTAATTATTAATGAAATTAATAGAACATCTGAACATTATAAATATTTAAATAATCCCAATAAATTTGGAGAAGTTTACATTCGTGAAGGGAATTTTAATATTTATTCTCAGATTTCAATATTCGTGAAACTAGATGATAAAAATTATACAATTTTTATGATAAGAGGAATGATAACTTTTGATATTTTAAGTGATTGTCTTGATTTACAAAAAGAAATTGAAATGGAATTTGAAGATCTTTTTAATAATTATAAGAAAAGTGAATTTATTTACGAACCAAATTTAGATCCATCTGGAAAAAGTAAAAAATATGATGTTTATTTTGATTTCCCTAATGGTGATAATATTACCTTACAATGCAGTGACTGGAGCAAAAAAATAAAACAAGAAAATAATTGGACAAGTGGTATATCGGTCGCAATATTAACCAATGAATTCAATGATTGGATCTCAGATTATTAATGTAAACAATACAATTGATTAAATTTAAATTAAATATTAAATTTATTTCAAATGATAACAAATTTATTTATTAATGTTTGATATTTATATGAAAAAATTTTTAGTCCTATTTGCACTAATTATATCTACTAATGTTTTTGGAGAAGATATTTCTAATTTTGAAATAGAGGGGCTTAGCTTAGGGGATAGTTTATTAAATTCCTATAAAAAAGATTACATACTAAATAATTCCGATGACTATTATGGCACAGATGTTCTTCATTTTAATGTGCCTGAATTTGATTTTAAATCTAATACTGGCTACGATACTATTCAGATGGCTTTTTTAAAAAATGATAATGATTACAAAATAATTCAGATAGCTGGCGCGATTTTTTACGATACAAAAAATAAAAATATTGATTCTTGTAAGATAAAAAAAGAGGAAATTGTTAATGAATTACAAATTGAATTAAATATAGTTTTTGAGGATAGATCATTTTCTAATGATGAGGGAAATTATTTTATAAAAACAAAAGAATATGAAAATGGTGACTTGATAAGGGTTTTTTGTACTGACTGGAATTCAAAAACAGAAAAAAAATATGGTTGGTATGATAGTCTAAGAATTGAACTTGTAACTGATAATGCCTTAAGATTAATGGGATTTTAAATTTTAATCATTTTTTCAATTTTATTAAGATAAAAATGTTATTCAATTAATAATATCATTGAATGTTTAAATATTTAATAATACTTTTAATTAATGAAAACAATTTATTATTTCATCATATTTTTTTTAATCATTACTTTAAATAATTTTAATTTTGCTAATGAAGTGAAATATATTCCTCAGGTTGATGAAGTTAAAAAAATTAATGTTGATGATATAAAATCCCTGAATAAAGAAACCAAGTTTATTCAAATTTTAGATGATAATAATAGAAGTTCCATAGGAACACAAATTTATAAAAAAATAGCCCCTGTGACAGTTTTAGTTCAAACTAGATCAGCTACTGGATCGGGGTTTGTGGTTGATAGGGAAGGTCATATAGTTACCAATTATCATAATATACAAATTGATAATACTAAACCGAATGAATTTGTTAGATCAGTGAGTTTAAAATTCTGTCCTGTTAATGGAGAAGATATTAACGACCAAACTGTATATGAGGCTGATGTTGTAAAAATTGATCCAAAAAGAGATTTAGCTTTATTAAAATTAAGGTCTACCAATGTTATAAAGAATTTTACTCCTGCAAAACTTGACTATAGTGATAAAGTTCAAATAGGAATGAGTGTACATGCCATAGGTCATCCTGAAGGTTACAATTGTACTTACACTCAAGGTGTTACAAGCCAAATAAGAAAAAATTATGAGTGGTGTTATGATGCATATAATTGTCTTCAAGCAACATTAATTCAGACTCAAACTCCAATTAATCCTGGTAATTCAGGAGGACCTTTAATTAGTGATGAAGGGTTTGTTATTGGAATTAATTCTTTTGTTCATACAGAAACTGAAGGTATAGCTTTTGCAGTAGCATCAATAGAAATACAAGATTTTTTAGATATGGATCAAACTTTAAGTAAAGATAAAGATGAAAATAAAAGTGAATGGATTACTAAAAGTGAAAGCTCATGGATTACTAAGAAAAGAAATAATAATTTAGATCAATGTGATTTTGATGTTCCAATTCAAGAAGAAGATTTCAATGATAATGGTATTTTGGATCTATTTTATTACGATACTGATTGCAATAATATAGCTGAAACCTATGCATATGATGAAGATGAAGATGGAGAAATTGATATAATGTTAATGGATACTAATGAAAGTGGTACTCCAAACGTAAGATTAGACTTTTATTTTAATAATGATGGAGACGAGATAGCAAGATATTATTATGACGATGATGAAGATGGTAATTTTGATGCCGTTTGTTACGACGCCAATCTTGACAACGAAATAGATGAATGTGAGGAATTAACTTAATATTTTAATTTAAATTTATAAAATTTTTATTTTTTATCTCCAATTTTTTACCTTATTTTTAACAAATTATTGACTGATAATTAATTTATTAGATCAAGAATGCACAACAATACCCAATCTTTTTACTTATACTTTTTACCTTTTTTTATTGGTATTATATTATTATCGATACCTTCTTTTTATCTTAATATAATTAAACAACCTAAAATAGATGACGCTATAACAAATTGCACAAATATTAGTAATGAGGATGTCTATGCTTCTAAATACGGAACTCTTCAGGATCAATGTATTGCCTTTTTTATGGGGGAGCCAAGAGATTGGGAAATATTATTACAAATAGTAGGTTTTTTGGGCATCCTTACCTTGTTTCCAATTATTTTTTTTAAAATTATTTTAAATCTGAAGATGAAATAAAACCAAATATCACCCGTTTACTTTTCTAAATAACAAATAGGGAAAAAAATGAAAAATAAAGAAACAGAATTTAGACAATGGATGGAAAATTATAGAAGATTATCAGAGTCATCTATTGAAAAATATTCAAGAGTGGTAAATAAAATTTCAAATGACTTAATAAAAAGAGGGGTGATAAAACTCTCAATTTTAGATATTAATGAAATATCTGAACTCATAAGTTTAAGAAAAAAATATTTTTCAATTAAAGAATACAAAGATTTAAATAATCGTGGAAATCGTATGTATAGCTCTGGATTTAATAGATTAATTGATTTTTTAGAATTTAAACATTCACAGGTATAAAAATGAATAAATTTAAATGTACAGTAAAGGCTATTGTTACTGAAACCTACGAAATAGAAGAAGTATTTGAAATTGATGCACCAGATGAAATTCAGGCAGGTGAAAATGCGATTAGTGCTGCTGAAAATACACCTCTTGAAACATGGTTAAAACATCCAGAAGCTCATTATAAATATCGAATCTCAGATCATGACCTGGATTTTGAAATAGAGGATCTTGAAGAATATTAATAATGGGAAAATTAAATGATGAATATGCACATGGTGAAATTTGTCCAAAATGTAATGGTAAGAGAGTAGCTATGATTGTTTATGGCCTTCCAACAGATGAAACTGTAGAAGAATTAAATGCGATTAAAGATAGAAAAGAACTAAATTTTGTTCTTGGAGGCTGTGTAATTCGCAGGGAACAATTTTTATGCCATGACTGTAATATAAGCTGGTAAAATGAATGATTATGATATTGCTTATGTTGTGGGTGATATACATGGCCACCTTAAACAATTACTTGATATTCAAAACAAAATTCAGGAAGACTCAAATAAAACTCCAGGAAAAAAACTATTAATATATCTAGGTGATTATATAGATAGGGGAATTGATTCAAAAGATTGTATAAATTCTCTTATTAATTTCAAACCTGCTAATTTTGATGTTGTCTATTTGCTTGGCAATCATGAGCAAATGCTTCTTGATTTTATATCTGGAAAAAATGGTAGTTTATACCTTTGGATAAGCAATGGAGGTTTAGAAACATTGCAAAGTTATGGTCAAAAAATGGAAAATTACATAGATGATAATCTGGAATTATCATTTGATAAGAAAATTTATGAGAAATTTATAAATTTTCTCCCTCAAGAACATAGAAATTTCTTTTATAAATTAAAATTAAATTATCAATGGGGTGATTATTATTTTGTTCATGCAGGCATTGATCCAGATATTCCATTAAATAAACAAAAAAAACAGACTATGCTTTGGACAAGAGATAGGTCTTTTTTAAATTCTGATAAACCTTTTGAAAAGATAATTGTACATGGACATACGCCGTCCAAAAAGATCATTAAAAAAAATAATAGAATTTGCTTAGATACTGGTGTTTTTTACACAGGCATTCTTAGTTTTGCAAAGATATCGAATAATAATATTAGCTACTTCCATTCTTAGTAATGTATTTATTTTTCTTAAATTTATTTCTATATTTTTCCAAATTTTTATTCCAATCAGGTTTAATAATATCTTTATCAAATTCTAATTGATAATTTGCATAAAATTTTTTTTGATAATTACTTATAGATAAAGCACTAAATTTTATTATAACTGCAATACCAATAATCAGCCATACATCTTTCATTTATTTTTCCTTCATATTTTAATATTTCTAATAAATAAACGTAACACAGATGAATTTATTTCAATTAATTAAATTTTTAAGATTACAAAAAAATATCATAATTTGGTCCTGATTTAATCACAATTTGCATTCAATAAATAAGAATGAAATATTTTTATTTATTCTTACTATTTTTCTTCTTCTCATATCCATCCCTAGCTAATATCAATCAACCCTACGGTCTTTTTTTTATTCAAGAACATGAACTAAAAGAGGGTAATCAAATATTCGAAGCTCCAACATTAAAAACTGATATTATTGTTAATGTTCAGGGGTTAATTAGTACGACTTTGGTGCGTCAATATTTTATTAATCCAACGAAAGAGCATACAGAGGCAGTATATTTATTTCCACTCCCTGAAAAATCAGCTGTTGATCAATTAAAAATGAAAGTTGGTGATCGATATATTAATGGAATTATTCAAATAAAGGAGGAGGCAGAAGAAACTTATCAAAAAGCTAAGAATGATGGAAAAAAAACGTCATTAGTGAGTTCTAGTAGAGCAAATATTTTTAAAACAAAAATTGCTAATATTGAACCAGGAGAAATGATTATTATTGAAATTAGTTATCAAGATACTCTATCTTTTCAAAATAATGAATATAGCTTGAGACTTCCAACAGTAATTTCACATCGATATGAAAAAAATTCCAATAATAAGATAATTAACGAAAGCAAAATATTAAAATTAAATCCTGAAATACACTCACCTATTAACGAGAGTACTGACTACACAGTAAATCCCTATAATATTTCAATCAATCTTAACGTTGGTTTTGATATTTCTGTACCAAGCAGTAATGAAGACTTATTTATTAATAAATTATCAAACAAACATTATGAAATTAATCTTGCAGATGAATCAATGCCATCGACAAAAGATTTTATTTTAACTTTCAAGCCAATTGTCAGTCCCGAACCATATATTCAGGCTTATTATGAAGAATTTAATGGAGATCTTTATATTTATGGCTTGATAAACCCACAAATTAAAAAATCAGATTTAAAATTAAATAAACAATCGGCTATTACGATTATTGCTGATGTTTCAGGAAGTATGAGTGGTGATTCATTAGAGCAAATGCAATCATTATTGATTGATTTCATTAATCAATTTCCAGAGCATCATTATATTAATATTATCGCCTTTGATGATAAGCACTATAAGTTATTTTCTAAACCTAAAATAGCCTCAGTATTAAACAAACAAATTGCATTAGAATTTGTGAAGAATTTTAATGCTGATAATGGCACAGAAATGCTAGCACCTATATACGAGGCTATTTTTGAAAAAACTCCTTTACCGAATAATCATCAAATAATATTAATGACAGATGGAGTCATTGCATATGAAACTCAAGCTATAGCTCTTGTTAATGAACATATTGGTAATAAAAGATTTCACGTTGTAGGCATTGGCAATTCACCTAATTCTTATCTTGTAAAAGGTTTATCAAAAAGTGGTCGTGGATCTTTTATTTATGTTGATTCCTTCACTTTTGAGGAAAAAACAAACGAATTATTATTTAAAATTAATCATCCTGTAATTAAAAATTTACGCGTTTTTATGGAGAATGATCATGAACTTCTTCCAGTAAAATTACCAGACATTATTGCCGGTGATCCAATTAGTTTTTATATGAAAGTTGGCAATACTAAAAAAGAAGAACTTATTTACCCAATAAAACTGGCCGGCAATACATCAACTGGAGATAAATGGTTATATGAAATCAAAAAAGGTGACATAAATGAAGGTAGTAAAATCAATAAACTTTGGGCCAGGGAAAAAATTGATAGAATTATGTTTCTTAATGCAATTGGTGCCCTTGATGTGGAAACCTATAAAAGAAGAATAGTTAAACTAGCACTGGAAAATAATTTAGTTACTAATTTTACATCCTTAGTTGCGGTAGACGATCAAATTTCGAGATCTAGTGATGAAACTTTAAATTCTTTTCAATTACCTCAAAACTTACCTGAAGGTTGGATTGATCCCAATGTGCTAATACCAGGTAAGTATTCTCAGAAACAAATGTATTTAAATGATCTAAATGAAGTTAATTTAGATGAAATTCCTGATTTAAAAATTCATTTTGTTCAAACTGATACAAACAAAAAACTTTATTTCATAATAGCTTTTATATTGTTTGTTAGTTCGTTTTTTCTTTTTCATTCTAAAAGAATTATTTGATTGAAAAGAAAAATTAATATTCTTCTCCTATTTGTCCTCCTAGTAGGAGGAGGATATTTTCTTTATCAAGGCTTAAAAATAGAAATAAAATCTCACCTAGCACAAATATTTCTAAAACAGGCATGGGAAAAATCTTTAATTACAAAAAATAATATAAAACCCTGGTCAAAAATGGATAGTTATCCAATTTTTAAATTAGAGGTACCCAAACTGAATGCAGAACATATTATTCTTAATAAAACCTCTAGTCAGGCACTATCTTTTGCCCCAGGTTTTCATCAGGAAAGTTTCCTTCCATATGAGGGAAAAACTACCATAATTTCTATGCACAGAGATAGTCATGGATCTTTTTTAAAAAATTTAATGGTTGGAGACATTATTAGACTACAAGATATTAAAGATGAATGGCATTCATATACCGTAAATAATTTTTATATACTTGATGTAAAGAATAATAATTTTTCCATGACGAATAAAAAAAATATTCTTTTATTAGTTACATGTTATCCCTTTGATGCCATTCAATCAGGTACTCCGTATCGATACATTGTTTCAGCGCAAAAAATATAAATCACAAAATCAACATACTTCTGACGAATTATATTCTCTTTTGTATTTCATAATAGTTTTCAAACTAACAAAGGAACAATATGCCATTACTAATGAATAAAAATAATTACAAAGAAAAAATTGAAGCTAAACTTTATGAGCCAATAAGTATTGGTGAACACAAAAATGAAAAAAGTGAATTTTCAAAGGAACTTGATAAAATTACTAATAGTACACTAATGATAGGTGAGGGTGTTACGATTAAAGGTAACATAAAAGCCGAAAATGAAGTTAATATTCAAGGTGTAGTAGAAGGAGATATTGAATGTATTAAAATTAATGTCCATCATTCTGGAAAAATACTTGGAAATGTAAAAGCTAAAACAATGTCTGTGGAAGGCTACATAGAGGGAGAAGTAAATGCAAAAGAGATTTTAGGAGTTAAATCTTCAGGAAATATAAATGGGAAAATTTACTATGGATCTATTAAGATAGATGATGGTGGTAAAATCGAAGGAGAAATAAATTACAAAGATAAACAAGAAAAGCCAGAGGAATTTAAAGACTGGAAAGCACTGTAAAACATATGGGAATTTATGGAGTCAATAAGAGTAATTAGATTTAATTTAAAAAATCAATCTATAAGTTCCCATTCATTTTCTAAATTACAAAAAGTTTTTAAAATTGAATTATTTTTATCAGTAACTTCAATTAATATGCAATTATTATTGTCATCAAGTTGATTAACAGTAAAATTTAATGCACTGAGATTAATACTGTCTTTATTCGAGAGTTTATCTGATTTTTTTAGCATATTTTTTCGAATAATATTTTTGAAATTATCAGTATTTAGAATATTTTCTAATTCTTCAATTTTTCCAGATACACTTTGATTATTTTGATTTAACACTCTTTCGATGTCTTTTTTGACCGTTTGATTAAGTGCTATAGTGTCTATTTCGTTATTAGCCATTGTGTAATATTGAACTGAATTAATTTGCATATTAAATGCAAAAAAACCAAGTACACTTGCAATCGCAGCACCGCCAGCAAAATTCACAAATGAGAACTTGGATAATATATTTTTAAAAATACTTACACTTGGTTTAGTAACTTCTTTGATAGGGTAATTATCTATTAACGAATAAATATATTGATCAACTGGTAGATTTTTAAACTCATCAAAAGTTTTTTTAAAAAATTCTTGATTTTTCTTTAAATCTTCAAAGACCTTTTTAGCTTCCTCATTTTCATTTAAATATTCCTCAACTTTTATTATATCTTCTTGATCAAGCTCATTATCTAAATAGCCTTGGAATAAAATTTCAATATCTTTATTTTGCATTGTTTAATTCTTCTAATTTTTTCCAACAGCGACTTAAATTAGTCATTACAGTACCCATTTTCATGTTAAATTCTTTTGCTATTTGTTTGTATTTTAATTCTTTTGTTACTTGTGCTCTTATAAGATCACTGCATTTTTTGCCAAGTTGATCAACCATATCATAGGCTTGTTTTAGCTTAATACTCTTTAAAGGATCCTCATCTATAAGTTGTTTAGATTTATCAATTTCTGACTGCCCAAAATCATCACTTCCAGAAATATTCTGAGATACACCTCGGTAAATAATTTTTTTAAGATTTTTATCTTCTAATTGTGCGTTTAATTCATTAATTTCATTAGTTGATAATTTTGCACCTTTTTCAATATTTTTTCCAATTTGCTTTAGATCTCCAGGATCAATTATTTCAGCAATTAATGACTTAGAATTTAAAGTTCTTACTAAATCAATCCGCAAATTTTTAATCTTCATGATCATATTAGCTTCTAATTGTTGATAATTAGATTTTCCAAAAACATCATAACTATCTAAAAAATACTCAACTGTTTGTCCTAATAATTCTTCTGCATCACGAGGATAATGAGCAAAAGCGTAATATTTAAGGTTTGTTTTATAAATATTAGCAATCATATTTTTATAATTTGATACATTGTTACTCATGAAAACGGCCAGGATTATTATTTATTTCAAAAAATATAAATTATTTTGAAATAAATTTCTATTTTAAACGTTTTATTAATATCTAGTAAAACTGCTTACCCTTTCACAGTTTTACTAGATTTTTACCTTGTTAAAGTTGTATCAGAGCCTTATTCTAAGGCTTTGGTATATTAAAATCTCAAATTATTAATGAAATAAATTTGAAATTGGCACGTTTCCTTTTTTGTAAATGGAGGCATAAAATGCAATTTGAATTTCAAAATAGCGATGAAAATACTAATTTTTTTAATAGAAAACAAACTTTAAAACAAAAACTCTCATCTTTACTGGCTGAAAAAAAATACGGTTATTATTATCATGAATTTTTTGAAGAAATTAGAAAGAAAAAATCTTTAAGAAAAATGAAGAATAGATAATTCTTTCACAAAGATGACATTCATGCATGGTTAGGTCATAGTTTAATATAGGGGAAATAGTTAATGGTACAAGAAAATCAATTAAGTGATCAAGAATATAATGAAGTATCTGAGTTGGAAAAAGAAATTTATAATGAAATAAAATTAATTTTTACAAAAGATAGTAAAGCAAATGAAGTAACAAAAATTTATTGTATAGGAAGAGCTTTAGCGAGAATTCAAAAAGATAATATAGATTTAGTTGGATGCCTAAGGATGCTTATAGACTCTTTTGTTGATGAAGTAATTTTTACGCAGGAAATTCTGGATTATGAGAAAAAAAGCCTAAATAACGCTGTTAATAGGTTTTTAAACAGTCTGGATACCAGAACGAGCTATAAAATTAATTAATATTTTAATGAAATATTTGTCGTTAATTAACGTCTACTTTGTAAAAGAAGGAGATTTATGAGCATTATCAATAAAGATGAAAAATACCAAACTACAACTACTCAAAATTTTGAACAACTAGCTAATTTGAAATCAAAAAAACAAGGTAATGAGAGCAAAATAGGTAAGAATTTTTCTGTTGCAAATAACAATTATATTAAAGAATTTATTAAGACAATTAATAAAAAGAGCTCATGAAAATAGTGAAATTAATAAACTGTAACTTAAAATATTATATAAATTAAACATATGAATAATTTAAATTCAACTCTTCCTAAATGGTTCATGGATCTTGCATCCATAGGAGGTGAACTGGCAAAATACCATGATAAAAATTTTGTTTTTTGTATTTGTTTACCAACGTTACATTTTTCATGCCCAGCTATTTTACTAGGTCTTGTAAAAAATTATTTAAATGTTTTAGCTTCAGGGAATTCAGCAGTCACAAATTTAGATGAAATCAATGAAGGGGCAGAAATTAAATTTAGAGATATCAATGGTGAAACAACTCAAGGTCTATTTATTGAGGTTGTTGATAGAGATATTTTAGGCAATAATCAAAAATTTGCACGAATTAAAATTAAGAATGCTTTTCAACTAATACCTGAAAAAAAAGCTATAGAAAGTATTGAGGTATTAAGTGAAGAAATGATTCAGGAAGATAATTTTAAGATAGGAAAAAAAATTAAGAATACTTTCAACGGACTAGAGAAGAAAATTTTAGATACAAATGAAATAGATATTCTGAAGTCATCTCTAACATCTAAAATTCATATTATTGCACAAAAAACTACAATAGAAAAAGAAATAAAAAATTTTGAAATAGGTGGAACAAACTTCAATGATGTTATTAGAATTAAAGATTATGTTAATCAGGGTGAAAGTTTTTTTTCAACACTTGCATCACCATTAAAGATAGCAGACCAGGAAGAGCTTAAGGATGTAAAATTTAAATTTTATTGGGGATCGAATTCATTTTTAAAATTAGATAGTTATGAAGATCAAAACTATAATTCAATAATTGTATTATCTCCAAATGAACCAAATTTTTTAAGTTCTTTTGAGTCATTTCAGAAAAAATTTGCAGAAAGAAATTATATTGAATTTGAGGATTTTTCTTCTCTAAAAGAATTAAATTTAAGTTATCCATCAATGATTTTTAGGAATAATTAAATGGAGTATTTCGATCTAAATAAAAATATTGATAATGAAAATTTACAAGATTTAGAAATAATTCATGAGCTGTATACAGAAGCAAAAACTAAATACGAAAAAATAAATATTACTAATAAAAAATTTAATGAATTCTACTTATCAACTTATAAATTTAGAAATAGACTTGGTGAATTACGAAACGAAACCTATTGGGTAAATTTTATGCGAACTTTACTTCGTTACAGATACCGTTGCGCTGTTTCCCCTTTACCATTTAGTCATTATTCTAATTTAGACGGTTTAAATGATTTTTCTGAATTAAGAGAACAAATTAAAAATTGTGAAATACACTTTCCAGAATTTAAAGCTCATGCAAATAATCTTGTAGATATGTATAAAGAATTGAGTCAAAGTGATGATAATCCTTTTAGTGAAAAACTAGAGGATGTTTTAAATAAATTTTATCAAAAAAATTGTGCAATAATTTTAAAATCACAATCATCATATGATTATATATCGAGAGTTTTTGAAGATAATAAATATTTAAAAATTTTAAAAGAAAGTGAATATAGAAAATCTAATAATAATTATGATGTAGTTATTTTTTTAGGTCACCATTCTTGGTATGACCATTATTTGTATACTTCGATAAAATCTAAAAATTTAGTAGGTATTTGTTATGATTTTATAGGTGGAAAGAAAATAGAACCACTTTCATTCTCACATCCTTTATGGAATAGAAATATTACATCAATAAAGTATGAAAATGAGATAATAAATTTAACAAAATATGTTGAAGATTCTCCAGAAGATATATCAGATGAAATTGAGATAGAATATATCCAAAAAAAAATGGATAAAAAATTTGGTGAAACTTCAGAAGAACAATTAAATACAAGACTAGCAAATTTGGCAGGTGGATACATTGTATTTTTGAGAAATCATGAAGGTATTGATACAACGCAAGATGTTCTAAATTTTGAAACAAAAATATCTTTTAATCCAAAAGAAGTATCAGATATTCAATCTGGGGATTATATTTTATTAAGAACTGGCGCAGATAGAGATCTTACATTTGAAGAAGCAAATAAACTTATGGGAAAAAATGCTCAAAAGAATAGAGATTTACAAAAATCTTGGAAGAATAAATTAAAAGAACATATAACTGATAACTATTCTGGTAATACGATACAAGTACCTTCTTTAAAAGCTGAGGCTGATAATAAATTTATAGCTTCACTTAATGACAAAGGTATAAATTTAAATAGATCAAAACTTCGTGGATGGTTAAGGGAAGAGGCTATCAAACCCAGAGATGATAATGAATTTAAAATAGTTTTAGAAGAAATATTTGGAAAGGATAAAAATTTTCAAAAATATATAATTGCAATGTCTGAAATTAATCGGAAACATATATCTGCTGGAAGTATTGTAAGAAAAAAAATATTAAATTTAATACAAGAAAGTGACTTATCTCTACTTGAACAAAATGGTTATCAAGAATTTAAATTACAAGATACAAATGCTAGTATTAGTGTTTATAGGGTATTAAAAATTTCAAACCAAGATAAGCTTCAATGGAGATCACAAACTGATACTCCTATTAAAGCAAAAGATATTATTGATGATTGAATTCTTTCCAAACAATCTAAAAGAAACAGACTTTAAAAGTAAAGGGGAATTTAAACTTTATAAAAAATTTAAAGAATACGAAAACACAAGAGATTGGATAATTTATCATTCTCAAGAATTACATCATCATCATACTCAATTTATGGGTGAAATTGATTTTATAATTATCATACCTGGAAAAGGCGTATTAGTAGTTGAAGTAAAGGATCACAAATCTATAGATTTTGAACCAGAAACAGGCAATTGGTATTTAGGACGAGATGCACCAACTAAAAAAAGTCCTTTTAAACAAGCTAGAGATAATAGAATAAGTTTATATGAATATTTTAAAAATAAATATCAGATACTTAAGGAAGTCCTTTTTTGGGATGTTGTAGTCTTTACGAGTGGTGATTTAGAACAAAAATCAAATATATCATGGAAAAGATATGAATATATAAATTCATCTCAAATAATTTCTTCTAAGCAAGATGATTTTATGAATTTATTTGAAAAAGTTTTAATAGAAGCTTGGGGAGATAATTATAATAAAATTAAAATTAGTGAAGATAGTCCAAATAGAAATCATATTGAGCTATTAAAAGATCTAAGGAAAAAAATTACATTTAGAAATAATTCAAAAATTAGAGACAGTGAATTAGATGAAGAATTAGATAAAGCTTTTACTGTGCAACAAAGAAGAGTTCTTGATTTATTTGCAGTGAATAAAAAATGTGTAATTCAGGGTCCACCTGGAACAGGAAAAACACTTATTGCAATAGAGCATGCTACAAGATTAGCAGCACAAAATAAAACAGTCTTATTTTTGTGTTACAATAAAATGTTAGGTGACTTTTATAAAAGTGTTTTTTTGGGTATTAATGCCAAATTTGGCAGAAAAATTCATTTTTATACGATGAATAAACTTTTACTTGAAATTAATGCAGAGAGAGAGTGGAATGATCAGCCATCAAAAGAAAAATTTGAAAATCTTCCTCTAAGAGCACTTGAAAGATTGGATCGTGGACAATACAAATTTATGTCAGGAATGTTTCAGAATTTAATAATCGATGAGGGACAAGACATAATAATGAATGATGTTTATGTCTCTATTATTGATAAATTTCTTAATAAAGGAATAGATGAAACAGATTTTTATATATTTGGTGATTTCTTTTTTCAAAATATTCAAAATTTTGAAAATAGACGTGAATTTAATGATTTTATAGAAATTTATAGACCCACAAATTTACCATTAATTGAAAATTGTCGAAATTCTCCAGATGTTATAGATATAGCTAATGCTTTTTGTAAATTTGGTAAGGATCCTTATGATAAAAGATATTTAAGAGAAAACAAAATATCAAGACCTGAAATTTTACCTTACAATAATAATATTGACCAATTAATTAAACTTAAGGAAACAATAATTAAATTATTAAACCAAGAATATAAATCAACAGATATTGTTATTTTAACAATGATGACAGATGAAACTTCTTGCCTTACAGATTTAAAAGATATTAATTTTGTTAAAACAAACAAACTTGATATATTATTACAAATCGACTGTATAAAAACAACTATTAGAAAATTTAAAGGACTAGAAAAAAAAGTTGTTATAATTACAGATATTAATAAACTAGATGATCATCAAGATCGTTCAATCTTATTTACAGGTATCACAAGATGTATTGATAAATTGGTATTATTGTTTCATAAAGATGTGAGAAAAAAAATTGATATTATTTGAATGGTAGATTTTAGTAAATCAAGAGATTTTATGTTAAACTCACTTATAAGTGAAGTTTTTGGTCCAGAATTAATAATGGAGCCAGAAGGGAAAGGTATAGACGTATCAAAAGATTTACAATTTTCAAAAGATGAAATAAATAATATTTCCAATCCGTATTATGATGTTGTTAATAAACAAGAGATCTTAACCTCAGAGACGCCTTTAAATAAATATGGGTGTGGTGTCCTATATCCAGTAAATCATAACGAAACTTCAGATAATGAAATAAAAAACAATGATCAAATAGATAATTTTGCAATTCCTAATGAAGAAGACGAGCATAATCCCGTTTCAGCTAATGCTATAAAAGAATTAAATAATATACAGTCTAGAAAAGGATCTCCAGGAGAAAACTCTGATATAGAATTTGACTTATCAGGAGCAAATACTAGATTTCAAAGTTGTCTTGGTATTAGTTTTTTTTGTAAATTAGAAGATAATCATAAAATTGTTGTAGAAAGTCCTGATCGGCCATGTGGGATATATTCTAAGAAAGATATTTACATTGAAGGAAAAAAAGAAAGTTCAAAATCTTGGTATGTTAGAAATGATTATATTTTCAAATATGAATTTAATGCCAGCGAAATTAATAATATAAAAGAAAGATATTATAGTAAGCTTGAAAAATATTATAACAGTTCAAATAATTTAAACTTGGATATTAAGCTCCTTGTAAGACCTATTGGGGAGTATAAGCTAATAACTGCAACACTTATTAATAAAACTGACAATGACAATCCAATAAACGAAAAGTGCCTTTTTCAATCTGGCTTTAAAGTAAAAATTATAGATTCTAATTCTGTTGAGCAGAATAATTTTTATCCGTATCCTAAAAGTGATTATGAAAAACTATTAATAGATGAAGAAGAAAAAGTTTTAGATTTAATCTATAGAAATAATAAAACATTTGCTATTGGCCATGGTTGTGCTGCAAATTGGCCTAATACAAATGAAAACTGCGCATATATAGAAGCTACATGTTTACCTATTTACGACTCTCCTAATATTACCCCAGATATTAAAATTAAAAATAAAAAAGAAGAATTAAAAACACCTATGAAAATTTTAGCAGGGTTAGAAAATTCAAATTGGGAAGAGCTACTAACTAATATTACATCATCTTATAATGAATGGATCAATGATAGAAAAAATGAAATTAAATTACTGGCAGAAGAATACAAAAAAGCCGCTGAAGATAATCTAAAGAAATGTGAGACAGCACTAAATAGAATGAATGATGGTATAGAATTTATTAAAAATGATCATAATGCATTAAAAGCATTTCAATTAACTAATGAAGCAATACTCACTCAACAAATTAGATCATCAATTCCTAAAAGACAAGCTTACTGGGATGATGAAAAACACACTGTTTATTTTCCTGATGAATACAAAGAGCCAAATATCAATTTAACAAGTGAACGAAAAGGTAATTGGAGACCATTTCAAATAGCATTTCTATTATCAAGCCTTAAGTCATCGGTTGATATTAAAGATGAATATCGCAATGATGTTGAATTAATCTTTTTTCCAACTGGTGGTGGAAAAACAGAAGCTTATTTAGCGCTATCAGCTTTTACATCTTTTTATAGAAGATTAATTAACAAAGATGATGATGGTGTACAGGTTATAATGAGATACACACTAAGACTTTTAACAGCTCAACAATTCACAAGAGCTGCAAGTCTTATTTGTGCAATGGAAAAAATTAGAGAAAGAGAAATCAATGTTCTTGGAGAAAAAAGATTTTCAATTGGTGTTTGGTTAGGTCAAGCTTCTACACCTAACAGAAATAAGGGAACTGATACAAACCCTGGTGCAATTAATTATTACACATGGCTTATGACAGGTAATAATAAAAAGGCAGTTTATAATTTCTTAATAACTAAATGCCCTTGGTGTTCAGCAGAAATTGGTCAGGTTTCAAATAAAGAAAAAAAATATAACTTCAATAAGCGATCAGCACCAAAAGTAATTGGTTTGAACTCAAATAATAATTGTGTTGTATTTAAATGTAGAAATCGAGATTGTACTTTTAATTCTACACTTCCGATTTATGTTGTAGATGAAGATGTCTATGAAAAAAGACCTACTATATTAATAGGCACAGTTGATAAATTTGCACAATTAACTTGGGAGCCGAAATCTAAATTATTATTTGGATTAAATGAAGATGGAGAAAGAATAAACTCACCTCCATCATTAATTTTACAAGATGAATTACATTTAATTACTGGTCCTCTAGGATCAATGTGTGGCTTATATGAAGTTGTTATTGAAGAATTGTGCACAGATAACAGAAACAATGAAGTTATCAAACCCAAAATTATTTGCTCAACAGCTACAATTAGAAGTTATGAAAGGCAGGTAAAAGATTTATATAATAGAAATCAAGTAAGATTATTCCCACCTCTTGGCTTGGATATTGCCGATAATTTCTTTGCAAGTTATAAAAAAGAGGAAGACTCAGAAAAATATAAAAACCCAAAGAAATATATAGGTTTACTAACTCCTAATTATAAATCTCAACAAACTGCACAAGTAAGGATTTATTCAAGACTCTTATATTCAGTAACTAAATTAAAAAAGGAAGAACAAGACCCATGGTTTACCTTAATGAACTTTTTTGGCAGTTTAAGAGAACTGGGTAATACAACAACTTTGATTCAGGTTGACATTAAAGAAAGAATTAAAGACCTAAGGAAAAGATATGGAGATGATTATAAAAATATTAGAACAATAAATAATGTTCTTGAATTAACAAGTCGAATAAGCAGTGAAAAAATACCAGGTTCAATAGATAAGTTAGAAATATCTGTTGATCCAGATAAAAAGAATTATCCCATAGATATTTGTTTAGCTTCTAATATAATTGAAGTAGGTATTGATATTGATAGACTATCATTATTAACAATTTTAGGACAACCAAAAACCACATCTTCATATATTCAGGTATCTGGAAGGATAGGTAGAAATTGGCAAGAAAGACCTGGTATGGTTTGTACACTTTATGGATATATGAGGCCTAGAGATAAGTCTCATTTTGAAAAATTTAAGTCATATCATCAAAAATTATATGCTCAAGTTGAACCGATGAGTGTTACACCATTTGCATATCCTGTTTTGAAGAGGGCATTACATGGAATACTTGTTGCATATGTAAGATCTTTTGGAAATAAAAATATTACAATGACTCCAACCCCAGTACCAGAAAATTTGATAAACAATTTTTACGAAATTATAAAATCTAGAATAGAAAATATAGATAATAATGAAAAAATAAATTTTGAAAAAATTTTTAGTAAAATTTTAAATGAATGGAAAATATGGGAACATGATAATTATAAAAAAGAATATGGTGAGAGTAGTGAGGGATTAATGTATCAAGCAGGATCTTATATTGATAAAGAATTTGATAGTTATTCTTGGGAAACTCCTAATACGATGAGAAATATTGATAAAGAATGTATTGCGAATATCACAACTCAATACATGACTCAAAATGATAGGGAGTTAGAAGATAATGGGTGATACGCCAATTAGAAGAGGTCAATTAATTACTCCGTTTGGCGTAGGTGCACTTTATGTATCTAAAGATGGGGAAGGTATTATTACTGCAGGTTTAGATCATTGGTTTAAAAAACCAAATGGAGCATTAACTGAAGGTATACACGAGTATAAATTTAATGAGCACAGGCTTGAAAAACAATTGGCTGTAAATCATTTTAGATATCCCCCAGATTATAGAACTCCTTTAAGTAGTTTTTCAGATCAAGATAAAAATACTTACCTAAAGATTCCATTTTTACGATTTCCAAGATGGCATTTTTGTAATTACTGCCGTAAGTTAAAAAAAGTCAGCTCTAGCAAACCAGGCTTAGTAGTATGCTCTGAATGCACATCCAAAAGAAGAAATACATCAAATAATTTTAATGTTTCCATGATCCAAGTTCCAATAGTAGTAGTTTGTGATGCGGGGCATATTCAAGATTTTCCATGGAATGAATGGGTTCATAGATCATCTCAACCACAATGTGATGGTAACAACCTTAGATTAATTTCTAAAGGTAGACAAGGTCTATTGGGAATGACTGTAAGATGTGAAAATTGCAATGTTAGTGATAGATCTTTAGTCGGAGTATTGACTGGTAAAAAAAATCAACAAACGAGTAAATATGAAACCATTCTTAGTGAAACTCTTGATAGCTCAGAAAATGATTATCTTTGTAACGGTAAAAATATTTGGAATGGTGAGGATCAAATAAGCGATTGTGATAATCATATAATAGGATCTTTAAGGTCATCTTCAAATATTTATTTTTCTAAAATAGAAACATCAATATATGTGCCTGAAGAATTAAATGATGTACTATCTACTATTTTAGATTACTTTAATGAATTACCCACTATAACATTAATTGATGCTAAAAACGATCTTGGTGAAGAAATTGATCTTAATTTATTTAGAAAAAGCTCACGTTTAAAAAAACTATACCAAAAATTTTCTGATGAAGATATTCTAAGAGCAATAGAGGTTTATTATAAACGAAACGAACAAAAAGATGAAATTGAAGAAGAAAAAAATGAAATTGATTTTCGTAGACCTGAGTATGAACTTTTTAATAAAAAATATAATTTTAAAGAAATAATTACAGATATTTTAGATATTAATCAGTATTCAGATATAATTAAAAATAATTTTGAAAAAATTACTCTTGTAAAAAAATTAACCGAGACAAAAGCTTTGTATGGCTTTACCCGATTAAATACTGATACTGATTTAACTAGAAGACAACTTAAGGAAAATTTGTGGAGAGAGCAACCAGATCCACAAAATTCATGGTTACCAGCTATACAAGTAAGTGGGGAGGGGATATTTTTTAATTTCAGAGAGGAACTTGTTCAAAAGTTTGAAAATAATAGTGACATTAAATCAAGAATAGAGAAATTTTTAAATTTTGAAAGAAGTATTGCTTTAGATCCTCTGAAGGCGAATGCTAGATATATGTTATTACATACTTTTTCACACATAATGATTAACACTTTAATTTTTGAATGCGGGTATGGTGCTGCATCACTACAAGAAAGAATATATTGCTCAAATGATAATAGTAATCCAATGGCTTCAGTATTAATATACACATCTGCAGGCGATAGTGAGGGGACAATGGGTGGATTAGTAAGAATGGGTAATCCAAAATTTCTTGAAAAGGTCTTAGAAAAAGCATTAGAGACATCTATGTGGTGCTCTGTTGATCCAGTTTGTATGGAAGTATCTGATAGAGGTGGTCAAGGACCAGGTTCTTTAAATTTAGCATCATGTCATAACTGTGGATTAGTTCCTGAAACATCGTGTGAGGCTTTTAATAGTTATTTAGATAGAGGGATGCTTTGTGGAACAATTGAAAATAAAAAAATGGGTTATTTTAGTTAGCTAATTATTTTTTATTATTTTTTTCAAATGCAATCCAATTCTCCTTGCTAATTCAACAGGTACAGCATTACCAATTTGCGTGTACTTGGGTAATTCTCTTTCCGTTTCATCTTTATTATTTCCTGCGCGTCGTAGTCCTCCAGTTGTACGTTTGCCCTTAAACGTATACCAATCTGGAAACATTTGAAGCCTAGCCCATTCTCTTACAGTAAATGATCTTGGTTGACTAAAATGTACATAATCATCTGGTAATGATGTTGCGGTAATGTTTGGACCATCTTTTTTCCATTTAGGAAAAGTTAATCTTTGAGCAAATTTTTTTGTTTTCATTTTATTTGTTATCTTTCCTTCATTAGAGAGCATGTATTCAAATTTTTTAACTATTCTTGGTGAGTGTTTACTATACTCATGATCAGTAATTTTTTCACCTTTTCTAAAATAGTTTTTATTATTTTTTTTCATCCTTAGTTTTTTTTGCAAATCATTCTTTGGAGAAGAAATATAAACATTCGTAATAAAAGTTTTTTGATAATTTTTATCAACTAAGTCTCCCAGTAAATCAATAAGGTTAGGGTATGCATTAGTTTCAGGCTCAGGAAACATACCGTTTGCTGTCATGAATAAATTTTCAGAAAATTTTTGATCTTTTCTAATACCTATTAAGAAAATTCTTGGTCTGTTTTGTGGAACTCCATAATTTTTACTTTGAATTAATACAAAATCTTGAAAATAGTTTTTTAAAGTTTTAAATTCTTTCAGAACATCTTTAAAAATTTCTCCTTTTTTTCCCTTCTTACTCCACCTACCACTAATGAGACCTTTAACGTTTTCAAATATAAAAGCTTTTGGTTCTATATATTTAATTACCTTTACCATTTCTTTATAAAGATAATTTGACTCAATATCTTTTTTATTTATTTTGTAACTTCTTCTATGACCAATACCAGAATAACCTTGGCAGGGTGGACCCCCAACAACAAGTGATATATCTCTTTTTTTAAGATTGAGTTCCTTTTTTAAATTTTTTGTTAATGATTCAAGTTTTTTTTTCTTAGTTAATTCATGAATATCATAAGAATGAAATCTTTTATCATGAAGTAGGGGGTATTCTTTTCTATTATCAAGATACGTTGCCATGGCATCTTTATTTAATTCATTCACATAAACAGGATGAAAGCCAGCTTGTTCTAATCCTAGTGATAACCCTCCACAACCAGCAAAAAGATCGATGAAGGTATATTTTTTATTCATTATTAAAATTAAAGTCCAGTAACATCAATTTCGTATCCTTTACCAGTATCAAACTTAATTATATCCTGATCCTCAAATATCCTAATTGGATCATCATCTTTATTTTCATTTTTAACAGATAAAAAAATTTCTACTTGTTTAAAATTGTCACTTTCTCCAAATATGGTTAAGGTTAATTCTTTAGTTGTTTCATTAGGGTTAACGAAATTTCTATAATCACTTCTTAGAGGTATGATTTTATTATCATAGGGAATAAATTCATAGACATGCATGAAATTCTCAAATTCCCAGTAATAAATTGCATAATTATCAAAATAAGTTTCAATAAAATAGTTTTCTATATCTTCTTGCCTTGCTTTTGCCTTTTCAAATGAAATTGGAGATAGTGTTTTTGCTGAAATATCTTGTATGATCATATCTTTAGAACATCTTATTGAATAATCTTTAAATAAAACATTTGGCTTAGGGGGAGAATCAATTGTTATGTGATAATCACCATGGTTCAATTCTTTAGAAATAATTGTAAATTGATTTTCATCAAAATATTCATCTAATTTTAAACCAAAAATGCCATCTAGTTTTTTCATTTGTTTAATATAAACTTAGGGTTTAAAAATAATAGTTAATAATGGTAAGTTTGAAAAGAAATAGTAAAGGTGAATTTCAAGAAGCTAAAGGTGTTAGGTCACGACAATCTTCTTTTTATAAGCCAGGTCAAAATGAAATTTTTAAAATCAGTCGTTCAAAATTTTCAAATTATTTAGATTGCAAAAGGTGTTTTTATTTAGATAGAGTAAAGGGCTTACAAGAGCCTAGTATGCCTGGTTGGTCATTGAATACGACAGTTGATGATTTATTAAAAAAAGAATTTGATGCTTATCGTGAAAAGCAAGAACCACACCCAATCTTTAAGGAATACAATTTAAATTTTATTCCATTCAAATATCAGGATATAGATAAATGGAGAAACTCTTTGTCAGGAGGAATATCTTATATTGATGAAGATACAAATTTGAAAATTCAAGGTGGTGTTGATGATATTTGGTATAATCTTGATACCGAAGAACTTGTTGTAGCTGATTATAAAGCTCAATCTACAACTACAGAAGTTGAAAAAGAATATTATTTAAAAAGTCAATATCATCAAGGATATAAAACACAGATGGATATTTATGTTTATATTCTAAGAAATATGAATTTTAATGTTTCATCAACTTCTTACTTTATGGTTTGTAATGGTGTTAAAACTAAAGACAAGTTTAATTCTAATATGGAATTTGATATCACTTTGGTTGATTATGAAACTGATACCTCTTGGGTTCAAAATAAAATTAATGATATGAAATTAACCTTAGATAGTAATACAATTCCTGAAATAACTCCTCACTGTGAGAACTGTGCTTATATAAACAAAGGAAGTGAATTTAATTAATTTATAAAAAAGTTAAATCGTCAAATGGAGACATGTGTCCATTTTCTATTTGATCAAGTGTTTGCTGACCTTTTTCAACAAGTTTCATAGCATTGTTCAAGGCCCAAATTTGCTTTGTAGCTACGTGCACATCAAAAATTTTATTTCCTGATTCAATTTGCTTTTGCTCTTCTTGGATTTTATTGATTATATATTCTGCAGCATTTATTGCATTAAAGGAAACATTAGTAAGCTTAGATGCTTTTCCCATAAATTCTTTTCTCATCTTTATCGTTTCTTTTAAATCAATTCTTTCTTTTCTTTTTGAAAGCCAACCTTCATTAGCTGCTTGCTTTCTTAATGTTGATAAAGAATAATTGAATTCGGTAGCAATATCTTGAAGAGTAGGGTACTCATTTTTATATCCTTTGATATAATAATTACGCGCTTCAGTGTAATCAGGACGTTTTCTTGTCATAAAAACATTAATGCGAATGATTCTTTATAAAGAAAGTTCTAGAAAAATTTTTTTGTTAAAAAAAATTTAATAATGTGAATAAATTAGTTTTTTAAATTCTTTAAAAGTAAGTTTTTAAATTCTTCAACAGCAACTGTAGCAGGTTTATGAATGGCAAAATCAAATTGATCTTGATTACTTGATGGTTCGAGATTTAATTCAATTGTTGGTTTGCGCATATCTTTAAACATCGAAACGAAACCAGCAGCAGGGTAGACTTGTCCTGAAGTGCCTATAGAAACAAATAGGCTAGATTGTTCAGCTAAATCATGAATTTCATCCATTTGCATGGGCATTTCACCGAACCATACAATGTGAGGTCTCATTTGAGAGCCGCATTTAGGGCATTTATGGGTCTCATTTAGGTCGTCTAGCCACTCAAATACATGATTATCATTCATTGTACATCTAGCTTTATTTAGCTCACCGTGCATGTGAATTATTGATGATGATCCTCCGATCTCATGCAAATTATCGATATTTTGTGTAACTATATGAATTTTATATGTTTTTTCTAATTCATAAAGAATTATATGGGCTCTATTTGGCTTAATTCCTGAATTTAGTTCTTTTCGACGTTTATTATAAAAATCATAGACAAGAGTAGGGTTTCTATAGAATCCTTCTGGACTTGCAACATCCTCAATCCTATGATTATTCCAAAGTCCATCAGAGTCTCTGAATGTTTCAATCCCAGACTCTTTACTTATACCAGCACCGGTTAATACAAAGATCTGGGAATCAGCTGAAATCTGCGGTAATTGTTCCATTTGATACACTATATACAGTATTTTATTACACGTGAAAATCTATATCTAGTTTGTAATATTATAAATAGATTTAGATAATATATATAAATAATTGATTTATAATTATTATATATATTACTTGACTATTATTTACGATAACTGTAATTATCGTAATATAAATAATGGTTAAAATATCACTAAATGATAATGTAAGTAAACTTAGAGAAAAATCTAAGGCTAAAAATACTAAAGATAAATACAATGGTGATTGGTTAAAATTTGAAGATTACTGTAAAAATAATTATAAATGTAAACCTCTAGAAGTTGATGATTTAGACAGTGCTTATTCTCTTGTTGCAAATTACATGTATTGGTTGCATGAAGATCCTGAAGCGAAAATTTTAAAAGGATTAAGTTATATACCTGGAAGAGAAAATATAAATAATAATCCCTACTCTGCATCAGCTTATAAAGCTTCCACAATACAAAGAATATTAGCCTCAATAACCTATAAATATAGATTAGGTGGATTTCAGTTTGATAGAAAAAACCCAACTATTTCTGAAACTATAAGTGCAATTGTAAGAGATGAGAAAAATAATAAAGCAGGACAGGCAAAAGAATTGCTTAGAAAAGATATTGAGCAGATAATAGACTCAATACCTTTTAATACAGATGATTATAAAAATATAAGGGATAAAGCATTGATTTTAGTAGGTTATTTTAGTTTTTGTAGAAGGTCAGAGTTACTTGGAATGAAATACGAACATCTAAAATACGACAAAGAAGGTATACAAATAATGATACCCTTTTCTAAAACTGATCAAAAAGGTGAAGGTAGGATAATTTATTTACAGAAAAAGAGTGATGAGGAGGCTTTATATTGCCCAGTAAGATCGCTAAATAAATGGTTAGAAGTATCAATGGTTAACTCAGGCCCCCTTTTCTATCGAATTGATAAAGCTAATTCTATTCGAAAATATGAGCTTAATGAGAATAATAAAAAAATTAGTTTAACTGATACAAGCTTTGTTTTAATTTTAAAAAAAAGAGCTCAAGATGCTGGATTAAGTGAATGTGATAAAATATCAGGCCATAGCTTAAGAATTGGATCAATAACTCAAGCAAGAATGAATGGTGTTCCAACTCATGAAATTATGAAAATGAGCGGACATAAAACCACTCAAATGATAGATAGATATACAAAAATTACCGATATAAAAGAAATCAGTATAGCTAAAAAAATATAATTATTAAACTATAATATTTTTATAAATATTAATTACATTTATAATAAAAATGTGAGAATTTTATACAGTTTTATTATTTTGCTATCCTTGAGTTTTTTTAAAATATCAAATGCTGGAACTTGTGATGTTGAAAAAAGAGTTTGCATGTGTGGAATACAATATTTTGGTTTTGGAGAAATACCGATTGTAAGAGATATCAGAATTAACGCAGTAGTTCATGTTTTAGATGGAGATAAATCTAAATGTAAAAAAATAGTTAATATTCTTAATGATGCAAAAAAAAATAGTGAGACTTTTAGTACTTTAATAACTAACCATACAAATGAGCTTGAAATTACTCCTACATATAATGTCGATATTAGTGATATGCGAATGCAGTGGCTAGTTTCTTGTACTACTGGAATAGTTAGAGACCCTAAAAATAGGGAAGAAATTTGTGAAGAAATAAAACCTTACACCTTGACTCTTATATCTGAGTTTCAAGATGGAAAGTATTTAGTTGATGAAATGTATAATGAAACTCTAGATAGTGAAGAGGCTTTAAATAAATTAGAGGAATTTTTAAAATAAAAAATAATACTGAACATATTACTTTATAAATCTTGATTTATTTGTGTTAAATTTAAGGCATTAAAGGAATTAGTATAATAATAAATATAGATTAATAAAATGCTATAGCAGCAGATATTAGAACTATAACTAAAAGCCCTCTTCCACTCATTGTAGCTACTTTCATTATAGTTTTATTTGGTGGTAAATTAATTTTAGAAGAATTAAAAACATGAAAATTTACAAAAGCAGATAGTCCTAAAAGAAAACCTGCTGCAATCATTTTTATTGTAAATGCACTATTAATAATAAAGCCTCCATATAAATTAATTGAAAGAATAATTCCTGATATCCATAAGATAATTAGAGATATCAAACCTATGTAACTAAGTAATTTTAATATCTTTGCTGTATTTAAATCAGGAATTTGATTTGCCTTAGTATAAACAGATTGTATTACGCCACCACCAACCAAGACACCGCCTGAAAAAACTATTGCAAGGTAATGTATAAATTTAAGAATAATTATTATTGTCATTAAAATTTAATATTAAATTATTATTTTTATAGTATTAT
>CABZFN010000005.1:17500-78008 GCA_902525035.1 uncultured Alphaproteobacteria bacterium | reverse complement strand
TGATATGCCAATTATGGAGTCTGTATACAATATACTTTACAAGCAACATGATTTAAAAGAAGAACTAAGTAATTTACTGAGTAGACCAATAACAGAAGAAAAAATTTAATTCGATGACAAAGAAAATATTTTTTAACTTAGATACAAGCTGGGTAAACAATACACAAATTAATTTGAGTGCTGTAGAGCGTCGAACATCTACCTTAACAAAAAGAAGAACTGTAAAAAAGGAATTTCAAGTTGCTTGGTTGTTAAAAGCTATTACTTTAATTGATCTTACCACACTAAGTGGTTATGACACTTTTGGAAAAGTTGAAAGACTGTGTAATAAAGCTATTAATCCCATTGATGATTATATTCTTCAGGATTTAGGAATAGAAAATAATAAAGTAAGAGTAGGAGCTGTATGTGTTTATCACCATCTAATAAAAGATTGTACAAAACTAATTCAAAACAAAATCCCAATTGCAGCAGTTTCTACGGGTTTTCCTGCAGGTTTATCATCTTATACGACTAGAAAAAAAGAAATTTCTGACTCTATTAAAGATGGTGCTGATGAAATCGATATTGTTATAAATAGAGGATACGTTCTCCAAAATAATTGGCAAAAATTATATGATGAGGTTCGTAGTTTCAAAGAAACTGCAGGTAAAACAAAAATTAAAGCTATTCTTGGTGTTGGCGATCTTGAGACTCTTCGAAATGTAGCGAAAGCATCTTTAGTTTGTATGATGGCTGGTGCAGATTTTATTAAAACATCTACAGGAAAAGAAAGTATAAATGCTAACTTAAATAATAGTCTTGTAATGTTGAGAATGATTAGAGATTTTTATACAAAAACTGGAAAAAAGATTGGTTTTAAACCTGCAGGTGGAATATCAACAGCAAAATCTGTTTTAGAATTTTTAATATTGGTTGCTGAAGAGCTAGGATTTGAATGGGTTAATTCTAAATTATTGCGAATTGGTGCTTCTAGTTTATTAATTGATATCGAAAGACAACTCTATCACTACACTAGTGGCAGGTATGCAAACAAAGAGAAACTTGCAATAGGATAATATGGATAAAGTTATTAAAAATTTTCAGAATATATCTTATGGACCAGCACCAGAAGATAGCAAGGAAGTTACTCATTGGATTAAAAATTTAAAAAATCCAAATAATCTTTTTATAAATGGAAAGTTTGTAAAATCATCTAGTGAAAAAAAATTAAATATAATTAATCCTTCTACAAAAAAAAAAATTGCAACTTTGTCTGTTGCTTCTAAAAAAGATGTAAATGCTGCAGTCACTGCTGCCAAAAAAGCTCATTTCAAATGGTCAAAACTTTCATCTTTTGATCGATCAAAATATTTATATGCCCTTGCACGTCTTATACAAAAAAATTCTAGGTTTATTTCTGTTTTAGAGACTATTGATAATGGTAAGCCAATAAGAGAAACAAGAGATATAGATATTCCACTTGTTTCAAGACATTTTTATTATCATGCTGGTTGGGCTGCTAGGAATACAAGTAATTCTGATAACTCTATTGGTGTTGTTGGACAAATTATACCGTGGAACTTTCCATTATTAATGCTAGCTTGGAAAATTGCTCCTGCAATTGCTCTTGGAAATACAGTAGTGTTAAAACCTGCAGAGTATACCTCTTTAACAGCGCTTTATTTTGCTGAACTTTGTGAAAAAGCTAAAATTCCTCAAGGTGTAATTAATATTATTACGGGAGATGGTTCTACTGGTGAATATTTAACATCGCATAGAGAAATTAAAAAAATTGCCTTTACTGGATCAACTGAAGTTGGAAAAAAAATAATTCAAACAAATACTAATCCAGACAAAAAAATGACAATGGAACTTGGCGGTAAATCACCTTTCATTGTTTTTGAAGATGCTGATTTAGACAGTGCTGTAGAAGGTGTTGTTGATGCGATTTGGTTTAATCAAGGACAAGTGTGTTGCGCAGGATCAAGACTCTTAGTACAAGAAAGTATTGAGAAAAAATTTATCCAAAAACTTAAGAAAAGAATGGAAAAACTTCGTGTTGGTGATCCATTAGATAAGTCTATAGATATTGGGGCTATAGTAGCACCGGTCCAACTTAAAAAAATTAATTTTTTAGTAAATAAAGCACAAAAAGATGGAAATAAATTATGGCAACCTTCTTGGTCATGTCCAACAAATGGTTTATTTTATCCTCCATCTTTATTTACAAACGTAACGCCGTCTTCTTTTATTGCTCAAGTAGAAATATTTGGACCAGTTTTAACAACGATGACATTTAGAACACCTAGTGAAGCTGTATCTATTGCTAATAATACACCATACGGACTTGCTGCAAGTATTTGGTCAGAAAATATTAATTTAGCTTTAGATATTGCTCCAAAAGTAAAAGCTGGAGTCATCTGGATAAATTCTACAAACTTATTTGATGCAGCTTGTGGTTTTGGTGGTTACAAAGAAAGTGGTTTTGGAAGAGAGGGAGGTTCAGAAGGTATTAGAGCATATTCTAAATTACCACTTCCTCTTTCTAAGTCAAAAAGAGAAAAGAAATTATCTAAAAGTACACCATCTAAATCTATCGATAGAACACCAAAATTATACATTGGAGGGAAACAAAAAAGACCTGATAGTGGTTATTCCTTTTCTTCATATGATGCTCAAAATAATTTTATTTGTGATGTTCCAAACGCAAATCGCAAAGATGTAAGAGATACAGTCGAGGTTGCATCTAAAGCAGTTAGCAAATCTTCCACTAATTTTAATAGAGCTCAAATTCTTTATTACTTAGCCGAAAATTTACAAGATCGAAAAAATACCTTTTCTAGTTTACTGTCATCTATAATTGGTATTTTACAAAAAAATGCCGAAAAGGAATTTGATCAATCAATTGAAAGATTATTTTATTATGGCGCTATGGCTGATAAGTTTGAAGGCTCTATTCATAATCCTCCTATAAGAGGTTTAACACTAGCTGTTAAAGAGCCAATTGGTGTTGTTGCAAATATTTTAAATGATGATTTTCCACTATTAAGTTTAATTACTACTTTAGGAGCAAATTTTGCTGCAGGTAATGCTAGTATTATTATTCCAGGACAAAAGACATCTCTTTTAGCAACAGAATTATATCAACTACTTGAAACCTCTGATGTTCCAGCTGGATATATTAATATTCTAACAACTAAACAAAATAGTTTGAATAAAATCTTAGCAGAACATGAAAATATCGATGGTATTTGGTATTTTAGTGAAAATAATAATGAGCGTCTGAAGGTTATTCAAAGCACAACATCAAATTTGAAAAGAACTTGGTGTCCACAATCAAAAAATCTTGATTGGTCTTCGAAAGAAGAAGATTTCTTAGAAGAGTTTTTATATCAAAGTACACAAGTAAAAAATATTTGGATACCATACGGAGAGTGATATACTAAAAATATGTTAATTAACGTCGATCCTATTTTAAGTCCTGATATATTAAAAACACTACGTGAAATGGGTCATGGTGATAGACTCGTTATATCCGATATTAATTATCCTGCTCATTCGAACCACAATAGAGTTCACCGATTAGACGGCCTAGATATGACAACTGTCATGAGAGCTGTTTTATCTGTTTTTCCATTGGATAGTTTCATAGATTCAGCTGTTCATCGAATGGAAGTTGATAATCAACCAGATGAAATTAATGATGCAAATAAAGAAGTAATTGATGCAATTAAGGAAGTATCGGGAGATCATTGGAAAATTGGTTCATACGAAAGACAAGAATTTTATAAACAATCAAGATCAACCTATGCATATATTACGACAAGTGAAAGACGACCTTACTGTAATTTTATTTTAACAAAAGGTGTTATTAAACCAGATGGAACTGTTTGGATAATCGATAAATAATTATGTCGATTAGTATTCTTGGTATTTTTGTTGCTGACCTAGTTTTCTTTGGAGAAAAAATTCCAGTTGAGGGAGAAACTATTCTTGGTAAAAATTTTGTTATTGGCCCTGGTGGTAAAGGATCTAACCAAGCTGTAGCTGCAGCCAAAGCTGGTGCAAAAACTTTTTTTATTTCAAAGATTGGTGATGATCAATTTGGTTCTATGGCAACAGAAATTTATAAAAATTCTGGTGTTGATTTTAGTAATGTTATTATTTCAAAAGATCATTCAACTGGCGCTGCAGGCATACTTGTAAATGAAGGAACGGGAGCTAATGCTATTAATGTTTTTCCTGGGGCAGCAGGTGCAATTACTATTGAAGATATAGATAAAGCAGAAGAAGCAATTAAAAACTCAAGTATATTTCTTACACAACTAGAGGCACCAAATGATGTTGTGACCTACGCATTAAAAAAAGCACATAGTTTAAATGTAAAAACAATTTTAAATCCTGCGCCAGCGGCTGAAATAGATAAATCCTTATTTTCAATGATTGATTATTTTACACCAAATGAAACAGAAGCAAGTTTTTATGTGGGTCAAAATGTTGAAACACATGAAGATGCTGAAAAAGCTGCAATGCAATTATTAGAAAAGGGAATTAAAAATGTCGTTATAACTCTTGGAGAAAAAGGCGCTTTCTTTGCTAATAGTGAAGAAAAATTTTCTTTACCTGTAGCTAATCTTTCAAAGCCAGTAGTCGATACAACAGGTGCTGGCGATGCTTTTAATGCAGGTTTTGCAGCAGCACTTACTGAAGGTCAAAATATTAAAGATGCACTAAAATTTGCTGGTGCCACAGCTGGCTTATCTACGACGAGAATTGGTACAGCAAATTCTATGCCTTCTAGAGAGGAAATTGATAATCTTTTATAATTATTGTATAATAGAAATATCATGCAATTATTTTTAGAAAGACTGATCTATTTTTGGGCAGGAATTACATTTATTGGAATAATTGGATATTTTATTTATGTCGCATTTTTCCTGATTATTGTAATTGCTTTTTATGCTCTATTAGCTGCCATTTTAGCAACACTCTTCTATCATTTTTATTGGTCCAAAAGAGATAATTAATAGTCTATAAATAAATAAGGTTATTTATTTAGTGTCAAAATATATATTTTACGATTTAGAAACTTCAGGTAGGGGTAAAAAAGAATATCCAACTGCCTTTGGCACTACTCCCAAATGGGAGCAGATAATGCAAATTGCTGCCATAGTTACTGATTCTAAATTTAATCAAACAAACCAAAATATGAATGAATTTTGTAGACCTAGAACATCTGTGATTTCTCAACCAGGTGCTTTAATAACAACATTGAAGGGAATGCGTGAAGCACTTGATGCGCCTCAATCATCTTATGAATTAATGAAAAAAATTAATGAAACTTTTGATGATTGGAAAAAAGATGATCCGAGCTCTACTTTCATAGGGCATAATATAATAGAGTTTGATGAATCAGTTCTCGAATACAATTTGTTTAGTCACATGTTTTATCCTTATGTAACAAGAAAGAGCAGGGGCGATACATTAAATTTAGCGAGAGGTTTATATGCTATCAATCCATCAAGTATAAAAACACCTTTAACTGAAAGAGGTAATCCTAGTTTTAAATTAGAAAAGATTGCGGAGATGAATAATTTACCTGTTGAATTTGCTCACGATGCATTTTCAGATGTTAAGACATCAATTGCTCTGACAAAATATATTAACGAAGCAGACACAACTAATTGGAAACAGCTACAAATGACAATGAGTAAAGAAGATGCAATTGAATATATAAATAAAAATAAAGGTTTTTGTTTTATGACAAGTTTTGGTGGAAGAATTAAACTTCAAGCATTGTCGATGGTATGTGAGTCACAATACAATGGTTGGTTTCACACAATTGATTTGGCACATGATCCAACACCATTACTCGAAGCTAATTCTGAAGAATTTAAAAAACTTATCAAAAGGAAAAATAGATACGTTATTACTAATCAACATCCTATTATTCTACCAGGCAAGATTGCTGCTAATTACGAGCCTTACGATGAAATTGGTTCAGATGTTCTTAATGAAAGAGCAAAAATAGTTTTTAAAAATAAAGATTTAGCAGACAAGTTTAAACTTATGGAAATTGATAGGCGTTTAGAAAAAGAAGATGAAAAATCGCAAGATAATGTATTTCCAGAAAGTGCAGCAAATGCCTTTCTTGATTTTAAACAATCAACGGAAATAGCTAAATTTCATGAACAGAATGACTGGAATGAAAAATATAAAATTGCTCTTTCAATTAAAGAGCCAAGAGCAAACTTTATTTTAAAAAGACTTATATTTGATGAAAGTCCAAAAACTCTATCAAAAGAAGATTTTAAAATAGTTCACCAGGAGTTACATGAAAGGTTAGTTATTAACCAAGAAAGACCTTTTACAACGATACCAGAAGCAATGTCTCAAACTGATACGGAATTAGTTAAAATGGAAGACAGTGATGATGAACATAAAGCTCAAAAAATGCAAATATTAAAAGATTACAATGTTTATTTAAATTTTATGGAGAAATATTTTTCTAATAAAAATGCTGAACCTCTTCCTAGTGGTAAAGAGCTAAGTAAAATAATTTTTGGTTAATGTTTGAGCTTCAATATTTTATAATTGGCATTATCCAGGGATTTACAGAATTTTTGCCAATTAGTTCTTCTGGACATTTGGTTCTTGTGTCAGAATTAACGAGTTGGAAAGATCAAGGTCTCTTTACTGATGTTGCTGTTCATGTCGGAACATTATTAGCAGTTATCATTTATCTAAGATCTTATATAACATCATTAATTAATAGTTTTTTCTCTTTCCAAATTGCACACAATGATAACTTAATTAAAATCATTATTGCAACAATACCTGCAGTTATAGTGGGTTTTTTAATTTTTGATTTTGTTCAATTATATTTTCGAGATATCAAAATTGTTGCAGTATCAAGTGTTGTTTTTGCTGCTTTATTATTTGTAGCAGATCATTTTAAGATGAAAATATCTTCTTGGGAGAATATGAGTTATGTGCAGGCGTTTATTATTGGTACATTTCAAGTATTAGCATTTATACCCGGGGCAAGTAGAGCAGGTGTTACAATTACTGGTGCACGTTTGCTGGGTTTTGATAGATCATCCGCAGCAATTTTTTCTATGCTTTTATCTATACCCCTTATTTTAGCGTCTTTAGTTTTAACAAGTTTAGATTTAATAAGTAGCTCTGAGGTAAACATAAATTTATACAAATCTTTATTTGCAGCATTTATTGCTTGTATTACTGCTCTAGTATCAATTAATATCATGATGAGAATTATACAAAGTTCAACCTTTAACATTTTCATTATTTATAGAGTTTTACTAGGATTTATCTTATTATATTTTTATGCATAAAATATCTGGAGTCTTTAGTGCTGCACTAACACCAGTAAAAAGTGATTTATCAATAAATAAAGATCTCTACCTTCGTCATTGTCAGTATTTAATGAGAGAAGGGCATGATGGTCTTGCCATTTTTGGTACTACAGGTGAAGCAAATAGCTTTTCCGTTCAAGAAAAAAAAGATCATATAGATTTTTTAATTTCAAATCGAATAGATCCCAAAATTCTTATGCCAGGTACAGGATCATCTTCATTGAAAGAAGCAATTGATATGACAAAACATGCTGCCAGTCACAAAGTAAGAGCAGTCCTTTTACTACCACCATTCTATTATAAGAATGTAACAGATGAAGGTGTAATAAACTACTATCGTCATTTAATTGAAAATGTTGGTGATAGTGAACTTCATTATGTTTTATATCACATACCGCAAAACACATATGTTCCTATAAGTTTCAAAACTATTGAAACGCTATTAAAATTGTATCCAAATAATATTGTCGGTTTAAAAGATTCAAGTGGTGACGGTGAACGTATGATGAAGGTTATAAAATATTTCAATAATTTTTCAGTATTTTGTGGTCATGATAGTTTAGCTTTAAGTATAAGCAAAAGGGGAGGAGCTGGAGCAATTACTGCAGGTACAAATTTGTGTGGAAAATTACTTAGCTTTATTTTGAAAAATTATAAAAATGAAAATTCAATTAAAAATTTTAATGAATTACAGAGTCTTTTAGAAAAAATAAGACAAGTGATTACGTCACATGAACCTATTAGTTTAATGAAGGCTTATTTTTCCATTGTAGATAATATTTCTGAATGGAATAATGTATTACCACCATTAAAAAAAATTGATGATCCCAAAAATCATAAACTTGTTTTAATATTAAAAGAGTTGGTAAAAAAAATAGATCCGTTAATAGCGAATACGTGAGTTAAAATATTTTTTTGCTTGAGTAGCAATTAAATTTTGGACAGGCTTTAAAAAGACAGCAAAACCAATACAATCAGTACAGAAGCCAGGAGTAATCAATAATAATCCTGATACTAATAGAAAAATACCTCCTTTAATTTCTTCGGTTGGCATTACACCTTGTGATAAGTTTCGTTGTGCATCAAATAACAATTTGATCCCTTGTCTTCGAACAAGAAATATCCCCACTAAAGCAGTAGTTAGTATGATTGCAACAGTATTTAAAATTCCAATATTGGAGCCGATTGTTATAAAAATACTTATTTCAATTATTGGAATAATAATAAACGCTAGAAAAATCACTAACGTACTATACCAGTTTTTCCATCCTGAATGTTTTTTTCTATTTTATTCTCAAATTCTCTTAACCTTTTATACACACTAGCTAATTCAATAATTGTAGGCCATGCTCTAAATAAATATTGTAAAGAACCCTCTACTCTACCAAATGCTCTAATTATTTGTTGCATAACACCAAGTGTCATAACTCCCGCAACAATTGCCGGTGCTAAGAAAACATAAGCTGCAAGGACGTTAGCCTGTAGATATGCTAATCTACCAATGCTGAAATAGAGATAATAAAGATAACTCTTAAAATGAATTTGTCTAACACCCTGAAATAGTTCATCTAATGATTTTGGTCTAATACTTCCATCGTCTTCAGCAATAACTAATATTTTTCTGTAAGCAGCTTCTTTTTTTTGAAGATCATATTCAATTCCTACAAGTCGTAATAGCCATGCTAAAACAATCATCAATATTGTTCCTCCAACTGCCCAAATGAAAGCTCCAGATACCAATCCATATTGCCAATCTCCAAACCATAAAATTGGAATACCAATTGATAGTGTCATTAAGAGTGGGAAAAATTCTACAAGAACTAAAACTGATTCGATTAAACTTGTTCCAAGACCTTCCATTATTCTGCTAAATTTAATTGTGTCTTCTTGAACTCTTTGGCTGGCACCTTCTATATTTCTAGCTTGATCATAAACACTGTGGTACCATTCAACCATTGCAGTTCTCCATCTAAAAAGAAAATGTGAAGTAAGGAAAGAAATTGCTAGTCCTAAAGCAATTGAAATAGCAGCAAGTTGTGCAAAGCTTAAAAGACCTCCCATATAATCTTGCATAGTTATAGCGTTTGGTGTTCCAAGAGCTTTTTGGATCATATCATAAAATTCACCAAACCATTCATTGATGAGAACATCAATTTGTACTTGTACCCATATTGAAGTTAATATTACTGCAGAACCAACATAAGCCCAGGCATACCATTTGGGGTCAGTGAAAAATTTAAACATAAAAATTATATAGATTAATTTGTTAGTTAAAAAAGAAGGTATTTATTTTTATTTATTTCTTCTTTTGACGCTTTTTGTTTCTTCTATATTTAGAACCTCTTTTACGTCTACCTCTATGTTTTTTTGGATATCCCATAATGTAGGAATGGTATACAAAAATAAAAAATTAAGTCAAAGGCTAATAATGCCAACCTTTAGCTTCATTAAATAAAAAATCCCTAAAAACTTCAAGTCTTCTATCATTTTTAAAAGACTCAGAATAAACAAAATATGTTTGATACGATGGACCTTCTAGGTTTGGTAGTACGCGAACAAGCTGAGGTTTGTCTGCAACCATATAATCAGGTAAAGATGCTAAACCCCCACCTTTTTCAATTGCAAGTGACATCGCGTAAATACTATTCACTCTAAATTTAGGTCTTCTTTTTGTTCCTTCTTTTCCAATTTTTAATATCCAATCAATATTAGAAACAGGAGAGGGTAGTCCAGCTCCAAAGCAAATTAAATCATGTTTATCTAGATCATTTACATTTCTTGGTATTCCACTTTTCTGTAAATAATCTGTAGAACCATAAATATGATTATGGAAATTAACAAACTTTTTAAAAATTAAATTTGCTTGAGTCGGTTTTTTTACTCTAACTGCAACATCAGCAACTCTTGCAGATAAATCAACTTCTTCGTCACTCATAACTAAACTTACATCTATCTCTGGATATTGATTAGAAAATTTGGTTATTCTTGGTGTGAGCCATGCTGATCCAAAACCAACAGTTGTGCTTACGGTTAATTTACCTACTGGTTTAGTTTTTTTATCAATTAATTTTTTTTCAAAATCAGAAATTGAGAAATTAATTTGATTTACAGTATTAAATAAATTTTCACCTTGTTCTGTTAATCTTACACCTTTTTGATGTCTTATAAATAAAGGTGTCTTTAAATCGTATTCTAGATCTTGTATTTGTCTACTAAGCGCAGATTGACTGATATTAAGTTTTGCGCTTGCTTTAGAAATGCTTCTTGAGATTGCAATTTCGTAAAATGATTTTAATTTGTCCCAGTCCATTATCTTAAGGAATTTATAATTTCTTTATAGTTTTTTTGATTTTGAGATAATAAATAAGATCCAACTGCTAACACATTAGCTCCATTATCTTTACATATTTTTGCATTTTCATTATTTACTCCACCATCAACAGCAATTTCATAGTTATAATTATTATTTTTTCTAATTTCATCTAAATATTTAATTTTTTGTACTTGATCATGCATAAACTTTTGACTTCCAAAGCCAGGTATGACTGTCATAACTATTATTTGTTGCACTTGATTAAATAAATGGTCAATATCTGAAACATTTACCTTAGGATGAATAGCAATTCCTGCTTTGATTTTAGCATCACATATTATTTTAATAATTTCTTCTGGGCTATCATCGGCTTCAGGATGAAAGGTAATGATATCTGAGCCTGCATCTATAAATTCTTTAATATATTGCTTAACAGGTTGAATCATAAGATGAACATCTAAGATTTTTGATGTCACCTTTCTAATTGATTTCACAATATTTGGTCCAAAAGTAATATTGGGAACATAGTGTCCATCCATAATATCTATATGAATATAGTCAGCTCCATTTAGATCTAAAGATCTTACTTCTTCTTCTAATTTAAGAATATCCGCCGATAATATTGAAGGTGATATTTTTATCATTTATAAAGAGATATATAATATATAAATAAACATTCATAATGAATTCTGTCACAGAAAAACCTTGGGGATCATTTGAGATACTTCAGTCAGGCAAAAAATTCCTAGTAAAAAAAATCTTTGTAAATCCAGGAGGTGTTTTATCTCTACAAAGTCATGAACATAGATCCGAGCATTGGATTGTTGCAGAAGGAGAAGCTGAAGTTACAATTGACAACCAAGTAACAAATTTAAAAGAAAATGAGAACATTTTTATTCCTAAAGGGGCAATTCATAGAATGGCTAATAGAAAAGATCGTGATTTAGTTATTATTGAAATGTGGTATGGTGACAATCTTGATGAAAAAGATATTAAAAGATACGAAGATATTTATGAGAGAATTTAATGCTTATTAATACTCCTATATCACTTGGTGAACTTGTAGACAAAATTTCAATATTAATTATTAAACAGAAAAATATAACTGATGAAACTAAACTTGATCATGTCAAAAAAGAATTAGACTTTCTCCAAAAAACATTAATGAATTATGTTAAACAAGAAGAAATAAATAACTATTTAGAAAATTTGATAAATATTAATTCTAAACTTTGGAATATAGAGGACGATATTAGAGAGTGCGAAAGAAAAAAATTGTTTGATCAAATATTTATTGATCTAGCTAGAAGTGTCTATTTTACCAATGATGAAAGAGCAAAAGTAAAAAATGATATTAATATAACCTTCGGCTCTGAATTAGTGGAGGTAAAATCTTATGAGGAATATTAATTAATAAATTCTTGAAACGCTTTTTGAAACAAGAGATACTAATTTTTCTTTGTAAATATTATCTTTAAATATATCAACTGAGTCTACAGCCACATTTGAAAAGTGATTTGCTCTTGTAAGAGTATCTTCAATACATTGATATTTATTAATTATTTCTAATGCCATTTCAAAATCACCATCATTTATGTTAAGATCAGATATTGTTCTTTTCCAAAACTTTTTTTCTTTATCATTTGATCTTCCGTATGCTAATATTATTGGAAGGGTAATTTTACCTTCTTTAAAATCATCTCCAGTATTTTTTCCTAATATTTTTTTATTTGAAGAATAATCAATAGCATCATCAATTAATTGAAAAGTCATGCCAAAGTTTGTCCCAAATGATTTTAGTGCATTAACCTCGGCTTCTGTTCCAAGACCACTAATTGATCCAACTTGACATGCCGCACTAAATAAAGAGGCAGTCTTTGCATTTACAACTTCAAAATAAATATTTTCATTTATTTCTAAATTTTTATCATTAGCAAGTTCTAAAACTTCTCCCTCAGAAATTACAACACTAGTATCAGCTAATATTTTTAACGTTTCAGTATTTCCATATTTTGTCATTAGTTGAAAAGCTCTACTGAATAAAAAATCACCAACTAATACACTTGTTTTATTTTTCCATTTCTCATTTGCCGTTGGTTTTCCTCTTCTTTGTTTACTTTCATCAATTACATCATCATGTAAAAGTGTTGCAGTGTGAATAAATTCTACTGCTGCAGATAGGCCGATATGATTCATCTTATTTTCAATTTCACTAGTTTCATTTCTTGTCATATGAAAACTTGAAACAGTTAAAAGAGGTCGTAATCTTTTTCCACCTGATAGGATAAGGTATTTTCCAACTTCATGCACTAAAGGTACATTACTATCTAATTTATCAAGAATTATAGTGTTTACGGATACTAGATCTTCTTTGCATAAATCTGTTAACTCTCTTATTTCATCTTCAAAAGAAAAATCTTTTTTTCTAAGTGGAAGAACATTATCCATTAAGTCTAACTATTAGAATATTATGTTAATTCATTAACTTAATTGACGCACTTAAACTCAAATTACCAAAATTACAAACAAATGCTACATAACGCTTTAAGAAAAGATTAACTTTTGTTATTAGATATCATGTTTAAAATGTTATTTTCAAAGAGTACTACAATACCGGTTTTGCGTTTATCTGGCATTATATCATCACAGTCAGGCTTAACAGGCTCTGGCTTAGCAATCAACAATTTAGAAAAATTAATTGATAAGTTATTTGCTGATAAAAAATCTCCTGTTGTAGGTTTAGTCATTAATTCACCTGGAGGTTCTCCTACACAATCCTCTTTAATAGCAAAAAGGATCATTGATCTGGCAAAGGAAAAAAACAAAAAAGTTTTAGCATTCGTTGAAGATGTTGCAGCTTCTGGTGGTTATTGGTTAGCATGTGCTGCTGATGAAATATATATTGATCAAAACTCTGTTATTGGTTCAATAGGTGTTATTTCACCAGGTTTTGGTTTTGTTGATCTATTAAAAAAAGTTGGAATTGAAAGAAGAGTGTATACATCTGGAAAAAGTAAAAGTTTTCTTGATCCTTTCAAAGAAGAAAAAAAGGAAGACATTGATAGATTAAAAAATATTCAAGAACAAATTCATGATAATTTTATTAATTATGTAAAAGATAGAAGAGGTTCAAAACTCGATCAGAATAAATTAGATGACATCTTTTCTGGTTTATTTTGGGTTGGTAATAAAGCTATCGATTTAGGTTTAGCAGATGGTATTGGTGCAATAAAACCAATTTTAGAAGAGAAGTTTGGAAAACAAATTAAAATTAAAATAATCAGTCAAAAAAAATCATTTTTACAACGTAGGTTTTCTTCTTCAATATTTAATTCTGATGAAATTTTAAATAAAATTGAAGAACGAATTATGTTTTCTAGGTTTGGTTTGTAATGAAATTTCTAGTTTTAGTTATAATTTTAGCTTCTATTTTATTATTTTTAAGATTTAAGAAAAAAAAACAAGACAAATTCACTAATAATAAAGTAAATAATGACTCAGTAATCGATTTAGAGAAAGATCCAAGAACGAAAGAATATAAACCAAAAGATTAAGAGTTATATGACTGCACAAACAATGGAAGAGTTAGTTTCTCTTTGTAAAAGAAGAGGTTTTCTATTTCAATCAAATGACATCTATGGTGGTATTAAAGGGTTATATGATTATGGACCAATGGGAGTCGAGTTTAAAAATAATCTTAAACAAGCTTGGTGGAAATCAATAGTATATGAACGAGATGATACCGAAGGTTTGGATGCGTCAATTTTAAGTTCTCCAGTAGTTCTAAAACATTCAGGCCATGAAGATACTTTTACTGATCCTCTAGTTGATTGTCGGGCATGTAAGTCAAGGTGGAGAGCAGATCAATTATTTGAAAATAATAAATGCCCAAATTGTAAATCGGAAGATCTTACTGATCCAAGACCTTTTAATTTAATGTTTAAAACTGCAATTGGACCAGTAGATGATGGTTCATCATTCGCATATTTAAGACCAGAAACGTGTCAGCAAATTTTTACTAATTTTAAAAATATATTAGATTCAACTTCTAGAACTGTTCCTTTTGGTATCGCACAAATGGGAAAAGCATTTAGAAATGAAATAACACCTCGTAATTTTATCTTTAGAGTTAGAGAGTTTGAACAAATGGAATTAGAGTTTTTTGTTAAACCAGGTACTGATGATGAATGGCATGAATATTGGATAAATAAGAGAATAGAATGGTGGGTTAATCAAGGCATAAAAAAAGAAAATTTAAAAAAAATTGAAGTAGAAAAAAATGAACTAGCTCACTACTCAAAAAGAACTGTTGATATCAATTATGTGTTTCCTCACGGTGAAGAAGAACTAGAAGGGGTAGCAAATAGAACTGATTTTGACTTAGGTTCTCATACTAAAAATCAAAACGATTTTAAAATTACATCAGAAGTTATGAAAAACTCCTCTTCAACTACGAAATTAGCTGTTCAAGATTTAGAAGAAAAAAAATGGTATATTCCTTACGTAATTGAGCCATCAGCTGGTGTAGATAGAGGAGTTCTTGCTTTATTAAATGAAGCTTATCGTGAAGAAAATGTAGATAAAGATAATAAAAGAATTCTTTTATCTCTAAAACCTCATCTTTCACCTATTAAAGCTGCAGTTATTCCTCTCAAAAAGAATAAAGAGGAATTAGTTAATTTATCTAAAGAAATAAAGTCTAATCTACAGAAATTGGGATTGGGTAGAGTTGTTTTAGAAAATTCAGGAAACATTGGTAAGAATTATAGAAGACATGATGAAATAGGAACACCAATTTGTTTAACTGTAGATTTTGAAACTCTAGAAGATAAAAGTGTTACTGTTAGGGATAGAGATACTATGAAACAGGAAAGAGTTTCTATCGAAAATTTATCTGAATATTACAAAAAATATTTTAATTAATAAAATTGTATGAAAAAAGTTAGTGATATTCATGCAATAAAAATTATTTTTTTTATAACTGCTTGTTATGTAGGTTTATGGGCTATTAGGATACCTACCATAAAGGATCAACTTCAAACTGATTATGTTGGTGTTGGATATATTATGTTATCATTTGCAATTGGTTCAATTGTTGCAATGATTTTTGCAAATGCTCTTATTCTGAAAACTTCTACAAAATCTATTTTAACATGCACCTTAATTGCCGAAGGTTGTTTGTGGTTGCCAGTACCTTTCATTCAAGAGTTATGGCTTTTTATGGTTTTCTCATTTGTTTTTGGTATGAGTTATGGTGCATTCGAAATAGCATGCAATGTTTATGCATCAAATTTAGAAGTTAGAGAAAAAAAATCAATGATGTCAGGGTTTCATGCATTTTGGAGTCTTGGAGTTTTGTTTGGGTCTCTAATTACAAGCTTTTTACTAGAGTGGAATTATTCTTTTCTTTTTAATATACTTTTGTATGTCATCATTCTTCTTCCTTTGAGTTTGTACTTTGTACTTTGTTTAGAGTCACAAGTTGAAACAAAATCAGAAGACTCCAGTAAAAAAAACATATTTTTTATTTGGCCCTTACTTATTTTTTTATTAGCATTAATTGCAATGGCAAACGCTCTAACGGAAGGAAGTGTTGATGCATGGGGAGCTCTCTATATGAGAGATTTTATTCAAGTTGATGGTTTCTATATCGGCTTAGCAACTCTAAGTTTTAATATTTTTATGGTTATCGGAAGATTTAGTGGTGATTGGGTAAGAGATAAAATCGGAGTTTTTCTTTTGATTTTCTTTTTATTTTTATCAACGATTATAAGTTTAATAATTTTATCTAATTTCAGCAGTATTTATGGAGCTATTATTGGTTTTTCATTATTAGGTATAGGAGCATCCTCAATTGTTCCTATCGCATATAGTTTAGCTGGAAAAATTGAGGGAATTGACAGTGGAGTAGGGATAACAATAATTTCAATTGCAGTTTACGGAACATTTATAGGGGCTCCAGCTTCATTAGGATTTATAGCTAACAACTATGGAATTAATAATATATTTGTTCCAATGCTCATAATTTTTATTATTTTAATAATTCCAGTAAGTTTTTATAGAAAAAAATTTTCAGTTTAAAAAATCTAAAGATAATGAATCGTTAATTACTAAATTTTGATTTTTACTTTTTATTTCATTAACAAAATTAATATTTAGTGCTGCAAAAATATTTGAATTTGCTTTTGATACAATTGTACCTATTTTTTTATTATCTACTATCAACTCATCTCCCTCTAGCACATTTCCACTTTTTATTTTTAAAGCGTAAAGTTTTTTCTTGAGTAATCCACGGTATTTCATTCTGGCAGTAATTTCTTGACCCACATAGCATCCTTTATCCCAATCAATAGCATTTAAATTATCAAAATTATTTTCTAATAATAAAGATTTATTTTCTAAAATATCAAATGGTGAATAGGGTGTTATATGATTAATTAAAATCTCGTGATATTCTGTTTCATTAATTTCTTTCAATCTCTCTTTTTCAATTAAAATTTTTTTATTCGTTATAAGTTTTTTACCTAAGTTTAAATTTCTAGGATCATATAAATAAACATTATAATCACCCTTATAATCTATATTGAATAATGAATAAGAATTTAGATTATTAATTTCTTTAATTTCTATATCAGAACGAAGTTTATAAATTTTTAATCGTCCTATTAAATTACTATAAAATTTATCATTAGTTTCAAAAATATAGTTTTCATTTATATTGAATATAAAAAAATCTGCTAAAAATTTACCTTGAGGAGTTAATAGACATGAATAAATAATTGATCCATCGTTACATTTTTCAATGTCATTAGTAATTAAATTTTGAATAAATGATTTACTATCTTTTCCAGAAATCTCAAAAAATCTTGAATTCAGATGATGAAAAAAGTATTTATCTTTCATAATTATCTAAATATATATTGAATATATTAAAAGTGTAATATTTCTGTGAAAATTCTTGTTATTTCGTCAAATCTTATTGGAGATACAATTCTATCAACTGGAGTAATAAATTATTTTAGTAATAAATATCCTGAAACTAAATTTACATTTGTAATTGGCCCATCTGCAAAATCAATTTTCAAAAACTTTAAATCTGTAGAAACCATAATCACTGTTTCAAAAAAAAGATACAATATGCATTGGTTAGATATAATTTCTAAGTGTTATGGAAAGAAGTGGGATATAATTATTGATTTTAGAAGTTCGTTGTTATCATATTTTTTGAAACATAAGCAAAAATTTATTTTTAAAAAAAAATCTAATCTAAACCATGTACAGCAATTATCTAATTACTTTAAATTTGATTGTTCAGATTTGTTTATTGAGACAAATACAGAAGAAGAAGAAATAGTTACAAAACATTTGTCCGATGATTTTAAATATTTTGTTATATTTCCAGGTGGAAATTGGAAACCAAAAATTTGGAGTATTAAAAATTATAATTCACTATTAATCAAAATTTTATCTCAAAATAAAAATATTAAATTTATTTTAGTTGGTTCAAAATCAGAAGAAGAAAATTATTTAAATGAAATAACAAAAAATATTGATAGTAATAAGATAATTAATTTATTTGGTGCATCATTGACTCAAACTGCTGCTTATATGAAGAAATCAAAATTATTTATTGGAAATGATTCAGGATTATCACATATGGCTTCTGCCACAAAATTAAAGTCTATAGTATTATTTGGCCCAACAAATGATGTGATTTACGGTCCATTTATGCAAGATTCACAAGTTATAAGAACAAATGAAAGCTATGACTATTTTAAAAGTATAAATATTGATAAAACAAAGTCATATATGGACTCTATAAATGTAGAAAAGATTTATTTTACATTACAAAAAAATAATTATTGTGAATAAAAATATTGAAATAATTCAGCCTGATGATTGGCATGTACATTTTAGAGAAGGCGATATGTTAGAAATGGTTACTAATTTCTCCTCAAGAATAAATAATAGATGTGTGGCAATGCCAAATACAGAAATTCCCATAACAGATACTAATAAGGTCTTTGCTTATAAAGAACTTTTAAATAGAGCATCTAGTAATAATTTTGAACCACTTATACCTTGTTATTTAAATGAAAATTTAGATTTAGAAGATTTTAGAAAAGGTATACAAAATAAAATTTTCTTTGGATCTAAACTTTATCCCTCAAATGCAACTACAAACTCAAGTTATGGAGTAAGCGACATTTCAAAAATTTTTAAATTTTTGGAGATTTTAGAAGAAGAAAAAAGTCCATTATTAATTCACGGTGAAAAAGTAGCTGACAATATTGATATTTTCGATAGAGAAAAATATTTTATAGATGATGAATTAAGTATTATTAGACAAAAATTTCCGTTTTTAAAAATCACACTCGAACATGTATCAACTTCATATGGAGTAAACTATGTGAAAGAAAATGAAAATATTGCTGGAACAATTACACCACACCATATGCTTTTAACAAAAAAGGATGTATTTCATGATAGTTATATTAATCCCCACCATTTTTGTATGCCAGTTGTTAAAAACGAAACTGATTTAATAGAATTAAGAAAAGCCGCATGTCACAATAATTCTAAATTTTTTTTAGGTACAGACTCAGCCCCACACCCAATTCAAGAAAAAAAACCTGACATGTCATCTAAGCCAGGAATATTTTCCTCCCCTTGCTCAATAGAATTATATGCAGAAATTTTTGATCAAGAAAATGCAATTGATAATTTAGAGATATTTTGTTCAATTAATGGTGCAAAACATTATAATTTCCCAATCAATGATAAAAAAATTAAATTAGAAAAAAAAGAATGGATTATGTCAGAATTATCTAGTTATAAAGGTATTCAGGTTAAGAATTTTTATGCTAATAAAAAAATTAATTGGAAAGTAGTCCATTAATCTTTATAGAATTATTAATGTCATTAGGAACAAAAATTTATACATGGTTTAAAGGAAACTTAGTTGGTAGTGATGAATTAGGAAATAAATATTTCTGTAGTTCTAAAGATTTTAAAAATTTAAAAGCAAAAAGATGGGTAATTTTTAAAGATGAAATAGAAGCATCAAATATTCCACCTCACTGGCATGCCTGGCTGCACAAAACTATTGATAATCCTCCTCTTGACTATTCGCATAAATACAAATGGCAAAAAAATCATAAACCAAATATGACTGGTACTAGTGATGCATATTTTCCATCATCTCATCCTCTTTCAAAAAATTATGATCCAGAAAAAAAAGAACAAGAATATAAATCTTGGACTCCTAATTAGAGCAACATTTTTTTTTCTCCTACCGCTAACTGTCTCTGCTGAGACTATTGAAAAAAAATATGCCTCTTTTAAGTTATTAAATAAAACTACTAATAAAGTTTCTACAAAAGATATTCTTGTTAACTCTAAAATATCATGGGAGACTTTAAATATTGAAGTTTTGTATTGCGGTAGCACTCCTCCTACTGAAATTCCTGAAGATTATGTTTTGATAGATGTCTATGATACTATCAATTATGAAAACACTAATATTTATAAAGGCTGGATGATTTCTTCTTCTCCTGATGTCACTCCCTTAGAAAATCCTATTTATGATCTTTGGTTAGTTGATTGTAGTAACGATAAGACTTCTTGAAAATTATTAATATCCTTAAAAATACTTTCAATCTCTAAACTTTCTTTAAGTTTATTTTCATAAATTTCAGTTTCTATCTCATACGCTCCAAACTGAACTAAATGAGGATTGAAAAACTGTGAATCTAAAATGGAAAAATTATTTTTTTTCAATATTGCCAATAAATAAAGTAGACAAAACTTACTTGTATTTGTCTTTAAACTAAACATGCTTTCACCAAAAAAACATGATCCTATATGTAAACCGTACAAACCACCAATTAGTTTGTTGTCTTCATAACATTCTACACTGTGACATTTACCTATCTTATGTAATTCAATATATGTATCCAAAATAATTTCATTAATCCAAGTATCTTGATCTTTTCTTTTTATCTCTTTGCATAACTCTATAACTTTTGTAAAATTTTGATCAATTTTAAAACTATATTTTGTTTTTTTAAACTCGCTAAAAAGTTTCTTTGGATAATGTAAAATTGAAATTGGAATGACAAATCTTAATTTGGGTTTATAAAATTTTATTTCTTCAGAATACTTACTATCGGCCATCGGAAAGTAAGCTTTTTTATAAAATTCTATTAAGCTGTTTAAATCAATTATTTTACTCAATTAAATTTGTCATAAAATTAATGTTGTAACTTCCTCTTTTAAATTCATCAGTTTGAATAATTTTTTGATGTAGTTGAATATTAGTATTTATTCCCATAATTACATATTCTTCTAGTGCTCTATTCATTTTTTTTAGAGCTTCTGATCTTGTTGCGCCGTAGGTAATTAGCTTACCAATCATACTATCATAGTGAGATGGAATTGAGTATCCATCGTAAACAGCTGAGTCTACTCGAATACCTAGTCCCCCAGGTTGATGATATTGTGTTATCTTACCAGGTGATGGTATAAAACTCTCTGGATGTTCGGCATTAATTCTACATTCAATTGAACTACCTTTCAGTTTTATATCTTCTTGTTTTATTTTAAGTTTTTCACCATTAGCGACGAGAATTTGCTCCTTAACAAGATCAATTCCAGTAACCATTTCTGTTACTGGGTGTTCAACTTGCAATCTTGTATTCATTTCCATAAAATAAAATTCATTATTTTCATATAAAAATTCTAATGTTCCAACTCCTTCATATCCGATTTCTTTCATGGATTTTCTACAAAGTTCAGAAATTTTTTCTCTATTTTCATTTGTTAGAACTGAACTTGGACTTTCTTCAATAAGTTTTTGATGCTTCCTTTGAATTGAGCAATCTCTTTCTCCAAGAGTAACAACATTTCCAAAAGAATCACAAAGAACTTGAATTTCAATATGTTTAGGAGATGTTAAAAATTTTTCTAAATAAACATTTTCATCATTAAATGATTTTTTTGCTTCAATTTTTGCTTCATTTATAGCTTTATTCAAATCATCTTCTTCTGTGACAATTCTCATTCCTTTTCCACCACCACCACTAGCTGCTTTTACTATAATTGGGTATTTTACTTTTTTTATAAATTTTCCAATTTTATTTTTATCGCTTAAGTCATTTATACCTGTTACTGTTGGCACCCCAGTTTCGTCCATTATTTTTTTTGCATCAATTTTGTTACCCATCATTTTGATATGTTCTGATTTTGGTCCAATAAATTTAATATTGTGTTCTTCAATAATTTCGGCAAACCTTTGATTTTCACTTAAAAAACCATATCCAGGATGAATTGCATCAACATCAGTCAATGTTGCAGCAGTTATAATTGCAGGTATGTTTAAATAACTAGATTGTGCAGAGGCTGGTCCTACACAAATACTTTCATCTGCCATTCTTACATGCATTGCATTTTCATCAACATCAGAGTGAATAGCTACAGTTTTTATTCCTAATTCTCTGCAGGCCCTAAGAACACGTAAAGCAATTTCACCTCTATTAGCAATCAGTATTTTTTTGAACATTATTCAAAAATTACGAGAGTATCACCATATTCAACGGGCTGGCTATTCAAAGTAACTATTTTTTTGATAATACCAGATCTAGGAGCTTTGATTTCATTAAAAGTTTTCATTGCTTCAATTAACAATAAAGTATCACCGGCTTTAACATGTTGACCAACTTTAACATAAGGTTGCGAATTTGGATCAGCAGAAAGGTAAGCAACTCCTACCATTGGAGATTTAACAATATTATCTTCATTTACAACTTCATTTATATTTTCAACCTCTTTAACTTCAGTTTTTTTTTCTATTTTTTGAACGGAAACATTGTTTTCAACGAAGTCATTTGAGGTAATCTCAATTTCATAATCATTTTTTTTTATTTTTATTTTAGCAACTGCATCAATTTTTGATTCTTTAACAATTAACTTTATATTTTCTAAATCTGTTTTATCTATTTTAGTCATAATTATTTATAAATTAATTTGTATATTGCTTCAATTCCTAGAAGATAACTATTTCCACCAAATCCACATATTAAACCATGCACTCCTTCTGAAGTAATACTTTTTTTTCTATACTCCTCTCTTGAATAAATATTTGAAAGATGAATTTCTATCTTGGGCTTGTTTATTGCCCTTAATGAGTCAAGAATTGCAATCGACGAATGAGTAAATGCTGCTGGATTAATAATCAAGCCATCATACTTATCATTTACTTCATGGATCATATCGATTATTTCACCTTCATTATTGGATTGAAAAAAAATAATTTGCAATTTCTTCTCTATACCTTTTTTTTCACAATCAGTTTTAATTTTATCTAAACTATCTTTTCCGTAAATATCATCTTCTCTATTACCTAATAAATTCAAGTTAGGACCATTAATAATTAATACTTTTTTCATCTTATTTAAAATGTTTACTTAATTTTAATCCTTGATTTTGATAATTTGATTTAATATCTTTTCCGTATACAACATTACTATTTTTGTTCAACTTTTCATATTTAATTCTAGCTATGGTTTGACCATCATCTAATAAAAAGGGTACTTCATTTGTTTTTACTTCTAAAACAGCATATGATCCATTTGATAAACCAAAACCTGGATCAAAAAAACCGGCATAATGTGCTCTAAAGTCTCCGATACCTGTATCGTAAGGTATCATTTCCCCAGCTAAATTTGATGGTATTATAACTTTCTCTTTTGATTTCAAGATATAAAACTTATTTTTTTGTATAATTAACTTTTTAGTGTTGTTAGTAATTGTATTCCAAAAATCATTTATTTTATGAGATTTAATTTTAGAAAAATTTAGAATAGGAGTATTTTTTTTAGCTACATAAGCAATTATATTTGATTTAGATAGATCAACTGATAGCTTTAATCCATTGTCAATTTTAATACTTTTTTTATCTTGATTAGAAATTTTTTGTTTTTTATTAAAATTAATCAATTGCTTATCAGTCAAATAATTATGTTTTGTATTAATAAGTCTTAATTGGTTTAAACAATTATTTTTTTTAAAAGCTATATCAAATGATCTTGATGTTATTTCTAAAAAAATTTCACCAATATAATTTTTAGGAATTTTTTCATATTCTTCAGCATAATCAACAAGCGATCTACAAAAAATATCTAATCTTCCAGTGCTACTTTTAGGATTACAGTGTCCAAATATATTATTTTGTAAATTTAGATTTTCATTAAGTCTTACAATGTAGGTCTTGTTTTTTTTAAATACATATTCTTTATTTAAATTTATTTTTTTAATAGCTAAATCTTTTAATTTATATCTAACTTTTGAATTATAGGATAAAAAACTATTTTTTATTTCATAGCATTCTTCACTTAATGATAAATCTATACTTGAAGGTTGTATTTGATTTCTTGTAATATTTTCATTAATAATTAATTTTTTATTAATTAAATTTATATAATCTTGATATACTAAAGATCCGATCATTAACTTAAGTTCTCAATTATATTAATTAATTTTAATATATCTCTATTTATAGTACTTTTAAAATTATTTATTTCTATATCAAAAACATTTTTTTCAATATTATTGATTGACAAAATAAAGTTAAAGAATTCTAACCATTCTTTTTTATTTAATTTTTTTGCTAACTCAATATATTTTATTAGAACATTTTTATTATTAAAATACTTAAATAAAAGATCCTTATTTTTTTCAAAGATTATTTCTATATCACTATTTGATAAATTTTTTATTTCTATAGTTTCAAATATTCTAATTTGTGCATAATAATTTAATGGATCTTCCTCTAAATTTTTTTTATAAAATCTTATAGCTTCATTAGTATATCCATAAGAAAATAAAATGTCTGCTTTAGTTTCTAGCAAAAAATTATTATTATTATTACTTTTTATTATTTCATTTAGTGTTTGCAATGACATCTTTAGTTTTCCATTTCTAGCTTTTTTAATTGATTCTGCATAAGTTTTAAAAGGTTCATTTAATTTTTTTAGAATTTCTTCATTATTACTATAACCAATAAATTTTGCTCTTATGTAATTAAATCTCTCATTATAATTTTCATTAAAATTATTTTCTTTACTATCTTTGAAATTATCTATTAACAAAATCCTATCTGCAAAATATGGATGAGTACTAATTCTCTGCTGCTCTCTCGAAAGCCCTTTATTTAATAATTGATGCTCAATAGTCTCTAATAATATTTGGATAGATTTAGAGTTAGTATTTAGCAAGTTCAATGTTTCTAATGCATATAAATCTGCTTCCATTTCTTGATCTTTACTTAAGACAATATATTGATTTGATAAAGCAGCTGAAGTTAAAATACTTCCCTGTAAAAAATGAGGATCTTGAGTTAATGTTGAACCTGCTATTACTGATAAAATACCTAAGGTATTATATTTTTTACTATTTTCTATTGTTTTTTTTCTAAGTGTAATATGGTTTAAATCTATATGACCAACTTCATGCGCTAAAACAGATAATAACGCTACATAATCTTCACAATAAATAATTAAACCAGAATTAATATGTATTACATTATTAATATCTACAAAGGCATTTATTTCTTCATTATCATTTATTTTAAATTTAATTTTTTTGTTTATTTTATTTACTTTAATTATATCTTCTAAAATTTCGTTTATAAATTCTTCAGTTTCATAATCCAATATTTGTGAGCTGTAACTATTTTTTGAAGAGATAATAAGAAATAAAAAAAAAATTAATATTTTTTTAAGACCACCATCCAGTTTTTTCTTCATCTTCACTTGTTTCACTCTCGGTTAAACTTAGATCCTTTTGAGTATCAATTTTATCTCCTTTTTTTATTTCATTATCATCTAAATTATTTTTTTTAATACTTTTTTTGGTTTTTTTAGTTTTTATAATCTTCTTTTTTTTAATTACTTTAGTAGCTTTATTTTTTTTCTTTGTAATTGTTTTTTCAATATTATTGGATTGAAAATTTTCATCAATTTCAATTAAAGGATCGTGTAAAGAATATTGTGGATCGAAATAAAAATTGATTTTAGATTCAAATATATTTTCTAATGAATTTATTTCACTCTTTTTATTATTTAATAAATATTCTGCTAGTCCACTATTACATTTTACGTTAATTATCGAATTTCTGTTTTCAGAGATTTTTTCTTTGATCACTTTTAATATCTGATCTATTATAGAAGAAGAATTCAAAATCAAACCTGATCCTTTACAATAATTACATCTTTCAAAAGATTTATCTATTAAACTGGATCTTAATCTTTGCCTTGATAGTTCCATTAACCCAAACATGCTAATTCTTCCAATTTGAACTCTCGCTCTATCTCTTACAAGGGCAGTTTTTAAACTTTTTTCAACTTTAAAATTATTTCGATAATCATCCATATCGATAAAATCTATAACAACTAGACCTCCGAGATCTCTTAATCTAAGTTGTCTAGCTATCTCTACTGCAGCTTCTAAATTTGTTTTTAAAGCAGTATTTTCAATATTTCTCTCAGATGTATTTTTCCCAGAGTTTACATCTACTGCCACAAGTGCTTCAGTTGTGTTAATTACAATAGAGCCACCAGATTTTAATTTTACATTTAGACTAAAAAGATCATTAATTTGTGTTTCAATATTGTTAGAAGCAAAAAGTGAGTTTTCATCAGATTTGTATTGCTTTACTTTTTTTACAAATGTTGGTGCTAAATTTTTTGTAATTTTTTTAACTTTATTGTATCCATCCTTCCCTTCAACTAAAATTTTTTCTACATCTTCACTTAGCATATCTCTAATAGCTCTTTTTAAAACATTGCCTTCTTCGTGAATCATTTCTGGTGCCTCTGATTTTAAAGTAATTTCTCTAATTTTATTCCATTGGCTTACAAGGAATGAGAGATCTTTTGAAATTTCTTTTTTTGTTCTTCCAATTCCAGCAGTTCTTACAATTACTGACATTTTTTCTGGTATTTCTACTGATGATAAAATCTGCTTTAATTTTTTTCTTTCTTCTATATCTCCAATTTTTCTAGATATACCATCACTATTCATACTATTTGGCATAAGGACACAATATCTTCCAGCAAATGATAAATATGTTGTTAGTGCCGCACCTTTTAAACCCCTTTCTTCCTTGTTGATCTGAACAAGTAAGACTTGTTTAGGTCTAATTACATCTTGAATTTTATATTTTCTAAAATAATTGAAATATTCCTTTCTTGGGCTTAATTTTTTATTTTTTCTTTTTTTAATAGAAATAGTTTTTTCATCTGTATTCTCTTGTTCTTCTTCAGACTTATTATCAAGATTATCATTTTCTGTCTCATCTAGTTCATTTACATTTTCTGAATTTTGTAAATCATCTTCTTCTTTTTCATTATTTATTTTATCGTTAAGCTCTTTGATTTTTTGTTCATCTACAGCAGGAATTTTGAAATAATCAGGGTGTATTTCAGTAAGAGGTAGAAAGCCGTTTCTACTTTTTCCAAAATCTACAAAAGCAGCTTGAAGAGAAGGTTCAATTCTCGTTATTTTAGCTAAATAAATATCACCTTTTACAGCGTTTTTTTTGCTTTGTTCAATCTCAAAATCATCAAGTTTACCATCATCTGTAACTGCAATTCTTGTTTCAATGTTATTTGTAGTATCAATAAGTATATTTTTTGACATAATGCCGAAACTCCGTAAAAATTTTTATATATTAAAATCATTTTGTATATTTGTATAATATTTGCCTAATGTCATATTTTTAACTATTTCACAATGTAGAATATTAATATGAATACATTATTTAAATATATAAAATTATTGTTAATTTTTCTATTTATATTTGGATTTATATCAATTTTTACAACTTTCTATATCCTTTGGAAATATTCATCTGAGCTTCCATCATATGAGAAAATAGTTGAATATAAACCTAATTTATCATCTAGAATTTATAGTTCTGATGGTTATCTTCTTAAAAGTTTTTATACTGAAGAAAGAATATTTATTCCAGAAAATAGAATTCCTAATAATATAAAAAATGCTTTTCTTGCATCTGAGGATAAAAATTTTTATAATCATTATGGTATAGATATTATTGCAATCGTTAGAGCATTTTTTACAAATATTATAAATATTAATTCAAATAAAAGAGTAGTAGGAGCATCAACAATTACTCAACAAGTAGTAAAAAATTTATTATTGAGTAATGAATTAAGTTACTCAAGAAAAATAAAGGAAATAATATTATCTATCAGAATCGAAAACTTTTTAAAAAAAAATGATATCTTAGAATTGTATTTAAATGATATTTATTTAGGTTATGGCTCATATGGCATTGGATCAGCTAGTTTGAATTATTTTAATAAATCTATTTACGATCTTGAACTTCATGAAATAGCCTTCTTAGCAGCCTTACCCAAAGCTCCAAACAATTATAATCCAAAAACAAATTATTCAAAAGCGATTGATAGAAGGAATTGGGTTATAGATAGAATGTACGCAAATGGATTTATTGAAAAAGAATATCTAGATTATAAAAATAAACCTCTAGAAGTATTTGAAAGAGTAGACATTGAATTTTCTGATGCTGACTATTTTTATGAAGAAATAAGAAAAGAACTTTTTTATAAATTTGGTAAAGAAAAACTTTATTCTGAAGGTCTAATAATTAAAACAGCTCTTGATTCTAGTATCCAAAAAAGTGCCAACCTAAGTCTTATTGAAGGATTGATTGAGTATGAAAAAAGACAAGGTTGGAATGGATTAATAGAAAATACAAATTTAGATAATTTTTTAAGCAAGAAACATTATTATATCGATATAAACCCCTTTTTTCCAAATTGGGAAGTAGTGATTATTGATAAAGTATATAAAAAAAAATTAAAAGTTATTAACCTCAATAATATCAAAATAGAAATAGATTTGGATAATGAATATAATGAATGGCTTCTAAATGTAACTTTCAAAAAAGGTGACGTAATATATGTGCAGAAAAACAAAGGTACATATATTATTAACCAAGAGCCAAAAGTTAATGGAGCAATAATTGTTTTAGATCCACATACTGGTGATATTTTGGCTCTATCAGGCGGATATAGTTTTAAAAAAAGTGAATTTAATAGAGCAACCCAAGCAAAAAGACAGCCTGGATCAGCTTTTAAACCTATAGTTTATTTAGCTGCCTTAAATGAGGGATATTCACCTGCTACATTAATATTAGATGCGCCCTATGTAGTCGATCAAGGTCCAGGCCTTCCAAAATGGAAGCCGTCTAATTATACAGATGAATTTTATGGCTTAACAACAATGAGAACAGGTATTGAAAAATCAAGAAATCTTATGACCGTTAGACTTGCAAATAGAATAGGTATGAATAAAATTTTAAATATGGCTAATAATTTTGATATTAATGAGGGTCTTGATGATAATCTTTCAATGTCTCTTGGTTCTGGAGTTGTGACTTTGAAAGAATTGACAAATGCTTACGCAATTATAGCTAATGGAGGAAAGAAAATTGAACCCAAATTAATAACAAGTATCTACTCAAGAGATGGAAAAAAAGTTTATGACACAAGATTAAAAAAATGTTTTGAATGCAGAATTCAAACAATACTTTCAAAAAATAAAATTCCAAATTTAAATGAAGTCAAAAATATTATTATTGATCCAAGGTTGGCTTATCAGATTACATCAATGATGGAAGGGGTTATAAAAAGAGGAACTGCTAGCAGATTAAAAGATTTAAATGTACCCATTGCTGGAAAAACTGGAACAACAAATCAGAATAAAGATGCTTGGTTTATTGGCTATACTCCTGAATTAGTAATTGGGGTGTATGTTGGTTACGATCAGCCAAAATCCCTAGGGTATAAGCAAACTGGTTCTAGTGTTGCAGTTCCAATATTTAAAAAATTTGCTGAAAAAATACAAATTAATAAAAACAATAAACCATTTATAATTCCAGCGGGTATAAGTTTTGTGAGGATTGATCCAAACACTGGCAGTGTCTCTGCTCAAAAAGAGAGTATTGTTGAACCTTTTATTCTTGGTTCAGAACCTTATTCAGATAATATTAATATTATAGATGGATTAGAAAATTTTAATAGTAATTCCATTTCTGGTACAGGTGGTTTATTAAACTAATTTAATATGTCAAGTCTAGAAATTATTGAACTTAACCTAAAAAAAATAAGATCAAATTTTGATCTTATAAGGAGGGGAGTTTGACTATAAATCCTTAAAAAACAAATTAAAAGAATTAAAAATAAAAAGTTCTGATCCAAATATTTGGAAAAAAAATGATGCTAAAAAAATTTTTCAAGATATAAAAAATATAGAAAAAAAAATTGATGACTATAATAAGTTAGAAGAATTAATTATTGAAAATCAAGAAATATATAATTTTATTCAAGAAAATAATGAGCAATCTTTGTTAAATGATCTTCATAACGAAGTTAAACTTACATTAAAACTATCTGATAAAATCCGTTACGTAAGCTTATTAAATGGTGAAGCTGATTATCTAAATGCTTTCATAGAAATTCATGCTGGGGCAGGAGGTACAGAAAGTCAAGATTGGGCAGAAATATTACAAAGAATGTATTTAAGATGGTCTGATGCCCAAGAAGATTGTAAAGCCTCATTGTTGCAAGAAATGCGAGGCGAGGAAGCAGGAATAAAATCGTGCACAATAAAAATTTCTATGAATTATTCATATGGATGGTTAAAAGCTGAAAGTGGAATACATAGACTTGTAAGGATTTCTCCATTTGATAGTAATAAGAGAAGACATACAAGTTTTGCAAGTGTTTGGGTCTATCCCGAAATAGATGAAAAAATAGAAATAGATATTAAGGATACTGATTTAAGAATTGATACATACAGAGCATCTGGCGCAGGTGGACAACATGTAAATAAAACTGATAGCGCTGTTAGAATTACTCATTTACCAACAAACATAGTTGTTCAATGTCAAAGTGACAGATCACAACATAAAAACAGATCTAATGCGATGAAAATGATTAAATCGAGAATTTATGAAACCGAACTTCAAAAAAGAAAAGAAGATGAGAGTATAAAAAACAAAGAAAAAAAAGATATTGGTTGGGGCAACCAAATAAGATCTTATGTTTTACACCCTTATAAATTGATAAAAGATTTAAGAAGTGGGTATGAAACTTCCAATGTAAATGATGTATTAGACGGGAAAATAGATAATTTTTTGGAAAATTCTCTAACTTTGTAAATAAATTATATTATTTTTAAAATTCCAACCTTTTTTTTACCAACTGTTATTTTTATTTCTTTAAGACCCGAATATTCATTCAAAGAAAAATTATTTTTTTTATACAATTTGTCATTTACCTTAATACCATCAGATTTAATTAATCTCTTTATTTCACTTCTACTATTAACTAGGTTGAGCTTTTCAATAGCATCTAGAATTGTAAAATTTGTGTTTATAATATCTAATACGTTTTGAGAAATATTTGGCAATCTTTGATCAATAATATTTGAATTAAATGTATTATTAGCAATTTCTAACGCTTCTTTTGCATCTTCTGTTCCTCTAACAATCTTAGTTACCTCATAAGCAAGTATTTTTTTTGCTTCGTTTATTTCTTGATTTTTAAGTAATGAAAGTTTTTTTATCTCATCTAATGGAAGCTTAGTAAATAAATATAAGAATCTAGATACATCTTCATCATTTACATTTCTCCAAAATTGGAAAAAATCTAAACTTGATATTTTTTCTTTATTAAGCCATACAGCCCCATCTGCTGTTTTGCCCATTTTTGAGCCATCACTATTTGTTACTAGAGGTGAAGTAATGCCAAAAGATTCTTTTTTATTAATTTTTCTAATTAAATCTACTCCACTTAATATGTTCCCCCATTGGTCTGATCCACCCATTTGTAAAACACAATTATGATTTTTGTTTAAATGAAAAAAATCATATGCTTGAAGAAGCATGTAGTTAAATTCTAAAATAGTTAATGGTTGCTCTCTATCTAATCTACTCTTTACAGACTCGAAAGTAAGCATTTTATTCAAAGTTATTCTCGAACCAAATTCTCTTAGAAAATCTATATAATTTAGATTAGACAACCAATCATAATTATTAATAATTATAGAATTATTTTGGAGATTAATGAATCTACTAAAAATACGTTCTATACTGCTAATATTGCTATCAATTTCTTTTTTACTTAATATTTTTCTTGTTTGATCTTTGCCAGAAGGATCTCCAATTAATGTAGTACCACCACCTATTAAAGCAATTGATTGATGACCATAAAAATCGAGCCAGTGAAGAAGCATCAATTGAATTAGACTTCCAACATGCAAACTATCACTAGTTATATCAAAACCAATGTATCCAGAAATTTTATTTTTGTACATTAAGTTATCTAGATCTTCAATATCAACATACTGATAAATAAATCCTCTTTGATTAATTTCATTAAGAAATCCTGATTTAAAATTCATAAGTAATTACTTTTTTTCTAATTCTTGATTAATATATTCATTTATTGAATTTTCGAATTCATTTGAGTAACTTTCGTAAAAATGGTCAGCTCCTTTAATAGGTTTAAATTTGATATCCACTTTTTTTTGTTGTTGTAGTTTTTCAACTAATATTTTTGTCGAGTCAAATGAAGCAATTTTATCTTTATCGCCATGAATTATTAAACCCGATGAAGGACAAGGTGCTAAAAAACTAAAATCTCTTAAATTTGCTGGCGGTGAAATACTAACAAAACCATTTATCTCAGGTCGTCTCATTAAAAGTTGCATTGCTATCCAAGCTCCAAATGAAAAGCCTGCTACCCAGCAAATTTTTGAATTAGTATTATATTGTTGCAGCCAATCTAATACACAAGCTGCATCACTTAATTCACCTTCTCCATCATCAAAAAATCCTTCACTCTTACCAACTCCTCTAAAATTAAACCTTATTGTAGAAAAACCAGCCTTTATAAAAATTTTGTACATTTTAAATACTATTTTAGTATGCATTGTTCCACCTTTGGAGGGATCAGGGTGTAATAAAATGACTATAGGTGAGTCTTCTCTATTATTATGAGAATACTTTGCTTCAATCTTTCCTTCTGGGCCAGGAATTAATAAGTCTACCATTTGATAAAGCTAATATTGAACTTATATGATTTTGTAAATATAGATGTTTTAAATATATGAATTCTCTTGGTTTTGATAAGTTAGAAAAAGATACAAAAATCGTAGTTGCTATGTCTGGTGGTGTAGATAGTTCAGTTGCAGCTGTTATGCTTAAAAATCAAGGTTATGATGTAATTGGCATTACATTAAGATTATATAATAATTCTAACACTTCTAAGAGTAAATCATGTTGTGCTGGTATCGATATTGAAGATGCTAAAAATGTTGCTCTAAAAAATGATTTCAAACATATAGTTCTAGATTATCAGGGTAAATTTTTTGATGGAGTAATTAGCAACTTTGTTGATTCTTATGCAAATGGCGAAACTCCTCTTCCCTGCGTTAAATGTAATGAAACAGTAAAATTTTCAGATTTACTTAATGAGGCAAAAAAAATTGGAGCTGATGCGCTAGCAACTGGTCATTATGCAATAAGAAAAGGATCTTTAAACAATGCTAGTTTACATAAAGCAAAAGATTTTTCAAAAGATCAAAGTTTTTTCCTTTTTTCAACATTACAAGAGCAATTAAATTATGTAAGATTCCCATTAGGTGATTATAAAAAATCTGAAATTAGACAATTAGCTAAAGAATATAAATTAAGTGTTAGTGATAAGCCAGATAGCCAAGATATATGTTTTGTAACATCTGATTCTTATAGAGATCTTGTTAATAATTTAAATCCGAGTGCTAATAAAAAAGGTATAATTTATGACACTGATAATAATATTCTTGGAACTCATGACGGTATTAGTAATTATACAATTGGTCAAAGAAAAGGTATTGGTATCAGTGGTTCAAAAGAAGCTTTATACATAATAGATATAAATAAAAATCAAAACTCAATTACTTTGGGAAAAAAAGAAAAATTGAAAAAAAAAGTAATTAACTTTAAAAATATAAATTGGCTGGGAGGTAATATTGAACCTAAAAAACTTGATTGTTCAGCAAAAATACGATCAACTCAAGAGGATTTACCAGGAATTCTTGATATAAATAGTAACCATGGAACTTTTACTTTTGAAAAAGAATTAGATAAAACTTCTCCTGGACAAGCTTGTGTTTTTTACAAAAATGACCAATTGCTTGGTGGTGGTTGGATTACCGCCTAAATTTAAAATCAGTTCTAAATTTGGTTAATTTTTGTTGAAATAACTAGATTTTTTAAATTAATGAATTAGATGAAGTATTGTGAACTCAGAAACTTTAAATACTTTAGATACTTATAGTAAAAATAAATACAAATATGGCTTTGTAACTGAAATAGATGATGAAAGGCCAAAAAAAGGATTAAATGAAGATACAATTAAATTCATTTCATTAAAAAAGAACGAGCCAGTATGGATGCTGGAATGGAGACTTAAAGCATATTCAAAATGGAAAAAAATGAAAGAGCCTAAATGGGCAAATCTAAGTTTTCCTGAAATTGATTATCAAGATATTTATTATTATTCAGCACCAAAAGGTTTTGAGAAGAAACCCAAAGATCTGAGTGAAGTAGATCCAAAGCTTATAGAGACATATAATAAGTTAGGTATTCCTCTAGAGGAACAAAAAGTTTTAGCTGGTGTTGCTGTTGATGTCGTATTTGACAGTGTTTCAGTGGCTACAACTTACAAAGGTGAATTAGAAAAGCTTGGAATAATTTTCTGTTCAATTGGTGAAGCTATTCAAAAACATCCTGATTTAATTAAAAAATATTTAGGTTCGGTTATACCGCCTGGTGATCATTCTTTCTCAGCATTAAACTCAGCTGTGTTTACTGATGGATCTTTTGTTTACATTCCAGTGGGCGTAAAATGCCCAATGGAACTATCTACTTATTTTAGAATTAACGCAGAAAATACTGGTCAATTCGAGAGAACTCTAATTATTGCTGATAAGGGGAGTTATGTTAGTTATTTAGAAGGTTGTACTGCTCCCAAAAGAGATGATAATCAACTACATGCAGCCAATGTGGAATTAATAGCTTTAGAGGATGCTGAAATAAAATATTCAACTGTTCAAAATTGGTATCCGGGAGATGAAAATGGAAAAGGTGGTATTTATAATTTCGTTACCAAAAGAGGTCTTTGTGCTGGAAAAAATAGTAAGATATCATGGACACAAGTAGAAACGGGATCTGCTATTACCTGGAAATATCCTAGTTGTATTTTAAAAGGAGATAATTCTATTGGGGAATTTTACTCTGTAGCAATAACAAACAATTTTCAGCAAGCTGACACAGGCACAAAAATGACTCATATTGGGAAAAATACTAAAAGCAAAATTATATCAAAAGGAATTTCCTTAGGTAATTCACAAAATACTTATAGAGGAGAAGTTTCTTTTTTAAGGAAAGCTGAAAAGGCAAGAAATTATACCCAATGTGATTCTTTGTTAGTTGGTAATCAATGTGGAGCACATACAGTTCCTTACATTGACTCAAAAAATAATACAGCAGTTATTGAGCACGAGGCTTCGACTTCTAAAATAAACGAAGATCAACTTTATTACTGCAGACAAAGAGGTTTAAGTCATGAAGAAGCAGTTTCATTAATAGTTAATGGTTTCTGCAAGCAAGTTTTACAAGAACTTCCAATGGAATTTGCTGTTGAAGCACAAAAGCTAGTATCTATATCTCTAGAGGGAAGCGTAGGTTAATATGTTTTTGGAAATTAAAGATCTATCTGTAAAAATTGAAAATAAAAAAATTCTCAATGAACTTAATTTGAATATTAATAAAGGAGAAGTGCATGCAATTATGGGCCCTAATGGATCTGGTAAAAGTACATTAGCAAACGTTCTAGCTGGTAAAGAGGATTACGAAATCATAAATGGGAAAATTAATTTTAAAGATAATGATTTATTTGACTTAAATATTGAAGAAAGAGCTCAAGAAGGAATGTTTTTGGCTTTTCAATATCCAGTTGAAATACCTGGGGTAAACATAACTCCTTTTTTACATTCTGCAATTAATTCTAAAAAAAAACGAATGAATGAAGCAGAAATTGATAATCTATCATTTGCTAAGCTCTTAAAATCAAAAGCTAGTGATTTAGGTATAAGTATTGATATGCTTAAAAGATCAGTTAATACCGGTTTTTCTGGAGGGGAAAAGAAAAGATACGAAATTTTACAAATGAGTATTCTTAATCCAGATCTAGCTATTTTAGATGAAACTGACTCAGGACTTGATATTGATGCTCTTAAAATTGTTACTGATGGGGTTAATAAACTTAAAACAAAAGATAATTCATTTTTAATAATTACTCATTATCAAAAACTTTTGGATTATATTCAACCAGATCACGTACATATTATGGTAAATGGCTCTATTGTCAAATCAGGAGGATCTGAAATTGCTGCTGAAATAGAAAAAGATGGATTTCAAAAATTTCAGTAATGAATATACAAGATAATTATCTAAAAAATAAAAAAAATATTTTTTTTTCACAAAACAAAGATGTTCAAAATCATAGAGAAAAATTAATTGATATTTTTGAAAATGATAGATTTGATAAAAAAAATAATGAAAGTCTTAAAAATATAAATCTAAAAAACTTTATTGATTTTAAGTATAAATATCTGATCCCTGAAGAAACATCAGTAATAAACAATAATCAGGAAAATAGTTATTCAATAGTTTCTGTAAATGGACAGTGTTCAAGTTATAAAGATGATAAAATTGAAATTACTAGAATTTTAGATGAAGATTACAATGATTTTTCTAAAAATCATACAATTGAAAAAAATGATCATTTTGTAAATCTAAATTCATTATTTTTAAATAGTGGTTTTAAGATTGTTATAAAAAAAAATAACAACATAAAAATTAAAATATCAAATATTATAACTGATGATCATTTAACCATTTTTCAAAAAAATAATTATATTTGTGAAGAGGGATCATCTCTAAATCTTATTGAAGAATATGAAAATAAAAATAATTCCACGTCAAATATATTAAATGTAATTAAATTAGATAAAAATTCTCAGTTAAATCATTTTTTAATACAAGATAATTCTCCTAATCATAATTTAATAATTACAAGTCATTCTTCATGTAGAAAAGATTCTACCTACACACAAAAAGTATATAATTTTTCAGAAGGGTACGTAAGAAATTTTCATTATTCTGAATTAATAGAAGCTAACTCGGAAGCTGATCTACAAGGAATATTTTTTTTAAAAGATAATAATACATCTAACAACAAAACATTTGTTAAGCATTTAGCTGAAGATTGTAAAAGTAATCAAGTTTATAAAGGTATTTTGAATGATCGTTCTAAAGCAACATACTTTAGTAATACTCATGTTGATCAAGTTGCTCAAAAAACAGAAGGATACCAACTCAGCAAAGGTATACTTTTATCTGATAATGCATCGTTTTTTTCTAAACCTGAATTAAAAATATATGCTGATGATGTAAAATGTAGTCATGGTTCAACCATTGGACCAATAGATGAAAATGCTATTTTTTATCTTAGATCTAGAGGTATGAGTAAAATTGCAGCAACTAAAATATTAATATCATCATTTATTAATGAAGAATTAAGTAGTATTGATAATGAACAAATGTCCGAAATAATACAAAAGAAACTAGTAAGATACTTAAGTAAAGTAAAGTGAAATGAATATTCCAAACTTAAAATCAAAATTTCCTGTATTCAAAAAAAATCCTAATCTAGTTTTTTTAGATACCGCAGCTTCGTCATTAAAAGTTGATCAAATGATTGAAGCTACCAATAACTGTTACACTAATGAATATGCAAATATTCATAGAGGTAATTATGAATTAAGTTCAAGGTTAACAAAAAAATTTGAAGATGCTCGAAAAAAAGTTGCATATTATTTAAATACATCAGAAAACAATATTATTTTTGTTAAAAGTGCTACAGAGGGTATAAATTTAATTGCATCTTGTATGTCTAAAAGATTTTTAGAGGATGGTGACGAAATAATCTTAAGTTATCTTGAACATCATGCTAATTTGATACCTTGGCATTTAATTGAAAAAAAAATAAAAATTATACCTCTAGGACTTAACAAAAATAGTGAAATTAATTATGACGAATTAAATAATAAAATTAACTCAAAAACTAAATTAATTTCATTAACACACATGTCAAATGTTACTGGATCGATAACTAATATTGAAAGAGTAAAAGAAATTGCAAAAAAAGAAAATATTCCATTACTTTTGGATGGTTGTCAATTTGCTCCTCACAAAAAAGTTGATCTAAAAGATTTAGATCCGGATTTTTATGTTTTTTCTGCACACAAAATGTATGGGCCTTCAGGTCTTGGTATATTATATATGAAAGATAAGTGGATAGATGAATTTACTCCCTACCAAGGAGGAGGGCAAATGATACATGATGTAGATATCGACAAGAGTACATATGCAAGTGGTTATGAAAAATTTGAGGCAGGTACCCCGGCAATTGCACCAGTTATTGGTTTTTCTTCCTCATTAAATTTTATGGATGAAGTTGATCCAAATGTTATTTATGATCATGAAATGCAACTTCATGATTACGCTTATGAAAAACTTTCAAAATTAAATAATATTAAAATATATGGATCAAAGAAAAACAAAGGTGCAATTATTTCCTTTAATATTGATGGGATACATAATTCTGATTTAGGTGCGATGTTAGACAAAAAAAATATAGCAATAAGAACAGGACATCATTGCTGTCAACCTCTTATGAAACATCTAAATGTTACTGGGACTTCTAGAATTTCGTTTGGAGTATATAACACAAAAGATGATGTCGATTTTTTATTAGACAGCATTCATGAAATAACGAAAATTTTATTATAACTAATGGAAGAAAAACATCTAAAAGATTTCTTACCAGATAAAAATTCAAATTATATTAAAAAATTTAACAATTCAAATATCACCCCTAAAATTAATCAAGAACAAGTCATAGAGTGTATTAGGACTGTCATCGATCCAGAAATACCAGTCAACTTATATGATTTAGGTTTAATATACGAAATCAAGATTAATGATAAAAACGACATAAAAATTAAAATGACTCTAACTAACCCAAATTGTCCTGTTGCAGGGACTATGCCGGAAAGTGTAGGAAAATCGGTTGAAAAATTATCAAACCTCAATTCTATAGAAGTTTCTTTAGTTTGGGAGCCAAAGTGGAACAAAGATTTAATGTCCGAAGAAGCAAAACTTGCTTTGGATATTTTTTGATTTAATTTATATGAATAGTATGAATAATATTTTATCTATAACATCAAAGGCAACTGAACAAATTAAAAAAATAATGTCTAACGCTCCTAATGGCATGGATTCAGTTGTTATTGGAGTAGATAAATCTGGTTGTAGTGGATATGCATATAAATTAGACTTTGGTAATTCATCTGATTTTAAAAATTTTGAAATCATTGATCAAGATGGTGCTAAAGTTTTAATTGATCCAAAAGCTACTATGTTTTTACTTGGATCAACAATGGATTATAGAACTGATAAACTTTCATCGAGATTTATTTTTGAAAATCCAAATGAAAAAAGTACATGTGGATGTGGTGAGTCTTTTTCTATCTGATAAAAATTTACTTAAATAATTAATATTAATTGTGAAATTTATTTATTAATTCAAAATATTTTTTACTAATTTTTTTAATATCAAACTCTTCCGCTCTTAGACGAATATTCTTATTTGGAGGATTATTTATATTCTTGATTATTAATTCTTTTAAACTTTTTATATCTCCAACTGGAAATAAATCTCCCCATTTACCATTTTCAAGTATTTCAGATGGACCATAATTACAATCTGAGCTAATTATATTAGTGTTACAAGCTAAAGACTCAGCAAGTACAATACCAAACCCTTCATATCTTGAACATAGAATCATCAACTCAGCTTTTGATAAAATATAATATGGAGCATTTATATAACCTAGGAAAATAATTTCTTTTGTTAGATTAAGTTTATTTACTAGTGTTTCTAACTTTTTTCTATCTTCACCTTCTCCTAAAATAAGTAATTTAATATTTAATTCTTTGTATATCTTACTAAAAACGTAAATTAATAAATCAAAATTTTTTTGATATGTTAATCTTCCAATAGCAATAATATATTTATGTTTAATTTCTTTAATTTTATTTTGATGTATTTTTTTAAATATTGTTTTTTCAATGTTATTGATATTTATAGGATTGTATATAACGTTTATCTTTTTATTAAATTTCCAATTATTTTTTAAATCATTAGCAATACCTTGAGAAACAGATTGATAAATAGTATTTTTATTCTTTCCATTTAAAATATAAAAATTACATATTTTATCTATAAAATTAAATTTATTTTTATTACTTTTAATTTGAGAATTTTGATAACTCAAATTATTAGTAAATTGAAAAAGCAGTTTAGGTTTCTTTAAAGAGAAATTTCGTAGAAATTTTAATAGTGCAGAAGTAGTATGAAAAAAACTAAATATTATTTTTGTCTCTGAGCTTAAAATGTACCTGTAAATATCAAAAATACTAAAAATGATTCTTTTTTTATTTAATTGAATTAAATTAATTTTTTTATTTAAAAAAACACTTTTACTTGGGTATATTATTATCAAATCTATTTCATAATTATTTTCTGCAAAATTATTAATTAAGTCTCTAAGCATAATTTCAATTCCTCCACCATGCAAACTAGGAATTAAAAAAGTTATTTTCATAATTTAATTATAATTTAGAAATTAATTGATTTATTTATAAAATTGATCTTATCATATAAATAAATTTCATTAACACTTTTATGAGGATAATCTGCTTTTAATATTTTTTTATAATCTTCTAACTCAGTTTTTATTTCTGCCAAGAAACTTTCTATAAAATTCTCATCTGATATTTTTTTTAAATTTTCATAATATTTTCTTACAAAATCTTCATCTCTAAAAAACAAACTATGAAATTCTATTGTTTTATCTGAGCCAAAATTTAGATGATTATTTATAAATAAATCATATCTATTTGATTTAAGGTATGGAGTCTCCCATTCTTTTGCAATTGGTTCTAATAGTTTTGTTTCATTATTATAAAGAAAAAAATTATTTGTTAAGTGATGGGTATGATGTCCATTTACAAGATCAGACAATGCATAATGCATAGAAATTTTTTCTAAATCAAATAATTTTTTTACTTCAATTTGTTTTGTAAGAAATTTATTCCAATTATCCTTAAAATATGCGTTATGTGTGTATAAATTTTCTGTGTTATTTTCTTTAGAATAAATTTTAATTGAATTTTCATCAACTATTTTAAAAATAAAAGATCCATGTGGTTTACGATTTAATATAGTATCAAAATGCTCTTCAAAAGCATAAATTCCTAAATATTTTTTATTTAAATATATTTTTTTAAATTCATAATTAATTGAAAGATTACCTAAAAATTTATTTAGCCTTAAGTTAATCCATTCAGATAGTAAATTATTCCCTCTCCCATAAGGAACTAACAAAGTAAATTTTTCTGGTAAATTATTACTAATATCATTTAAATCGTTATCAATTCTTGCATTAGTAATTCTAAAGGACCATTTATTTTTTGATAAAAGATGATCAAGATTTGTCCCAGCTAATGATAGACTTGCAAAATAAATTGAATTATTAAAAAAAATTTTGGTATTAATTTTAAAGTTTTTAATTTCTTCTGAAATTCCGCCTTCTTTTATAGCCATACTTCTTAAAGAATTAATCTTTAAATAATTCACATTATTTGTTTCAATATAAATTTTTTCAATTTCAGATTTATAAAAATTATTAATTAAATTAGGAATTATTTTTGAAATATTTTTAGTAAAGCTTATTATATTATTTTTGTGAAAACTAAAATATCCCTCTTTATAACTTGTTGCTCCTGTTAGAAAACCTATCACAAAGATAAATACAAAAAAAATTAAATAAATTAATATTCTTTTATTAATAAATCTTAATTTATAGTACATAGTCTTAAAACTATTATAACTTTTAGTGAGAGAATTAGTATATAAATAAATTAGATTTGTGGTTTTGGTAGCGGAGGAGGGATTTGAACCCCCGACATCACGAATATGAGCCGTGCGCTCTGACCAACTGAGCTACTCCGCCATGAAAATGAATGTAATAAGCTAAATATTTAAATTGTAAATAATATGTTTTAATTTGAACTACTTAATCTATTATTTATGTAGTATATATTTTTATTTAAGTTTAAATAAATCATTTCACAATAAGATTTAATTTATATAATAAAACAAAAACTATGTTTAATAATAAATCAATTTTAATAACTGGCGGTACTGGTTCATTCGGTCAAAAGTTTGTTAAAACTTTACTTTTTAAATACAACCCTAAAAAAATTATTATATTTTCTCGAGATGAATTAAAACAATTTAATATGTTAAATGATCTTAAAAAATATGGAAATAAGTTAAGATTTTTTTTAGGAGATGTTAGAGATTATGATAGGCTTAAATTTGCTTTAAGCGAAGTTGATTTTCTTGTTCATGCTGCTGCGTTAAAGCAAGTCCCAGCTGCAGAATATAATCCTTCTGAATTTATTAAAACTAACGTAATTGGTGCAGAAAATATATTTAGGGCATCTATTCAAAATAAAGTAAAAAAAGTAGTAGCTCTTTCAACAGATAAAGCGGCAAGCCCTATTAATTTATATGGTGCTTCTAAATTAATGTCAGATAAATTATTTATATCAGCAAATAATTTTGTAGGATCTGGTAAAACTAGATTTTCAGTAGTTAGATATGGAAATGTAATTAATTCTAGAGGTTCAGTTTTACCATATTTCAGAGAATTAATTAAAAAAAATTCTAAATATTTTCCTATCACTGATGCGGAAATGACAAGATTTTGGATTACTCTTGAGCATGGTGTTGATTTTGTGATTAAATCTTTTAGTAGAATGCACGGAGGCGAAATATTCGTACCAAAGATTCCTTCTATTAAAATAATTGATCTTGCTTTAGCTCTAGATCAAACCAAAAAACATAAAATTATAGGTATTAGGCCAGGAGAAAAAATTCATGAAGTTATGTGTCCAAAAGAAGATTATTTAAATACTTTAGAATTTAAAGATCATTTTATTATAAAACCTTCAGTAAAAGTAATTGATAAAAATATTAATTATAAAATAAATAAATTAAAAGAAAAAGGAAAATTTGTTGAAAAAGATTTCGAGTATAATTCTTTGAATAATACATACTATTTAGATACAAAACAAATTAAAAATATCCTAAATGAAAATTAAATGAAATCCTTTATTCTTGGAACAGCTAATTTTGGAACAAGGTACGGTAAAATCAAAAAAAATAATTATGTAAACAGAAATATGGCTAATGAAATTTTTGATATTTGTTTAAAAAATAGTATTAATAAAATTGATACAGCTCCAAATTATGGCAATGCTCAAAAAATCATTGGAGAATACGGAGCACATAAATTTAAAATATATACTAAATTATCTACTATAGATAAAAAAGAAAAAGATTTAAAAAAAAATATTTTTAATCAAATAGATAAAACACTCATCAATTTAAAAATAAATAAAATTGATAATATTTTTTTTCATGATACTTCTCAAATGATGTCAAAATTAGGAATAAAAATTTATGAAGAAATTAAAAGATTAAAAGAAGCTGGTGTTATTAAAAAAATTGGATTTTCTATATACTCTCCAAGTGTTATCCCTTTTCTTATTAAAAATTTTGATTTTGATATAATTCAATTTCCTTGTAATGTTTTTGATAGGAGGATTTTAAAAGACAATTATATAAGTAATTTAAAACAAATTAAATGTGATTTAGTTGTTAGATCTGTTTTCTTACAAGGTTTGCTTTTACAAACTTTAAATAAAATTCCTAATAATTTCAATCATTCATATAAGTTAATTGAGAAATGGAATATTTGGCATAATGAAAATAATCTTTCAAAATATTCTACTTGTATTGGCTTTATAAATTCTTTAAATTTTAAAAAAAAAATTATTTTTGGGATTTCAAATAAACACGAATTAGAGAAAATTATAAAAAACTCAATGAATAAAGTAACGGTACCAGATTATTTTAATTCGGAAAAACTTCAATTAATAGAACCCTATAGATGGTAAGCAAAGAAAAAAAAATAAACTTAGATTTGTGGCTTAGGGCAAAAAAAAGAATTCCTAAAGGTAATATGTTTTACTCAAAACATCCTGATAGATTTTTACCATATGGATGGCCAACATATTTTAAATCTGCTCAAGGTATTAAAATTAAGGATTATAATTCAAATGAATATTTAGATTTTTCCATGATGGGTATTGGGACTAATGTTTTAGGATATGCAAATTCTAAAGTAGACTCAGCAGTTAAAAAAATTATTGATAAAGGAACTATGTCCACTCTAAATTGCTTTGAGGAAGTTGAATTGTCAGAAACCCTAACTCATATTCATAAATGGGCTGATATGTGTCATTATACAAGAACAGGAGGAGAAGCTAATTCTGTTGCAGTCAGAATAGCAAGAGCTGCTACTAATAAAACAAACATAGCAGTTTGTGGGTATCATGGTTGGCATGATTGGTATATTGCTTCTAATTTAAATAATAAAAACAATTTAAATATACATTTGCTAAAAGGTATAACAACTAAGGGGGTTCAGAAGAATTTAAAAAATACTTGCTTCACTTTTGAATACAATAATTTTGAAAACTTTAAAAAAATAGTTGAAGAAAAAAATGTTGGTATAGTTAAAATGGAAGTTATTAGAAATATCTATCCTAATAATAATTTTCTTGAAAAAATTAGAAATTATACACTTAAAAATAATATAATCTTAATTTTTGATGAATGCACAACTGGGTTTAGGCAAAGTTTTGGAGGCATTCATAAAAAATTTAAAATTGAACCTGATATTGTAATATTTGGAAAGGCCTTAAGTAATGGTTACCCTATAAATGCGATAGTTGGAAAAAAAGAAATTATGACTGAGGCAAAAAATAGCTTTATAAGTAGCACATATTGGTCAGATAGAATTGGGCCTGTAGCTGCTTTAGCAACCATAAAAGAGATGAAAAAAATTAAAAGTTGGAAACTTACTGTCAAACAAGGAAAAAAAATAAAGAAGGGAATAAAGCAAATATCTGATTTTTATAAATTAAAATTAGAATTATACGGGCTTGATTCAATAATTAATTTTAAATTTGAAAATAATAATCAAATCTATAAAACTTTGATTACTCAAGAAATGTTAAAAAGGAAAATTTTAGCTAATACTTCTGTCTATGTTTCAACAGAGCACAAAGATGTTTTAATAAATAAATATTTAGATAATTTATCTCAAGTATTCAAAGAAATTGTTAAGATAGAAGATGGCATGGATTATAGAAAACTTTTAAAACACAATATTGTACAGGATGGTTTTTCAAGATTAAATTAAGAGATTAAATATTATTAATTATTTTATTTATAAAAAAGGAAAGGACAAATGTATAAAACTATTTCAAAATGTAGAATAGATGGAAACGATATAACCGAATTATGGGATTTAGGTGAATTATATTTATCACACTTCTATGATAAAATTGACCATAAAGCTCCAAAAGCTCCTTTGAACGTTGTAATTGGTAAACAAAGTAACTTACTACAACTAAAGCATACTGTTAACAGAGACGATATGTACAGACAATATTGGTATCTGTCTGGCACTAATGATACAATGACTGGTCAACTAAGAGACGTAGTAAATTCAGTTTCTAACTGGGTTGATTTTAAAGATAAAGATATAGTTTTAGATATTGGTTGCAATGATGGAACATTGCTTGATTTATATTCTAAAAATGTAAAATTAGAAAAAGTAGGAATAGATCCAGCAAAAAACCTTTCTCATATTATTAAAAGCAAGACTGATAAATATTTATGTGATTATTTTGATTTTGAAAAATTTAATAATCTTGTCGATGGACGAAAAGCAAAAGTCATTACTTCTATAGCTATGTACTACGATTTAGATGATCCTTCAAAATTTGCTAAAGATGTTTATGATTCCTTAGTAGATGATGGAATTTGGGTTTTACAACTTAGCTACACTCCACTTATGTTGATCCAAAATGCATTTGATAATATAATTCATGAACATCTTGAATATTATACATATAAAAGTATCAAGTATATTCTTGAAAAAAATAATTTTAAATTATTAGATGTTGAGCTAAATAATACAAATGCAGGTAGCATAAGAATAGTAGCATCTAAAAATAAAAATAATCTAGAAAAGATTCCTATTTTTAATCTTGATATTGGCAATCTTAGAATGGAAAGTCTAGAGGCTTTTGAGAATAATAAATTTCCAAATATTAAAGAATCTTTTCTTAATTTGAAAAATAGAATAAATGTTATCAAAGATAAAACTCTCACTTTACTTTCAGATTTAAAGAAAAAAAATAAATTAGTTGTAGGTTATGGTGCAAGTACAAAAGGTAATACACTCCTACAATATTATGGAATTGATGATAGCTTAATAAATTTTATATGTGAAAGACAAAGTCAAAAATTTGGAAAATTAACACCTGGATCATGGATTAAAATAATTTCTGATGAAGAAATGAGAAAAATAAGACCTGACTATTTATTTGTACTTCCATGGCATTTTACAAGTGAATTTTTACAAAGAGAAAAAGAATTGCTCAAAAATGGAACAAAATTTATTTTACCTCTACCTGAACTCAAGGTAATAGGAGAATAATTGAAAAAAGTACTTATTTCTGGAATATATGGTCAGGATGGTTCATACTTAGCTGAAAAATTTTTTTACAATAATTTCGAAGTATTTGGTATTCCTAATAGAATTAACTCGAAAAACGCAAATAAAAATAGAAAAATTTTAAATAATAAAAAAATAATTATTAAAATAAAAAAAATTAATTTAACTGATGAAACTATTCTTTATAAAAATCTAAGAATAATTAATCCTGATGTAATAATCCATCTTGCTGCTGTACAATCATCATCTCAAGATAAATCAACTAACGATTTTACAACTTTAAACTTTAATTATATATCAACATTAAATTTAATAAATTTTATAAAAGATAACCCAAAAATTAAATTTATTAATGCTTCATCCTGCTTAATTTATGATAACATTAAAACATTCCCTCAAAATGAAAATACAAAAAAAGATACTTCATCTGCTTATGGATTATCAAAAAAATTATCACATGAACTTGTTGTTTTCATGAGAAAAAAATATAAATTAAAATTTTCCAATGTAATACTATATAATCACGAATCAGTCAGAAGACCAGAAAATTTTTTGAGCATCAAGGTAATAAATGATCTCATTCAAATTAAAAATAAAAAAAAACAAAAACTAATACTTGGAAATTTAAACTCATATAAAGATTGGTTAGATGCAAGAGATACAACTGAAGCTATATATTTACTTGCTTTAAGTAAACATAACGATGATTTCATAATTAGCTCTGGAAATAAAAAAACTGTTTATGACTTTGTAAAAGTTGTAGCAAATATATTAAAAATTAAAAATGTTAAAAAATTAATCAAAATTAATAAAAATATTATTAAATCCAATAAAACAAAAGCTGTATTAGTTGGCAACTCAAATAAAATTAAAAAGAAATTAAATTGGAGACCAAAAATTTCATTTGAAAAAATGATCAAAGATATTATAGATGCAAAGATCAATGAGGTTTAGATACGATGTTATTGTTATTGGTCTAGGTAGAGTTGGATTACCACTCTCTCTTTATTTAGAAAAATTAAATTTTAAAACTTTAGGATTGGACAAAAATATTGAATTAATAAATAAATTAAAAAATAAAAACATGCCATTTGTTGAAAATGGTTGTGATAAACTAATTAAAAATTCTAAAATTAATTTTACTTCAGATTATAAAAATATATCAAATTGTAAAAATATTATTATTACTGTGGGTTCTCCGCTTTTACAAAATATAGAGACTGATCTTTCAGCTATAAAAAATACGATAACAAATTTAATTCCATATCTAAAAAAAAATCAGAATATTATTTTAAGATCAACCTTAGCACCAAGAACTACGATATATGTAAAAAAATTAATTGAAAAATTTTCTAATTTAATTGTTGGGAAAGATATAGGCTTGAGTTTTTGTCCTGAGAGACTAGCTGAAAATAGAGCCTTATATGAACTAAAAAGGTTACCGCAAATTATTGGTGCAGATGATAAGTTATCAAAAAAAATGGCAATAGATTTTTTTAAAAATTTTAAAGTAAAATTATTTAGTACTACAACTTTATCTTCTGAATTAGTAAAATTATTTCAAAACACATCTAGATATATAGAATTTGCTACTGCAAATTTATTTTCACTTTATGCAAATAATTTTGATCAAAATATTCATGAGATCATTGAGATTGCAAATTTTAAATATCCAAGAGGGAAAATATCAAAACCAGGATTAACTTCAGGCACTTGCCTAAGAAAAGATTTTGGTTTTATCAATGAATTAAATCATTCCCCTGATCTTATGTTATCAGCTTGGAAAATTAATGAGTATATGCCTCTTCATATAGTTAATACATTAAAAAATTTTAAAGAATTTAAAAATATGAAAATAGGAATTTTAGGAGCAACTTTTAAAAAAGACTCAGATGATTTAAGAGATAGTTTAGTGCCAAAATTAATACGTTATTTAGAAAGAGAAGTTCCAAAAGGAATTAAGTTATATGAGCCAAATATAAATTCAAAATTAATATTAGGTTATCAAAACCTTAATTCAACAAAGATTATGGAATACTCAAATGTTATTATTATGGCAATTAACCATTCTGTTTTTAGCAAAAAAAATTTTTATAATAATATAAAAAAAAATACAATTATTGTAGATTTATGGAATACCTTAAATAAAGATAAATTTATATTTGTAAAAAAATAAATGAAAATTCTAATAACTGGAGCCGGGGGATTTATTGGTTCAAATTTAGTAAAGTTTTTTTCAAAAAAAAATTTTGATATTATTGCATTTGATAACAATACTAGAGGAAATTTAAAAAGAATTCGCGGTTTAAAAAATGTAAAATTAATTAATGTTGATGTAACAAATATTAATTTAATTAGAAAACATTTTGAAAAATTTGATATAGTTTTCCATTTAGCTGCTTTAAATGGAACTTCAAATTTTTATAATTTTCCAGAAAAAGTTTTAAATATAGGATTGATTGGAACTCATAATCTTATACAAATATCTAAAGAATTTCAGGTAAAAAAATTTATTTTTGCTTCCTCTTCAGAAGTTTATCATAATCCTAAAATAATACCTACAGATGAATATGTCGAATTAAAAATTCCTAACATTTTTAATCCTAGATTCTCTTATTCGCTTAGCAAAATTGTTGGTGAAGGTCTTGTTGTAAATTCTTTTAGGAATACCAATACTGATTTTTTAATTTTTAGACCACATAATATTATAGGACCAGAAATGGGATTTGAGCATGTAATTCCTAATATTATTCAAAAGTTAAGTCTACAAAAACAAAAAAATAATAATTTAAATAAATTCATAATTGAAATTCAAGGAAGTGGTAATGAAACACGCTCATTTATGTATATTGATGATTTTGTAAGAGCACTAAGTAAATTATCATTTAGTAAGCTAAAAAATGAAATTGTTAATATTGGTAATGATAAGGAAATAAAAATTAAAGAATTATTAAAAATAATATCAAATACTTTGAAAATTAATATTAAATTTACAAAAACTGATCCAGTACTAGGAAGTCCTAAAAGAAGATCTCCAAATGTAAATAAATTAAAAAAAATAAATTTTAATAGTAGAAATTCTGTTTCAAAATCAATACAACTAACAGCAAAATGGTATTGGAATTTTTATGAAAAATCAAAATGAAGAAATATCAGTTGTACTTTGTGCAAAAAATGAAGAAATAAGAATTGCAGAATCTATAAAAGGAATTTTAAAAAATAATGTTTCACAATTAATAATAGTAGACGGTAATTCAACAGATAAAACATATAATATAGCATCAAAATTTGATTGTAAAATAATTAAATCTTTTTCGAATAGTCTAACAAAAGATAGGCAAATAGGTATTGATGCTTGTAATAGTAAATATGTAGCAATGATTGATGCTGATCATTACTTAGAAAGTAATAGTATTACAAATTTGTTAGAAGATTTAATTAAATTTAATTTTGATATAATACAAAGCAAATTAGAACCTTACGATCAAAGTACATTGTTAGGTAAGGCTGAAAAGCAATTATATGATATTACACATAATAATTCAGGACCTAAAAAAATGATAGGAACTGCACCTGCAATTTATAATAAGAAAATTTTTGAAGAAATAAAATTTGATGAAAAAATCACTGCTAAAATGGATGATACAGATTTTATTTATAGATTAAGCAAATTAGGAAAATATAAATATGGAGTAGGCAATACAATTATCAAACAATATCACATTAATAGTTTTTTTGATTATTATAGAAAATACATATGGTACGGTAGAGGTGATGGTGAATTTATTAGAAAATATCCATATAAGATATTTAGTATTTTGAATAATTTGATAATTAATTACCTTATTGCTTACCCTTTAAAATCATTAGTAAGATTTAAGTTTTTGGCAATTCCATTTAGTTTTTTTCAAGGAATTACAAGATTATTTGGTCTTATAAGATATTTCGTTTTAACACAAAAATGATCAAAGGCTATAAAAAAGTTTACTCTAATAAGTGGATTAAAGTTGTTTCTAAAAATTATAAAAATAAATATCTTGATATGAAAAATCTTTATTCAATAGATCAAAGAGATTACGTTAATATTCTTTTGAAGACTAAAAATAATAAAATTGCTTTAGTAAAACAATTTAGACATGCTATTGAAAAATATTCATTAGAATTTCCAGGTGGTTTACTTGAAAAAAATGAAACTCCTTTACAATGCGCCAAAAGAGAAATCCTTGAAGAAACTGGATGCACTATAAATAAAATTATTAAAATATCTCAATTGTATCCAGATGTCGGTAGGTTATCAAATAAATTACATCTTTTTTTTGCAATATCTAATGAAATAGGAATAGAAGGATACAAGGAAAAAGGTCTTAAGGTTTTTTTTAAAACATCTGATGAAATAGAAAATCTTTTTATTAATCAAAAAATTTTACACCAGCCATGTATTGGTTTATATTATTTAGCTAAATTAAAAAAATTGATATAAAACTAAAAGATTATTAATAGATAAAGTTTAATTAATTAAATGTTTGCAAAAAAATTTAAAATAAACAACAATATAATTGGAGAAAAAGCTCCAACCTACTTTATTGCTGATATTGCTGCTAATCATGACGGTAGCTTACAAAGAGCAATAGATTTAATTAATATAGCCGCAGAGAACGGTGCAAACGCTGCAAAATTCCAACACTTTAGTGCTAGTACAATAGTAAGTGACTTTGGATTTAAAAAATTAAACAATATTGATACTCATCAATCAAAATGGAAAGATTCAGTATTTAAAGTGTATGAAAAAGCTTCTATAAATTTGGATTGGACAAATGAATTAATTAAAGAGTGCAAGAAAGTAAAGATAGATTTTTTTACCAGCCCATATTCATTTGAATTAGTTGATTACATAAATAGATTTGTTCCTGCTTATAAAGTTGGATCAGGAGATATTACTTGGCATGATATAATTATTCATATGGCAAAAAAACAAAAACCTATAATTATTGCAGCAGGAGCTTCAAATATTTCTGAGATTGATAAAGTAATAAATAAAATTAAAAAAATAAATAGAAAAATTGCATTACTTCAATGCAATACTAATTACACTGCAAGCCTAGAAAACTTTAAATATATAAATTTAAATGTTTTAAATGCATTTAAAAAAAAATATAAAAATTTAATTATAGGATTAAGTGATCATACACCCGGACATACTACAGTACTAGGAGCAATAGCCTTAGGTGCAAAAATTATTGAAAAACATTTGACAGATAATAATAATAGAGTTGGGCCTGATCACAAATTTTCTATGAATCCTAAGTCTTGGCAAGAAATGATTTTAAGATCTCGAGAATTAGAGTTATCACTTGGAAATAGCTTGAAAAAAATAGAAAAAAATGAAAAAAATTCTGTTATAGTCCAACGTAGATCAATAAGAGCATCTAAAAATTTATATAAAAATTCTAAACTAAGTTTTACTGATTTAATTTTTTTACGTCCATGTCCAAAAAAATCTTTAAATCCATATGAATATAAAAAAATTTTAGGAAAAAAACTTAAAATCAATATTAAAAAAGGTGATGTAATTTCTTTAGATATGCTAATTTAGTTATTAATGAATAATGAAAAAACTTTACATAACTATTGGTGGATATTCAATTATCTTTTAGCAGGCACGAAATATATTAATTTCAAGTATAAAAACAATTCTTATCCATTAGATATTATAAATAATACATCAGGTAATATTAATGCTGTAGAATTTAGCAGTACATTATTAAATGATAAAAATTTTACCCTAAAATTAAATAAATTTATATTAAAAAATAATATTGATAAAATTAGTTTTAATATTTTTAAAGATGACTTTAGTAAAAATAAAAATGATCAGGAAATTTTATTATTAAAAAATGACGTATTTAATATTGAAAGAGTAGAAAAAATAATTTTATTTTTAGGATCAGATATAAACCTTTTATTTAGTAAAATTAGAAAAAGTTATAAATCCATAATAAATTATAATAAAAAAATATGTGAGATTAAAAATTCTTATTTAGAGAATAAATCTATATGCAATAGTATGATAGATGAATGGATAGATTTATACAGTGAAAAAATTAATAAAAATATTAATAATGAAACAAAAAATTATTTTAAAAAAAGTATTGATTGTAAAGAAGCAATTTTGATTTCATGTTACTTTGAAAATCAATTTACTGGCGGTGTAGTTTTTAATATTAATCAAGTTAAAGCAACATATTCATTATCAGCAAATATAATTAATAATAATTTAAAATCTTCAACGGCAGGACACCTACTTATTTGGGAAGCTATAAATTTTCTTTTAAGTAAAAAGATTAAATATATCGATTTCGGAAGTATTCTTAATCTTAGTGGAAACAAAATAAACATTAATCAATTTAAGAAAATTAAAAATATCGAAAAATTTAAATTTGGATTTGGAGGAGAGCCTTACTTTTTTAATAGAGTCTCTAAATCAATTTGAATAATAACGTGGCATTTATAATACCATGTTTTAATGAAGCTAAAACAATAAAATCAGTTTTAAATATTTTAACTAATAAAGGCGATATTTATCTAATTGACAATGGGTCTACTGATAATACTTTAGACTACGTTAAAAAATTTAAAATAAATATTATTAAAAATAAATTTAATTTTGGATATGATACTGCCATTGAGCAAGGTATGAGGATGGCAAGCAAGGAAAAATATCGTTATTTAATTACAGTCGATGCTGATGGAGAACATAATCTAGCAGATTTTGATAAAATTATATCTAATTTAAAAAATGGATATGATTTAGTTCTTACTAATAGAAATACAAAATCAAGAATTATGGAATATTTTTTTTCATTAATAATGAAACAACATTATAAAATTTCTGATCCTTTATCAGGGATCAAAGGATATAGAACAAAGTTATATGATAAATTTGGTTTTAAAAAAAATTATAACTCTGTAGGAACTTATTTAATGATCAATGCAATAAAAAATAATTATAAATTTACAGAAATTAATTATAATATTTGTAAAAGAAATGATTTTTCACGTTTTGGAAACAGTTTAAAAGTAAATTTAAAAATATTATATATTATTTTAATATCTCAAATAATTCTTTATAAATGAAAAATGTTTTAATTATTACCGCTAGATCAAATTCTTCGAGATTAAAAAATAAACATTTTTTAAAAATAAATAATAAAACAATTATTCAAATTTTAGTAGACCGATTAAAATATTTGAATAATTATTCCAATATTGTAATTGCTACAACTACAAATCCTGAAGATGACAAATTTCAACTATTTTGCAAAAAAAATAAAATAGATTGCTTTAGAGGATCTGAAAATGATGTTACCGGTAGAGTTTTAAAAGCTGCTACTCTTTACAAGGCATATTATATAACTTTAATTACTGGAGATTGTCCATTAGTAGATTTATCGATAATTGAACAATTATACGAAATGATTAAAATAAACAAATATGACTTTGTTACTAATAGTGACTTAAGATCATACCCTGATGGCATGGATGTACAAATTTTTAAAAGATCAATTTTAAATGAAATTTATAAGACTAAGTTGACTAAACTTGAAAAAGAACATGTTACTTTATCGATAAGAAGAAAAAAAAATAAATATAAATTTTTTAATTTAGTTGCTCCTAAAAATCTTTATTGGCCAGAACTTGCAGTTACATTAGATGAAATAAATGATTATTATTTTTTAAAAGAAATTGTTAAAAAATTTAGTAATAATCTTAGAATGATATCATGTGAGGATATAATTAATATTATAAGAAAAAATAAAAAATTATTAAAATTAAATAATTATATAATAAGAAAGGGAGATAATTGAAAAATAATATTGGTGTAATAATTGAAGCTAGACTTAATTCATCTAGACTTCCTAATAAGCATCTAAAAGTTATTTTAGACATACCTTTAATTGTACATTTATTTACAAGATTAAAGAAAGTAAAAAATATTTCGAAAATAATATTAGCAACAACTGATAGTAAAAGAGATGATAAACTAGAAAATTTAGCAAAAAAAAACAAAATATCTGTCTACAGAGGAGATGAGTATAATGTAAAAAAAAGAGTAATTGAAGCAGCAAAGAAATTTAAAATTGACATCATTATAAGCATTACAGCAGATTGTCCTTTAATTGACAATAATCTTATAGATTACTGCCTTCAAAATTTTTTACATAACAAATTGGATTATATTAATAATCTAGACTACCCAGGACTACCAGGAGGGATGAATTGTCAAATATTTTATACAAAAACTTTAATTAAATCTTATAAATTATGTATAAAAAATAAATTAAATTTAGAGCATCCTACTTTATTTATTTTGAGAAACAAAAAATTATTCAGAACATTCAGTTTACGTCCTAATATAAATTTATTTTATCCAAATTTAAGATATGAATTAGACACAATTGATGACTATAAAGAAATGAAACAAATTGCAGTTTATTTTAATACTAAGAAAATTAAATTTAGTGATATAACTTGTAATGAATTGATAAATTACTCTATAGCGAAATGATTAAGTGTGCAATAATTGGACTTGGTCAAATTGGTTTTTCTTATGATTATAATATAACAAATAAAAATATAATTTTAACTCACTCTAAATCAATTGTTAATCATAGAAAATTTTTGTTAGTTGCTGCAGTTGAAAAGAATAAAACTAAAATAAATAGATTTAAAAAAAAATATTCAAAACCAGTTTATTCATCTTTAAAAGAATTATTTAAATATGAAGAAATTGATTTAGTAGTAATATCCACGGAAACAAAAAAACACTTTTTTTTTTACAAACAACTAATAAAATATAAAATCAAATTAATAATCTTAGAAAAACCAATTACGCACTCTATAAAATATTCTGATGAAATATTAAAGCTATCACGAAAAAATAATATATCTACTTATGTAAATTATCAGAGATCTTTTGAGCCTGGTTTTGAAACTTTAAGAAAAAATTTTATTAAAGGAAAATATGGAAAAATTGAAAAAGCTATATTTTTATACAAAAAAGATTTAAAAGAAAATGGTTGTCACGCAATTGATTTAATTTTGTTTCTATTTGGTAAACCTAATAATTTTTCTTTATTAAGTAAGGGTAATAAAAATGACGTCTTATTTAAATATAAAACGTATGATATATATTTATTAAATAATTCTTTAGAAGAATTTTCAATTCAAATAATTACTGATAAGGTTATAATAATTTTTAAAGATTATAATGATATTGAAATTTATGAAAATAAAAATTTGAAGATTAAAAAAAATAAAACAATAAAAACTTTTTCAAATTCAAATATACAATTTCTTTACAATTATATTTATAAAAACTTGAAAAATAAAAATAAAACTATTAATGATAATTTGGTTTTATCCAATTATAATCATAAAATTATAAACAAATTACATAATGAAAAATAATTTAGCTTTGTTTGGTGGAAAAAAAACTTGTAATTTTCAGGTAAAACCATTTTCATCAATAGGAAGGGAAGAATTAGTCGCTGCCTCAAAAGTTATAAAATCAGGGACGTTATCAGAGTATCTTGGTGAAAAATCAAGAGAGTTTAATGGTGGAAAATATGTTAACTTGTTTGAGCGACAATGTGAGAAATACTTTGGAGTAAAACACGCAATAGTTGTTAACTCTTGGACCTCTGGATTAATTGCTGCTGTAGGAGCATTAGAATTAAACCCTGGTGATGAGGTAATAGTCCCATGTTGGACAATGTGTGCTACTGCCACTTCTGTTTTACATTGGAACGCTATACCAATTTTTGCAGATATATGTTCTGAAGGTTATAATATCGACATAAAAAAGATAGAGGAAAAAATTACTAAAAGAACTAAAGCAATAATGGTTGTTGAAATGTCAGGGTGGCCTTTAGATATGTTAAAAATAATTAAAATAGCAAAAAAATATAAATTAAAAGTTATATCTGATAATGCTCAATCTATTGGGTCAACATATAAAAATAAATATACCGGAGTACTTTCAGATATAGGAGGCTACAGCTTGAATTACCATAAAACAATTCAATGTGGTGAAGGAGGAATAATAATTACAAATAGTAACTATTATGCTGAAAAAATGAGGCTAATAAGAAATCATGGTGAAGCTGTAATTTCAAATAAATCAAAAAAAAAATTAGTTAATATTTTAGGGTATAATTTTAGAATGGGTGAAATTGAAGCTGCTATTTCAATTGAACAATTAAAAAAACTAAAAAAAATAATTAAGCAAAAACAATCTTGGGCAAAAATTTTAGATAGTTATCTTTCTAATCTAAAAGGACTTCACATACCCAAATTTGATAAAGGTTCTTCAAGTAGTTATTATGCATATCCATTATTTTATGATGAAAATCGTGTTGGTATAAAAAAATTAAATATTTATAAAGCATTAATAGCAGAGGGTGTACCTCTGTTAAGTAATGGCATGACTTTACTTTACAATTTGCCTATTTACAAAAACAAAATTGCTTATGGAAATAAGAATTTTCCTTGGTCTAAAAATATTTATCAAGGTAAAATAAATTATGGAAAACAAAACTGTCCTCAAGCAGAAAAATTAAATAAATCTAATTATTTAAACTTTGGTTTAACTTTGGGAGATTTTGATGATAAAAAAATACACTCTATTGGTAAAGCTTTTCAAAAAGTTTGGAATAATTTAAATCAGCTTAGCTAAATTACAACTTGAAGATACTTTTATTTATAATTGGATCAGTAGGATCGCTTAATGTTGCCAATACGATAGTCCACAATTTAAAAAATAAAAGAAATCTTAAAACAGTATTAATCACATCATTAAATGCACGATTAATAAATAATAAGTTTTTCAGTCAGATTATTTATGAAAAAAATAAAATTTCTAAATCTAAAATTTTTAAATACTTATATAATTTTAAATCAAAAGCAATTTTTGTGGGATCAAACGGATATTATTATTTAGAAAGAGATTTTTTAATTGAAGCCAAAAAAAATCAAATATTAACTTTTTGTATGTTAGATTCTTGGGCTCATCCAATAGAAAGATTTCAAATTGTTAAAAATAATAAAGTTCTTATTTTGCCAGATTATCTAGGTGTTCCTTTTTTTGAAACAAAAAAAACTTTTTCAAAGATAGTAAATAATAAAAATATAAGTGTTGTTGGTTTACCCCATTTACAAGAAACAGCAAAAAAATATTTTAATTATAAACAAAACAAAAAAAATCAAATATTTATCCTTTATATATCTTCACCATATGAAAATCCTAAGCCTGTAAAATTATCAAAACAAAGTATTGTATATAATCAACAAAAAATCTTTGATATGTTTTTGATTTTTTTATATGAATTTGCAAATTTAAATAAAATTAAATTAAATATTGGAATAAAGAATCATCCTTTAGAAAATGAAACCAAAAAAAAATTAAAAGTTAATAATAAAAACTTTAAATCAAATAGATTACTAATTTTTAATGAAAAAATAAAAAATAAATCACTCTTATTAAAAAAATATAATGTAGTTTTTGGAATTTCATCTACGATGCTTCTAGAATCAATATATTGCCAAATACCTACTTTTTCATTACAAATTGGTTCTGGTTTTAATAGACGTGACAATTACTTTAAAAATATTTCTAAATTAATTGTTATAAAAAAAATAAATGAATTAAAAAAATATACAAATATTATTATTAATAAAAATCAAAAACAAATTAATATAAAAAAAATCAAAGAAAATTTAAATTTTAATAAATTTTGCAATAATATGTACGAAAAGTCTTAAAGATTGTTGCTTTTTTTATATTTTAGATTATCAAAAAGATCTTTCCGCGGGGTGGAGCAGCCCGGTAGCTCGTCAGGCTCATAACCTGAAGGTCGTAGGTTCAAATCCTACCCCCGCAACCAATTAATTTCTAAACCTTATATGCATCAATAATTAATGATGTGTATTCTAGTTTTCCATCTTTATTTCTTGCATCATTTAAACTTGATCTAGAAACAAAACCATTTTCATTAAATTTTTTATTTATAAAAAAATTTTTGTTTTCATCAAAAAATTCAACTAATTTACATTTAAATTTGTTTTTTTCTAAAATTTTTTTTAGTGTTTGATAATTATATAAGATTTTATGATCTTCAGCGCCAGGTGCTAATCCCCCTGGCTTGACCCAATCTATATATTTTTTATCTGGAAAATATCCATCAGGAACTGCAATTCTTAAACATCCATCAGATTTTAAAAAATTGTGAATATTATTTAAGCAATTTTTAGTTTGTTTATTGTCAAAATGCTCAAAAACATGTTCAGCTAAAATTTTATCTACCTCATTAAAAGAAAAATATTTTTTCCAACTTTTATATTCTGTTATATTAAGCACATACCATTCAGAGGAAATCCAATCAGTCCTAGATTGATCTCCAGCAGCAACAATTAATTGAATAGGCTTTTTATTTTTTTTTGCCTCTTTTATTTTTATTTTAAAAATATATTTTTCATATTGTCTAATCAGCTTTCTAATTTTGAATAAATCAATAACTTTTAAACTGAATTTATGTGTAAAATAATTGTTTTTTAAAATATTTCTCAAATACTCAATCATTATTATAAATTATCATGATTTTAATAAGTATTTTTTTCATATTATCTTATGATTTAATATAAAATTTATTAAGAATATTGTTAAAAAATGAATATAAACTATTAAGATTCTCACATAGAAGAAATATTTATAAAAAATTAATAAATTATCCCCAGAATTTAGCCAAATTTTTATTTTTTTTATGATTTGACAAGGTATTTTTATACTATTATAGGCACATACTCTTTTCTTTTGAAAAGAACAATCCTCTACAATTTTTGCTAAAAATAGTAGGGTTTTGTATGCTCTTTAAAATGTTAATAAGATTATAAAAGAGATACGTAGACAACAATTCGTAATTAATTTTTTACGAACGTTAATGGAATACGTATCAACAAATACTTTTGTTTATACAAGAAGTATTCCGCTTTAACGGACGTTCCGTAATTTTTGACTTCGGTCAGATTTACTTAACTTAAGAGTTTGATTATGGCTCAGAACGAACGCTGGCGGCATGCCTCATACATGCAAGTCGAACGAAATCTTCGGATTTAGTGGCGCACGGGTGAGTAACATGTGGGAATCTACCTGAAGGTTCGGAATAACTGCGGGAAACTGTAGCTAATACCGGATGTGTCTGTAAAGAGAAAGATTTATCGCCTTCAGATGAGCCCGCACTAGATTAGCTAGTTGGTGAGGTAATTGCTCCACCAAGGCTACGATCTATAGCTGATTTGAGAGGATGATCAGCCACACTGGGACTGAGACACGGCCCAGACTCCTACGGGAGGCAGCAGTAGGGAATATTGGACAATGGGGGAAACCCTGATCCAGCAATGCCGCGTGAGTGAAGAAGGCCTTCGGGTTGTAAAACTCTTTCATCAATGATGATAATGACATTAGTTGAAGAAGAAGCTCCGGCTAACTTCGTGCCAGCAGCCGCGGTAATACGAAGGGGGCTAGCGTTGTTCGGAATCACTGGGCGTAAAGCGTATGTAGGCGGATCAAAAAGTTAGATGTGAAATCCCTGGGCTCAACCCAGGAACTGCATTTAAAACTAGTGATCTAGAATTTGGTAAAGGTTAGTAGAATTTCCAGTGTAGAGGTGAAATTCGTAGATATTGGAAAGAATACCAGAAGCGAAGGCGACTAACTAGGCCATTTTTGACGCTGAGATACGAAAGCGTGGGTAGCAAACAGGATTAGATACCCTGGTAGTCCACGCAGTAAACGATGAGTGCTAGTCGCTGGTACAGTAGTATCAGTGTCGTAGCTAACGCA
>CABZFN010000005.1:0-12500 GCA_902525035.1 uncultured Alphaproteobacteria bacterium | reverse complement strand
GGAAGAAAATATTGATTTATTATTTAAAAGTATATTGGATTGCGGTTTATATGATAAAATTAGTGAAATCATATTCATTGATGATTTTAGTAATGATAACTCAAATAAAATTCTAAACCACTTAAAAAAATCTTATTATAAAATAAAATTTTTCAAAAATCATAAAAATATGGGTCAAAGTTTTTCTATTTATGAGGGCGCAAAGTTAAGTAATTCTTCTACTTTATTGACAATGGATGGTGACTGTCAAAATAACCCTTGGGACGCGTTAAAACTAATTGAAGTTTATTTTTCTAAAAAAGAGATTTATTTAGTTGGTGGAATCAGAAAAAATAGAAAAGATAAATTTATTAAAAGACTATCATCTTTAGTTGCCAATAAAGTTAGAAAAAAAATATTAAATGATGATTGTGATGATACTGGATGTGCACTCAAAGTTTTTGATAAAAATCAATTTTTAAAATTCCCTTTTTTTAATGGCATACATAGATTTTTACCTGCTTTGTTCAAAGGATATAATAGAAAAACTTTATTTATTGAAGTTTCACATAATAAGAGAATTTATGGTAAATCAAAATACGGTATTATTGATAGATTATTTGTTGGTATAATTGATATATATAAAGTAAAAAAAATTATTGATTCAAGAAAAAATGACTGAATACTTTATAAATTTAACTAGAATTGAAATTTTATTTCTTTGTATTGGATTTGTTGGACAAGGATTATTTGCTTCAAGATTTGTAATTCAATGGATTTATTCAGAAAAAAAAGGGATTAGTTATATACCAATTATATTTTGGTACTTAAGTATATTCGGCGGTTTAGGATTATTAATTTATGCAATATTTAGAAAAGACCCTGTAATCATATTAGGTCAAATGTTTGGAATTTTTGTTTATTTAAGAAATTTAATTTTAATTTATAGAAGAAGAGGAATAAATAATGGAAGTCATTAAAAATTATATAAATGGAAAAAAAATTAATCATTCTAACGAATTCTTAGATGTCTATGATCCATCAATCGGTGAAATAATATCAAAAGTGGTATTATCAAATAACGAGGATTTCTCAAAGACAGTTGAAAGTTCATTTAATGCTCAAAAACAATGGTCTCAAATAACACCTCTCAAACGTTCAAGAATAATTTCAAATTATAAAGTTTTAATTCAAGAAAATATTGAAGAATTGGCTAAAATTATCTCTAGAGAGCATGGAAAAACATTAGAAGATGCTAAAGGGTCTGTTACTAGAGGGTTAGAAGTTGTTGAATTTGCCTGTGGCATACCTCATCTTTTAAAGGGAGAATTCTCAAATAATGTAGGAGCCAATATTGATTCTTGGTCAATGCGACAGCCTCTAGGTGTTTGTGCTGGTATTACCCCATTCAATTTTCCTGCAATGGTTCCAATGTGGATGTATCCAATAGCTATTGCCTGTGGTAATTCTTTTATACTAAAACCATCTGAAAAAGACCCCTCATGCTCAATAAAACTTGCTGAACTGTTTACAAAAGCTGGATTGCCGGACGGAGTATTTAATGTAATTAATGGAAATAAGAATATTGTAGATCAAATTATTGAAGAAAGAAATATTTCAGCGATTAGTTTTGTAGGCTCAACAAATGTAGCAAAATATATTTATGAAAAATCTGCTATGAACCAAAAGAGAGTTCAAGCACTTGGGGGTGCAAAAAATCATTTAGTTGTTATGCCTGATGCAAATATTGATCAAGCAGTTGATGGAATTATTGGTGCTGCTTATGGTTCAGCAGGTGAAAGATGTATGGCTGTATCAGTGGCAGTTGCCGTCGGTGAAATTGCAGATGAATTAGTAGATAAAATAAAATTAAAATCAAACGAACTTGTTGTTGCACCCTGGACTACTAATGATGCTGATATGGGTCCAGTAATAAGTAAAGAGCATAAACAAAATATTGAAAACTTAATTCAAATAGGAGTTGATGAGGGTGCTAATCTTGTGGTTGATGGAAGAAATCTAAAAATTCAGGGATACGAAGATGGTTATTTTATAGGCCCAACTTTATTTGATCATGTATTACCAACCATGCAAATTTATGAAAAAGAAATTTTTGGCCCTGTCTTATCAGTTGTGAGAGCAGAAAACTATAAAGATGCCTTAAATTTAGTAAATAATCATGAATATGGAAATGGAACAAGTATCTATACATCTAGTGGACAAGTTGCCAGAAACTTCACAACTGATTGTAAAATTGGTATGGTAGGAATAAATGTTCCCATTCCTGTTCCAATGGCATTTCATAGTTTTGGTGGCTGGAAAAATTCATTATTTGGAGATCACGCTATGCATGGTAAAGAAGGTGTAAATTTTTATACAAAACTAAAAACTATTACAAGTAGATGGCCTGAAAATATTAATGTAGGTGCAGAATTTGTTATGCCCGTTAATTAATGAATTGTCTTGTTACTGGATGTGCTGGTTTTATTGGTTTTCATATAAGTCTAAAATTATTATTAAATAAAAACTATAAAGTTTTTGGAGTTGATAATCTAGATACTTATTATGCTAAAAAATTAAAAAAAGATAGATTGAAAGTTTTAACAAAAAATAAAAATTTCTTTTTTAAATTTCTAGATATAAATAATATAAAAAACTTAGAAAATATTTTCAAAAAAAATAAATTAGATATTGTTATTCATCTAGCTGCGCAACCAGGTGTAAGCTATTCTTTTAAAAATCCTAGTAAATATATTAAAAATAATATAAACGGATATTTTAATGTATTAGATCTATCGTCAAAATATAAAATTAAAAATTTTTTATATGCATCTAGTAGTTCAGTATATGGTAGCAATAAAAATCTTACGAATATAGAGACTGATAAAACGGATACTCCTCTCTCAGTTTATTCTGCTACCAAAAAAACAAACGAATTAATTGCTTATTCATATTCTAATCTCCATAATATTCAAACGATAGGATTAAGATTTTTCACTGTTTATGGAAAATACGCAAGACCAGATATGTTTTTTAGTAAACTAGCATCTGCTATAAAAAAAAATAATTTTATTGAATTATATAATAAGGGTAATTTATTTAGAGATTTTACATATATCGATGATGTATCTAGTAGTATTTATAAACTCATAAGATTAAAGATTAAAAAAGAAATTCCCGCTGAAATATTCAATATAGGTAACTCAAACTCAGTAAAACTAACAAAAATTTTAAATATTTTTGAAGACCATTATCAAAAAAAAACTAATATTATTCATAAAGAATTATCTAAAGGAGAATTAAAAAAAACAAACAGTTCTCTAAAGAAATTAAGGAAGTATATAATTGTTAATAAGTTTAAAAATATTGAAGATGGATTAAAAGTTTTTTTGAAATGGCATGATGAATACTATAAATAAATTAAATAATACAATCAAATGAATGAAATAAACTTAAAAAAAATATTTTTTGAAATAAAAGATAATAAGTTTTTATTAATTGCAATAACTTTTTCAACACTTTTGATTGGATTATTACTGCAAAATTTTTTTCAAAAAATATACAATCATGAATCAAGTATTAATACTTATGAAATTAATCTTAAACATGATGATATTTTAGGTGCATTTGAAAGTTGTACAAAAAATTTTTTTCCTTCAAAAATTTGTAATTACGATACATTTATTTATTTAATCACAAAATTATCTAATCATTTAACAAATAATAAATTATATTTTGAAGAAGAGTTTAATTCAGAAACTTTATATTTAGATGAATTAGAAATTCACAATTTATCATCTCTTTCGGAAAATATTTTAAATAACAACATTATTAAACTAAAATTTACACTAAGTTCAAATATTGTTTCAGAAATAAATATTAAAAAAGAAATAAATTTAATTTTGAATTTGTACTTAAAAAATATTAAGAAAAATTATGAAGAATTAAATTATAATTCTATATTAACTGAATTAACTAAAATTAAATCAAGTAAGTTTTTTAAAGCTGATTATTCTCACTATCAAGAGTGCTTAGATATTAATACTGAATTCAAAGAAATAATATTATGTGGTAAAGAAAAAAGATTAGAGTATTGTTCAAAATTGCAGTCATGCACTCAAAAGGGTAATAGATTAGTATATTATTTTGATGCTCTTGCAGAAGGTGTTGAAAATGGAGAAATAACTGATTCCTCTGCAAAGATTTTATTTTCAAATTATCTAAATCAATTAATTAATGAAAAAAGAAGAGTTGATTCTACTCCACTTTGGGCTGATGAATTATCTCAAATACAAATAGAAAACTTAATTACCAATCTAAAAAATAATTTGAAGTATTTTATGGTTACAATTTTTTTTGATGAAAAAAATTCAAAATTAGAAACTATAATAAAAAATAATACTTTTAATCTTAGTTTGTATTATTATTTTATTTTTTTAATTATAATTATTTTATACTTAATTGTTTTATCGTATAAAATTATTAAAAAAAAATAACTTGAATAATTTAAACTTTAATACTTATAATAGTCTTAATCAGATAATTGTAAGTTTATTTTTTTTATTACCATTTGCAATTGTATTTAGTAGATTTTTTGCCGATGCAATAATTTCTATAAATAGTTTACTATTTATTTTTCTAATAATTAAAAAAAAAAAATATATTTATTTCAAAAATAAAATAGTACTATTTTTCTTTTTATGGTGTCTGTATTTAATTTTAGTTTCATTATATTCTGCAAATATATTACTTTCTTTAGAATCAAGTTTATTTTACTTTAGATTTGGTTTTTTTGTATTATGTTTTTCATATATTTCAAAAATTGAAAATAATTTTTTAAAAAAATTTTCATTTATATATTTTTGTTTACTTGCAATAGTTTTTTTTGACTCATATTTTCAATATTTTTTTAATTTTAATATTTTTGGTTATCCTTATAATGGAGTCAAGCTAAGTAGTTTTTTTAAAGATGAAGAAATTTTGGGCTCGTTCCTAAGTAGAACTTTCTTTATACCAATCATAGGTTACTTGTTATTAAAAGAAAAAATTTATTATGAAAATTTATTATTATTTTCATATATTATAATTATCCTGTCAATAATCATACTCAGTGGTGAAAGAACTGCTTTTTTTATTTTATTTTTGAATTTATTTATATTAGCTTTGTCCTATAAAAAAATTCTTAAAAAAAATATTTCTTATTTAGCCATTGGAGTTTTAATGATTATTTCACTTCTTTATTTAGATAGTAGTTCATATAAAAGAATTTTTATTGATACTTTTAATCAATTTGATTTTAAAATAGAAAATAATTTACAAATCAATTTTAATATTTTCTCATCAACACATACTCTGCATTATTCAACAGCTTACAAAATGTTCAAGGACAAACCAATATTTGGTCATGGTCCAAAAATGTTTAGAGAATTATGCTCTACACCAAAATATGGAAAGGGTTACTATATTAACAAAGATAATTCAAAATATTGGTTTAATATAAATTGTAGTACTCATCCGCATAATACATATGTACAATTGCTTTCTGAAATTGGTATAATAGGTATTGCTCCTATATTATTAATTTTTTTATATTGTTTAATTATTATAATAAAAAAAATATTTCTTAACAATTTTGAAATTAGTAATATTAGCTTTTTATGTATTACTATGATATTTTCAAATTTATGGCCTATAATGCCCTCTGGAAATTTCTTTAATAATTGGTTAAGTATAATTTATTATTTACCAGTCGCTATTTTATTTTATGAAAATTTTAAAAATAAAGCTTAAATAATGAAAATTCTTGTTACTGGTTCAATGGGTCTTGTTGGAAGTGCATTAGTGCGATGTTTACAAAGAAATAATTTTAAAAACATTATTCTGCCTAATCGTAATGAATTAAATTTAGAATCAAAACAGGAAGTAGAGAAATTTTTTGAAAAATATAAGCCTGACTTTATTTTCAATGCAGCTGGTTTAGTAGGTGGTGTATCTGCAAATAATACTAATAGGACGGATTTTATATATAAAAATACAATGATACAATTTAATGTTATTTATACTGCACATAAGTTAGGTTTAAATTCATTAATTAATTTTGGTTCAAGCTGTATTTATCCAAAGAATACAAAATTGCCAATTAAAGAAGAAAGTTTAATGTCTGGAAAATTAGAAGATACAAATGAACCATATGCAATTGCTAAAATTGCAGGATTAAAATTATGTGAGTCAATTAATAGAGACTTCAATAAAAATTATATTACCTTAATGCCTACAAATCTTTATGGACCTAATGATAATTATGATCCAGAGAATTCTCATGTTCTTCCAGCATTGCTTCTTAAAGCCTATAATTGTAAATTAAAAAATAGAAATTATTTTAATATTTGGGGGGATGGTAAATCTTTAAGAGAATTTTTATATGTTGAGGATTTAGCAGAAGCAGCTATTTTAATAATGCATAACTATAAAAAAATAAAAAAAACAGTAATTAATATTGGTTCTGGAAATGAGATTAGTATTGATGATTTAGCTAAAAAAATTATTAATATAGTTGGAATAAATGTAAAATTATCTTATGATAATTCTAGACCAAATGGAATTAGATCTAAAATTATTGATTCTTCTTTTATAAAAAGTTTGGGATGGCAACCTAAAGTAAATCTTGATGAGGGTATCCAATTAACATATAAAGATTTATCTACAAACTTTAATAAATGAAGAAAAAAATTGCGCTTATAACAGGAGTTACAGGGCAAGACGGATCATATCTTGCTGAATTTCTTCTTACCAAAAAATACATAGTGCACGGTATTATTAGAAGATCATCTTCAATTAATACATCTAGGTTAGACGCAATATACCAAAAACCAATTGAGGGAAAAAAAAATTTTTTAATTCATTATGGAGATTTGAACGATCAATCTTCACTTACTAAGCTGATCTACAAAATCAAACCAAATGAAATTTATAATCTTGCAGCACAAAGCCACGTACAGGTTAGTTTTGAAAATCCAGTTTACACAGCAGAAACTAATGCAATAGGAACATTAAAACTTTTAGAAGCGTGTAAAACTGTAAATAAAAATATTAAAATTTATCAGGCATCATCATCTGAGATGTTTGGTAAAAATATTAAAGTTCCACAAAAAGAGAGTTCTTTTTTTTATCCGTCAAGTCCTTATGCAGCTTCCAAGGTATTTGCTTACTGGATATCTGTTAACTATAGAGAATCTTATAAAATGTTCATAGCTAACGGTATATTATTCAATCATGAGTCACCACGTAGAGGAGTTACATTTGTTACAAGAAAAATTACAAGAGGACTTGCAAGAGTATTTCTAGGAATTGATAAGCATCTTTATGTTGGCAATATTTATGCTAAAAGAGATTGGGGACATGCAAAAGATTATGTAAGAATGCAATGGTTAATTCTACAGCAAAATAAACCAGATGATTTTGTTATAGCTACTGGAAATTCTCTATCAGTAAAAGAATTTATTGAAAAAGTGACTCTCTACCTTGGTATAAAAATTAAATGGTTTGGTAAAGGTTTGAATGAGCATGCCAAAATTATAAGTATACAAAATAAATTTAACACACCTCTTAAAAAAGGTGCGACAATAATTAAGGTAAATAAAAAATATTTTAGACCATCTGAAGTACCGATTTTGCAAGGTGATAATTCTAAAGCAAAAAAAATTCTCAAATGGAAAAATAAAATTACAATAAATCAAATGATTAAAGAAATGGTTAATAATGATTTAAGAATAGAAAGTTTAAATTCTTAAACTTTTTATCTATGAAAATAGTTAAAAAATTATATTCAGTTATTGATAGTCAGCTTTACCTACCACTTTTCTTTTTGTTTATTCTACTTATTTTTGGAATGTTTTTGGAAACACTTAGTATTGGAATGGTTATACCTTTTCTCGATAGCATTCTTAACCCATCCTCAATGAATAATGTAATTTATGAATTTTTATTAACTGTATCTCATCCTTTTAATACAGATAATTTGATTATTGTAGCAGCTATGGTTTTATTTTTTGTTTTTTTATTGAAAATTTTTTTTCTAATACTTGTAGCTTGGTTTCAAAATTATTTAATATTCAAGATTAATTTATTTTATAATAAAAAACTCTTTTCAATTTATTTACAACAAAGTTTTATTTTTCATATTTCAAGAAAATCCTCTGAAATTATTAGAAATCTAGTAAATGAAGTTGATGCTTTTACTTATACTTTTAAAGTTTTCTTTATTTTATTAACCGAAATTTTAGTAGTAATAGGAATCACAACTTTAATGTTAGTGGTTAATCCAAAAGCAACTATATTTATATTTTTAACAATAATAATTTGTTGTTCAATCTTTTACTTATTTTTTCAGAAATTATTATTAAAATGGGGTACATATAGACAAAAATACGAAGCTTTAAGAATAAAAGATATTCAGCATAGTCTAGGTGCAATTAAAGAGGTAAAAATTTATGGTAAATTTGATTTTTTCAAAAATAATTTCTCTTTTAATAGTTTTAAAAAATATAAATCTGATCAATATTCTGGATTTTTATCTAATTTACCAAGGTTATGGATTGAGCTTATTGTTATTTCAAGTTTTGTTTGCTTATTTTTTATTTATATCAATATATCTAATAATTCATCTTCAATAATTACATCTATCGCATTATATGCTGCAGCTTCATTTAGGCTTCTTCCTTCTGCAAGTAGAATACTCAATTGTTTGCAAGATATACGTTATTTAGAACCAGCTGTAAATTTGATTAATGAAGAACTAAAACTTAATTTAAATAGAAAAATAAATAAATCTTTTATTTTTAAAAATTTAAAAATTAATAATATTAATTTTGAATACTCAAATAGAAATCAAAGAATTTTTAAAAATTTGTCGTTTGAAATTAATAAAGGTGATTTTATTGGTATTATGGGTCCAAGTGGTGCAGGAAAAACAAGTTTAATTAATATTATAATAGGTCTTTTAATTCCCAAATCGTATAATTATTTAATTAATGATAACGAAATTGATTTAGAAAAAATTAATTTAATAAATTTATTTGGCTATGTTCCACAAAAAGTATTTTTACTCGATGATACAATTGAAAATAATATCTTATTTGGAAAACAATCTTTTTCTAAAGATGATAAAAAATTAAAATATGCTTTAAGCAATTCACAGCTTGAGCAATTTGTAAAACAATTACCTAATAAATTAGAAACTGTTGTTGGTGAAAATGGAATTCAATTATCTGGAGGGCAAATTCAAAGAATTGGTATTGCTAGGGCGTTATATAATAGTTCTCAAATTTTAATATTAGATGAGTCTACAAATTCATTAGATAAAAAAAACGAAGAATCAATCATAAATTTTTTAAAAGAATTGAATATGAAAATAACAATTATATTAGTATCTCATAAGTTTGATAACTTGAAACATTGCAACAAAATATTTAAAATAGACGAAAAAAAACTAATTTCGGTAGATCTAAATGATTGAATATATAAAACATGACAATGAAATAATATCAATAATTATTAAATCAAACTATGCAGGAGAAGATATTAATTTTTTTACTCCTGAATCTTATGAGCTACAACTTGGTTATATGAATAGAAAAAAAAATTATATAATTGAACCACACATCCATGCAACTACAAAAAGAAATATACATAAAACATTCGAAGTTTTATTTATTAGAAAAGGTAAAGTAAAAATTGATTTTTTTAGTAAAAATAAAATAAAATTGCAAAGTAAAATTTTAAACAAAGGTGATACAATTTTAATTGGAGATTGTGGACATGGATTTACAATGCTCGAAGATTCAGAAATTTTAGAAGTAAAACAGGGACCTTATCAAATTAATAACGATAAATACTCTATATGAATAAAAAAAAATATAACATTCCTGTTAATGAACCTCTAATAATTGGAAATGCAATCAAATATGTCTCTGATTGCTTAAAATCTGGTTGGGTATCTTCTGAAGGAGAATATGTTTCACAATTTGAGACAAAATTTTCAAACTATATTGGAAAAAATTATGGCGTAAGTGTAGTAAATGGAACTGCAGCTATTGAGCTATCTATTGAGGTTTTAGATTTAAAAAAAGGCGATGAAGTAATCATGCCGGCGTTCTCAATTATTTCATGTATTTTGCCACTAATTAAAAAAGGAATAAAACCTGTTCTAATTGATTCAAATTTATATGATTGGAATATGGATGTAACACAAATTGAAAAAAAAATAACACAAAAAACTAAAGCAATTATGGTTGTTCATACTTATGGCCTTGCATGTGATATGGATATTGTTTCGTATTTAGCTAAAAAATATAATTTATACATAATAGAAGATGCAGCAGAGAGCCATGGTGTTCATTTTAAAAATAAATTATGCGGATCTTTTGGACATTTGAGTATATTTAGTTTTTATGCAAATAAGTTAATTACAACTGGAGAAGGAGGTATGATTTTAACTGATAGTAAAAAATACTATCAAAAACTAAAACTTTTAAGAAACTTAGGTTTTAATAATAAAAAAAGATTTAAGCATGATGTGCTAGGTTGGAATTATAGATTTACAAATATTCAATCAGCTCTTGGATTATCACAACTTGAAAAAATAAATAAATTTATAAAAATAAAAAAAGTTATAGGAAGTAAGTATAGTAAATTATTATCAAATATATCAAATATACAATTACCAATGCCCAACAATCAATATTCAACAAATTTATATTGGGTTTATGGTATTTTAATAAAAACAAAAAAAATTATACTAATAATATAGTTAAAGAATTAAATTCTAAGGGTATAGGAACAAGACCTTTTTTTTACCCTATGCATAAGCAGCCTATTTTAAAAAAACTAGGTTTTTTTAAAAATGATAAACATCCAAATTCAGAATATATGTCTAAAAGAGGATTTTACTTACCTGCAGGCTTAGGTATGAAAATAGAAAATATTGATATAGTTGCAAATCAATTAAAAAAAATTATGCAAAAGTACAATTAAATGAATACCCCTATACTTCTATTACTTTTTAATAGACCTGATAGCGTTAAAAAACTAATTAAAGCTTTAGAGAAAAAAAAACCAAGAAATCTTTTTATTTCAATAGATGGTCCCAGAAAAAATAATCAAAATGATTTTAAAAAAAATTACAATAATTAAAAAAATTATTAGTAAAATAAATTGGAAATGTAAAATTCAAAAAAAATTCAATGAAGAAAATTTAGGATGCAAAGTTGCTGTAATTACAGCAATAAATTGGTTTTTTGATAAAAATGAATATGGTATAATTCTAGAAGATGATTGTATTCCAAGTTTAGATTTTTTCAGTTTTTGCGAACATAACTTAATTAAATATCAAAATAATAACAAAGTTATGCAAATCTCAGGTAATAATTATTTATTAGATAAAAAAAAATGTAATGACAGCTATTATTTTACTACCATTAATGATATTTGGGGATGGGCAACTTGGAAAAGGGCTTGGAAACATTTCAATTCAGATATTTCTGAATATGATTATGCAACTGATTACGAAATGTTTTTTAATTATTATAAAAATAAAAATATTATTAAATGGATGAAAATCTACTTTGATAATGCTTTAAATAAAGAACATAATATATGGTCTACACAATGGACTTATTCAATGATAAAAAATGGAGGTTATACAATTGCTCCGAGAGTTAATTTAGTAAAAAATATTGGTTTTGATAACTTAGCAACAACAAAAAATAATAAATCTTTTAAATTATATAATTCTGTAGAAACTAGACCTTTGAGAATAACTAAAGAACCAGAAATAATTATTCCAAGATATGATTTAGATAAAATAAGATTTAAATTAATAAAAAAAACAGATCCAAACTTATTTTTATCTTCTTTGTTTTTAAAGGTTATTCCTAAACCAATTAAAAAAATTATTAAGATTGTAGTTAACAAACTCAAATTTTAAAATGAAAAATCCCACGATAACTGTAGCAATTACGACTTATAATAGAAAAGATTTATTAAAAGAAGCAATCAATTCAATTTTACTTCAAAGTTATCAAAATTTTTATATTTTAATAGGTAATGATTACACGAGTCACAATCTTAATTTTGAAAATTTAGGTATTCCTGCAGACGAAAGAATTTTATTTTTTAATCATAGTAACTCATTGGGTGAATTTTCAAATATGAATTTTTTATTAGATCAGTGCGAAACAGAATTATTTACTTGGTTAGCAGATGATGATTTGATGCATAAAAACTTTTTAAGTATAATGATTAAAAATATAGAAAATAATCCATCTATTGTTGCAAGCTATTCATCCTACTATCAAGGTATAAATTTTGATACAAACAAATTAATTAAATTGAGCGCAAATATTTCAAAATTTGATTTTTATTCATTCATAAAAAAATATTCAAACAACGAAATCAAATTAATTGGATGTTATGGAATAATAAAAACATCAATTTTAAAAAAAATTGGAGGCCATCCAAAACTT